>JAJTEN010000021.1 GCA_021298155.1 Sphingobacteriales bacterium | reverse complement strand
GCGGGTCAAGTATTTTTTTAACAAATTTCTTGTTTGTTATATTTTTTTTGTACTTTTGTTTGGTAAGATAGATAAAAATTATTTGTGTTTAGCATTTGCTAAATTTACATAAAGATAATTGCATCTAGGGGTAGAATGCAATTTGTTTCATAGGCTAAAGCGGGGTCCAGGTAACTGGCCCCGTTTTTTTATGCCATTCATCTCAAGAAATAATTACCTTTGACAACTTTTAAAAATATTGAATGATTTCAGTTGCTAATTTAAGTTTGCGATACGGCAAACGCGTTTTGTTTGAAGATGTAAATGTGAAATTTACACCAGGAAATTGCTACGGTGTAATTGGTGCTAATGGTGCCGGAAAAACCACTTTTCTAAAGATTTTAAGTGGAGAAATAGATGCAACCACGGGATCTGTTTCCATGGCTCCAGGAGAGAGAATGAGTGTATTAAAGCAAAATCACTTTGAGTTTGATGAGCTCCCAGTTTTACAAACAGTGATTATGGGAAACCGAAAGCTGTTAGAGATTATGCAAGAAAAGGATGCCATTTATTTAAAGCCAGACTTTTCTGATGAAGACGGACACCGGGCTGCAGAGTTGGAGGGTATGTTTGCCGATATGGAAGGTTGGAATGCAGAAAGTGATGCAGCTAATTTATTGAGCGACCTGGGTATCAAAGAGCATCAGCATCAACTACTCTTAAAGGAATTAAATGGTAAAGAGAAAGTTAGGGTGCTTTTAGCGCAGGCTTTATTCGGTAATCCTGATGTACTATTACTTGATGAGCCCACAAACGACTTGGATGTAGAAACCATTACTTGGTTAGAGAATTTTTTGGCCGATTTTCAAAATACAGTTATTGTGGTATCGCATGATAGGCACTTTTTAGATGCTGTATGTACGCATATTGCAGATATTGATTTTAGTAAGATACAACTATATACCGGGAATTATACCTTTTGGTACGAGAGCAGCCAGCTTGCGTTGCGCCAGAAAAGTGATCAAAATAAAAAGGTTGAAGATAAGCGAAAAGAATTGCAAGAGTTTATTGAGCGTTTTAGTGCCAATGCTTCAAAATCTAGGCAAGCTACCAGTAGGAAAAAATTATTAGAGAAATTAGTAGTAGATGATATTAAACCTTCTACAAGAAAATATCCTGGCATTATTTTTAGACCTGATAGAGAATGTGGCGACCAAATTTTGAGAATGGAAGGGCTATCTAAAAAGAATGCAGAAGGTAAATTTTTATTTAAAGATATCTCATTTGCACTAGATAAAGGAGATAAAGTGGCTATTTTATCGAAAGATCATATGGCTATTTCTGCTTTTTTTGAAATTTTAGTGGGAAATGAAAAACCAGATTCAGGAGAATTTATGTGGGGACAAACCATAACTGTTTCCTATTTGCCAAACGAAAATGCCAAATACTTTTCGGGTCAAAATAATTTAATTGATTGGTTACGTCAATATTCTGTGGAGAAAGATGAAACCTATATCCGTGGTTTTCTCGGTAAAATGTTGTTTAGTGGAGAAGAAGTATTTAAAATGTCTAATGTGCTCTCAGGGGGTGAGAAAGTACGTTGTATGATTTCTAGAATGATGTTAACTAATGCCAATTGTTTGATTTTAGACGAACCAACGAATCACCTAGATCTAGAATCAATTACTGCATTTAATAATGCCTTGGTTGAGTGGAAGCACAATGCAATTTTTACATCACATGATCATACTTTTGTTCAAAGTATCGCTAATCGAATTATTGAAATTACCCCAAATGGAGTAATTGACAAACGTTTAACTTACGATGAATATTTACAAGATGAGCGGGTTCAATCCCAAAGAGCGGGTATGTATTTGTCATAAATAATGCTTGTTAGAAATAAAAAAGCCTCATTAATTCAATTAATGAGGCTTTTTTAATGGGGTAAATGAGCTTAGACTATTAAGGGTAGAACGTAAGACTCTAAGGCTTCAGCAGGGCGTTTTTTACCATTTCATCATTAATTGGATGAAGACTAAAATACATACAAACATAACAAACGATAGTAGGGCAATTTTCTTTGCTTTCATAGTCCCTTCAAAGGTGCTATAAAATAGTTAAGCTCCCGATCAAAATTAAGCAAGTGGTCGGTTTCATTGTTTATGTGGTAGGAACTTATAGAATTGTAGTGAATTTTTCGAGCGCTTTCTGGAAAATTTCTTTTTTTCTTCTAGATACCTCAACCTCAGTACCATCAAACATTATAATAGTGCCACCATCTCCTTTAATGTACTCCCTAATAAATTTTAAATTGATGAGGTGAGAGTGGTGGACTCTACAAAATCCAAAATCGGTGAGCAACTCTTCATAGTCCTTTAAGGTTTTGGATACTAAAGTAGGACGCTCATCATTTTTAAAATAGAATTTAGTATAATTTGTATCGCTTTCACATCTTATAATTTCATCCACTGGTATATATATGGAACCTGTAGATGTTGGTAGAGCTAATTTAAAGTTATGTTTATTTATTGCCTTTAAGTTTTCTAATAAATTAGTGATTTGCGCTTGCGGTTCATGTTGTATTTTTTTTCGCTTTTCAGCTGTTTTTTCTATGGCAATTTTGAGTTCTTCTTGGTCAATTGGTTTTAGTAAATAATCTACAGCACTAAATTTAATTGCCTTTATCGCATAGGAATCATAAGCTGTGGTAAAAATTACATCAAAGGTTCTTTGCGGAAGTGCGGCTAATAAGTCAAAACCATTTTTATATGGCATTTCAATGTCTAATAGAACTAAATCTGGGTTGTGTAATTGAATTTTAAGAATAGCATCTTCAACATTAGGCGACTCACCCACCAAATTTACCTCAGGGATCTCATGCAACATGGCTTTAAGCACACTTCTTCCTTTTTCTTCATCTTCAACAATTAGTGTTTTTATTGTGTTATCCATGTATAATTGGTATGTTAATGATCACCTTTGTTCCGCAAGCTAAATTATTTTCATTAAATAAGTCGATTATTTCAATTTTTGGATTCGATCCAAATAGTTTTTTTAAGCTGTTAATTCTATCCTCACTTAATTTAAAACCCTTCGATTGATGTACACTTGTTTTTTGATTTTTCAATTCTATGGCAGCCGCTCTCCCGATTCCATTATCTTCAATTGCTACTTGAAGCATATTTTCATGAAGGTACAAAAACTTAATGCTTAATTTCTTTTCCCCATCTTTATACTGTAATCCGTGCCAAATGGCATTTTCTACATGGGGTTGAATAAGTAATGTTGGAATTAAAATATTCTGGTCTAACAATGGGTCTACCCAATACTCTGTTGAAAATGAATTGTTTAGTCGTAAGGCTTCTAGGTCGGTATACAAGTTTAAGAATTCTACTTTATCACTAATAGTTACAAAAGATTGCTCAGAACTATCTAAAATCATTCGAATCAGTTTGGCAAATTTGCTCAAATATTTTGCAGCTTCGTTTTTTTCTTTATTAATTACAAAATATTGAATTGAATTTAATGAATTAAAAATAAAGTGTGGATTCATTTGCGCACGCAATGCTTTTAATTCCAACTGGGCAATTAAATTATTTTGAATCCCCTTTTCTTTCTCCTCATTGATAGCTTTTTGAGTTCTTTGATAAACAATCCATGCCATTAGGGAAGCAATTAGTATGCTTGAGAGTATCTTAAACCAGTAGGTTTGGTAGTATCTAGGGGTAATTGAAAAAGGTATACTCGCAATGTTACTCGTAATATTACCATTTAGGTTTACCGCTTTTACTTTGAATTCATACTCACCGGGTAATAATTGTCTGAAACTGGCAGATCTGCTATTTCCTATTTGATTAAATCCAGTATCAATTCCTTCAATTTTACAATAATAAGTGTGGCTGCCACTTGTGTTAAAATCTAGGGCTGTAAAATCGAATGAAAGATAATTTTGTGAGCTAGGGATATTGTAATAGGTTTGAAAGGGTAACTTCTTATTAAAAACGGAAATTCCCTTTAATGCAATTCTGCAGGTTTGTTTTTCTACAACAATTTTATTTGGATCAAAAAAATTGAAGCCAGCTGCACCGCCAAAGTATAAGTAACCATTTTTTGATTTTAATACCGAGGATTCAAAAAATTCACTTCCTTGCAAGCCGTCATAACTAAAGTAATTTTTAATTGAATAATCTTTTGTACTAATACAAGACAAGCCATTATTTGTTGAAACCCAGCATTCTGACTCAGATTGGTTGAAAATAAGCGCGTAAATTTGCAAATTAGGTAGCCCCTCATTTAAATGTAAATGCGTTTTTTTACCTGTTGGATGTAATATAAATAATCCTTTACCGGCTGTTCCTACCCAAATATTTCCATGTGAGTCTATTTTGCAGGAAGAAATCATGGGCTCTTTTTTGTCTGTACTTAATGGAATAAGTGTAAAACTATTCTTTGAAATATTCAGTATATACAAGCCTTTGGTGGTAGAGATCAATAACTCATTAGGGTTTTTTAAACAAATATTTCTGACATTACTAGAACCTAAATTTGAATTAGAAATGCTAAAATATTTGAGAATGTTCTTCGTTTTTGCATTAAATAAAAATAGACCATCTGAACCGCCCATCCAATAGGTATTGTTTCCCATGGATAATATATGTTTTATGTCACTTTCAAAGGGTTTAACTTTATTCTTGGTGCTAATAAAATTAATTGTTTCAGTGTTGTGATCATATTCATATAAACCCTCTGGCGTACCAATTAAAAAATCATTTAGTGAGTTTGTTTTTTCTATTATGCAATTTCCAATGAACCCTGTTTTAATCCATTTTTTTATTTGAATTGTATTTGGGTCAAATACCCCAATTCCGCCTAGCGTATTTTGAAATAGTATATCACCTTTGCGCGTTTCTGCGAAAGATAAGATTTCTTTGCACTTTTTCATTTTCGTATCTTTTAAATGAGATACAACCGGAAATACATAGCGATTAGGATGATGCAAATTTAGTCCACCTAACTCTGTTCCAACCCAAAAATTATTGGTATTGTCAACCAACATACAACTTATGAAATCTTGAGATAAGGAATAGGATTCTTCTTCGTTATGATTTAAATAACTCCAGGTACCGCGCTCTGTTACTGAAAGTAACCCTTTCCTTGTTCCAATGTAGTAATTGTTTTTATATTTTGTAATCTCTGTACTTGAGGGTATTTTATCTATTTCAAAGGATTTTTTTATTATGATATTTTTGTTGGCTAAATTTCCTAAATAGAATTCGTTATCTGCCTCCAACCAAGCGATATCTTGATTTTCACCTATCCAAAAATGCTTAATTAAAGAGGCTGGTTTATGATGGACTTGAATATGTTTATTAATAAATGGATAATAGATATGAAAACCTTCAGCATTGCTATAAACAACTTTTCCTGATTGTAATTTTTGTATATCAGTAACAGGAGATCCTGCATGAATATTTTCAAAGAAATCTTTCCCCATTTCTGCACGCCATAAGCCATTTTCTGCCGAAATTAAAATGCAATTCCGCAAGGCAATAACTTTTTTAGGTTTACTAATTAAGTTTTTTGGAAAGGGAATTCGGGTGTGTGCCAGTGTATTTTTATCAAAAGCATACAAACATTGATTATTTAATGCGATAACTTGATTAGTATTATTACTCATGGAAAGGATGGCTGATTCTTCAATATTTCCATCTAATTCAATTACTTTTTCAAATTCATAGCCATCATACCTAACTATTCCAAAATAGGTGCCAATCCATATGTAATGATTGGGTCCTTGGTTTAAAGAAAGAATGTTAATCTGATTTAAACCTTTCTGTTCATTAATATGCTCAAAGCTTAGTTTTTGCGCAAATATTTCATTGCCCAAAAAAATAATTGAAAGAATTAAGAGTATTTTTGTGCGCAAGGGTTTAAATTTTTACCAATATAAATATTAAATAATAAATGTCATATTATATTTTATGCAAAATCACATGTGCTTCAGACTTAACAGATATGTTGATTGCTGAATTGGCTGAAGTGAATTTTGAGGGTTTTATGGAAAATGAATCTGGATTTGAGGCCTATTTGATAGAATCTGATTTTAATAAGGATGCCCTAGAAGAGATTTTACAACGATATACTATACCTAGCCACGCTATTGAAATTTCTAGGGTAGCTCAACAAAATTGGAATGCAGCATGGGAATCTAGTTTTGAGCCAGTTTGCATTGAAGATCAATTACACATTCGCGCCCCATTTCATAATCCTGATCCTACATTTCCCATTGAAATTATTATTCAACCCAAAACATCTTTTGGTACGGGTCACCATGAAACTACCTATACTATTATGCAATTAATGTTGGGAATGGACTTGCAAGATACCCGTGTTTTTGATTACGGAAGTGGTACAGGCATATTAGCTATTTTAGCTGCAAAATTAGGCGCAACACAGATAGTGGCAAATGATATAGATACTTGGGCTGCAGAAAATATTTTAGAGAATATAGCTTTAAATAATACGGAACCAATTCAGTTTATATCGGGTGATTTAACGGCTGTACCCATACAAGAGTTTGATGTAATATTAGCTAATATCAATCGCAATATTTTAATGGATAGTTTTGATGCGCTCTTTTCTTTTTTGAAAGTAGAAGGCAGTTTATTAATCTCTGGATTTTACATTACAGATTTATTTGATTTGCAGGAAAAAGCGCAATCTTATGGTTTTGTTTTCAAAGGAAGCACGGAGCAAAATAATTGGTGCGCTGCCTTATTTACCAAATAAAAATGGAGTTTAATGTAAATAATTAAACTCCATTTTTATTTGGTCTAAGAGCTATTAATTACACAAAAATTACAGATGAGAAGACTGTATATTCGTTAACATTTCTTGGGTCATGGCATCCAAATCAAATTCAGGCTTCCAACCCCAATGATTTCTTGCCTCTGTATCGTCTATGCTTTGTGGCCAACTATCTGCGATAGCTTGTCTAAAATCTGGATTGTAGCTCATTGTAAAGGATGGAATATGCTTTCTAATGCTAGCTGCAATTTCTTCCGGATTAAAACTTATACCTCCTAAATTATAACTACTTCTAATTTTAACTTTTTCTGCAGGTGCCTCCATTAATTCAATGGTTGCTCTAATGGCATCTGGCATATACATCATTGGTAATGCTGTTTCGGCACTTAGGAAACATTCATATGATTTATTCTTTAGTGCTTCATGGTATATGTGAACCGCATAATCAGTAGTGCCACCGCCAGGTGCACTCTTCCATCCAATGAGTCCAGGGTAGCGAATACTGCGTACATCAACGCCGTGTTTTTGATGGTAATACTCACAATACCGTTCTCCAGCTTGTTTACTAATGCCATAAATGGTATTAGGTTCCATTACCGTGTATTGCGGTGTGTGAATTCTTGGCGTAGTTGGACCAAATACGGCTATTGAACTAGGCCAATAAATTTTCTTGATAATACCCTCTTTAGCTAAGTCTAATACATGAAACAAGCCATTCATGTTTAAATCCCATGCAAATTTCGGATTTTTTTCTGCAGTGGCACTTAGCAGAGCTGCTAATAAATATACTTGGGTGATTTGGTATTTTTTTACAATTTCATATAATTTGGTTTGATCCAAAATATCTAATGATTCAAAGGGTTCGATCTGATTATCTAATCTGCGCACATCGCTGCAGATCACATTATCTGACCCATAAGATTTTCTTAAATTTTCGGCTAACTCTAGCCCAATTTGGCCATTTGAGCCAATGATTAATATTCTTTCCGTAGACATAGGTGTATTTGAATGCGTCGAAATTATCAAATTCTTTTATTATTTGTTAGTTCTTTTCTTAAAATATGCGCCCAAACCTCCAGTAAAAGGTTTTACTAGGCTGTCTTCACTATTTAGTTTTTCTTGTTTACTAAGGTCTAGACCCAATTTTTCTATCCTGTATTGAAAGGGTTTAGACCATCCTCCATCAAACATAAAATGCCCTTTACTATGTCTTACCAGCTCAACCTGGTTAATTAATTCTTTGGTATGAACTTGGCATTTTTTTAAGTAATGATAAGCCAATAGGCAATTTCCAAAAAGCAATAGTATTGCGGTTAATAAGCCAATAAAGTAGGTTTTTTTGTGTTGTATGAGTAAAATAATACATAAGATTGGGATCAGCCAGAACTGAGGAACATAACGCATTACCCATGATTCTGGGTTAATAAAAATACTCAATAGGATGAGTCCGATAAAATAAATAATCCCTTGTTTAACTGTATAATTGAGTTGTATTATAATCCATAAACCAAGTGGCAGAATAAAAAGCAACAGTTCGGGTAGAATGGGCCCAAATCCGGCTAAATTGCTATTCCCATAGCTGTAAGATTCAAATGAAATAGGTCTAAATAACTTTTTTATTGAACTTGATTTTGGTTGAATTGCCCAATCTGGTTGCGCATATAAACTAGCCATAAATTTTTCAAATCGGTTCATTTCAATAAAATTTGCAGGGTAATTATGTGCCACATTAAAAACAGATTGTGTGCCTGTATTGAGCGGGTAAAAGGGATTTCCTTTTTCTAAATAATTGGTAACAAATGGATTGAAGCCTAATAGAATAAAGCTAATAAAAATCCAAACTAATCCTATCCCTACTACTTTTTTAATTGCGTGAGATTTGAATTGGTATAAATAAAATAAAAAGCCGGCAGTAAATAGCAGCGCATAGGCGGTTCCATTAAATTTTGTATTCGCTAACAGGGAAAATGAAGAGAGTCCGAGTAAACTGTAAAACCACTCACCTGTAACGATATATTGCAAACAAAAAAGCATTCCAATACTCAGTAATGCGCCTAATTGTCCGTCGGCATAATGATTTCCAAAGTTTAAAAGTAGAATGGGATTAGAGGCCAAAAGCAAGCCCATCAGGAGGCTGGTATAGATACTTAATTGAAACGTTTCTTTTATCGCGTGTGTGCCTATGAAAAACAAACTGAATGAAAGAATGATGGTGCTGGCTTTGCCTAGTTCTGCTTCGCCGCTAAAAGCTAATACATTGGCTCCAAACAACCAAGCTCCTTTTGGGAAATGGGTTAAGTATTGGTAAGAAAAAGAGGTTTCCATTTCTTGTAAACTGCCATACACTGGGTTCCAACCTTTGTTGAGTAAGTGTATGGCATCTAAATGATACCAATTGCCATCAAAAGAGCTATCTAGAATGTTATTTGCATACCATAGGCAGAAATAGATGATCAAGATTCCTATGCCGAATAAAAAACCAGTCTGCTTGAAATCAGAAATTAAAAAAAAATTTCTTTGCATTAAAAGCCAAATCCATATAAAACAGAGGTTGCTACCAATGCATTGAATCCAACTAAATTTTAGTCCAATTAACAGGGTAATTTGAGGAAAAATTACCATGCAGCTGTACCAAACAAATAGCATACAACCAACAATATGTAGGCGCTGAGCGAGATTCATTTTGTTTTTGTTTCCCAATACTACAAAAAAACATCAAGAATTCGCAACTATTCATTAAAATTGCGCTTCTTACAAAAAGATGGGTAAACATATTTTAATTACAGGTGGGGCAGGTTTTGTGGGTTCAACTTTAGCCATTGGATTAAAGCACCGCTATCCTGCCTATCATATTGTGGCGCTAGATAATTTGCGTAGGCGGGGTTCTGAGCTCAACTTGCCGCGTTTAAAGGAGGCTGGTGTTGAATTTTTACATGGCGATATTCGGAACCAAGAAGATCTGTCGGGGTTTACAGAATTAGATTTTATTATTGATGCCTCGGCTGATCCAAGTGTTTTGTCGGGCATCGATTCACCTGTTATGCCACTCATTCAAGCTAATCTGAATGGTACTGTTCATTGTTTAGAATTAGCCCAAAAAACAGGGGCTGCTTTTATTTTTCTCTCAACAAGCAGAATTTATCCAATTAAAAATCTTGAATCGGCATCTTTTGAAGAATTAGCAACGCGTTTTATTTGGAAAAATGAGCAAAGTTTAAATGGGATTTCTTCTCGAGGAGTAACTGAACATTTTTCGCTTTCGGGCAGTAGAAGTTTTTACGGGACTACTAAATTGGCTTCTGAATTACTTATTACCGAATATAATGAACTTAAAAACGTACCAAGTATAATAAATCGCTGCGGTGTAATTAGCGGTCCGTGGCAAATGGGGAAGGTAGATCAAGGGGTTTTGGTACTTTGGTTGGCTAGGCATTATTTTAAGGGGAATTTGGCCTATATTGGATATGGTGGTACAGGCAAACAAATGCGTGATGTATTACATGCCGATGATTTATTGCAACTCATCGATCACCAAATACACAACTTGGCTATATATAATGGCAAAACCATGAATGTAGGTGGTGGACTAGATTGTAGTTTCAGTTTGCAAGAGCTTACTGCGCTCTGTGAGGAGGTAACTGGAAATAAAATTACCATAAATGCCATCCAAGAAAATAGAGCGGCTGATATTCGAATTTATGTGAGCGATTGTAGTTATTTAGCTCAAGTAAATAATGGAGCCTGGAAACCCCAAAAGACAATGAAAGATTTGGTGGCCGATACCTTTGAATGGATGCGTGCCAATGAACATAATTTGAAAAATATCTTAAATTAATTGAATGAATATTGCAGTTGTAACAGGAAGCAGTGGATTAATTGGGGGAGAATCTGTTGAGTTTTTTACTAAAAAATTCGACCTGGTGATTGGTATAGACAATAATCTGCGCTCGTATTTTTTTGGGGCAGATGGCTCTACTATCTGGAATAAAAATCGTTTGGAAGAAAAATACCCCAATTTTAAATCCTACGATATTGATATCAGAGATTATGCTGGTTTAGAAAAGGTGTTTAATGAGTTTGGATCCGACATTAAACTAATTGTACATGCGGCTGCGCAACCTAGTCATGATTGGGCTGCCAAAGAACCATTAACAGATTTTGGGGTTAATGCTACAGGTACATTAAACATGTTAGAGTTAACCCGTTTGTATTGTGCAGAGGCTGTTTTTATATTTACATCTACCAATAAAGTATATGGTGATACGCCTAATTTCTTGCCATTAGTTGAGTTAGACAAACGTTGGGAAATTGCAGAAGATCATGCATTTTTTAAACATGGTATAGATGAAACCATGAGCATAGATCAAACCAAGCATAGTGTGTTTGGTGCTAGTAAAGTAGCTGCCGATATCATGGTGCAGGAATATGGAAAATATTTTGGAATGAAAACGGGTGTTTTCAGAGGAGGCTGTCTTACTGGTCCGAACCACAGCGGTGCGCAATTGCATGGTTTTTTAGCCTACCTGATGAAATGTGCCATAAGTGGAACACATTATACCATTTTTGGGTATCAAGGGAAGCAAGTACGCGATAATATACACAGTGCTGATTTAGTAAACATGTTTTGGCATTTTTACCAAAGTCCTAAAATGGGTGAGGTCTACAATGCAGGAGGTGGAAGATTTGCCAATTGTAGTATGCTAGAAGCCATTGATTGGTGCGAGAAAATTAGCGGTAAAAAAATGAGTTACAGCTATAGTGAAACCAATAGAATTGGGGATCATATATGGTATGTAAGTGATGTAAATAAATTTAAATCGCATTATCCAACATGGAATTGGCAATATGATTTAGAGGCTACGCTAGTAGAAATGCATGATAGAATGAATGAACGAATGATCGTAAAAGACTGCTAGTATCGATGAAATTAAGTGTAGTAATTCCTGCCTATAATGAAGCTGAAGGTATAACAGAAACAATTCAGCATATTTATAGTAAACTGGTTGCAGAAAATATTGTGCATGAAATTCTTGTGGTTAATGATAACTCCAAGGATAATACTTTAGCAGTATTAACTCAACTACAATCAGAAATTACAACTTTAGTGGTGCATACCAATGCTGGCCCAAATGGTTTTGGCTATGCTATTAGATATGGATTAGAGCGATTTAGCGGCGATTGTGTAGCCATTGTAATGGCAGATTTAAGTGATTCGCCAGCTGATTTAGTTGCGTTCTATAACAAAATGAAAGAGGGCTACGATTGTGTATTTGGAACTCGTTGGAGTATGGGTGGTAAAGTCTATGATTATCCCCGCCATAAATTATTTTTGAACCGATTTTTTAATACCATTGTTCGAATATTATTTGGGATAAAGTATAATGATGTAACCAATGCCTTTAAATTATATCGACGTGAAACCATTGATGGGGTAAAGCCGTTTTTGTCGCCGCATTTTAACCTAACAGTAGAAATTCCTTTAAAGGCAATTATTCGTGGCTATTCTTATGCGGTGTTACCTAATAGCTGGACCAACAGAAAACACGGCGTTTCCAACCTTAAAATCAGAGAAATGGGAAGCCGGTATTTCTTTATTTTGCTGTATTGTTTAATAGAAAAATTCTTCTCTCGCGGCGATTTTAAAAAGCAGTGGTAGTAGTCTTAAATCCATCTTCTACATCCTTTGTTCTTAAGTTGGTTCCAGGTACCATATAATATGTACTTGGGAATTGATCCCAACAAATGCCCTCTTGCGGCGTGGTATATGCTTTAAATCCATTTAAATGAATAGGTTCCAATATACTTGTTGGATACGGTTTAGGTTTTATTAATCCTTGCTGCAAATCACCTTTTACAATCGTTTTTACCAATACAAATAACACCATAATACAGGTGAGAATATATAAAAATGGTTTAGCCAATTGAAATGTGCATTTTTCAGCCAATATATATGCTAAAAGTGCTAATGTGCTTACCATGTATCCAAATAGAAAGCGTGGGTGTGGGCCATTGATAAATATTACAAGGAAACCAAGTAAAACAAAAATCATTAACCATAAGATTTCTTTTCGTTTCCAAACCAGTGTCCATATAACGGGTGTGGCCAATACAAAAGAAATTACCAAGGATTTATTTAATAGGTCTAGTTTAAAAAACCAAAGTGGCAGCCATTCTATCAAGCTTAATGAAGCTGTAACATAGATATCTTGAAAAGGCACTTTACCCCAACTTTTAATACTAAACGTTTCAAATTGCACGATTTCGCTTGGTAATTTCCAGTCGTAACTAAATAAGTCTATTTGGTGAAATGGATAAAGTAAATAACCACTTACAATCACATTTCCAATGAGCCATGGAACAAGAAAAATGGAGCTAATCAATCCTAATTTTACAAGTGCACTAAAATCTCTCTGTTTGATTAATGTATATAAGCCAGGTAAACAAATCATTCCATAGGTTATAGCAGTAGCCTTAACCGTGAGGGCCCAACAGATTAGGAATATACTTAGGACCAAATAAGCTTTGCCATGTATTTTGTAAAAGTGGGCTAAAATGAAAAGATCGAATAATAGATATAAGCACAAGGTGATAACAATATCTGGGGTAACAGCACCAATAAAAGCTGTTTTAAAAGCCAGTATCATAAATAATAAATACACATAACGCATCCATTGCTGAGCTTTTGAGATGGTAGGAGAAAGAAGGAACCATAAAAATGCACTGCAAAAGAATATAGCGTTGCCAACATAAACTGATTTTATGCCAAGTGGGTAGCACCCCAAAAAAGCCTGCATGTTAAACCACCAGTTATTATTTGCTAGTGGCCTATTAAAATTACCTAATCCAGGAATATTGGCATAGCGTTCAGCCCATTGAATAGCTTGTAAATGATAATCTGCAATATCTCCTGTTCCAGGCCTAAGAATAATAGAAAGTAGGCTGCCTAGTATTAAGAGACTCATTATAGGGAGGTCTTTTTTTAAATTTACCCTAGCGTCTATCAAATAACTATGAATTAGTTTATAGTTGAATAAAATAAGGCAGAGAAAAAATACATGTAGGTAAAAATCTATTTTGAAGAATAGATGGTATACGCCTATGATTGGACTCATAGCCGCCAAGCCAATGATAGGAAAAATGCTTACATGTAAATTAAATTCTTCAGGTAAGTTAAATCCACGCTTTAGGAATGCCCAACTTAATTTTCCAATTAAATAGCTAAGGCCAATTCCAAAGAGCAGTAAGAAAAAACTCAACAACATAGCACGAAATAGCGATATTTATGCAACTATTTAAAGGTAATTCCTAAATTTCTTAATTGACGCTTAATGAAATTTTTGGCATTTTCTTTAATAGGTGTGAGTGTTTTTTTAAGGGTACTATCCGTTGGTCTCGCTTTGAAAACTGTATCGTGATACTTAACCGCATCTTCTCTCAATTGGGTGTAGTAATAGGCATAAAACGATTTGCGACTAACATTCTCGGGTACTGTAATGGCTGCATATCCATGATAGCTAATTTCGTTTGTTTCAAAAATGAGACAACGGTTAAAATCAGGAAATACTTTTTTATCCAAATGAGTCATATCTGCATTCCATAATTCTGTATGTCCGCCATATTCTTCTTTCCAATCTTTATTAAAGAAAATAAGTAAATTTACTCTGCGGTGAATTCCTCTATCTGCATGGATATTAAAGTCGATATGTATATCTAGAAAGCTGCCATTTCCACCTTGATGTAATCCGCCTCCAAGTGCATCTGGCACACTAAATAATTCGTTTATCCCTGTTATTTCACTCATTATTTCACACCATTCTTTAGAATGAAATGCTTCTTTTAGTTGACTGAAAATGGCAGGGAAATCTTCAAAATTTGAACCTTCAGCTTTAAATTCATTTACACCTTTATATCGTTTGTTAAATGCCTCTTCTTTGGGGAATGCGGCAAATATTTCTTCAGCAAATTCTGGATTTAAAATGCCATCAATTACCAGGTGTTTGTATGGTTTTGCCTCTGCAAATGATGATTTCATTTGGGCAAGGTTGCTTGGCGTAAATAAGCTTGTGTTAATTAGATTCATATATATGGGTAAAAACGAGTATGCAATTTAGATTATTACTGAACAAATGAAAACAAAAAAGAAAAAGCCGCAAGAGAAATAAATCTTTTACGGCTTTATATTTTGAATAGGCGTTGATTATGCCTTGGCTTGTATCGCTTTAAGCATGGCCGATCCAATTTCAGCAGGTGAATCCACTACATGAATTCCACATTCCGCCATAATGGCCATTTTAGCTGCTGCGGTATCATCTTTTCCTCCAATAATGGCACCAGCATGTCCCATTCTTCTTCCCGGAGGTGCCGTTTGGCCGGCGATGAAACCAACTACTGGTTTTTTATTTCCATTGGCTTTAATCCAACGTGCAGCATCTGCTTCATAACTTCCACCAATTTCACCAATCATAATGATTGCGTCAGTTTCTGGGTCGTTCATTAATAGTTCAACCGCATCTTTTGTAGGAGTTCCAATAATTGGATCACCACCAATACCGATTGCAGTGCTAATTCCTAAACCTGCTTTCACCACTTGATCTGCGGCTTCATAGGTAAGGGTGCCCGATTTAGATACAATACCAATTCTACCTGGTTTAAAAACAAATCCTGGCATAATGCCTACTTTGGCCTCACCTGGAGTAATAACGCCAGGGCAATTCGGACCAATTAAGGTGCAGTTTCTTGACTTGATATATTCTTTTACGGCAATCATATCATTTACTGGTATGCCTTCTGTAATACATACAATTACTTTGATCCCAGCTTCTGCAGCCTCCATTATGGCATCTGCGGCAAATGCTGGTGGAACAAATATAATTGAAACATTGGCTCCAGCCTTTTCAACTGCGTCTGCAACCGTATTAAATACTGGTTTATCGAGGTGTGTCTGACCTCCTTTACCTGGTGTTACGCCACCAACTAAATTGGTGCCATATTCAATCATTTGCTGTGCATGGAAACTTCCCTCACTGCCGGTGAATCCTTGAACAATCACCTTAGAATTTTTATCTACTAGTACTGACATAACTTCAATTTTAGAGCTCGCAAATATGAACTATTTTTTCAAAAAATTTAGGCCAAAATAAAATTATTTATTTAGCTGATTATGAATTGCTTTAGTTAAAATTTCTTTTTTAATTGGTTCATTCAAACATTCATTTATTCCAATTTCAAAACATTTTTTCTTTTCTGTTGAATCATCTTGAGCCGAAATAGCGATGATTGGGATGGTTCTATTCTTCTCATAATCATTTGAATTTCTGATTAATGTTGCAGTTTCTATCCCATTCAAAACGGGCATGTGCAGATTCATGATAATGAGGTCGAATTTAAATTTCTTTAAAAAACTGAGTGCCTTTAATCCATTATCTGCCGGCGTAACAGCGTAGCCTGCTAATTCTAAGATTTTTGAGAGTAGATATTGACTTGCAGGGTGGCTTTCTACAACAAGAATATTACAGTTAGTTGGGTTGTGCGGTAATTGGCCAAGTCTATTGTGATTTATTAATACTTCATTGTCTTCCGCAAGCTCAAGATCTATTTCAAAAATAAACGTGCTACCTACTCCTTTTTCCGAAACTACTTTAATTTTGCCTTTCATTAAATCGCTCAGGGTTTTTATGTTTTTGAACCCAATTCCTGAACTAATATTGAAATGAATATGTTTAGAAGTTTCTTTAAAGATGTGTTTGATCTCTTTTTCACTGAGTCCGGCACCTTCATCTGTAACTGAAAATTGAAGGGTACTATATTTCTTTTGGTCTTTAATGAATGATTCAATTTGTTCAACTTCAATTTTTACAATGCCCTTTTTTGTTTCTTGCACAGCATGGCTAAGGAGATTTTGAACTAATATCATCAATTTTTGCTTATCTCCATTTACCATTCTTGGAATTCCTGATAAGGGTCTCTGATTAAATAATAATCCTTTACTCTTACAAATAGGCTTAAAGGCCATAAAAAGCTCATCTAGGGCTTGAATTAAATCAAAAGGTGCAGAAATCAGATGTGCTTCATGGCGCTCTATTTGCTGATAAACATGTAGGTTATTTAACATTAAAACCAATTCTTCTCCACCAAGATTTAAATAATCTGCTATTTCTTTAAAGTTAAGCATTGAATGGCTATCACTGGCTAACCGACTAATGCCAACTATCCCATTTAGCGGGGTTCTAATTCCATGGTTAAGTTGATGTAAAATACGGCTGTTGGTTTTGTTGCTTAACTTAAGTTTTTTGTTCTGTTTGACAATATGAATTAAGTATAGAATAAGGCCTAATACTATTAAAATAAAAATACTGCTAAGAATGCCAATTAACCATAGAAAATCATCTTTTAATGTTTGTTCAATCTGGCGAAGTTCATTTATCTCTTTTTCCTTCTCGCTTAACCTAATTTTTTGTTCTCTGCGTTCCTTTTCAAATTGATTGGTTGCAATATTAATTTCTGTATGTTTCTCACTTCCTACATATTCTTTTTTTGTTTGTAGGTATAGATTGTAAAAAGAATCTTGTTTTGCCTTTACATTGAGCTTACCGAATAGTTCAGCCGCCGAATCATACAATCCCGCAATTTTTGAAATATTAGGTTTTGCTTTATTCACCTGTAAACCTAGATTTAAATAATATAGGCTGGAGTCGTATTTTCCAATCAATAAATAGGCTTCTACTAAATTTGAAATGCTAATCATTAAAGAGCTAGGATTATTGATTTGCAAGTCGAGATTGAACGACTCATGTAGGAATGGCATTGCTTTTTTTACCTGATTCCTTTTTAGATAGACCAGGCCTATATTTCCCAATGCAGCAGATACATCAGATGCGCTGCTTTTGGCTCTAAATACTTCCAAGGCATTTAGGTAATGGTAAAGTGCTTTTAAGTCGTATCCTCTGTTTTGATAAATATTAGCTAAGTTATTTTCTATTTTGGCAATTACAAGTTTATTGTCGCTTCCTTTATATAAATCTAGTGCTCTCAAAAAGTATTCTTCGGCTGGCCTTAATTTTTCTAGTTCCAGCATGATAGAGCCAATATTATTATATGTTTTTGCAGCCCTTCTTCTATCACCAATTTGTTCTGAAATTTTTACAGATGCGATATAGTATTGAATACTTTTTTTATAATCACTTTTTAAAAAGCTTAAATTTCCCAAACAATTGTAAGCAAAGGAAATGGCAGAAAGTTCATTGCATTGTAAACCCAGCAGCAAGCCGTTTAGATAATGAATTCTGGCCTGAGCCAAATTTCCTTTATTTTTTTCTAGCAGTCCAAGGGTTAGGATGGCATTGGCTTTTCCCTTACAATAAGAGCGTTTAGCCGATATAGTATAGGCCTGAAACGCATATCTGTATGCTTTGGCAGAATCTAGGTCCCTAATACAATTGGCCAGACCATTGAGTATATCCGCTCTTTGAAGGTCGTTTGCATAGGGCAATAAACTTTCTAAGCTATCTTTTTCATAATCTTCTTGAGCCTTCAAATTGTTTTGAAGGACTAAAAATGTGAGGAATAATAGGGATATTATTTTTTTTAGTTTCATGCAACTGAATGAGCAAGCAAATTACAGTGTTGACGGGGCTTTTACTAATTTATTTTTTGTCATTTTCTTGAAGTTCCTCCCAATAACCCACCGCTCTCCTTGTATGCGGAATGACAATTGTTCCACCTACAATATTGGCAACTGCAAAAATCTCAAACATCTGTTCCGTATTTACGCCTAATTCATGGCATTTTCCTAGATGATATTTAACGCAATCATCGCAGCGTAAAACCATACTTGCAACCAACCCTAACATTTCTTTGGTAACAGATGATAAGGCGCCGTCTTGATAGGTATTAGTGTCTAAATTGAATAATCGTTTTAATACAATATTGTCTGCAGCAAGTATTTTTTCATTCATTTTTTCGCGGTATTCATTAAATGCCACCACTTCATTCCTGTTTTCCATATTTATTTTTTAATTTTTATAAATTTAAGGCTTCGTTTGGATCCCAAAAGTATTTTTTAAAATCTTTAATTTGTTCATTTTCAATTGTTAATCCTTCCATTTCCAGCAATTCTTGCATGCTGTTTTCGTTTGCAAAATGGTGTTTTCCCGTTAATAATCCATTTCTATTTACTACGCGATGCGCGGGAACATATTTGCTTTGTGTATGACTCGCATTCATGGCATACCCAACCAGCCGAGAGCTGCGCGCAGCACCTAAATAGCGAGCTATAGCTCCATATGAAGTTACCTTTCCAAAAGGGATTAATCTCACCACTTCATACACATCTTGAAAAAAATCTTTGTCAGGCATATTACACCCTATTGATTGGTATAGATATTATGAAATACAAATCAAGTATTATGTTTGACAAATGCAAACAACTTTTAACCCACATTACGTTTTAAAAAAGTACTTCGGTTATGAAAACTTTCGTCCACTTCAAGAAGAAATAATTACAGGAGTTCTTCAGCAAAAAGATACCTTGGTGCTTATGCCAACAGGTGGAGGTAAATCGCTTTGCTTTCAGGTGCCAGCTTTAATGCTGCCCCACCTAACTTTAGTAGTTTCCCCATTAATTGCTTTAATGAAAGATCAAGTAGATGCGCTTAAGGCAAATGGGATAGCTGCTGATTTTTTAAATAGTAGCATGGATGATGCCGATCAAAATATCTTATTAGATGAATTACAATCAGGTAAAATTAAACTTCTATATATTTCTCCTGAAAAGTTACTGGCATTGTTGCCTTATTTCAGTACTCAAATTCAAATTTCTTTAATTGCTATTGATGAGGCGCATTGTATTAGCGCTTGGGGCCACGATTTTAGACCTGAATATACCAAATTAAAGCAACTTAAAATGATGTGGCCACAGGTGCCTATTATAGCCCTTACCGCTACCGCAGACAAAATTACCCGAAAAGATATTGTTCAACAATTGGCATTAAAGGACAATGCAGTATTTATAGCCAGTTTTGATAGACCTAACCTAAGTTTACAGGTAAGATTTGGTGTAAAAAAGAAAAAGAAAATGGAGGAGATTGCCTCCTTTATTCATGCGCGTGCCAATGAAAGTGGAATAATCTATTGCTTAAGCAGAAAAGCAACAGAAGACATGTCGGCAGATTTGAGCGAGTATGGTATTTCTGCAAACTTTTACCATGCAGGCATGAGTGCAACAGAAAGGGCGAAGGTACAAGACGATTTTATTCATGACAGAACCAAAGTTATTTGCGCCACTATTGCGTTTGGAATGGGAATAGATAAAAGCAATGTAAGATTTGTAATCCATAATAGTTTGCCCAAAAATATGGAGGGTTATTATCAAGAAATTGGCAGGGCTGGTAGAGATGGTTTGCCCTCTGATACACTTTTGTATTATAGTTTGGGTGATGTAATTATGCTTCGAAATTTTATTGAAGAAAGTGGACAAAAAGAGCTCAATTTAGAGAAGCTTAGCCGCATGCAACAATATGCTGAAACGCCTATTTGCAGGCGTAAGATTTTATTGGCCTATTTTGGTGAAACCCTACTTCAGGCCTGTCAAAATTGTGATGTGTGCAAGGAGCCTAGGCAATCATTTGATGGAACCTTGCTGGCTCAAAAAGCCTTGTCTGCGTTGGCTCGAACCAATCAAAATGTTGGGGTTAATGTACTAATAGATATTTTACGTGGCTCGAACCGAAGAGAGATTATTGAAAACAATTATGATCGGATCAAAACCTTTGGAATTGGAAGAGATAAAAGCTTTTCAGATTGGCAACAGTTAATCATGCAAATGCTAAATATTGGTTTAGTAGAAATGGCTTATGATGAAAACTATACACTTAAAATTACCCCATTTGGACAAGAGGTATTATTCAAAAATCGTAAAATAGATTTGGTTCAACCAGAAGAAAAGGCTGCCTTTATACCTAAGCCACAAAGAGCTACTGTGAGCTATCCCGAGCAAGATCAAGAAGAATTATTGTTTGAGCATTTACGCGCGAGCCGGAGGGTGTTGGCTGAAAAAGAGAATGTTCCAGCCTATGTTATTTTTAGTGATGCAACACTTAAAGAAATTGTATCTAAGAAACCGCAGAGTTTAGCTCAATTTATGGAGGTAAATGGTATGGGTGAATATAAAGTGAAGAAATATGGAAATGTGATTTTAAAGGAGCTAAAAAGTTGGCAAAAATCTCATGGAGTTAAAACACCTAAAGCAAGCAGCTATATAGAAACTTTGGCATTGTTGAAACAAGGATTTTCAGTGGAAGATATTGCTATTACTAGGCAACTTCATGTGGGTACCATTTATTCTCATATTGCTCATTTATATCAGACCAAAGCACTACCAAACATTGATCAATACTTTACAGAATCTGATCTAGCATTGGTAAGGAATGCAAGAATTGAAACGGGTAAAACGCAACAATTAACTGCCTTGTTTTTACATTTACAAGAGGCGGTTCCCTATCCCATTATTCGTTTATGTTTAGCTTACTTAGAACGGGAAGAGAAAGAGGCAGGTGTTAACTAGGCTAGTTAAAAATCTAAACTCAATGAAAGATAATACATGGGTTTACTCGCCACCTCAGAATCTTGGATGCCCCAGGCAGTATCGAAACGCACAAAGTACCCAAATATTTTTGATCTTAATCCACCTCCAAAACCTGCCACAATAGGGTCGCGCACATTAATCACATAAGCATTTATTGGTCCATTCTTGTAAGTTTTTTGGTTAAAGGTGTTTTCATCGCTGTATGGATTATCCCCAACCCAAGCCGTTCCAATATCAAAAAATGGTACCAATTGAAAGTTGTTCAGAAATTCGCTTCGTAATGTTTTGTTCAGTGCATATTGAAAAACGGGTATCCGCAATTCAGTATTTGCTAATGCAAAAGAATTTCCATTTCTGATGTTTTGTTCAAATCCTCTTAAGTTACAGGCGAGCGCTTGAAAGGTATAATTTCTGTCTCTGGCAGTTGCAATTTCAGTATTGAATCTGGCGGGTATCCAATTTTCTACGCCTCCTAAATAATACACTACTTTGGCTGGACCAAAAGAGGTATTTGCCGTGATTCGGGTAGCCCAAATAATCTGGCGGTGCACTTGCTGGTAATGTCTTAAATCAAAGCCTACTGTGTTTAATTGGGTGCTCCAATTATTTACTTGGCTATAATGCTCATAAAAAACTTTAAACCTTGTTCCGTGCCATAGGTTTAACCCTTTAGGTACAGTATTATCTGCCACGTATTCTAATTTTCCACCCACCCAATTGGTAATTCTATCTGGCGTTTCCAGTGTTCTGGCATCTGTAGCTCTTGTTACATCTTTATCTTGCCTGTAAAATGTGGCCAATCTGATACTATGCACTGGGTTGAATGGTATTTTTAAAATATACCTAAACTCGTGAGATAAGTTCCTTAATGCTTCTTGTTCTATGCTCCCTCCACCTCTCACTTGTCTGTAAAATACAAATTTATGATCTAGGCGTTTTTTTAGTAATTCTAAACTACCAAAATAGTCAAATCCACTTAAATCAAAGGCCATACGAACACCTCCAGTTACTCGATAGTCTTCAAATAAGTCGATCATGCCCAACTTAAACATACCATTTAACCCAGGGTTAAACATCGTTTGTGATGCTGCGGTAATTGGTTGGTAATAGGTATTTAAAATACTATTGTCTAATTGTGTTACTACTTTATCTGTAAAAAAGGTTATGTCGTAAAAACGTGGTGCATTTATCTTTATGTTTTTTTGTTTTAATAGCGCCTCTGGGGTTTTGGTAAGTGTTATAAATTGGGGGCGTTTAAAATCTAATGGGGTATAATCTGTTATAAAGAAATAGGCATTGGTATCTACCGGAATTTTTAACACTACTGGCGTTAAATTGGTATCTGTTTGAAAACCTTTGGTTCTATATTCTTTTGGTCCCGACTCAAATGGATGGTTTGCGTATCCCGTTTTTAGTCGATATAAATTAGGATAGCTTTCTACATCGAACGAAGCGGCTTCAACTTGTTTGGTAATGGGCTGGAATTTGATGGCATATTTTCCCTTGTCTAAAACCAAATCATAAACCATTTTGGCCTGAACCGAAACATCGTGAGCGATAATACTTTTTTTATAATTAGTAAGCGGATAGGTGTATATGATATCTTTGGTATAGATGAAGGTATCTATTCTTTCAACTCTTTCATCTACTATAATTTTTTTGTCTTTATAGGTAAAATTAGTGCCACTCCAACTGGGTTGATCTGTATATTGCAGTATGTCTGTTTCTAGCGCAAAACTATCTTTATATTTTATTTGAATTTCTGTATAATCATAAACTTCTTCTGAGCGAACAGCATATCTATTTCTTACACCATTGTATTCGCTTAAATAGGCATAGTACTTTTGATTATAATCTATAGGATGGGTTTCATGAATATTTGGGGTATGAGTAAGTCGTTTTAAGCGCTGACTATTGGTTTCAAGATCGTATTGAAAAATGTCGAAGTTATTATCAGGTGCAAGCTTACTTTGAATGCCAACGCCCAGGGAATCACTAATTCTATTCGAACTAAATAAAATTTTTCCTGAGAAATCAACAAATCTGGGATGTAAATCATCATAAAAATCTGAGGTTATTTGTTTTTCTCTGCGCGTAGGAATGTCATAGATGTATAGATCACTTTGTCCTTTTCGAATAGCAGACAATACTATGCTTCTCCCATTATCACTGAAGTCTATTCCTGTAATTTTATCAAACTTTAAAAAGCGAATTGTTTCTTCTTTTTTATTTACCAAATCTACTATCCGCAAATATACTTGTCCTTTTTTCTCAAAAACATAGGACAGTTTATCGCCTCCTGCTTGCCAAGATAAAATAGGAAAGGATTGGTCTATTATAAGTTGATTGTATTTTAATCCACCTTTAAAAATACGTTTTGATTTACCGGTTTTTAGATCCATCAACCAGATTCTGTATTTGCCATATTTGTTTGAGGTAAAGGCTAAATAATTTCCTTTCGGACTCACCTTCATTTGGTCTTGAATAAATGGGGCCAAGCGTTTTTTTATTTTATGTTCACCTGTTGGAAAATCAGCCAATAAACTAACTTCTTTGGCATATGCATTTTGGAAATAATTGGTGTAATCTGAAATAATTTCGGGAAACTCTAAATTGGTTACATAAGAGACGGCACTTTCATAATTTCGGGTTAGTTTAGTGATGTAAATTAAATTAGCGATAACTTCAACTTCATATTTATCTACTAAAAATTTCCAAAATGAGTGTCCAGCAAAAACAGGGTCGGTCTGACTTAACCTATTAAACCTAAATGTTTTTTTAGATTGCAGCACATCTTTCATTTTATTATCCAAGGTAACATCCCAGTTTTTCGCTAAGTAGGCAGTTAATCCCTGCAAATACCATTGAGGAAGATTTAAAAATGCAGCATTCTGAATGCGTTCTTGTAAATTTCCACCATAGAGTAGTTCATTTAACAAAACCAAGGAAAGCCCCTCTTTCAATTGCCTTTCTAAGTCTGCGTGATCGCCATTAAAATATACCAAAACGCGGTTATTTACTACTTGTGTATAGCCGCCAGTATTTAAATTAATATCCTCTAATCCAAAATTACCTTGTTTGTAATCGCTTAAGGTATTGTAACAAATAATCTCAATTCTACCCCCTAGTCTGTGGTCTAGCACCTTTTCTAAGTCGCTTATATTGTTTTCTGCATATTTGATACAAAAATTTGCGAGCTCTCTTCCTCCGCTATAAAAAAACGCATCATAGTTTTCGCTGCGTAAAAAGCTCCATTCAAATCTGCCATATTGAACCCTATTTTGCCCAAAAGGGGTATTTATACCCTGCGCAAACAAGGTATTTTGGCTGAACCCAAATAGACATAAAATGATGGATAAAAGGAAACGACGCAATGGTATAAATTTTAGGCAATCAAATATGCATCAAAAAGGCGATATGGCGAAATTAATTTTGGTAAATTTTGGGTCAAACCAATAAAAAGTTTTGATTGCCCCAAACTTTGAGCAAATTTGCAGCATGTTACAGGTGAAAACTTTTGTGTTTAATGAGTTTCAGGAAAATACCTATGTGGTTTGGGATGAAACTTTGGAATGTGCGATTATAGACCCAGGATGTGGCCATTCATCCGAGCAAAAGGAGTTAAAAGATTTTATTAAAAATCAGGGTTTAAAACCAAGTTTATTGCTCAATACCCATTGTCACATTGACCATATTTTAGGGAATAGTTTTGTGGCAGATTACTATCAATTGCCGCTTCATTTACATGAGGGTGAGCTATATACCTACAATGATGCCAATAGGTGGGCCGCTATGTTTGGATTGCCCAATTTTACGCCACCCCAACAATTGGTTTATTTACAAGCGGGGATACCAATTACCTTTGGTTCAAGCCGATTTGAGGTATTGAGTACGCCCGGGCACTCTATTGCTTCATTGAGTTTTTATAATCCCGAAAGTCAATTTTTATTTTCAGGCGATGTTATTTTTCAGAATAGCATTGGCAGAACCGATTTGCCCGGTGGTAACTTTGAAATACTTGCCAAATCCATTCGAGAGGTAATCTATGAATTACCTGAGGCTACACAAATTTTTTCTGGACATGGTCCGATAACCCAAGTAGCAAGCGAGAGAAAGAATAACCCATTTGTTAAACCAGAATAATACGTATGAAAGCGATAAAAATTACACTATTAAGTTTCTTAGGCTTACTTATTTTGTTGGTTATTGTATCCTTTTTCATGCCCTCAAAAGTGCATGTAGAGAGAAGTATGGTAATAACAGCGCATCCGCATCAGATTTTCCCCTACTTAAATAATTTTAGGAAATGGGTTGAATGGAGTTCATGGCATAAAAAGGATAGCACCACGCAATATACCTACAGTGGGTTAGCGGAAGGTCCAGGTTCAAGTTTTGCTTGGAGAAGTAAGCATCCGCAGGTTGGAATTGGGGAGATGAAAATACTCGAATCGTATGCTGATACCTTTATTAAAACCAAAATGACATTTGAAGGAATGGGTATTTCTTATTCTTATTTTAAATTAGCTGAAACCGATGCCGGAACAAAAGTAACTTGGATCATGGAATCTAACGGTGAAGGCATGCCTTTTTATTTTATTCCCATTTCTAAATATTTTAACCTGTTTATGGATCAGTGGTTGGGGAAAGATTTTGAGGAAGGCTTGGCACTTTTACAGGGCATAATGGCTAAATTACCCCATTACCACATTGGAGATTATGAAGCTGAAATAAGAGATTTCCCTGGTTTAGACTATATTGGTATACGCGAAAAAATTCCAGGTGAAGTGCTAAGTCAACAAATGAATGCGCATTATAGCACACTCGAAAATATAGTAAAAAATGCAAATCAAGTGCCCAAAGGCGCACCCTTTACAATCAATTATTTTGCAAGAAATAATGTGTTTGATATGATGGTAGCTTTGGGGGTTCAATCGCCTATAAGCACCACGGCTCCTGTTGTGAGCAAACAATTGCCAGCCGGGAAATGGATGCTAGTAAAATATACGGGTGGATATAGCGGCATTAGTAGTTTGTATCAAAAGGGATTTGAGTTATTGGCTTCTCAGAATTTAAAACCAAGTGGTGCACCTATGGAGTTTTATTTGGTCAATCCTGCTATGGAACCAGACAGCAATAAATGGATAACAGAAGTAGTTTTTCCATTTATTGAGTAAAAAATACAGCTTTAAAGTGAGTATTCTTTACAATTCGATAACCACAAGTTAACATTTAGCTATTCTCTGCTTTCCATTTTTGTAATAATAAATGGTAAAGCCTTGCAAAAACGTAAGATAGATTTATTGGTTATCTCAGATGTGCATTTAGGCACCTATGGTTGCCAGAGTAAAGCCCTACTAAATTATCTTAATTCCATCAAACCCAAACGGGTTGTATTAAATGGCGATATCATAGATATGTGGCAATTTAGTAAGCGCTATTGGCCTAAATCGCATATGAAGGTAATTCAGAAAATTACCAAATGGGTGAGTCAAGGCGTTAAAGTAGATTACATAACAGGTAATCACGACGAGTTGTTGAGGAAATTTGCTGGATTTAAAATGGGGTCTTTTCAGATAAGTAATAAGCTGGTATTAGATCTTAACGGACAAAAAACGTGGATTTTTCATGGCGATATTTTTGATGTAACCATGAAATATTCAAAATGGTTAACCAAACTAGGTTCCCACGGATATGATTTATTAATACTTATTAATGCCTGTTGCAATTGGATATTGGCAAAATTGGGCAGAGAAAAGATTTCTTTATCTAAGAACATAAAAAATAGCGTTAAAACAGCGGTAAAATTTATTAACGATTTTGAGACCATTACTGCAGACATTGCAGTAGCCAATAACTATGATTATGTATTGTGTGGTCATATTCATCATCCTGAGATGAAATTGGTTCAAACCGAAAAGGGGTCTGTTCATTATTTAAATTCTGGCGATTGGATTGAAAATCTCTCGGCATTAGAATACCATGAAGGCAATTGGAGCCTCTACAAATACAATGCTGCAGATTTTGAGGAGGAAGTAAGTGAAGAGCCAAACGATTTAATCATGATGAGTAATGATCAAATTTTTAATAAACTGTTTGAAGAGTTTATGGGGTTTGAGTCGGCACAAAAATAATTTTATCTTATTCTTTTTAAACAATCAACAAAAGTTAGCATAGAACTTAGGGTATAATCTGCTATTGCAAACTTTGGATCGTTTTGTTTTTCGTGTTCCGGAATGGCTATACACTTCATTTTGGCTGCTTTGGCTGCAATTACACCATTAATAGAATCTTCTACCACCAAACATTCACTTGGGTCTGAACCTAATTGTTTGGCAGCACTTATAAATATCCCTGGGTGGGGTTTGCCATAGGGTTCGCTTTCGGCAGAATAGAGCAATTGGAAATAAGGCTTTATGCCCAATTTATTTACTACCACTTCAATTAAGCGCATGCTAGATGAAGAAGCCAATGCAATCTTAAATCCTTGCGCTTTCACCTCAATTAAACTCTCTATAACACCAGGCAGGGCAACAGCATGCTTAGCAAGCAATTCTTCCATACAACAAATGATAGCCTCTTCTGTTGCTTCAAAATTTGGTTCAGGCCATGCTTGATAGGCATACCAATGCGCCACAACTTCGTTTAAACGAAAGCCCATTACTTGCCTCAACAATTCATCGCTTAGGTTTAATCCAAGACTGCCAAATACTTTCTTTTCTGCTACTTTCCAGAGGGGCTCAGAATCTACTAAGAGCCCATCCATATCAAATAAAATGGTATTTATCACTTAGGCGTTCATTAGCATTTCAATCTCTTCTGCTTCAATTGGGATGTGTGCCATCAGGTCTATGCTACCATTGGCAGTTATTAAAATTTCATTTTCTAAGCGTATTCCAATGCTTTCTTCAGGAATGTAAATACCAGGCTCGCAACTAAAGGTATTGCCAGCTTGCATAGGCTCATAACGCATGCCTACATCGTGTACATCTATGCCTAAAAAGTGACTGGTGCCATGCATAAAATATTTCTTGTACGCGGGCCATTTCGGATTTTGTTTTTGAATATCGTTGATACTTAACAAACCTAAGTCTACTAATTCTTTCTCCATTAATTGACCAACTTCTACGTGGTATTCCATAAGGAGTGTGCCTGGTTTTAAGCGTTCTTTTGCGGCTTTCATTACGCGCAAAACAGCGTTATAAACCGCTTTCTGACGCGCATTAAATTTTCCATTGATTGGCAAGGTACGCGTCATGTCGCTGGCATAGTTTGCATAATCTGCACCGCTATCCAATAGCAATAAATCACCATCTTTACATTGTTGATTGTTATCTACATAGTGTAAAATACAAGAATTAGCTCCACTGGCCACAATCGGATGAAATGAATGTCCGCGCGCCCTATTACGCAAATATTCATGAATTACCTCTGCTTCAATTTCGTATTCCCAAACACCAGGCTTCAGCATTTTTGCTACCCTTCTAATCATCTTCTCACTAATAGAAATAGCTGTTTTCATTAAGTCTAATTCTATATCAGACTTTACAGAACGTAAGCGCTGCAATATTGGGGCAGCACGCTCGTATTCATGCAATGGGTATGCGTTTCTTATCTCGTGTGCAAAGCGCAAATTTTGATAGGGAGTTTGAATAACA
The DNA here is from genome assembly GCA_021298155.1 of Sphingobacteriales bacterium. GTDB lineage: Bacteria > Bacteroidota > Bacteroidia > UKL13-3 > UKL13-3 > B1. Next base: position 7,567 of record JAJTEN010000021.1, on the reverse strand, counting down.
GCTCTATCGTTTTCGTTTAAAGTAAGGTAAATATTTTGCGCATAGTTAATGGCAGAATGTATTTTGGTTTTAAACTCATCGTACCAAAAAACATGGGCAACACCACTAACGGTTTGTGCATCTTCAATGGTTAGTTTATGTCCGTTCCAAACCACCATCATATCGCTGGTTCGCTTTATAAATAAAGCTTCACGGTATTCTGGTACAACACAATCTGGAGCAATTACCAGAATAGTATCTTCTTGGTCTACACCACTCAGCCAAAATAAATCAGAATTTTGTTTAAAAATATGCGTGGCATCTCCATTCCACGGATGTTCATCATTTGAATGAAAAATGGCAATACTATTTGGTTTTAATTGGGCCGCAAACTTCTTTCTGTTTTCAATAAACAAATGGTTTGGTATGGTATCGTATTTGGTTGTTCTTCTCATTTGCCAATAATTTTAATGGGTGCAATCTATACAATTAATTTAAGAAATTAAATCTACCAAACTTTCCATTTTCATGCCTCTCGAGCCTTTTAAAAAGAAGGTATATCCAATATAATTTGATTGTTTTATGTAATCTGCTGCCTCTTGGGTTTCTATAAATTTAATGTAATTACAGCTTGTTTTAGCAAAAGCTTTACCCACAAGTATTACCTGCTTTAGTCCCAATTGTATGCAGAAATTAACTAAGTTTTGGTGCTCTTCATCTTCATATTTACCTAACTCAAACATATCTCCTAAAAACAATACTTTATTTTCTCCGGGCATAGCAATGAAATTTTTGATACTCAATTCCATGCTACTTGGATTTGCATTGTATGCATCTAAAAATATTGCATTGTGTGCTTTCTGTATCCATTGCGAACGCAAGTTTTGCGGTTGATACGATTCAATGCCAGATTTAATTTGCGTTGGGGTTAGTCCAAAATATTTACCAATTGTGAGGGCTGCTAAAATATTATCAAAGTTATAATCTCCACTTAAACAACTGTTTATTTCTTGGTCTTCATAGCTAAATAATATGCTGGGTTGCAATTGTTTTGCTTGTCCATTTTGCTGATAAATTATTCTATCTTTTACAGGTTCACTTTCTTTTAACAAAACAGAATCATTCCCATTTACAAAGGCTAATCCATTGTGTTTAGCGAGGTAGGTATACAATTCTGAATTAGATCTAATAACACCATCTAAGCTGCCAAAACCTTCTAAATGGTCTTTGCCATTGTTGGTAACGAGTCCGCAACTAGGTTTGGCAATTTCGCATAATAGGGCATTTTCATTTTCATGGTTTGCACCCATTTCAATTACCCCAATTTGGTGACTTTTTTGCAACATAAGCAAGGTTAAGGGTAAGCCAATATGATTATTAAAATTACCAGGCGTACTTAAAACTTTAAATTGGGTTTGCAATACTGCGGTAATTAATTCTTTGGTGCTGGTTTTTCCGTTCGAACCTACGATGGCAATGATGGGGATATTGAGTTGCTCTCGGTGGTAGCTTGCCAAATTTTGTAATGTTTCTAATACGTTTTGAACCAAAATATATTGGCCATTCATTTCTGTTTGATTTTCATCTATCACAACATATGCAGCACCTGCTTCTATGGCTTTTTTGGCAAATAGATTGCCATTAAAATTATCACCTTTTAGTGCAAAAAATAGGCAGCCTGCACTTAGTTTACGCGTATCTGTGCAAACAATAGGATGCTTTACAAACAGTTGATATAATTCAGGTATTGTCATTTAATTGGATTAATATGAAATTAAGAAATTTAGCTTTAACTTGCCTCAAAAATACTTTACTTATGAAAAAGTTGTCCATAATCTTTTTAACAGTGTTGCTTCCCTTGATACTTTTTGCACAGCCCATTCAGTTTAAATTAAGCAACAAGGCCTCTTTTAAATTAGGTGGTTCAGACACTTTATTGTATCCCTTTACAGGAGGCTACAATGCACCTCAATTTAATAAAATAGATTTGGATGGAGATAATGTTTTAGATTTAATGGTATTTGATAGGCACGGTAGTAAACTTACTACCTACCTCTGGAAAGCTGGAAAATATGTATATGCGCCTGAACATGAAAGTCAGTTTCCTCCATTATTTAAATGGGTATTATTGCGTGATTACAATTGTGATGGTAAGCTTGATATTTTTACTGAGGTAGATTTTAATGCACAACCAGAACCGGGCAAGTTTATTTCTTCAAATGGTATGCGTTTGATAAAAAATGTAAGCACAGAGCCGGGTAAATTGAAATGGGTTCAAGAAAAAAATCAATTGATGGATGTGGGTTTGGGTTCCTTACCCCCAGCTAATATTGGGTTAAATAATACAGATATTCCTTCTATTGAAGACATGGATAATGATGGCGATTTGGATATTTTGATTATGCCATTTTCCAGAAATGTAATTACGTATTATCAGAATATGAGTCAGGAACGCGGCCATGGCTGCGATTCGATGGCGTTTTTATTTAGAGATGAGTGTTGGGGTAATATGAGTTATTTGGTAAATACCAATGCCTTTATACTCGGAGATAATAGTCCGTGTTACCGCAATTATAAGCGTGCAGCTAAGCACAATGGCAGTACCATTACTCTGTTTGATGCCGATGATGATGGTGATTTAGATGTAATTTATGGTGATCCTGAGTTTAGTGATTTAATATATTTAGAAAATGGCAAAAGCATTCAAAGTATGCGCAGAGATTCTATGATTAGGCAAGACACTTTGTTCCCTTCCAATTCTGTAAGAGCCAGTGTTCCTTTATTCCCTGCTTCATATTTAATTGATGTAGACAATGATGGGAAAAAAGATATGCTTGTTGCGCCCAATGCTGATGCAGCGATTAAAAATAAAGATCAAATTCTATATTATAAAAATACGGGAACTGCAAAACGACCTATATTTACCTATCAGAATAATCAGTTTTTAGTAGGACAAACAGTTGATTTGGGAGGAGGAAGTATTCCTGTTTTTGTAGACATAGATAATGATGGTGATAAAGATTTAGTAGTGGCTACACAAGGCCAGTTTACGCAAACTTTTAATAGCAATGACCGCTTGGTTCTATTTAAAAACATAGGGTCAAAGGTAAAAGCAGCTTACGAATTGGTAGATACAAATTTCCTAAATTTAAATGTTGGGGCTACTAAAATTCAACGCATTATTCCAAGCTTTGGCGATTTAAACGGCGATGGCAAACAAGATTTATTGATAGGCGATTTAAATGGTAAAATGCATTTTTATTTGAACACTTCTGTGGGCACAAGTATTTCTTTTACCAAAGAAAGTTCAGATTATTTTAACATGTATGGAGGCACCTCTGCTGCTCCGCAATTAATAGATCTAAATAAAGATGGAAAATTAGATATCGTTATGGGTAGAAAGAATGGGAGTTTGGCTTACTTTGAAAATAAAGGTTCTACTACTATGCCTAATTTTACTGCCACACCTTCCATAGATTCTATTGGAAAAATTACCGCTGCAGAAATGGTTATTAGCGGGGGCACTCCCTATTATTTTGATGGCTATTCTATCCCGCATGTGTGCGATTTGGATCGCGATGGCAATTATGAAATATTATTGGGCAGCGAACAAGGTCGCGTATTTTTATTTAGAAATTTTGATGCCAATCCGAATAGGGTTTGTGAAGAGCTTACGCAGTTGTATGCCGATGCCGCCGCTAACACACCTAGTAATTTATTTTTTGGATCGCGTACTTCGGTATCCAGTGCAGATTTGGATGGAGATAGTATTCCGGAAATATTGATTGGAAACACCAGGGGTGGAATTCGCATGTATGAAGCTAAAATTACGGGAGTTATTAGTAGTATTAAAGAGCAGTCTTCATCATCTGCATCGTGGATTTTATTTCCTAATCCAGCTAAATCTATTGTTTCGGTTCGAACCGATAAAAATAGCGCTGGCATGACCTATGCTATTTTTGATAATATGGGTAGAGCTTGGTTAAATGGAAACTTGGAAGCTTATGAAACGGCTATACAAATTCATTCCTTACCTGCGGGTTTATATTTTATAAAGGCCATGGATGATGATGGTAATGCTAAGGTTTTCAGGTTTTTGGTTCAGGAATAATGCTTTTTGAAATAATTCTTAAACAGGGCATTTGTTTTTTTATAATTTCGTACAAAATATAAATGATATGTACGGAGCATTACAACAACAATTACAGAAAGAATTAGCCGAAATTGAAGCGGCCGGATTATATAAAAAAGAACGCATTATTGCTTCGCCTCAAGGGGCAGAGGTAACTATGGCAAGCGGACAAAAAGTTTCTGTATTTTGTGCCAATAACTATTTGGGTTTATCTTCTCATCCACGCGTGCTAGACGCAGCGAAGCGTGCTTTAGATACGCATGGTTTTGGTATGAGTTCTGTAAGATTTATTTGTGGTACGCAAGATATACATAAACAATTAGAAGCAAAAATTGCTGCCTTTTTGGGCACTGAAGATACCATTTTATACGCAGCCGCTTTTGATGCTAATGGAGGTGTTTTTGAACCATTGTTTAATGAAGAAGATGCTATTATTAGTGATGCATTAAACCATGCTTCTATTATTGATGGGGTACGTTTATGTAAGGCTGAGCGTCATCGGTATGAGCACAATAACATGGCAGATTTGGAAGAGAAGTTGAAGGCTACGCAACATTGCCGCAACCGTATTATTGTAACAGATGGCGTGTTTAGTATGGACGGAACCATTGCCCAGTTGGATCATATTGTTGCGCTTGCAGAAAAATATAATTCTTTAATCATGGTAGATGAATGTCACGCGAGTGGCTTTATGGGAGCGAATGGCAGAGGAACCCATGAGTACAGGGATGTGTTGGGTAAAATAGATATCATCACTGGTACATTAGGCAAAGCCCTGGGCGGTGCCATGGGTGGTTTTACTTCAGGTAAAAAAGAAATTATAGATATTTTACGTCAGCGCAGTAGACCTTATCTGTTCTCGAATACCCTTGCTCCATCTATTGTGGGAGCCAGCATAGAAGTATTAAATATGCTTACAGAAACCACTTCGCTTCGTGATAAATTATGGGAAAGTACCCAGTACTTTAGAAAAGAAATGACCGCTGCGGGTTTCGACATTAAGCCCGGCGAACATCCAATTGTTCCAGTGATGCTATATGATGCTAAACTTTCACAAGATTTTGCTGCCAAATTACTTGACGAAGGGGTGTATGTGGTTGGATTTTATTATCCAGTGGTTCCAAAAGGACAGGCCAGAATTCGTGTTCAAATTTCTGCTGCACACGATCGTAACCACCTAGATCATGCCATTGCTGCTTTCAAAAAAATTGGTAAAGAATTGGGTGTTATTCAGTAGAAATTAATTTACATTTAGTTTGTTTTTTATTAATCCCATGCAAAGAATTTCATAACATGGCGATTAGACATTTGTGCCATATTAATTTAAACACAAATGAAAAAAACATTACTTTCAGCTTTAGCTGCAGTAAGCTCCTTTGCAGCAATGGCCCAAATTCCTTTTCCAGTTAATATCGATACTTCTTGGTCGGTACCAACTGTATGGATGCCTAAATCACCGCTTAAATTGCAGGTGTTGTTCGTTGGTGGTGTGGATACTGTTGAGACCACAGCTACATACGGAAACGCAGCTGGCAAGACAATTGCGAAACAATGGCATGATTTTATTGGATTTACACCTGATAAAGAATCTACAACTGATTTAGGTTGGGTTTCTGTAAATCATGAAATGATTCAGAAGAATGACATGATTGGTGATGGGGGTGGTATGACCGTTTTTAAGTTACGCAGATTAAATGGTGACGTTTTAGAAATTGTTCCGCAAACATTAAATGATGGTCGCTCTGGTAAATTCTTTAATGTAGATTTCACAAATATTACTGGTGAAACGGGAATGAATTGCGGTGGTTTGGTTGGACCTGATGGTAGAATTTGGACTTCAGAAGAGTGGATGGCAAGCAGCAATGCTTCTATTAGCGGTGGATTGCGCGATACAGCAGATTTTACAATTGGTATTTCTACACCTGCTGGTTTCCCTGGTATGAATGGAAAATCATTGAAAAAATTCCAAAATTGGAATTGGAATGTAGAAATTGATCCTAGACAAGCTAAAGCTATCCGTAAGCAGTATAATTGGGGTAGAGGCGGATGGGAAGGCGGAGCTATTCTGCCTGATAACAAAACAGTTTTCTTATTTGAAGATGGTACCCCTGGTATTTTAGTAAAGTTTGTAGCTGATAAAGCTGGTGATTTTACCTCAGGTGTTACTTCAGTATACAAGCATGATGCGCCTACAAAATGGATTACCATTGAAAACGAATTAGATTCTTTCGTTAACATTCGTTCTATTGCCATAAGAAGAGGAGCCACTATGTTTACGCGTTTAGAATGGGGTGCTTACAATAAAGCCAATGGTAAAGTTTATGTTACTGAAACAGGTAATGATAATGTAGGAAATGCATTCAAAACAACCGGTGCCATTGCTCCACATTTAGTAATCGCCTATAAAAATCGTTACAAAGTTGTAACAGGGACAGACTTCCCTAATTCTGATTTAGCTGCTGCAGATTCAGTTAGAAATGGTGCTTTTAGAGATTACTATGGTCGCGTTTTGGAGTTAGACTTAGCTACAAATGAAGTTAAAACATATATTGAAGGTGGACCTTTCAGTGGTTCTGCAACTTCTAAGCCAGTTAATCAATATCCTAATACGCATTTCTCTAATCCTGATGGCTTAAACTTTATGACAATTAAGAATAAAACTTACATGATTATTCAAGAAGATTTGAATGGTAGAAACTGGGGTAGAATGCCGGCAGAATACCAAGGTAGTAATCAAACTATTTGTGAGTCGTTTTTATTAGATATGGATATTCCTAATCCAACTTTCAATGATTTAGTTAGGTTCTCAGCCTGTCCTCCAGGAGCAGAAATAACAGGTGCCATTGCCTTGGATAGCAAAACTATGTTGATTAATTCTCAACATCCATCAACCACTAATACTTTTCCATACAATAATTCATTAACCTATGCAATAAGTGGTTGGGATGGAGTACCTACTGCATTGAGTGAAATTAAAAGAGCTGGTACGCCAACATTCTCAGTATATCCTAATCCAGTTGCACGTGAGTTAAACTTAGATAAAGTAATGGATGTAGCCATTTATGATTTAAGTGGTAAGCGTTTAAGTGTTCACCGTGATGTAAAAACGGTTGATGTTACCAATTTGTCAAGTGGAATTTATATCATCATGAATGAGAAGGGTGAATCTTTAAAATTTGTAGTTGAATAAATTTGTTTTCGTTTCTATTTAGTTTTTGCGTCGGGGTTGGTTAGCCAACCCCGTTTTTTTGTTATTATCATGAAAAGAATAATCATTTTGGGGGGGTTGGTATACTTAATATGTTCATGGGTAATTCTGAGTAGCAGCGCTACCAGTGAAACAATTCCTCAACAACTTGCTAACCAAAAATTAAGTACCTTCAAACAAGAAGTTTTTAATTTTAAATCGGTAATTATTGCTAACAAAGCGCACAACATTGATGTTGTAACAATCCA
>JAJTEN010000020.1 GCA_021298155.1 Sphingobacteriales bacterium | reverse complement strand
AAAACCCTAGCGGTCATACAGTAAGTAATGCCCAAAAACGCACTATCAAAAACGAAGGTATCCAATTAAGCAACGCACCTAATCCATTTTTAGGTTCAACCCAAATTAATTGGCGGATACTAAACCAATACAGTCATGCGCAGTTAGTAGTTACAGATGTAATGGGTAAAACAATATATACCCAAAACATAACAAAACCCATTGGTAGCATTGAGTTTGATGCCACACAACTGCCTGCTGGCATTTATTATTACAGCATACAATTGGACGAACAAACTAGGCAAACAAAAATGATGGTGGTATTGTAGGGGCGGAAATTTTTTCGCTCCTACATTACCTCATTTCCTGCCCTTCAATCGTAACTTGCATTAAATTTACACTAACATTAAGAACAATATCGTTTATTTGTGGATGTAAAAATATATGAAGAAATATCTTGTAGTTTTAGTTTTGCTTTTCTTGGGTGTTTTGGTTCAGGCCCAGATAAATTTTGAAGGTTGGCGCGTGCACTTACCTTATTTTAAAAATGCCTCTGTTACGGTTGCTGGCACTAAAGTGTATTGTGGATCAAACAGCGGATTATTTACCTACGATGTGGAAGATGGCAGCATAGAGCGCTTGTCTAAAATCAGTGGATTGTCTGATGTGGAAGTTAAGATTATAAAACACAATGTGGCAAAAAATATTTCGGTTATTATCTATCAAAATACCAATATCGATTTAATTGATCACGCCAATAACCGGATTTACAATATTCCAGATGTTTTTATGAAAAGCATTATTGGTGCTAAGGCCATCAATCATGTTTGTTTCTTTCAAAATAAAGCTTATTTGGCCTGTAGTTTTGGAATTGTGGTCTTAGATTTAGATAAAAAACAAATCGTTGATTCGTATCAAAATTTGGGGCCTGGCGGAACACAACTTGCTTTTTTTTCGGTAGCTATATATGAAAATCAAATTTTTGCCTGTGCTGCCAATGGTGTTTATGTAGCTTCATTAAATGCCCCAAACTTAAGTGATTTTAATTTCTGGATTTTAACCAAAACCTCCACCAATAGCGGCCTAAGTATGGTGTATCGGGGTAAATTGTATTTAACAATTGATGGAGGTTTACAGGTATACGATGGAATTAGTTATCAGGCCTACGCGCCAAGTGCAGGTAAAAGCATAACTGCATTGCAATTGAGTGCTTATGAATCTGCAGGAGCCCATTTACTTGTGATTACACCGAATCTCATTTATGTAGAAAAAGGCGAAATGAGTCCGGAACAAATTTTAGAAACCTATCGCTTAGATGCAGTGTATGATAAAAGGGGTTATATATGCATGGTAGACGATAATTATGGATTAACCATTGTAAATAAAATGCGTGGTGAATTGGATTATTTTATACCTAACGGACCCGTAGCTAAAACTTTTGGAAAGATGGCCTATGCTCAGGGTAAATTATGGGTAACTGGCGGATCTGTGAATGATAGGTGGGATCCACTCATGTATAATGGTAGTAAGTTCTTTCACTTTCAAAACCATTCTTGGTTTAATTATAAGGAAAGTGATTTTCCACTGCTATCAGGTATGTCAGATTTTATTGATGTGCGGAAAAATCCGTATGGAAACGAGTTGTATTTCTCTAGTTTCGGTGGTGGAATTATTGAAATGATTGGAGATAAAATAACCAATAAATTTGATGCTAGCAATAGTACTTTACAAAGATTAAGTGTTGTTGATACCAATTACAAACCCTTGCTAAGTGGCGGAATGGATTTTGATAATTTGGGCAATTTGTGGGTAAGCAATTTTGGGGTGAATAAGCCCTTAAGTGTGAAAACAAAAACAGGTTGGTATTCTTTTAATGTGGGCACTATAACAGGAGGCAATGAACTAGGGTGGTTAACCTGCGACGATTACAACAACAAGTGGGTGTTAAGTGTAAGGGATAAAGGCATATTGGTTTATAACGACAATGGTACACCTCAAAACATAAATGATGATCAATATAAAATGCTCACAAAAGAAGTTGGGCAAGGGGCGCTTCCATCTAATACTATTTTGTGTGCAACAAAAGACCTAAGAGGCGAAATGTGGATTGGGTCTAGCCAGGGTTTAGCCATACTGAGTAATCCAAGAAATATATTTTCTTCTAAAAAAGAAGATTTTGATGCCCGGCAGATTATTATAAAAGTGGGAAGTAACTATGAAATTTTCTTAGGAAAGGAGCAAATCAATTGTATCAAAGTGGATCCTGCCAACAGAAAGTGGATTGGTACGCCAAATGGGGTTTGGTTGCTTTCTGATGATGGCTACACCGTTATCAAAAATTTTACTACTGCTAATGCGCCATTGCTCTCTAATAATGTAATGGAAATTGGGATTGATGAGTCGTCTGGTGAAGTGTTTTTTGGTACAGAAAAGGGTTTAATCTCATACATGGGCGATGCAAGTGAAGGCGCAAAAGGGTATGGAAATGTGGAGATTTTCCCTAATCCCGTAAGACCAGATTTTACGGGTAGTGTTTCTATTAGGGGACTTATAGACAATTCTACTGTAAAAGTTACAGATATTAGTGGTCAACTTGTGTATGAAACCACTTCCAATGGAGGCTTTGCTTCATGGGATGGCAGAAGTATGAATGGTAGGCGAGTGAGCACGGGTGTATACCTTATTTTTGCAGCCAATAAAGATGGTTCGCAAACACATGTGGGGAAATTATTGTTTATTAATTAATGGGTATGAAAGCAGCTGTTTTACATGGAATAAATGAGGCATATCAATTTCAAGATTTTGAAAAACCGCTTATTGAACCAAATGAGGTTTTAATTAGGGTGCAACATGCAGCGATGAACCACCGAGATGTTTGGATACAAAAAGGGCAATATGCTGGCTTGGTATTTCCTATCATTTGTGGAAGTGATGCTTGTGGAATAGTTGAAGAAATTGGCACTGCGGTAAATACAGACTTATTGGGCAAGGAGGTAATTATAAACCCTTCTTTGAATTGGGGTGGTAATGCTAGGGTGCAAGCTAAAGATTATGTTATACTTGGTTTGCCAAATCATGGCACTTTTGCAGAATATGTGAAGGTTCCTGCTCGTTTGATTTACCCCAAGCCAGCACATTTAACAAGTGAAGCGGCAGCAGCTTTACCTTTGGCCGGTTTAACAGCATTTAGGGCCTTGATAGGCCGAGCAAAAGCGCAAGCGGGTGAACATGTATTAATAACAGGCATTGGTGGTGGCGTGGCTTTAATGGCTGCTCAATTTGCTTTAGCTGCTTCCTGCAAGGTTTATGTTACCAGTGGCAGTCAAGAAAAATTGGATCAGGCCATGGCAATGGGAGTTAGCGGATATGCGAATTATAAAACAGCAGATTGGCATAAGCAATTAGCTAAAGAAACGGGCGGTTTTGATGTTATCATTGATGGCGCAGGTGGTTCAGATTTTGCCAAGTTAATAGACTTGTGTAAACCAGGTGGAAGAATAGCCGTTTATGGTGCCACAGCTGGAGTGTGGAATGCAGGTGCGCCAGCAAAAGTGTTTTGGAAGCAAATAGATATTTTGGGTTCAACCATGGGTAGCGATGAACAATTTGAAGAAATGCTCAACTTTGTAAGCCAACATAAAATGGTTCCTGTAGTGGCAAAAACATTTGGCTTGAACCAATGCGAAGAAGCTGCAAAATACATGAACGAAGGAAAACAGTTTGGGAAAATTATATTGGAAATGAATCAAAATGCCCATTGATTTGTTTTGATATAAAGTTTTTAAAAGATATTTCACTTATTTTGCCATACCAATGAAAGTTACTGATCATATAAAAAATGCCAAGGAAACCTTGTTTTCCATTGAGATTTTACCGCCTTTGAAGGGTAAAGACATTAATTCCATTTACCATGGTTTAGATCCCTTAATGGAGTTTAAGCCCGCATTTATTGATGTTACTTACCACAGAGAAGAGTTTGTGTTACGCAAAAGAAAAGATGGTGGATTTGATAAAGTGTACACCCGTAAACGTCCGGGAACGGTTGCTATTTGTGCAGCTTTAATGAATAAGTATCACATTGATACCGTTCCACATTTGATTTGTGGTGGCTTTAGCAAGGAAGAAACGGAAAATGCCTTGATCGATTTACATTTTTTGGGAATTGATAATGTGTTGGTTTTACGTGGTGATAATATTAAAAATGAACCCAATTTTGTGCCAGAACCAGATGGGAATTAGTGATTTACGCTGGTTAAAGCAAAAGGTAGATGCAGGTGCTGAATACATTGTAACACAAATGTTTTTTAATAACGACAAGTATTTTGAGTTTGTAGAAACATGTAAAAACGCTGGAATAACTATACCTATAATACCTGGTTTAAAACCATTAACCACTAAAAAACAGCTTACCGTTCTGCCAAAAGTGTTTCATATAGATATTCCAGAAGATTTGGTTCAGGCCGTAGAAAATTGTAAAGACGATAAGGCCGTAAAGCAAGTTGGTATTGATTGGGCAGTGCAGCAAAGTAAAGCTTTAAAGAAAGCCAAGGTGCCCGTTTTACACTATTACACTATGGGTTTAGGAGAGGTTACTAAAGCAATTGCCTCACACGTTTTTTAATTATTCTTCGATTTAAGTATGTCGTTTCAAATTCAGGACTGGATGGGTAGAACAGAACTTCTTTTAGGTTCTGAACAATTAACTAAATTAATCAATTCAAATGTATTGGTAGTTGGTTTGGGTGGAGTAGGGGGCATTGCCGCTGAAATGATTGCCAGATCGGGTGTAATGCAAATGACTATAGTAGATGCCGATACGGTAGATCCAACGAATAGAAACAGACAAATTCCAGCCTTAAAAAGTACAGAGGGAAAGGTAAAGGCAGATGTGTTAGCCGAGCGTTTATTGGATATCAACCCGGATTTACAATTGCAGGTTATTCCAGAATATTTTAGAGATCAACTTACTTTTGATGTGCTCGATAATAACAAGTTTGATTATGCACTAGATTGCATTGATACGCTTTCGCCAAAAGTGTATTATATTAAGGCATGTGTAGATAGAGGAATTCCTATTATTAGCAGTATGGGTGCGGGTTCTAAGGTTGATCCAACTCAGGTTAAGGTAGCAGATATTTCTGAAACCTACAACTGCCATTTAGCACGGTATACCCGTAAATACTTGCATAGATTAGGTGTATATAAGGGTGTTAAATCGGTTTTTTCTGCCGAAAAGCCTTATACTAATTCGCAATTGATGCTAATGAATGGCCGAAATAAAAAATCGGCACCGGGAACTATTTCCTACATGCCAACCGTGTTTGGGTGTACAGTTGCTTCTGTGGCAATCAGAGATTTGTGTAACCGTTAATTAATGGCGCTTCAAACGCGATTTTAGATCGTTTTGAAAGTAGAATAAAATGCTAAACGAAAATCGAACCAACACATAGGCGCACAAATTGCTTATTTTTTGTAAGCTACTTAGATTTTTAAAATAGGTACTTGCTTCAATTTTTAGGGAAGATTTATCTAATAGCGCTTGCAATACTGCTAAACTTTGAGACTGATAGTTTTTATCTATAATTTCTATATTGCATTCTGTGCTACCAAAATCGCTTAAATGGTTCATATTGTATGAGCCAATGCATGTCCAATCCTGATCTATAAAAGCCATTTTAGCATGTAACACACTGGCTTGCCATTCATAAATGCTAACACCAGCTTTTAGTAGATCTATATAATAATAATGCGTTGCATTTCGTACAATGGGTACATCTGAAATACCACCTAAAATAAGTCTTACTTGAACACCTCTTTTTTGCGCTTTCTTGAGCATTCTTTTTAAAGCGATTGAGGGTAAAAAGTAACTGGCAACGAGTGTAATTTGTTCCTTTGAAGTGCTAATTTTCTGCCGGTATTGTCTGCTAATTCCAAAACGTGCTTTTGCCCAGTGGTTTTGCAATATACGCGCTTTTATTTGTCCTGTTTGAACCTGATAAGATATAGTTGGTTTTTTAATTGGAAAAGGATTTTCAATGGTACGACAAATGTGTAATAAGTCGAGCACCAAATTTCCTTCTATGGCTACTCCAAAATCCAGCCAAGTTATTTCATCACCGAATGCACTGTAATGGTTGCTGATATTTATGCCACCAATAAGGGCTTTTTCTTCATCAAATATAAATATTTTGTGGTGTAAACGGGTGCCTGTATGAATGGTAAAAGCCAGTTTAAAGCGAGAGAAGAACAATACATTTGCGCCTAAACTGATTAATTTATCTCGCCAATTTTTTGGGAAATTTTTACTTCCGAATGCGTCTAAAACTAAGTTAACTTTTACGCCTCTTTGAATGGCATCACATAGTGCGGTATAAACAATATTACCCGTTTCATCTCCATCAAAAATATATACTTGAATATGGATGCTTTTTTTTGCCTGATGGATGCGCTGTAATAGTTCTGTGAAGAAAGGAGCACCGCTCAAAAGCAAAGGTATTTCATTGATTTTGTGCCAAGGGTAAATGCCAAACTTTCTGTTCCAATTCATAGTGCAAACATACGTTAATCTAGGCTACTTGTTTGCGTTAGGTCTTATAAGAACTCGAATTCTTTGTTACTTTGGCCCAGTGCTTTTTGTATATTAGGTAAACGAACAATTACTTCTGTGCCTTCTCCTTGTTTCGATTTAAATTCAATCTGACCCAAATGTAAATCGATGGTTTTCTTAACAAGGCTTAGTCCGATTCCATAGCCACCAATTTGCCTGGTTTCATTCGACCTGAAGAATGGTTCAAAAATATGTGGTAGGTCTTTGCTGCTAATACCCGGGCCTGTATCGATTATTTGGATAAAAATAGAGTCCATATAAAAGCGTACATCCATCGATGCCTCATTGTTTCCTGAGAATTTACATGCATTATCGAGTAGGTTATTAAGCGCAGATTTAAGCAGAGCATAATCACCAAGCGTTTGAAGTCTTTGTTCCTCATCAGGGAAGTCGCCCCAATTCAATTTTATTTTATAATGAGGTTTTCTTCTTAAAAGCTCGTCTTTGGCATCCATTACCACATCTAAGATAGAAACTGTACTCAGTTTGGTGTCCGGAAATTCGGCATTTGCCTTTGCCAAGTCAGTCAATCCATTTATCAATGCAATGAGATTTTGCACGTCATCTAGCAAAGAATCGAAAGTGCGCAAATAATCTGCATCACTTCTTTTTTTAAGTAGTAGCACCTCAATTTGCCCTTTCATGGCAGTTAGTGGAGTTCTAAATTCATGAGAGGCATTGGCAACAAAGAGCTTTTGTAATTCATATGAGTTTTGAATTCTATCCAACATAGTATTAAACACCATGGCTAATTGGGCTATTTCATCTTTCCCATTTCCAATACTAACCCGGTGATTTAAGCTAATTTCTGTAATGTTTTCTACCTCATGAATAATTTTTTTTATGGGTTGTAAGGCTTGTTTAGAAAAGTACCAACCACTTATTGCAGCAAGTAAGATGAAAGCTATGTTTAATAGAATTAATAAAAGGCGAAGGAATTTTAATTTATTTTTTCCGGCATTATCAATAGCGCTGCTTATGATATAATAATTTGCCCCTTTAAAGTTAAATATATAGGCAATATAATCTGTTGCATCATCATTAATTTCAAAAGGTGCGCCTGTTATGTAAAGTTGTTTTAATAAATCTATTTCAATATCTAATAGCGCATGAGAGGCGAATACAACCTCATGGTTTTGATCGGCAATAACTAAGCGCTCTTCCGGAAATCTATTCAGTTGTTTTTGGTACATCAACCTTAAAATTTCTGGCGTAAGTTCTACCTTATCTAGGTAATTTTTTACAACATTAGTAGATACATTTTTGAGCCTAATGGTAAATTCATCTTTTCTAAAAAGTTCAGAAAATTGATACGTAAAAATGGAGAAGATGAGTAAGATACTCGCTACAATTACAGTAAACTTTAATGTAAGCGAGTTCTTAATATTCATAAGGGTTATTTACCAATCGTTAATTGTCGGTTTTCACAATATAGCCCATGCCAACCATGGTATGAATTATTTTTTTTGAGAAGTCTTTATCAATTTTTTTACGCAGAAAATTAATATACACATCAATTACATTGGTGGTGGTATCAAAACCTGCTACCCAAACTTTTTCTAAAATTTCGTTTCTTGAAATTACCCTATTTTTATTTCGAATTAAGTATTCTAGTAGCGAAAATTCTTTGGCGGTAAGGTCAATTGTTTTTCCACCACGTCTGGCTACTTTTCTGTTTAAATCTAATTCTAAATCTTCAAGCACCAATACTTTCTTTTCTTCTACAGGAGTTTGCGAGTATCTCTTGGTAAGGGCGCGAAGGCGAGCCAATAGCTCTCTGAACTCAAAAGGCTTCACCAAGTAATCATCTGCACCTGCATCTAGTCCTGCAACCTTTTCATCTGTTGCACCTAATGCAGTGAGCATTAAAATAGGTGTTTTTATCCCTTGATTACGCAATTCTTTGGCTACTTCCATGCCATTCATATACGGAATCATTACATCTAAAATGATTGCATCAAATTCGTTGTCGGTGGCCATTTTTTTTGCAAAAATTCCGTCATAAGCTACGCTTACTTCATTGTTCTGTTCTTCTAATCCTTGCTTTAAAAATGATGCAACCTTTGGTTCATCTTCAACTATTAATAATTTCATATTTTTCTGTTAACAATAATAAATATAAATTTTGATTAACAAAGAAAATATATGATTAATATTTACTAAATTTTCTCTTAAAATTCCCTTAATTTTAGCGTGTTTTAAGCCAATTTTAACCGCCTGCTTTTTTGCATTTATACCCTTGTAAATTTAGGTAATGGATAAGCTTATCTCTAAAGTCGCCTTGAATTAAAATTTCGCCATCTTTCGCACTTCCACCAACTCCACATTGTTTTTTTAATTGGGTTCCTAAATTATTTAGGTCGGCATCTGTGCCAATAAATCCCGTTACTCTTGAAACCAACTTTCCTCCCCCTTTTCTATCTAAATAAATTTTAAGTTGTTGTTGATTGGCAGGTAAGGTAATGCTGCTTTCTTCAATATTTTCTTGGAATGCAAAGTTTGTATCTGTAGAATAAACTACCCCATTTCGGTTTTTATTTTTATTACTCATGATTGCTATTTGGAATCAATATGTTCAAAGATAAAGGTTGCATTTTAATTTTCACCGATTTTTCAAGCCATATGGGTTCGCCATCAATATTTACATAATTATCATGTGCTCGGTGTATGGTTAATTGCTTTGCTACGGAGGTTTTAACTAATGGCGACTGATGGATGTTTTTTAGAAATAGTTTTGTGCCTAATCCAAGTATGTTTTTCCAATTTACCTCTTCAATATGTGTTATGTGAAATTGTCCGTCTGTTAATTCTGCTTGTGGTGCAATAAATGCATTATTACCATATTGGGGGCCATTACATATGGCCAGAATAAAGGCTTTTTCTTTTTTGTGTAAATCGTTTATTTCAATGTGTAGGGTTTCAGATTTAAATTTTCTAATTGTTTGCAAGCTAACTTTGGCATAGGTTTTAAAACCACGCGTGCCCATTTGTGAAAACCCTGCACTTACATGTGCATCAAATCCAAATCCACAAACATTAACAAAAGGGGTGGTATTAGCTAAGCCTGTATCAATGGATTGAATGATACTTTGGTTCAGGTTTGATATAGCTTTTTTGCTTTGCATGGGTATTTGCAAGGCTCGGGCAAGTCCGTTTCCTGAACCAAAGGGAACAATTCCAAGGGCAATTGGTGTGTGTATGAGTTGAGCTGCCACCTGATTTATGGTTCCGTCTCCACCAACCGCAATCACCCAATCGTATGCTTGCTGCACGCATTCTTTTGCCAAAAAACAAGTATGTTCTGTATTTTTAGTAAAGGTATAATCGATATTGAATTGTGTTTTAGGCAAAATTTGTTCAGCCAAAGCAGGAATTTCTGATTTAGATTTGCCGCCTGAAATGGGGTTTATAATGAATCTAACGCGCTTGATATCCGACATGTAGTGCGAAATTTTTCGGTAAAGGTATTCATTCGTTCTACAAATAGTATATTCGACAAAATATTTTAATGAACTGGATCAATTTATTAGGCGCATTTAGGCACGGAGATCAGCTGCCAAGGGTTATGGATGAAGCTCAGAATCGAAGTATTTTTGAGCAAGATTATGACCGCATTATATTTTCCACTCCTTTTAGAAGGTTACAAGATAAAACGCAAGTTATTCCCTTGCCAGAATATGATTTTGTGCACAACAGACTTACGCATAGTATTGAGGTGAGTAGTGTTGGGCGCACACTGGGTAAAATGGTTGGAACAGCCCTACTCGAAAAATATCCAGCTTTAAAAGAATTGTCTATTAGTCACCATGATTTTGGAGCCATTGTGGCCGCAGCTAGTTTGGCACATGATATCGGTAATCCGCCTTTTGGCCATAGTGGTGAATCTGCCATTTCAGAATATTTTTTAAATGGCTTAGGTGCCCAATATCAATCTAAATTATCGGAATCAGAATGGAATGATATTACCCGATTTGAAGGAAATGCAAATGGCTTTCGCATTTTAACTAATGCCTCTAATGCGCACGCAGGGGGCTTGCGCTTAAGTTATCCTACCTTGGCTGCATTTACCAAATATCCAAAAGAGAGTTTGCCTATTTTGCCAAAAGGAAGAGCGAGTGAAAAGAAGTTTGGTTTCTTTCAAAGTGAGCAACCTTTGTTTGAGGAACTGGCTGTAAAATTAGGTTTAATGCAAGTAAATCATCCAGATGGCAATTATTTTAGGCGACATCCATTGGCGTTTTTGGTAGAGGCTGCAGATGATATTTGTTACCACATTATTGATTTTGAGGATGGACTTCGCATGCAATGGATAGATTTTGAGTGGGCCGAGAAATTACTTTTGCCAATTGCCGGCAATGCTTTTTACCGGGCCAGTTACGAGGCTATTTCTTTGAAAGAAGAAAAGGCTTCTTATTTGCGGGCAGTAGCCATAAATAGTCTTATCAATGAGATGGCAGAGCTATTTCTAAAACATGAAGCGGAAATTTTGAAAGGAGAATTTGATACTTCGCTGTTGCATTTAAGCGCGCACAAACAAGAAATAGACCAGATTAAAGCAATATCTCTACAGAAAGTATACAAGGCCAAACAGGTTATTGAAATTGAAGCTGCGGGATTTGAAGTGATTGGTGGTTTGTTAGATTTGTTTCTTCAAGCCTTGCAACAATTGTGTAAGTCGGATCCCCATAAAACCCAATACAAACACAAAAAAATAGCCGAGCTGCTACCTGCTCATTTACAATCACCCAAACCTGAAATAAAAGAAAGTACGTATTTGCAAATTATATCAGTATGTGAGTTTGTAGCTGGCTTAACCGATAGACATGCCATTAGTTTGTATCGGAAATTAAAGGGAATTGAGTTGCCAAACTAACTCAAAAACTTTTCACACTATTTGGCTGTTTTAAAAATGTTATATATTTGACCAAAACAAGATAACGATGAACATAGGAAATGAATTCCGCAAATACGCGGTAAAACACAAGGGAATTAGCAGTATTAAAGTGGATGCCTATATGGAGAGTACCATGGAAGGTATGACCCGAACAGTAATTGAGGAGCGTCCAATGAACTTCAGAGAAATAGATGTGTTCTCGCGTTTAATGGCTGATCGTATTTTGTTTTTAGGTATGCCTATTGATGATTATGTAGCCAATATTGTTCAAGCTCAATTGTTATTTTTAGATTCAATGGATGCACGCCGCGATATTCAGATGTATATTAACTCGCCTGGTGGGTCTGTATACGCTGGCTTAGGTATTTATGATACCATGCAATGGGTTAATCCAAATGTGGCCACTATTTGTACTGGATTGGCCGCTTCTATGGCAGCTGTATTGTTGTGCGCCGGAGAAAAAGGTAAGCGCTCTGCTTTGCCCCATGCGAGAGTGATGATTCATCAGCCATTAGGTGGTGCACAAGGTCAGGCCTCTGATATCGAAATCACTGCACGTGAAATTCAAAAATTGAAGAAAGAGTTATATGATATTATTGCCACCCACAGTGGTCAACCTTTTGATCGTGTTCAGGCCGATAGCGACCGTGATTATTGGATGATCGCAGCAGAAGCAAAAGAGTATGGTATGATTGATGATGTTTTATTAAAACATAAAAAAGAAGAAACTAAATAGCATTTATTTGTTATTATATTTGCAGGCTGCTCTCTATACAGAGCAGCCTGTATTATTTTATATTGACCCAATATGGCAAAGAAAAAAGAAGATGTATGCTCTTTCTGTGGAAGAAGTAGGAGTGAAGTGAATTATTTAATTTCTGGTTTAGATGCACTAATCTGCGAAAATTGTATCGGACAAGCCTTTCGTATTATAAATGAAGATAAAGAAGTAGGTGATCAAAGCAGTGCAGAAAAGGCAATACAACTGTTGAAGCCGGCTGAAATAAGTGCATACTTAGATCAATATGTGATTGGGCAATCAGAGGCCAAAAAAGTGCTGAGTGTGGCTGTGTATAATCACTTTAAAAGGGTTTTGGCAAAAAAAACCAATGAGGTTGAATTAGAAAAATCTAATATTTTAATTGTAGGTGAAACGGGTACCGGTAAAACTTTATTAGCCAAAACGCTTGCTCGCATGCTGCAGGTTCCTTTTTGTATTGCAGACGCAACCGTGCTTACCGAGGCTGGTTATGTTGGTGAAGATGTAGAAAGTGTGCTAACACGTTTGTTGCAATCTGCCAATTATGATGTAGCTGCTGCTGAGCGTGGCATTATTTACATTGATGAGATGGATAAGATTAGCAGAAAAAGCGATAACCCAAGCATCACCAGAGATGTAAGCGGTGAGGGTGTGCAACAGGCATTATTGAAAATTTTAGAAGGTACAATCTCCAATGTTCCACCGCAAGGAGGCAGAAAGCACCCCGATCAAAAAATGATTCAGATTAATACAGAAAATATTTTGTTTATCTGTGGTGGCGCTTTTGATGGTATTGATAAAATGATTGCACGTCGTTTGCAAACGCAAGCGATTGGTTTTAAAACAACAGAATTGCCAACCAATGGTGAAGATAATAATCTCTTACAATATGTTTCTGCAGCCGATTTGAGAAGTTACGGACTCATTCCAGAAATTATTGGTAGATTACCCGTTATTTGTCACCTCGACCCACTTGATAAAGCTACTTTAAAACGCATTCTGGTTGAACCTAAAAATGCATTGATTAAGCAATACATTCATTTAATGTCTTTAGAAAATATTACCTTAACTTTTGAAGATGAGGTTATCGATGCCATTGTAGATACGGCTTTTGAACTAAAGTTGGGTGCAAGAGGTTTACGGAGTATTTGCGAGGCATTGATGATAGATTATATGTATGATGCACCAAGTGCAGGAAATAGTAAAACCATTAACATAAGCGCTAAAGACGCCAAAAAGAAAATGGAATTGGTTCGTTTGAAAAATTTTCAGGCGGCGTAATTTTAGCTGCCAAATGTAGTTACAACTTTATGTAGCTCATTATTTTTTGATTGGTTCTTGTAAATTTATAGCTAATCAGTAATTTGCAACCAATGAACAACCAACTAAATAACCCAAAAGTTACGCGGGCGTGGACCATGTACGATTGGGCAAATTCTGTTTTTTCTTTAACCATTACAACCGCTATTTTTCCTCCCTATTTTGAGGGTGTGAGTAAGGCGGCAGCAGAGGCAAGTGGAAATGTAGTAAATGGTATTTATTACATAGATATTTTAGGATTTAAAATTGTAAATAGTGCTTTATATTCCTATGCCATTTCCCTCGGCTTTTTATTGGTAGCTATTTTTAATCCTATTTTATCTGGTATTGCAGATGTACAACAGTCTAAGAAAAAGTTCATGCAATTTTTTTGCTACCTGGGCTCTTTTTGCAGTATTATGTTGTACTTTTTTACACCGGAAACCTTACATTTTGGTATCCTATTTTTTGTATTAGCATTGTTTGGATTTGGTGGAAGTTTGGTTTTCTACAATGCATTTTTGCCCGAAATAGCTAGTGAAGATCAATACGATTCTTTGAGTGCAAAGGGTTTTAGTATGGGATACATCGGTAGCGTATTGTTATTGATTATTAACTTAATTGTTATCCTAAACGTTTCACTTTTTTTTCCTGTTGCCAGTAAGGTTACAGAATTGCTTGCGCTTGACCCAAGTTTAACTGAGGCAACTGCACTAAGCAAGGCAAGCGCGCATTATACCAGCATTGCGAGCAGATTAGCGTTTGTAAGTGTTGGCTTATGGTGGGCAGGCTTCGCACAAATTACCTTCAGAAATTTACCTGAAAGAAGTTTGGCAAAGGTGAAAGGTGAACGTATCTTATACAAAGGCCTACTCGAAATTAAGAAGGTATGGAAAGAAATTGGTGAGCCACAAAATAAAGTTATTAAGCGCTATTTAATTGGTTTTTTCTTCAGCGCAATGGGGGTTCAAACGGTTATGTATGTGGCCAGTTTATTTGGCAAACAAGAATTACATATGGAATTGGGTAAATTAATTGCCACCGTTTTAATTATTCAATTAATAGCCATTGTTGGGGCTTGGGGTTTTGCCAAAATATCGGCCATTATTGGTAACATACATGCGCTCCTGCTCATGCTTGTTGTGTGGATTGGTATCACTACCGCGGCCTATTTGGTTCAAACCGAAATACAATTTTATACCCTGGCTGCTGTGGTAGGTATGGTTATGGGTGGTATTCAATCTATGTTCAGAAGTACCTTTGCTAAGCTTATTCCAGATGGCACAAAAGAACCTGCCTCCTATTTTAGTTTTTATGATGTAGCAGAGAAATTAGCCACTGTTTTTGGAACCTTTGTGTTTGGGTTTATCAATAATTATACAGAAAATATGCGGACTTCTGTGTTGGCTTTAATCATATTCTTTATATTAGCACTGTTTTTTATTGCTAGAATCGAAAATTTTAAAGAAAAGCATCCATAATGAAGGTTGAATTATTTGTGCCCTGTTTCGTTGATCAGTTTAGTCCGGAAACCGGTTTTAATATGCTTAAATTATTAGAATCTGTTGGCTGTACGGTACACTATAATCCAGAGCAAACCTGCTGTGGTGCGCCTGCTTTTAATGCCGGACATTGGGAAGATTCTCGAGAAATTGGTGAAAAGGTATTAAATGAAATAGCTTTAGATAAAACCTTGGTGTGTGGTGCCGCATCCTGCACGGCCATGATTAGAAATTCATATGATTTACTTTTTCAGAATTCTAGCTTTCACAATAAGTACAGGCAATTGCAAAAAAGAAATTTTGAGCTCAGTGAGTTTTTAGTTGATGTGCTTAAAATAGAAACTTTACCTGCCCAGCTCCATGCTAAAGTTGCCTTTATAGATGCATGCCAGGCTTTAAACCATTGCAGAATCAAGGATCAGCCTAGAAAGTTATTGTCTATGGTAGAAGGTTTACAATTGATTGAAATACCTTGTGCCAATGAATGCTGTGGGTTTGGTGGTACCTTCTCTGTAAATGCAGAAGCCATTAGCATACAAATGGCCGAACAAAAAATTCAACATGTATTGGCCGTAGGTGCAGAAATTATTGTCTCAACAGATTATGCTTGTTTATTGCATCTTGGTAGCTATATCACAAAAAATAATTTACCACTTAAGGTAATGCACCTTGCCGATGTATTGGTTGCAGGTAGTAAATAAAATATGATTGCTTCAAACAAACTTAGGCAGTTTACCCAAGAGGTATTTCTTGCTTGTGGCATGCCATTGCCCGATGCCATCCTTGCCGCCGATGTGCTCATAGCGGCAGATTTACGAGGTATAGATTCTCATGGTGTGGCCCGCCTCAGCGGATATGTTCGCTTGCATGAGGCAGGGCGTGCTAACATGCATGCCAAACATCAAATTATTCACCAAACACCTTCAACGGCAACCATAGATGCAGATGGTGGTTTAGGTTTGGTTGTGGCGCCCAAAGCCATGGATTTAGCCATAGAAAAAGCAGAACAGGTTGGTACAGGTTGGGTTGCTATTCAACATTCTAATCACTTTGGTATTGCTGCCTATCATGCAATGAAGGCATTGCCTAAAAATATGATTGGTATTAGTATGACCAATGCGAGTCCGCTTGTTGCCCCAACCCATTCCAAAGAACGCATGCTGGGTACTAACCCAATTTGTATTGCTATTCCTGCAGGTAAGGAATGGCCATTTGTGTTAGACATGGCCAGTTCTGCTGCCGCTAATGGGAAATTAGAAATAGCGCAACGTTTAGAAAAAGATATTCCTTTGGGTTGGGTTCAAACTCAATCAGGGGAGCCAAGTACCAATGCCAACGAACTAAAGCATGGAGGGGCTTTACTGCCCTTGGGTGGACATAAAGGCTATGGTTTAGCAGCTGCGGTAGATATTTTAAGTGGTGTTTTATCTGGCGCAAATTTCGGACCTTGGGTGCCTCCTTTTGTGGCATTTTTAAATCCTTTGCCAGATTTGCCAGGCAAGGGTATTGGCCATTTTTTAGGTGCCATGCGTATCGATGCCTTTAGGCCTGCGAGCGACTTTAACCACCAAATGGATCTTTGGATCAATCGGTTTAAAAACGCAGAAAGAATTGATGCCAATCAAGAAGTATTAATTCCGGGCGAACCAGAATATAGACTCACATT
Source organism: Sphingobacteriales bacterium (assembly GCA_021298155.1). GTDB lineage: Bacteria > Bacteroidota > Bacteroidia > UKL13-3 > UKL13-3 > B1. The sequence goes on along the minus strand of JAJTEN010000020.1, from coordinate 24,132 downwards.
ACAAAGAGAAAAGGAAGGTATTCCATTGCATCCAAGTGTAGCATCAGATTTACAAAAATTGGCAGAAAAGTTTGGATTGAGTTTATAGCCAATTTTTTCGTTTAAACCATTGAAAAATAAGTAAGGTGACCAAAGCCATAAATCCCATTACGGCCGGATATCCATACTGAGCTTGAAGTTCGGGCATCCATTGGAAATTCATTCCATATATCCCAACAATAAAAGTAAGGGGTAAAAAGAACGCAGAAAATACGGTTAAAATGCGCATTACCTCATTTGTTTTTTGAGACGATAATGAGATGTAAATATTGAGCAATTGATGTATATTATCATGCAAGTCATCAGTATCTGTCTCTAGGTGCAAGTGATAGTCTTTTAAATCTTCATAAAAAGCATTGCGCTTATGCAATTGATAACTATTTTCAATCACCTTGCCAGTGATAGTGTTCAGTTTTTTAATCACTGAACTTTTTCGTTTGATATAATACAAATGCTTTAATAAATCTGGCGCTTTTTTACGTAAGAATATTTTACTTTCATATAAATCGATTTCATGCTCCATTTTTTCAATAGGTACTTCAAAAGTTTCTAAAGCATTTTTTATGAGCTTGCAGCTTAAATCAAAGGGGTGAAGCAGGTGTTTGTTATTGGCATATTTTTCGGCTACTTTTCTAATAAAGACCGACTCAGAGCGGTGTATGCTCAACATAAATTGATCATTGTAAAAGATCGCAACCTTCCTAGTTAGTTTTTGTATGGTATCACTATTATTATCACATTCAGTGTCATAAAATCGAACTATGATAAAATGATAGTTTTCAAATTTTTCATACTTTGGTAAGTGCTCAGATTGCATGCAATCTATTACCGCAGCTTTGGGTAATTGATGCATTTCTGCCAAAGCTTCTAACTCTGCCTGGTCTGGATTGTGAATATCTTTCCACTCAAATGGAAATCCCGTTTTAGTGAAATTGGATTGCATGTGGATTTTATTATTTTTGCTAAAATAACTGATTTTAAGCAAACTATTACATATGCAATTGAAATTTAATGCCCATGTTTTCTTTTTGGTAGTATTTGCACTTTTGGTTCGACCCCAAATAAATGCGCAAACATATCTTCCTAAAAAAGGGGGAATGTGTTTTCGGTTTGATGATTATCAAGAACCTGCAAAACTTTTACGGGTATTAGATATTTTCAATAAACACAATGTGAAGTTTACCTATGCATTAAATACGGGTATTGCTGAAGCATACGGAGATTCAAATTTTTGGAATTTGCTCAAAATAGTTGTGCGAGATGGACATGAATTGGCAGATCAAACGCCCACTGATGTATCCCATTTTTTTATTACCAAAACGGTTCAAGAAGCACAAAGCTTGTCGGGTAGACCAGGTGTAGATCATGTTACTGCAGGTTCTAATAAAGTATGTTTAAAGTATAATTTGTTGTCTGCGGCAGGTGGCGGAGATGAAGGTAAAATAGATGTGCTTGGAAATAGAATCATTAGTAAGGCTAAGGGTGAATTTTCATGGCAAAAATTAGCCAATACCAGAATAACTTCACATTTATTCCTGCCTTCAAGAAATATGCTTTTAAGTATGGGCAATATTCTCAATGCCAATGCGAATGATCCAGATACTATTTTTGTTTCCAATTTTTGGAAAGAAACAATTGATCTGGGTACCGCTTCTAATATCGACTACAAGAAAATAGCCATATATGATTTAGGCATTGAAAAAGAAGGACTACAAACAATGGTAGAATATTCGCAAAAGATTTTTGCCAAATATGCGCTTCCATTGCCAGTTACTTTTATTCACCCTGGTGGGCAGCATCCCTATATAAGTAGTGAGGCCTTAAAAAATGCATTAGAACCACTGGGTATCAAAGGTGGTGCTTCTTATCCATTCGAACGTCCCGGGATTACCCACAATAATCCCAAAGGTGTAAAACAATTTTTATTACAAGGGGGTGATATAACCCCAGAAAATAATTCTTTAACAGAGATTTATGCGCATCTCGCAGAATTTCATGCTAAAAATACCATTACTGTATCAATAAATCATTTAAATGCATTGGGTGCAGGCAATTCATTTGATCAAATGCTGGGTCGCCTTGAACAAACCATTATTTGGTGCAAAACCAATAACATACCCATCAAAACCTATAGAGATTGGGTTCAGGTAATAGCTGATTCTTATTTTGATCAAACCTTTGATATTTTCCCACCTTTGCAAAACGACTTTGATAAAGACAAAGTGCCAGATGGTTTAAAAATGACCAATCCAAGTTTGCGCGACACCATTAATGGAACAGCCTACAGCAAAAATGTGTGTTTCTCTGCCGCAACTACTACAAATGTTTTTAGTATTAATGGTTTATATGGAGTAAGCAGAGGCAAAAATACCATTTCTCTTTCTACCAGAGGTGGGGCAAGTTTGAATGATTATTTTAATGTATTAATTGATATGCCGGAAGTGAATGCCACTCGAATGTTTCAAGTATTTACAAATACGCCTACCTATACAGAGCGCAGCTTTGATATAGAAGTTCCTGCTGGGGTAAGCTATCTCAACATAACGGTTAGCTATAATACTCAAACCAATCAAAGGGCATTTTTGAGTGGCATTAAATTGAGAACATTTAAAAAGCCATCTTTCAAAACGGCACGCATAAAACGAAATGCGCATGAGGCTTTTCAGCCTATAAATTTATCCAATTTTGCTGCGTGTAATGGCTATACTGCCGCACAATTACAATTTGCCATTTTGAGGGCACCTATTCATTTAAATGCGAGCCTAATTAATTTGAGAGAATTACGGTTGATACCAAAGAACAATCGCTTTTGGATAGGTATAGATTCTCTTCAGATTCGAGTAAGGGCGCCAGATAATACAGCAGATACAGCTTGGTTTTATGTTCAATCTACACCCGGTAAACTATGTATGGGTGCAATTGCACCTATTTCAATCAATACAGATTCATTAATTGATCAATCCTACGCTTTTACTGCATTTCCGGCTGATCCAATTTTGAATCCAAGCAATACAGCTAGCGTGTGGGTTAAACCTGCCTCAAACACAAAATATACGAACACCATTACCTTTAAAAATACTACTAAAAGAACAGATTCTATTTTGGTTGAGGTATTGCCAAGTGTAACGGTTTTAGGTGCAACTGAAACCAAACATTTTGGTGCAGCAAATAGTCTTACTTATACCTTAAATTATCCTGCGCACTTGAAGGTTTACCAATATGGAAACCCAAGCAGTGCAGTGCCAAACATAACCAATCAAACCATTACTATACCTAAGCCAGTAGGCTTTAGTGGTGTAATAAAAACCGAATTGTTTGTGGCAAGTCCAACCTGCAACGCAAGCCTGCATACCTTGTTCAGTAGTACCTATCCTACTTCACTAAATGAGGATAATTTAATAGATCAAATGACTCTATTTCCTAATCCATTTTCCAATGAGATAAATCTCAGAAATGTGCCTAATGGAAACTGGAAACTGCAGCTCTTCTCTTTCTCTGGTGCGCTGTTATTTGAGCCAAAAATGGAGATTAAGGGTGGAATGGAAAACAAAATTCAATTACCTGAACTCGAAAGTGGATTGTATGTGTTAAAATTATATTCTGAAAATCAAGTTTATACACGGAAAATAATCAAAAATTAATAATTTTAATAAATAAATGAAACAAAATTGACTGCAGCTCGTTTAATTTGCCGAGTGAGTTAATTTTCATAATTAAGGTTGCGTAAGCAACGAGGGGCGCCTTGAGTAAGCGCCCCTTTTTTTTGTCCTATTGGTATTGATTACTTTATTCCTACTATCACATGCAAAAAAAAACCTTCCGTTTTCACAGAAGGTTTTTTGGAGGTCCCGAGCGGATTCGAACCGCTGTAGAAGCTTTTGCAGAGCCTTGCCTAGCCTCTCGGCCACAGGACCATTTTTTGGTGGGAGCAAATATAGTTTTTTTTTATTAGCGTTCAAGCCAAATAAAATAAATAAGGATAATTATTGTTAATCTTAAGCTTTTACCTGTATTTTTGCATACTACTTAGTAGCTTTTTAAAAGTTTAATTTATATATAATCAATACATGAAAAAAATGTTCTTAGTAGCCTCTTGCGCTACCCTTTTATTTGCTTGCGGTGGCAATGCCAACCAACAGGCTCCGGCTGCCGACTCCCTACAAACTGCTCCAACAGAAAATGCAGCAGTAACAGCTAGTTTTTATGGCGAAAAAATTACTGAAGATAGCGCTGTTGCAGTAAGTGAATTAGCTGCATTAATGGGTGATAAAGCTGAGATGCCAATTAAAATTACAGGCGAAATTACTGATGTATGCCAGAAAAAAGGTTGTTGGATGGAAATCAAAAATGCGGCTGGTGCTCCGTTGCGTGTAACCTTTAAAGATTATGGCTTTTTTATGCCTAAAGATGCGGCTGGTAAAACCGCGATTATGGCTGGTATAGCGAAAGTTGAAGTTACGAGTATAGCAGATTTAAAAGAATATGCTAAAGATGCAGGTGATGATAAAGCAGCTATTGATGCAATTAAAGAGCCTAAGAAAGAACTCGTGTTTGAAGCAAACGGCGTTATCTTAAAATAATTAATACCAATATATAACCAGACCATAAGATTAATTTCTTATGGTCTTTTTTGTCTTATGAAAAATAAATTCTCTATTGTATTATCCATTGCATTGCTATTTATTGTTCAAGTAGCTTGCCAACAAGATGCCAATCAAACCGCATCTCAGTCAGCGCAAAATATCACCCCTACAGATTCTGCTGCTTCATGCGCTCAAGCAACAATTATGGATCCTAATCAGGCAAAACCAATGGCGCTTATGATGCGTCAAATGGTTATCAATGCAGATAGCATGAAACAACGCATTTTGCGGAATGAAACCCTAGATTCTTTGCAGTTTAGATTTATTAAATTCTATTTGGTTGAACCAACAGATCCCAATGTTTTGGAGCCTAATTTTTTCGAGAAATCGCGATTGCATCAAGCGGCGTATATGGAAATGTTTAAACACCCAAAAGAGCAAGTAAAGTATTATAACTTAATGATAGCATCTTGCGTAAGTTGTCACAAAGATTATTGTAGTGGTCCGTTAAAGCGCATCAATAAGCTGCCTATCGACTTATAGTTTTAAGGTGGGTAATTGTAGTTTTTTTAGCGCTAATTAATAGGTATATTTGATTATTCAATGAGTAGCTATGAAAACAACAATTACCGCTTCTAATTTTAAAAAGGCCTTTATACTTATTACATTATTGAGTTTGGCCGAATTGGTTCATACCTATTCTGGTGGTGCACCTTCTGGTTATTCCAATGCCCCAGGCGAAGGAAATTGCACCAGTTGTCACGCCGGAACGGCCATTAGCAGCGGTGCAACTTGGAATAATTTAACCTTAACCCGCACGGGTGGATTAAATACCATACTACCTAACACCTCAAATACCTTAACCCTTAATTTAGAATCGGCCACCAGCACAGATTTTGGATTTCAGTTGTGTGTATTGCCAAATTCAGCAACCAGTTCTTCTTCTTCTATCGGAAGTTTTTCAGTGGGTAGTAATCCAGATATACAAACAACTACTTCTACCACTCCCAATAGGGTATATCTGACCCAAACCGCAACGGGGGTTTCTGCTACATCGGGTTCAAAATCTTATACCTTTAATTGGCAAACACCCAGTGCTTTTGCAGGTGGTGCTACTTTCTATTTGGCGTTTAATGCGGCAAATGGGAATAGCAGTTCATCTGGAGATGCTGTTTATATAAAATCATTTTCGGTTACGGTATTGCCTGTTCGATGGTTAGATTTTTTTATAACAGAAGACGAGGGAAGTAACTTGGCCTTGCATTGGAGCACGGCACAAGAAAAAAATAATGAGAGATTTGAAATAGAAGCAAGTTTAAATGGAGTAGATTTTTTACCAATTGGTAGTTTACCCGGTAAGGGCAATGCAGAGCAAATTTCACGTTACCAATTCGCGTTAACCCATATGCCTATTGAACCAACACATTTTCGCATTAAACAGGTAGATTTTGATGGGAAGTACACGTATTCAAAAGTAATAAGCTATTCTCCCAATGAACCTATAAAAACCAATTTTTTTGTATCTGTAGCTGCCAATAGTATTTGGTTCAGCCAAATAAATACCATTCAACAAGTGAGAATATATGCCTTAGATGGCACGCTAATGGCCCAATATGCGCATGTAACAGATGCTGAATTGGCCTTGCCAAGTTTGGCTTCAGGTGTATATATATTAGTTGTTACAGAGAAAAATGCTAGCAATTGGTGCAAAAAAATATGGGTTCAATAGTGTATTGAACCCATATTTTATATTTGAATAAGTAGGTATATGCCGCTTAATTCATATTACTTTCTATACAATACTTCTTTGATGGCCTTAGTAGTTCTGGCAACATCTGGCAAAAATTCTTGCACAAAAGTTGGCGCATAGCCAAGTGGAGTATCTTGTGTGCAAATGCGATGCACAGGTGCGTCTAAATAATCAAAAGCTCTTTTCTGAACCATATAAGTTATTTCAGTTGAGATTGAAGCCAATGGCCAAGCCTCTTCTACAATAACCAAACGGTTTGTTTTTTTGACACTTTCAATAACCGTATCATAATCTATTGGGCGAACGGTCATCAAATCTATTACTTCGCAACTAATGCCTTCTTTTTCTAACTCTTCTGCCGAAGCTAATGCTACTTTTAAGATTTTTCCAAAGGAAACAATGGTAACGTCTGACCCAACTCTTTTCACATCAGCTTTACCAATTGGTATTAAGTATTCTTCCTCTGGAACTTCTCCTTTGTCGCCATACATTTGTTCGCTCTCCATAAAAATAACGGGGTCGTTATCTCTAATGGCCGATTTTAACAAGCCTTTGGCATCATAAGGGTTAGCTGGAACCACTACTTTTAAACCCGGACAATTGGCATACCAATTCTCGAAAGCCTGACTGTGCTGCGCCCCTAATTGTCCGGCACTGCCTGTTGGACCACGAAATACCATTGGAATATTAAATTGTCCGCCACTCATTTGGTACATTTTAGCTGCAGAATTTATCACTTGATCTATTGCCACCAAAGAAAAGTTAAAAGTCATAAATTCTATAACAGGTCTTAGCCCATTCATAGCTGCACCCACTCCAATACCGGCAAAACCAAGTTCTGCAATAGGTGTATCTATAATTCTTTTTGCTCCAAATTCATCAAGCATACCCTGACTCACTTTGTAGGCGCCATTGTATTCAGCAACCTCTTCACCCATTAAAAACACGTTTTCGTCTCTGCGCATTTCTTCGCTCAAGGCTTCGCGTAAAGCTTCTCTAAATTGTATTACTCTCATGGTTTATTTTAAAAGAACCGCAAAAATAGAAGCTATTGGCTTATATCAAAGATATTTTTATTAAATAGGGCAGAAATTACGAATACAGACTTGTGATGAATGCGTAAATGCTGAATTGTACGACTATTTTTTTTCAATATTACTAAATTGTTAAATTAATGATAAAAAATTGCTAACTTCGTTAGGTGCTTAATAAAGAGAGAAATAAAATAATTACACATGTATTTTTGATGCTGGGCATCGTGGCTATTTTATTTGGTCCTTTGCACGCAGAACCTGCCGTCAATACTACAAAAATTGAGGTATATGGGCATTTTTTTTCATGTAAAACAAAACTTTTTTATCCGCAATTAACCTATCCCATCACGCGCTTACAGGTAAATGGAATATTGCAACAAACAGATAAATTAAAATTAGGGCAACTCAAGCAAGAGATGGATGCTTTTGCATCAAGTTATCAGTTAGATGATTTGGCTTTTGTATTGTTTACTCAAAAGGTAGCGGCACATTTTTGGTCCGACCCAAACATGGCTAAAATTTTCCAGTACCAATTGCTTAAAGAAAAAGGATACCAATTATTACTCGGGTATACATCAGAACAGGTAACGGTGTATGGTCATTTCCTATATGATTTAGCCAATGTTGCGGAGGTTAATTATTGTAATGTGCTGTATTCAGATTTATCTTTTAATCAAAATTTAGCCCTTTGCGAAGAACAACTAATTGAGTGCAGTGAGGGAAGTAAAACCATTGAGGTAAATCAACACAAGGCTCCTTTGTTTAATGCCTTACAAACAAGGTATCATTTTGAAACCGAGTTTAAAGGGAAAAGCTACTCCTTCCAAGGGGAATTAAATCAAAGTTTAATAAACTATTACCGCGATTTACCTAGCATTAGCTTTGGTGAAATTTACCTCAATTATCATTTATCAGATCTAGCGTATAAGCAACTTATTGGCGACTTAAAAAAAGCGGTTAAAAACATGCCTACGCGTCAACAATTAGATTTCTTATTACATTTTACACAAGTGGTTATTCCTTATCAAACAGATCAAGCATTGGTAGGCAGAGAAAAATTTGCTTTTGCAGAGGAGGTTCTTGGAAATAAGGCAGGTGATTGTGAAGATAAATCTATTTTATTTGCCTATTTGGTGAAAGAGGTTCTTCAATTGCCGTCTCTTGCGCTCGTTTATATTCACCAAAATCACTTGAATGTGGCAGTTGCCGTTAGCGGAACACAATATAACTTCATTTACAACAATCAAAAGTACATTGTCTGCGAGCCTTCGGGTCCCGGACTCCAAGCAGGAGAGAATGTATACGATTGGAAAAATGCCAATATTGTGGCTTGGTAAGTTTTATTTTTTTGGACCTTTAGGTTGCAAAGGTCTAATCTCTAAATTAACGGTATGAAAATTATCAGGCATTTCAAGGGCTTGAACCATTAGCAAAGCCACATCATCGGGCATTAGCATATAATCGTGGGGTTTAATTCCCGGACTATTTCTGAAAAAATCTGTTTTAGTAGAACCTGGGTAAACACAGGTTACCTTAATTTGAAAATCTCTTAGCTCCCTAAACAATGATTCGCTTAATCCTTTAACAGCCCACTTGGTGGCACAATAGGCACTTACCATTGGCATCCCTTCTAATGCTGCAGTAGAGGCTATATTAATGATGTGGCCGTACTGCGATTTTTTCATTTGTGGCAATACGTGTTTTAGGCAGTAAAAGATTCCATGTATATTGGTATTAAACATTTCGTGCCATTCATGCTCTGGTACCTCTTCCAAATTCCCAAAGTAACCTAATCCTGCATTATTTACCAATACATGAATTTCATTCACTTCCTTGTAAATGGCTGTAAATGCCAACTTCACAGATTCGCTGCTTTGTACATCGCAAGCCATAAAATGAAAATTTTCATGGGCTAAATCAGCTGCATTATTCCTGCCCAAGCCATACACTTGCATGCCCTTGTTTAATAATTGCCTACACAGCGCATGTCCAATTCCCTTACTTACCCCGGTAACTACCGCTACTTTATTGTTTAATTCCATGAATGATGAATTGAAAATTTAGAATCTAGAGACGAGAAGCGAGAAGCGAGAGACGAGACAAGCATTATAGCGCTGTGCGCTCGCTTCTCGTCTCTCGCTTCTTTTTTAGTAACCAAAAATTTCTTCCAAACTTAGCTCTTGCACCTTACCTAATTTTTGTAAATCTTCCGACTTTAATTTGTCTTTAGAAGCCAAGATACAATAGGTATATGGTTTGCCTGTATAGGTTGATTTTTGGAATTCGGCAATATCTTTAAACGATAAATTAGGCATTGCCTCGTACACTGCTTTTCTAGCATCATAGTTTATACCTAATTTTTGTGCAGCAGCATAGGCAAAAATAATACCCATATCATTTATTCTTTCCGTTTCAATGGCATTTACAATACTTGTTTTGGCAGAGATAAAGGCGTTATCCGACTGAGGCATTTGGTTTAACAATTCATTCATAGCAGGAATCGCATCATTAAATTTATCGGCCTGTGTGCCTACATAAGCAATAATATAATACGGGTCGTTTTGCTTTGCTGGTGTATTAAATCTAGAGTAAGTAGAATAAGCCAATGCCTTAGATTCGCGAATGGTTTGGAAAACAATAGACGACATTCCGCCACCAAAATATTCATTAAATAAAGTGATTACTGGCGATTTGCTTGGATCAAAACCATTCATCGCTTTGTTGATCCACATAATTTCTGCTTGAACCATTTTATAATCTACAAAGTATACTTTGTTTTCGTTGGTTTCATTTCGGGTAAAAGAAACTGGCGTTGGATAAGATAAAGGCTTCTTGGCCAATTTGTGTTCTTTGTTTAGCACTTGGGTAAGTTGCTCAAGAGATTGCGGACCAAAATACCAAATTTTGTGTTGGTATGCATTCAGCTTTTTTAAATAACTGGTTAATTCTGTTGCCTGAAGCGCTTTTAATTCAGCTTCTTTTAATTCATGTTTAAATGGATTATTACTGCCATACATGGCATAGTTTTGCAAGGCTGCTCGGAAGATTAAATTTTTATTCTTTTTGGCATCAGCTCTGCCTTTTAAGGTACGGTCTACCAATTTTTCTAAGGCCACCTGATCGGGTTTGGCATTGGCTAATAAATGTTCAAATAACTTAACTGCCGCTTCAAAGTTTTGGTTCAAGCCTTTTAACGATACATATACCTGCTCATTACCCACATTCACATTAAAATCGCAAGCGAGTTTAAAGAATTCCTGACTAATTTGATCAGCGGTATATTTGTCTGTACCCAAATATGGAAGCAAGTTTACAGCCATAGGTAACTTTAAATCGTGAAACTTGCCCATGTCTAATACATAGTATAACTCAAACAATTCATTGTCGCTGTTTTTTACATATTGAATAGGCGCGTAACCTGTTTTTCCAATCGCAATTTCTTTATTAAAGTCTATAAATTTAGGTTCAATTTTTGGAGCAGGGGTTTGAATCATCTCTTTCACAAATGCAGATACATCATCTCTGTTTACTTCAACAGGAGTTATCTCTGGCTTTTCAATTTTTTGAATGCTTTTATCTTCTCCAACTCTTTTGTATACAATAACTGCATTATTGGTATAATATTTTTGTGCAAAAGCAACCAATTCTTCTTTGGTTATTTTCTCCATTTCATCTAATTCTGCCACTACTTCTTCCCATTTACGTTCAGCAGTAAAAGCATCTAACATGGCTCCAGCTCTGCCGCTGTTGCTTTGGCGCTCATTAATTTTATATACTTTTAAGTTAGCAATAATTGCCTGTAAGGTTTGTGCATCAAATTCGCCAGACTTTACCTTCTCAATTTGCGCCATTAATAAGTCTTTCACTTCCTCTAAAGTCTGACCATTTTTTGGTTTACCCGTTAAAAAGGCAATACTATAATCTTTGTTTACCCAAGTAGATGAACTGGCACTTAATACAGCTTGTTTTTTACTTAAGTTTAAGTCTATTAAACCTGCTTTAGCATTAGATAAAATCATGTCTACAATTTGCATCATTTTAGATTCTTTGGTGCCAGCGCCAGGTAATCTATAGCCAATCATTAAATTCTCTGCATCTGGTCCGTATACATTTACAATTTCTGGCTGAACCAAAGCTGGTTCTTTACCAAATGTAAACGCAGGAATAGGCTTCGCTTGCATGTAGGCAAATGCTTTGTCGATCATTGCAATAGTAGCATCTGGATCTAAATCGCCCGATAAAATGATCGCCATGTTATTGGGCACATAATACGTATTAAAATAGTTTCTAATTTTAACCAAAGAAGGGTTTTTCAAATGTTCCACTGTACCAATGGTGGTTTGGGTTCCGTAGGTATGGTTTTTAAATAATGAAGTCATCATGGCTTCAAATACCTTGCGGCCATCATTATCCATTGAGATGTTTTTCTCTTCATACACTGCCTCTAACTCGGTATGAAATAAACGTAAAATAGGATTTCTAAAACGCTCTGCTTCTATGTTAATCCACTTAGCTAAATTGTTTTCTGGAATATCGTTTACATACACGGTTTGTTCTAATGAAGTAAAGGCATTGGTTCCTTGTGCACCAATGCTTTGCATCAATTTATCATATTCATTGGCAATTGCATATTTAGAGGCAATGCCACTTACAGAATCAATTTGCTTATAAATTCTTTTGCGTTTTACTTCATCAGTGGTCTTGTTATATTGCTCGTACAAGCCATCAATTTTATCCAATTGTTCTTTTTCTTTTGCCCAATCTTTGGTTCCGTATTTGTCTGTTCCCTTAAACAACATGTGTTCTAGGTAGTGAGCCAAACCTGTATTGTCAGCCGGGTCGTTTTTACTACCTGCTTTGGTAGCAATATACGTTTGTATGCGTGGCTCTTTTTTGTTAATGGCCATCATAACCGTTAAGCCATTTTTAAGCACATAGGTGCGCACTTTCATCGGGTCGTTTGTAACTACCGTGTAAGTGTATTTACCATCTGCAGATTGCAGCACTTCAGTATTAAAATTTTTGTTTTGGGCTTTGGCCTGAACCAATAAGCCGATACAGGCAATAAGGATGAAAATTTTTCTCATGTGATTGGATATAAAGTTTGGCAATTTAGGGTTTATAAGTGTAAAAATGTATTCCAATAATAAGCTTTTTTTAAGCGGTTTAAATTCCTTTATTTGCGGCATGACATGTGGTTATGTTTGTCCCCTTTGCGAAGGGAAAACCATCTTAGAAGATGGCAGCGATTGCGATTATTGCACGCAAAATAGGGTAGTGAGAGAAGAGGAAGAGAATGAGGTATAATTGTAAAATGAGTTTTAGATTCCTCCCTGCGCTTGGAATAAGGCGCAGACTTTTAGCATAAATTTTTTTTTGAGTTGGCTAAGGGCTTTCTTAAAGCGCAATGTTTATTTTCTAAGTTCTAAGATGCGCCATTTTGCTTGTAAGTCTTTCTTAAAAGTAGGCCTAAGTGCCAGCTCCTTTGCAAGCTGTGTAAGCGCTTCTACCTGAAACTCGCTAATTTCAAAATACAGTTCTTGGGCATTGGGGTTCAAACAAAAAGCTTGTGCTATTTTTCTATAAAATAAAATAGGATCTTCCGATTCAACAAATAGCGCCAAGTGAGGTTCATACTGCAACACATTTACGTGCATCTCTGCTTTTTCGGCTTCGCAAATATATGGCGGATTGCTCACCCAAATGGCCGCATCTGTTTGGTGCAGGTAGTTCATTCCTATTTCATCTAGCACCGATAGGTGTTCAAATTGAATAGATAGCTTTAATTGTGTGGCATTGTGTTGGGCCGTTTGAATAGCCTCTTCCGAGACATCTAGTGCAAAAACGCTCGGTTCAACCAAGGCTTTTTTAAGCGCCAAAGCAATGCAACCGCTGCCAGTGCAAATATCTAAAATAGCTGTAGGTTTTGGTTCAGCCCACGTTTTATAGGCCGCAAGAACAGCCTGAACCAATTCCTCTGTTTCTGGCCGCGGAATAAGCACCGCAGGATTTACCTGTATGAGCAAATCCATGAAATAAGCGTAACCTAATACATACTGAATAGGTTCTCCGTTTAGGAGGCGATTTTTGAGTGTGTTGAGTTGTAGCGCTTCGGTAAAACTGAGTTCTTTACTAAAGAGATGGAGATGGGCTTTTTTGATTAAAAGAATATCCTCGTATAGCCAATACATGAGCGCTTTGGCCTCGTTTTCTGGGTACAGTGCTTGCAGTTCTAGCACAGATTCATCAAAGTATGTTACGATATCCATTGGGTAACAATAGTAAGGAAGTTTTGTTGAAAATTGGATTAATTTGCCCTACTTATTTATATTCGCAACGATATCAATAGTTTTATGGCGCATATGTTTAAATTAAGTATTGTCTGTAGTTGTTTGTTTTTTTGTAGTTTAGCGCCAATTCGTGCTCAAAATAAAATTGTGCCTTCCAAACAAATGGAACAAGTAAGTGAATTAAGCGAAGCTCAGAAGATCGACAAACTCATTGCTTATATAGAAGCTACAGAGGCTAAATTCATTCGTAATGGCACCGAGTACAGTGGAGTAGATGCTGCCAAACACTTGCGTATGAAGCGTGAGAAAGCAGGTAAAAAAATTACTACTGCTAAGCAGTTCATCGATTTTTTAGCCAGTAAATCGAGCATGAGTGGTGAGCCTTACCTAATGAAATTTAAGAATGGAACAAGCTTACCCGTGAGAGATATTTTATATCATCAGTTAAAAAAGCTCGAAACCAATCCAGCATCAGTCAATTAATATTCCGAGCTCATTCACCAAACTTACCACCTCTAAATGTTCTATGGCTATGGTGTTTGGTTCAAAAATATATTTGCGCTCATACATGGTTTCATTGGCATAATAACTCATCCAATATTCGTTGTTTAGCTTAAATACATCCTCTTGAATGGGCTCAATTTTTATATAACTTAAAGGCGGTAATTGGTCTAAAAAATGACGTAAAGTACTTGTCTTTACTTCTTCGCCCTCATGCCACCCGTAGCCTTTACTGCTCACTAAAACGCCGCTTAAATGTGCTTTGCTATAATTAATGGCATATACATTCCACTCCCAATCTTTGCTATCATTTAGTTCTCTAATAACAGCTACCGCAACGCCAGGTAGACTTTCTGTAACAATATCTTTTAACATGTGACAAAGGTAAAAAGAATATGTGTATAGATTACACGCTTTACTATCTATTTTGCCTAATATACTCTTGGTAACAATTTTTGATGGCCAGCACCAAATCATAATCGGTGGCATTTAATATAAAATAATGCGGCATGTTGCAGTACTTTTTAAAAGCCATAATTTGATCATTGGGTAGTTTGGTGGTCCGTTTAATAATATCATTGGTATAGCGGGCATCCACCATTTCTTGCTCGTGGTACAATTCTATGAGTCGCTGCAACTTATTATACTCTTGCAGTTTTTTATTACTATTGGCAAACATGTCTGTTATGGGCGAGCCAGTGCTACCGCTTACCCACGACTGGTAATGGTTATAGTTGTTCAAAAGGGGACTCGTTTTTAAAACCTTTGCGGCTTGTCGCGCCAAACTGTCTCGCTTTTTTTGATGATAATTAATTTCTGCCTCTTTTAAGCGGTAGGTGGTAGATTTTAAACGAACGCGAATGGGGTCGGTATAATTGTTTAACACATATTTAGCAACGGGTAATACGAAATTTTGATACCCAATCACCGAAAAAATGAGGGTATCTGTTTCTACTACTTGAATGCCAAAAGCCCCATATCTATTGCTTATAAACCGATCACCCGAAGGTTTTTTCAAAATATTGGCTAATGGAATGGTATTATTGGTATCTATGCCCAACACATAGCCTTTTAACAGCAGTGTTTTAGGCTCGGTTTGCGCCCAAGTAAACCTGCTCACCAAAAGCAAAGCAAATGAAATAAAAAGTTTCAACAGCAATTTCATTAGCTGCAAAGTAATAGGTTCGAACCGAACAAAACGCATAAAACTTGAAATAAAAATTGAACTTTTTTGTAAAGTTTTAGGACGTTTATGCACATTAAAAAAAAACTGTTTTGGATAAATTCAGTACTATTTTCAAATAAGTTTTTGGTTTTCAATAATGTTCAATTTAAAAAGGTTTATTTAGATAAAGTCTAAATAGTATTTTTTTTTAACATGCTTAGTCCAAATATGAAATGTGCTTATATTCGCGGCTGAATTGCTAAAAGTGCCTTGTTCAAAACAAAAATGACAATGCCTTTACAATTCACCAATTTATTGAAATAATTATTCCAAATAAATGAAGCTATCTAAACTATTATCATTAGCTGTTTCGATTCTTTTCTCTATGCAATTAGCATTCGCTGATGCCGCCGAAGGAGAAAAACTGTATCAAGCCAACTGTACGGCTTGTCATGCCCTAAACGAAAAAGTGGTGGGTCCAGCCCTCAAAGACGTGCACAAAAAGTACGACATGAAGTGGTTGTTGAAGTGGGTGAAAAATTCTCAAGCCTTGGTTAAGGCTGGTGATCCCCAAGCAGTAAAAGTTTACAAAGAAAACAATGAAGCATTAATGACTTCATTTGAGCAATTGAGTGATGCAGAAATCACTTCCATTGTAGATTACATCAAGCGTGAAAGCGAGGCGCCAGCTCCTGCACCAGTTGTGGCTGGTACTACAAGCGTAGACATGCCGGCTGCAGATAATGGAGGCTCAGGTTTCTATTCTAGCACTACATTTTACGGTTTACTTATAATGGCGCTTATCCTAGTTGTCATTTTATTTGTATTATACCGTTTAAAATCTGTAGTAGAAGATTTGTATATTCAAAAATTCCCTGAGGCTTATGCTGCTGAGGTTGGCGAACCAAGCATTAGCTGGAAGGAGAATCCATTAGATTTCAGATATAAGCTGTTTAAAAAGCATCCTGTTGTAGGAACCATATTTGTGTCACTAGGCTTTATGTTGGTTTTTGGCCTATATGGTTTTGATTATGGAAACAAAGAAATTGGTGTACAAAAAGGCTACGCTCCAGCGCAACCAATCAATTACTCGCACGAGTTACATGCAGGTACATACAAAATTAACTGTTTGTACTGCCACACGGGTGCTGCTGAGGGCAAACAAGCTTCTATTCCATCTGCAAGTACGTGTATGAATTGCCATGCACACGTTACGGCTAAAGATAAATACGATGGAAAAGTTTCTCCAGAAATTGCTAAGATTTACAATGCAGTAGGTTGGGATCCAGAGAAACGTGCCTACGATCCAAGTAAGCCTCAAACGCCAATTAAATGGGTGCGTATCCATAATTTACCAGACCATGCTTACTTTAACCATGCGCAACACGTAAAAATTGGTAAGGTAGAGTGTCAAGCTTGTCATGGTCCAATCGAAACCATGCCAGTTGTTTCTCAGCAAAGAAGCTTGCAAATGGGTTGGTGTATTAATTGTCACCGCGAAGCCAAAGTGGATGTGGCCAACAATGATTACTACGAAAAATTACATGCTGATTTGAAAGTAGACGGTAAAGATTTTGTAACCGTTGCTCAAAATGGCGGACTAGAATGTGGTAAGTGTCACTACTAGTTGTGCGTTTAGTTTAAAGTAATAGTATTTACAGTTTAACAGGAAAAAAATTATCAATGGAAAATAAAAATCAATACTGGAGAGGTTTAGAGGAGTTAAATAATGACCCTAAATTCTTAGCATCCAAAAAGCATGAATTTGCTGAAGGTATTCCTTTAGAGGAGGTTTTTACTGAAGAAGATGGTGGCTTAAACGCTAACCGTCGCGACTTCCTCAAGTATTTTGGATTTAGCATTTCGGCAGTAGCTTTGGCTGCTTGTAATAAAACGCCGGTAAAAAATGCCATTCCTTACATCGTAAAGCCAGAAAACATTACACCAGGTATTCCAAATTGGTACGCCTCTACTTGTAATGCTTGTTCTGCCAATTGTAGCATTTTAGTTAAAACCCGTGAGGGTCGCCCAGTGAAAATTGAGGGCAATAGCGATTCTCCAATATTCAAAGGAGGAGCTTGTGCTACCGGACAGGCCAGCTTATTAGGTTTATATGACAATGAGCGTTTGCGTTCACCAAAAGCCAAAGGAGCAGATGCAACTTGGGCTGCAGCAGATAAAGATATCAAAGCAGGTTTAGCTTCAGCAAAAAGCATTCGTTTGGTTACAGGTACTGTTAACAGCCCGTCTACCAAGAAAGCCATTGCAACTTTTATCGCGAAATATCCGCAAACCCAGCATATTCAATATGAAGCCAATTCAATGGGTGCCATTGCTGAAGCCAGCAAGCGTGCGTTTGGAAAAAATACAGTTCCGGGTTACCGTTTTGATTTAGCTAAAGTAATTGTAAGCTTTGGAGCCGATTTCTTAGGCACTTGGATTTCTCCAGTTGAGTTTACTAAGCAATGGACTGCCAACAGAAAGGCAGAAAACAAAAATATGAGTCGCCATATCCAATTAGAATCTCACCTATCATTAAGTGGTTCTAATGCGGATGTTCGCTACCCAATTAAGCCATCTGCAGAAGGTGCTTACTTGGTTAGTTTATACAATAAAATTGCTGCTTTAGCCGGTGCTCCTGCATTAGGAACCATGCCAGCAGTAGAATTACCATTAGATGGTATTGCTAATGCTGCAAAAGAATTATGGGCAGCTAAAGGCAGTTCATTGGTTGTGTGTGGTTCAAACAATGTAGATTACCAATTATTGGTTCATGCTATTAATACCATGTTAGGAAACAACGGAACTACTGTTGATTTTACTAACAGCAGTAACCAACATTATTCTGATGATGCAGCTTTTGAGGCATTCGTAAAAGAGGTAAATGCTGGTTCAGTTGATGCAGCTATTTTCTATAATGTAAACCCTGTATACAGTCATGCCAAAGGTGCTGAGTTAGCAGAAGGCATTAAGAAATTAAAAGTTTCTATTGCTTCTAACAGTAATTTAGATGAAACAGCTAGTGTATGTAACTACAATACACCAGATAATCATTTCTTGGAAGCTTGGAACGACAATGAACCAAAAGCCGGTTATTTCACTTTTACCCAGCCAACTATTTCACCTGTATTCGACACCCGTCAAATGCAAGAAAGTTTATTAACTTGGGCTGATGCACCAGCGAGCTTCTATGATTTTATGAAAGCCAATTGGGCTGGTAGCTTAAGTGGGGATGCATGGACAAAAGCTATTCACGATGGTTTCCATCAAGTTGCACCTGCTGCAGTAAGTGTTGCATTCAATGCAGATTTATCTTCGGTAGTTGCTCCAGCTTATAATACGTATACCAACACCAAAACCAAATTAGAATTAGAGTTATACAGCAAGGTAGCCATTAATGATGGTGCACACGCACACAATCCTTGGTTACAAGAAATGCCTGATCCAATTAGTAAAGTATGTTGGGATAATTATGCTAACATCAGCGCTGCTACAGCTAAAGAATTAGGTGTTAAAGATGGCGATGTTATCAATATCACAGCTAAGTCTGGTAAGCTAGAAGCGGTTCCTGTTTTGGTTCAGCCAGGCCAGCCAAATAATGTAATTGCATTAGCCATTGGATATGGAAGAACTGCTGGTGGTAAAACAGGTTTAAATGTAGGTAAAAATGCTTTTGTGTTTGTTCCTGAAAACGGAGCTATTGAAGTAAGCATTGAAAAAGCTGCAGGTTCTTATGAATTGGCGCAAACGCAAACGCACCATACTATTGAAGGCAGAGCCTTAATAAAAGAAGCTTCTTTAAACGAGTATACTAAAGATACCAAAGCAGGTAACCACGATCACCATAAAGCATTAAAAGAAAACGGAAATTTATTAACCTTATGGGCCGAACGCGATAGCAAAGGTCACCGTTGGGCAATGGCCGTAGACTTAAACAAATGTACTGGTTGTGGATCTTGTGTAGTAGCTTGTAATGCAGAAAACAATGTTCCTGTTGTTGGTCGCCAAGAGGTTATTAACCGCCGCGAAATGCACTGGATCCGTATCGATAGATACTACCGTTTCCGCAACAAGGAAAACAACAATATTACCAAAGAGAAAGAATACAACAACGAAGCTACTGGTGTAGATTTTGAGAATGTAAGTGTTACTTTCCAACCTTTAATGTGTCAGCAATGTGGACACGCACCTTGCGAAACTGTTTGTCCGGTTTTAGCCACAGTACACAGCAGCGAAGGATTAAATCACATGGCGTACAACCGTTGTGTGGGTACACGTTATTGCGCAAACAACTGTCCGTACAAAGTACGTCGTTTCAACTGGTTTAAATACAGAGATAATTCGCAGTTCGATTTCAACTTTAACAATGATTTAGGTCGTATGGTTATCAATCCAGATGTAACTGTACGTTCTAGAGGTGTTATGGAAAAATGTTCTTTCTGTGTTCAACGTATTCAAGCTGGTAAGTTAAAAGCGAAGTTAGAAAACAGAACCATTGTTGATGGCGATATTAAAACAGCCTGTCAGCAAAGTTGTCCGGCCGACGCGATTATCTTCGGAGATATCAACGATGAGAAGAGCGAGGTTAGAAAGTACTTTGAAAACGACCGTGCATTCTTCTTGTTGGAAGAATACAATGTGCAGCCATCTGTGGCATATATGACCAAAGTAAGAAACGTGAATGAAGACCTTGCCGATGGCGGTCACCACGTTGCTGCTGCGCCACATGATGCCAAGCAGGTAGAAAAACAAGTTGAATCACATTCTTAAAATTGTAAACAAGTAGTAACACATGTCATACGAATCACCAATTAGAGATCAGTTAGTAACCGGTGGAAAAACATACCGTGATGTCACCAGAGACATTACGCGTCCATTGGAAAATGCACCCACCAAAGGCTGGTGGATTGGCTTTATCCTTGCAACTTTGACTTTAGCCCTTTGGATTGGATCAACCACCTATACGATGGTAGTTGGTTTGGGAGCCTGGGGATTAAACAAGACCGTAGGTTGGGCTTTTGATATTACCAACTTCGTGTTCTGGGTAGGTATTGGTCACGCTGGTACCCTTATCTCAGCTGTATTATTATTGTTTCGCCAAAAATGGAGAATGTCTATCAACCGCTCTGCGGAGGCTATGACTATTTTCGCTGTAATTTGTGCGGCATCATTCATTTTATCTCACATGGGTAGACCGTGGGTAGCTTATTGGCCAATTCCATTGCCAAATGCATTTGGTACCTTGTGGGTAAACTTTAACTCACCACTTGTGTGGGACGTATTTGCAATTTCAACTTACTTCTCGGTATCCTTGGTATTCTGGTATGTAGGTTTAATTCCAGATATTGCTACCGTGAGAGATAGAGCTACCACTGCTGGAAGAAAATTCTGGTATGGTTTATTTGCCATGGGTTGGACGGGTTCTACCCGCACTTGGCATAGGTATGAAGTTATCAGTTTAATTTTAGCTGGTATTTCTACACCGCTTGTATTATCTGTACACTCTATTGTATCAATGGACTTTGCAACCTCATTAGTACCAGGTTGGCATACCACAATCTTCCCTCCATACTTTGTGGCAGGTGCTATCTTCTCTGGATTTGGTATGGTATTAACCCTTTTGGTTATTGCCCGCGAAGTAATGAATTATAAAGATTATATTACAGAAGAGCACTTAGATGCCATGGCTAAAATTATATTAGTTACAGGTACCATGGTAGGTATGGCTTATATCACTGAATTCTTTGTGGCCGCTTATTCTGGAGTAGAATATGAACAATATGCATTCTTAAACAGGGCTTTTGGTCCTTACTGGTGGGCATATTGGACCATGATGAGTTGTAACTTAATTGCGCCGCAGGTATTTTGGTTCAGAAAATTAAGAACCAATCCAGCATTCTTATTTGTGATGTCTATCATCGTAAATATTGGAATGTGGTTTGAGCGTTTCGTAATTATTGTAACCTCATTACACAGAGATTTCTTACCATCATCTTGGGCTATGTACACGCCTACCATTACTGAGGTGAGTATCTTAATTGGGTCATTTGGTTTATTCTTCTTCTTATTTTTCTTATTCATCAAATTTTTACCTTCTATTAATATGGCTGAGGTAAAAAGTATCATACCAACCCACGCACACGACCATGATAGTCACGCACACGGCGCGCACCATAGTCATGATGTAGTTGAGAAAGGAGCTTTACATGGAAACTAGTAAAAAACTAATTTTGGGTATTTACGATAACCCAGATAAAACATACGCTACAACTAAGAAATTAATCAGTAATGGATTTAGCGTATACGATGTATACTCTCCATTTGCTATTCACGGTTTAGATAGGGTTATGGGTATTAAGCGTTCGCGTTTAACCGTAGCTGCTTTCTGTTGTGCGATGTTGGGTTTAAGTTTAGCGGTAACTTTTCAGGTATATGTAAGTTATTTCGATTGGCAAATGAACGTTGGTGGAAAGCCATCATTGCACATCCCAACTTATATTCCAATTACTTTTGAGTTAAGTATTTTGTTTACTGCTTTTGGAATGGTAACTGCATTCTTTATTGTAAACAAAATGTTTTGGGGTAAAAATGCAGATATTATGGATTTACGTGTTACAGACGATTTGTTTGTAATTGCCATTGATGTTAAAAAGAGCAAAGCCGATATGGGTTCTTTGAACCAGTTATTAATAGATGGCGGTGCCATTGAAGTGAGAGAAAGGACCAAAGAGTTATGAGATTAAAATCATTATATACCGCTATTTTAATAGGTTCAACTGCAGCAATCATTGCAAGCTGCAGTGCGGGTGGAGAAAGTACAGGTTACGAGTATGCCCCAAATATGTACCATTCATTTGCTTATGAGCCATTATCTCAAGAAGCAGATAAGCCTAATACCATTAATCCAAATGGTATGAACATGCGTTTACCAGTAAAAAATACAATTGCGCGTGGACAAATGGATTATGCAAAATATGGATTTACGGTGAGTAATGCTTCTTACGAAGCAGCCGCTGCATTAAAAAATCCAATTGCTGCATCGCCAGCTGTAATAGCAGAAGGACAAACTTTGTTTAATATTCACTGTACACCTTGTCATGGCGATAAAGGTTTAGGAGATGGAACAATTGTGGCTGCCGGTAAATACCCACCACCACCTTCATACGAATCGGATAGGATAAAAACCACACCTGATGGTCAAATGTTTTACTCTATTCGTTATGGTAAAAATTTGATGGGTGCATATGGTACCGCATTAAATCCAACTCAAATTTGGAAAGTAGTTCATTATATCCGCACAGTAAGCGGTCCGTACAAAGGTGCAGCTACTGCTAATAACGCTTCTAATTAATCATTAACCGGAGAACATATTTACAATGGAACACGCAGAAGTTCATATCAAAGAAGAAAGATATAAGATTACCGAAGGCAATAAAAAATGGGCTTTTGGTTTAATGATCGTAGGTTTGATTTTAGCTGCTATTGGCTATTTTACCTACCACCCTCACATAGAAGGATTATCTGAAACCGATTTACATCACTTAAGCCAAAAGCGTTTGTTGAGTAATCTATTGGTGAATGGATATTTCTTTTTCATCGTTTCAATTTGTGCCGCTACATTTATTGCTATTAGTCAGGTTGCCAACGCAGGCTGGTACGTAGCCATCAGAAGAATTCCTGAGGCTATGAGCGAATATTCATTGGTAGGCGGACCTATTTTAATCATCGTTAGTTTATTGGGTATTTCTACCTTATACCATTGGGCACATGAAGGTATTATGACAGAAGGAGCCAGTAATTTTGATGCCTTATTGGCAAGTAAAAGCTGGTACTTAAATAAGCCATTCTTCTTTATCAGAATGATTTTATTTATGGGATTCTGGATGTTTTGTGCGCACATGTTCCGCAAAAACTCTCGCAATGAAGATGTTATTGGTGGTTTATCTATGTTCGAAAAGAACTATAACTTATCTACCGCATACATGGTGATTTTTGCCTTTACCTTCTCTATGTTTAGCTGGGATCAAATGATGAGTATCGATGCACATTGGTATTCTACCATTTTCTCCATCTATAACTTTGCTACAGGTTGGGTAAGTGCTTTAACCATTACTTACTTATTTGTTCATTACTTAAGAAAGAATGGGTATTTGCAAGGTATTGCAACAGACGAACACCAACATGATTTAGGTAAGTTTATGTTTGCTTTCTCTGTATTTTGGACATACATGTGGGTAGCACAGTTCTTATTAATTTGGTACGCAAATATTCCTGAAGAGGTTGCTTATTATAAAGAGCGTATGTTTGGTTCGTACAAGTTCTACTTCTATTTTGTTGTATTGGTAAACTTTTTAGTTCCTTTCTTCTTCTTCATGGGAAGAAATGCGAAACGCAGCAGAAGTGTAGGATACTTTGTGGGTGGCGCTTTATTAATTGGTCACTGGATGGATGTATATTTAATGGTAATGCCTGGTGCAATGAATTTGGCAACCGATCCAAGTGATGCGCACCCCGCAGGCGTTATTAAAGTAGCTTCTCAAGGAATTGGTGTAATGGAAATAGGGTTCTTATGTTTATTTGCTGGTTTGTTTTTATGGATGACCCTAAAAGCCTTAACCAAAGCAAACCTTTATCCAACCAAACACCCTTATATTAAAGAATCTGCCCTACATGATGTAGGCGTTTAATCTTTAATTACGAATTACGGATTACGGATTACAAATTACGGTTGTGGAACAAAGCCCATCGTAATTTGTAATCCGTTTTTTTT
>JAJTEN010000019.1 GCA_021298155.1 Sphingobacteriales bacterium | reverse complement strand
AACGGCAAACTTTACTGCTCCTGCTACCTCAAATACTTTAAAGGTAGATTTTGTGAATAGTTCTTCTAATGCAACAAGTTATTTCTGGGATTTTGGTGTAGCTGCAAGCACTACTGATACTTCTTCTGCTATGAACCCAAGTTTTACTTTCCCTGCAAATGGTAAGTATACGGTTACATTAACTGCTAGAAGCAAATGTGGTAATACTACAAAATCATTTGAAATTACCATCAATGATGTGAGCATTTTACCAGTAGTAGATTTCACTCATGCACAAGATACGGCCAATGGTTCACGTTCACTTTCATTTACTAATACAACTGTTGAAAAAGGATTAACCATAAGCTATACTTGGAAATTTGGAGATGGCGCTACTGCAAACACTAAAAATGCAACACATACTTATACTGCCAATGGTAGCTATACAGTAACCTTAATCGCTTCTCATATTCATGGGGTAGATTCAATCTCTAAAACCATTAAGGTTATTGCAACTTCTCTTGATGAAAAAGCACCATTAATTAATAACTTCTTGGTATATCCTAATCCAAGTAGAGATAATGTGTTGGTTGATTTCTTCTTGAATAAGTCTGAAAACGTTAGCATCAGTGTATTAGATTTAACTGGTAAAGAAATTATTCAAATTCCAGCTTCTTATGTAACGGCCGGAAAACATACCACGCCAATTATTACCAATAACTTGTCTGAAGGTATGTATATGGTTAGAATTAGCAGTTTAGAAACAACTTTAACTACTAGGTTAGTGATTATTAAATAATCTTGTTTTTATTCTTAATAGAAAAAAGGGGGCTTCAGCCCCCTTTTTTTGTGCTTTAGAATCAAGCAATAATTTTGCATCTTGCGCTGATATGCAAATTGTATTCGTTATTCTACTTACTATAGGTGCCTATAGTTATTATTTTTTAGATAAACCTGTATTTGGGAAATTGCCCAGTGGAGACAGGTTAGAGCGTATTAAAAAATCGCCGAATTATGTAAATGGTGCTTTTGTAAACATAGAAGAAACGCCCAATTTTGCCCCAGGTATTAATACCTATGATGCAGCTAAAACTTTCCTTAATAAACCTAAAAATACGGAAGCACCGCGACCTATTCCAACACTTAAAACCAATTTATTTTCACTTGATTCTTCCGTAGCTCAGGTTGTTTGGTTCGGACATTCTTCCTATTATATCCTCATTGATGGAATTAAAATTTTAGTGGATCCGGTATTTAGTGGACATGCAGCGCCTGTTTCTTTTTTCGCCAAAAGCTTTGCGGGCACAGATGTGTATAGCGTGGAAGATTTTCCAGCAATAGATGTACTTGTGCTTACTCACGATCATTACGATCACCTCGATTATGAAACAATTGTTGCCCTAGAGGGTAAATATAAGCGAATCGTTACCTCCTTGGGTGTGGGTGCTCATTTAGAATCTTGGGGCATTGAACCAAGTCGCATTACAGAGTTAGATTGGTGGGAAGAAACCGTTTTGGTTCAGCCAAATGCTATTACCATCAGGGCAGTGCCAAGTAGGCATTTTTCTGGAAGAAAATTTGGTAGGAACCAAAGCCTTTGGTCGGCTTTCGTTTTAAAGGCTCCTTCGCATACCCTTTTTTTAGGTGGCGACAGTGGTTATGGTAAGCATTTTAAAGAAATTGGAAATCGTTTTGGTCCCTTTGATTTGGCCTTGTTAGAATGTGGGCAGTACAATACCATGTGGCCTTATATTCACATGATGCCTGAAGAGGTTGTTAAGGCACAAATTGATTTGCGTGCCAAGGTCTTGTTACCTGTACATTGGGCAAAATTCTCATTGGCCATGCATCCTTGGAATGAATCTATAACCAGATTAAAAGCAGAAGCAATTGCCAAACAACAGCAACTCACTACACCGCTTATTGGAGAACCGGTGCAAATTGGTAAACACTATCCAGATTCGGTTTGGTGGGATTTTTAATTGAAAATTTTTTATTATTATAAAAAAAATACTACCTTGTACTTAACATTTAAGTTTACAATCACATGAAAAAAACATTACTTACTTTTATAATTGGTTTAGTGGCACTTGTATTTTTTGAATCATTTGATTTGAAAATTTTAGCCAAACAACAAGACGGTAGTAATCCGGGATTTACGGGTTCTCCTGGCGATAGTTTAAGAAATTGTACCGCTTGTCATGGTGGTACAGCCATTACCCAAGCTAATTGGATAAAGTCTAGCATTCCTGAAGAAGGTTTTGAACCAGGTGTAAAATACACCATTAGGGCTGTTAATAAATCTGCAGGACATACTCGTTTTGGGTTCTCCATTTCGCCACAAGCCATTGATGGAAAATTATTGGGTACTTTGGTTCTTACAGATTCTTTGCGCACGCAATTAAATGGAAATGGTAAATATATTACCTATAAAACACAGGGTGTATTTGGGGTAGATTCTGCGGTTTGGTTATTTGATTGGATTGCCCCTACAGATGTGAATGAGGTTGTGTTTTATGGTGCATTTAATTCTAACCACGAGGGGCATAAAGGCAGCGATTTAACTACCTTAAGTACCTTAAAAGTATTTAAGAAAGGCTTTACCGCTATCAAAGAAAATACTTTCGGTTCGAGCCTACATATTTTCCCAAATCCAGCACAGCAAACCTTATACGTTTCTTTTAATACAGCGCAAAGTGAGCAAAGTGTAATAAAATTATATAATCTTCAGGGTGAGTGTGTATGGTTTGGATCAAACCACTTTGCTGATCAATTTACTGAAACGATTGATGTTTCAGGAATGGCCAAAGGAATTTATTTGTTACATATACAACATGGCGCTACTTTGAGCGTAGAGAAGGTTTTGCTAACAAACTAGATTAGTTTTTAAATACGATATATGCATTTAAAGAGCTTGCTATGAGCAACCATATAAAATAGGGTGCTAATAGCAGGCTTTTTAGTTTTAATACACCCAATTGGGTAAATAAAATGTAGCCAATAAGGGCAGTTAGGGCTATGATGATACATAAACCTAACAGCGTTTGTTGGTAGCTAAAGAAAACCGGATTCCAGAGTACATTTAATATCCATTGGGCAATAAAAAGAAGCAATACATATTTTTTGTCTGGTTGAATTTCCCAAGCATACGCCATATAAATAGCATAACAAACCATTATGCTGGTCCACGCCGCTCCAAAAACCCAGCCTGGGGGCGTCCATGGTGCTTTGTTTAATTGAGCATACCAATCAGAGCTCACGCCATTTTTTGTGGCTAAACCACCTATTGCCAAGGCTGTAAAATTTACCACTAAGAAAACGAGCAATCTAACTATCATGGCGTAAAGGTAGAAGGTGTAAGATGTTCTTTTTTTAAATATGCACCCATAGTTCAATGGATAGTCCGCTAGCCAGCGGACCGGTTCTGAGGGTGTAAGATGTTCTTTTTTTAAATATGCACCCATAGTTCAATGGATAGAATTTCAGATTCCGGTTCTGAAGATGGGGGTTCGAATCCCTTTGGGTGCACTACTTTAAAAAACTGCTTCTTTTACTCTTCTACTTTATAACCACAAACTTCTGCTTATTGTATTGTTGTTTTTCGCTAGAAATAAGTAACAAGTATGTGCCGTCTTGTAAGTTATCTGTGCCTACTTGCAATAGGTTTGATCCCATTTGTTCATGTGTTTTCTGGTATACTTGTTTTCCTAATACATCTACAACCGTAATGGTAATTGGCTCAAGTATGCGTTCTTTAAATTGTATGCTAAAGCTTCCATTATTCGGATTTGGATGCATGCTATACCATTGATTTGCATCAGTTGAAGATATAGCATTTACCATGCCAGCATCGTTTAGCTTAGGATCTATATTCCAATTAGAACCATCTTGTAGGTTCACAAACTTTAATACACCAGCACATGGTAAAGGTCTTACCTGCACAAACATACTCATGGTATCGCGGCAATCTTGCGCATTTACGGCAACCAAGGTTACAATATAGTTTCCGGCACTCGCATATTTTTTATTCGAAATAAAAGAATTGGTAGAATCCATGGTGCCATCACCAAAATACCAATAATATTTTTTAATCCAACCCTGACCCATATGGATTGAGGTATTGTAAAAATTAAAACTGTTTTTATCTATACATTGAACCTGATGGTCGGTATTAAACGAGGCACTTGGTCCGCTTACCGCAGGATCAATTTCAATTGTTTGTGTTTGCGTGCTCATACATCCTACACTGTCTACCGCCGTTAGGGTAACTTTGAAGTTGCCAGGGGTTGGAAAGCCTTTAACAAAATCTGGTAAAACAGAACTAGAACCATCGCCAAATGTCCATAAGTAAGTATTGGTGCCGGGCGTAAGGTTTTTGAAACGGATATAGTTATCGCATTCACAATTACATAAACCATAGGTATACGTAAAGTTTGCTTTATTTAAAGCAGTGGCCTTGGTTAAGGTAACAGGCAAACTAATGGTATCTGAACAACCGGTTAAATTAAAAGCAATCAGGCGAATAGTATAGGTTCCATTGTTGGCGTAGGTATGACTTGCAGAAGGTCCAGTTTTTACATTATGGGTAGCACTTACATCCCCAAAATCCCACATATAGGTATTGGCATTTTTAGATAAGTTATTTACGATAATGGTATTAGAACAAGCATCATTGCTTATCTCAAATAAGGCCTCTGGCGCTTCTTGAATTTTAATACCTGCAATGGCAGTATCTGAACAGAAAAAATTATCTGCAACCAGCATTATTTCATAATTTCCGGGCCCACCTGTAGGCACTGTAATTTGAGAACCCGTATCGATAAATACCTTATTTAAATACCATTTAAAATTAACAGACTCGAGCGAGAAACTATCTACAGCACTTATCTCATTGGTGCAAGGATGCACATAATAGGCCAATTTAGCTCTTGGTAATTTGATATTCCACCCTTGTGGCGCTGAAACAGGCAAGCTAATGGTATGCGAGCAGGTAGCAGATTTATTTGTGGTAAGCGTTACTGTATAGGTTCCAGCCGTTGGGAAACTATGGTAAGGTGCAAACTCAGACACTACAGGAGAACCATCTCCAAAATTCCACAAGTAGCCTGAACCAAATTGTGTTAGGTTGTTAAACTGAATATTATTTCCACAAACAGTATCGTAGCTGAAGTTAGCGATTGGCGTGTTTCCATCTGAGGCGTAGGTGTTCAGATTAAAAGTGCTTGAACAAGCATTTTCGGCATAGGCACTCAGCGTAATATTGTAAAAGCCTGGTCTAGTAAAGGTATGGTTGAAGGTATCAAGCGTGTGACTCGCATATTTTCCATCGCCAAAATTCCAGATATAGGTGGTGTTTGGTTCAATAAAATGGGCGAGGGTAGCTGTTTTACTACAACCAATATTTACAGTAAAGTTGGCTTGAGCAGATGGAATAACACGAATGGTTTGATAGGCTGTATCTGCACATCCAGTAGGTGAAATGCCAATTAGTTGAACCGTGTAAACACCTGCTGCTGCATACTGTTTATTGTATACAAAAGTATTGCTGGTATTTGTAGTTCCGTCTCCAAAATCCCATTTATAGGTTTGAATAAAACTTGGTCCGAAATACAGCGATTGATTGTTAAAGTTGAATGAATGATTGGCAAAACATTGCGCCGTATCATTAGCTGTAAACCTAGCAACTGCTCCAGTAGAATTTGACTGTATGACAATGTTTTGCGTTAAGGTATCGCTACAACCCGATTCAGATATCGCAATCAATTGAATGACATAGTTGCCTGCTAAAGGGAAAGTAATACTTGGGTTAGCTTGCTTATTTATGCTGCCATCAGGGAATGTCCAAATAAAATGAGTGGCATTGCTAGAGGTATTTGTGAAATGCACTTTTGTAATACAGGCGCCACTATCTATTTGGGCAGTAAAATTAGCTATAGGTGCTGAACCAAGCGGAGCTACTTCCACATTTTTAGTGAGCGTATCGCTACAACCCGGACCGTCTTTTGAGATTAAAGTTACGGCATAGGTGCCTGCAGCCGAGAAAACATGACTCGGATTTGATAAGTTACTCGTATTGTCTGAACCACTAGCAGGATCTCCAAAATCCCAAGTAGACAAAATACCGTTAATGCTTAAGTTGTTAAAATTAAGTTGGCTAGAGCAGGCAACTTTTTCAGTGGTAAATACTGCCAATGGATCGCCCACAGTGGCGTTAGAATCTATACAGGTTTCATCATAATTTACACTTAAGGTAGCTATCGAAGTAGTATCTGCGCAAGCACCCGAAGTTACAATACAGCGAAATGCTTGGTTATCATTACAAATCCTCACTCCAGCAATCAATAGCGTATCATTGTTGGTGCCGCTAAATTTTCCTTGGTCTTGTATGTTTTGAAAGCCATTGCCAATATCTGTTTGCCATTGGTAACTAGCCGCAGGGTCTGAAGCAGCCACCACAAATTGAGCTGCTTTGTTCTGGTTAATGGTTTGGCTGCTAGGTTGTGTGGTGATGTTGAGTTGGCAACCGGTAAACAAAGAAGATACCTCTATGCTGGTTAGTGCACGATTCCAAATGGCTATGTCGTCTAATTTACCTTTAAATGTTTCATAACAGTTTATTCCTCCGTTAAAATTGATAGCACCTATAACCATGGAATCGATTGAACCCGTATTGAAACTAGCTTGTAAAGGTTGGGTAAAACTTAATAATCCATCTTGATAGTATTGTATTTCATTGGTGGTTTTTATCACAATTAAATGATGCCAATCAGCAAGATTATAGGTGTCCCAATTAATGGTGCCGCACCCTATTTGCCAGACTCCATTGCCAAAAAATGAACATGTTTTATTATTACTAGCATAGTTAATTGAGGTTGCAATGAAATTATGTGGACTAGAATTGAATAGGGTTTGTTGTGTTTTTGTGGAATCTGTTGTTTGATACCAAATACTTATTGAGTAAGATCCAGCATTATTGAGCTGCGCAGGCAAAACAATTCCTTTTGGCGTTGGGCAATTAACCCCATCAACCAGATAACTGTGGTTAACAATATTGAATCTATCACTTGTTAAACTTGCATCTTTTATAATACCATTTAACCCATTTCCACTCTCATCATTGGCATTGCCATTAAATGGCCAAAAACCAACAAGTCCATTACTTGGCACATAGGAAGGTACGTTCTGCGACAAGATGGAATCACTTAAACAAAAAAGGATGAGCGCAGTTAGGAGTATCGATTTGATTTTCATATATATAGCGGTTATACAAACTTAATTTTTCTAAACTACTGCTAAAGTAAGTTATTCCAAAGTGAAAATTGCGTTTGAGGCTATTTCAACAGCTATGAATTATGAACAAATTATTCACTGTTGTTCAGTATATTATAAAGTACATTAATTATTAAGGTGCATAGGGCATTTTTTTACTGGCATCTTTGATAAGTTTACGAACCAAGTTTGTTGCAGTACTGCCTGTTGTTCCCGATTTTTTGTGGGTATAATTCCAAATTATTTTGTCGTACGCACAGTCTTTTAAGTCTAATATAACATATACTTTGTTTGTGGGAAGGCGAATGCCAAACAATCTAGCCAAAATAGCAATTCCCTCTGGAAAGGGTTTCATTAATTCAAAATTAGCATACATTACAGCTTCAACGCCAAGCAAGGCGCATAATTCGGCACTTGTTGGCGTATTGGTGGGATAAGACGCTTTGCTTAGTTTGAGATTGGTAGTTTCAATGGCTTGTATTGCAATGCTAAATTTCCCTTTACTTTTTCGCTTAAGCAAGTATTCATATATTTCCATTTGAATATTTCGCGAATCTTCTTCCAAACTCAGGGCAATAGATTCCGCTTCGTCGTTTTTATATTCCTCGTTAAAAACACTGGGTGGAATAATAGCTATTGTTCTGTGGTGAGTGGCTAATGTGTTTGCATCTGGACTATAATATACCTTTGCACACGATGAAAATAAAAGAGTAAGTAGCAGAAAGGTAGAAAATTGTTTCATATGGTATTAAATTGTCTGGCCAAAATAAGCAATTTGAAATTAATTCAAAAAAGAGAAGGTTTTGGCATCTAGGATTTTTACGCCTTATTTGTAGCAGGTAATTCAAGCGATAAAAATTTTAAAAAAGAATCTTACCGCTTTTCGTTTCTTTGCACCTTTAATGAGAATTCTACAAATTTTTAATCGATTTCCGTGGCCCTTGAAAGATGGAGGAGCTATTGCAAATTACAATGAAAGTAAGGGCTATATAAATGCCGGAGTTGAGCTATGCATGGCGTCGCTCAATACGAGTAAACATTTTGTTACTGTTGAAGATTTGCCTGTTGACCTAAAAAATAATGCTGAAATTCATTTAAGTTATATCGATAATAGGATCAAACCGAAAGACGCCTTTCTCAATTTATTTAAAAATACTTCGTACCATGTAGATCGTTTTATAAGTAAAGATTTTGAGCAGTTACTTATAGATATTTGTGCTACACATACCTTCGATGTAGTGGTGTTCGAAAGTGTATTTGTGGCTCCCTATTTACCTGTAGTTAGGGCACATTCTAAGGCTACATGCGTGTTGAGGCAGCATAATATTGAGTATAAAATTTGGGAGAATCTGGCAGATAATTGCACCAATATACTCAAGCGTAGCTATTTGCGTTTATTGGCATCTCGATTAAAAAAATATGAGCTTTCAGTGCTCAATTCTTTTGATGGAATAACGGTATTTACACAAACTGATTTAGATATGCTCAAAGCGGATAAGTGTACTATTCCCGTTGGTATTTTCCCTTTTGGAATTGATACTGATGCTTTAATTAGCAAGCAAGATAATATAGAAATGCCTAGTCTGTTTCACCTGGGTTCTATGGATTGGTTGCCCAATCAAGAGGCGATGATTTGGTTTATCCAAGAGGTTTGGTTTGATGTATCTGTAAAATATCCAGATTTACATTTTTACTTGGCAGGAAGAAATATTCCGATGCATTTTTTTGATTATAACAACCAAAATAATATGCGCGTTTTGGGAGAGGTTGAAAATGCCCATGAACTTATGAACAACAAGGCTATTATGATTGTTCCTTTGTTTTCGGGTAGCGGAATTCGAGTTAAAATATTAGAAGGGATGGCACTTGGGAAATGCATTATCTCCACACATTTGGGTGCTCAAGGTATAGATGCCGTGGCGGGAGAGGAAATTTTATTTGCGAATTCTGCCGAAGCGTTTAAATCTCAAATTCAATTTTTAATGGAGCATCCAAACGAGATTATACGCATAGGGAATAACGCGCAAGAATTGGTTCGAACCAAATACAATAATGCACTATTGATTCAACAAAAGCTCCAATTCTACACACAGATTAGTAATAACACAAAATGAAAGTTTTACTAAGTACATTAAACGCAAAATACATTCATATGAACTTGGCCATACGCATTTTGTATGGGCAAAATACACATCATGAGGGCTTAGATTGGAGAGAGTTTGTTATAAAAGAAGATCCCTATAAAATAGCAGAAGCATGCGCTGCATATGATGTGGTGGCGTTTAGTTGTTATATTTGGAATATAACACAAACCCTAAGCGTAGCGAGAGAAATTAAAAAGATAAATCCACAGGCAAAAGTATTGTTGGGCGGACCCGAAGTGAGTTATGATTGGCAAGATGTTATTCAATTACCTGAAGTAGATTTTATCATAGTGGGGGAAGGTGAAATTCCTTTTGCTAACTTTTTGAACCAATATCCAAACCTAAGCGAGCTAAGTAATATAGCTTACAAGGAAAATGGAAAGATAAAATATACAGCGAGTTCTGAGTCGTTCGACATCCTAAAGTTGGCCGATTTTAATCCGTATATATATGAAGATGCAAGCGAGATATATAATAAGGTGGCCTATATAGAAACGTCTCGTGGTTGCCCATATAAATGTGAGTTTTGTTTGGCAAGCCTTGATAATAAGGTACGCTACTTGCCTACACCTACCATCAAAGAAAACCTGTTATATTTAATGCAACATGGCAGGGTTATCAAATTTTTAGATAGAACCTTTAATGTTAAAAAAGATTTTACCTTAGATATTTTTCAGTTTATTTTAGATCATCATAAGCCAGAAAATGTCTTTCAATTTGAAATAACTGCAGATATTGTACATCCTGATATTATCAAATTTATACAAGAGAAAGTTCCACCCGGTTTATTTCGTTTTGAGATAGGGATACAAACAGTAAATCAGCAGGCCAATTTAGCGGTTAGTAGAAAGCAAAATTTCGAAAAAACCAGCGGTGTAATTAGGCAATTGCAGAATAAAATAGAGATGCATTTAGATTTAATTGTGGGGTTACCGCTCGATTATTTGAGCGATATAGCCTATAGTTTTAATCAGGTTTTTGCTTTGCATCCTCCCGAGTTACAGCTTGGGTTTTTAAAGTTTTTAAAGGGTACACCTGTACGCGAAAAATATGAACAATATGGCTATCGGTTCGACCCAATGCCGCCGTATCAAATTATTGAAAGTAACTTTCTAAGTCAGGAAGAATTGCACAAAATAACCATGATGGAAGAGGCTCTAGAGCTGTATTGGAATAAAAAAAGAGCGACTCATACCTTGTTATATTTAGCCAAAAATTACAATATGTTCGAGTTGTTAATGGATTTGGGTATTTGGTTCAGCCAGCATAGCCATTTTCACAAACATACCCTCGAAGAAAGTTTTGAATTATTGCATTCTTTTTGTGCTAAACTGGAACCAAATAATGTTATTTTACATGAAATAATTGCAATTGATTATTACCTGCATTTTAAAGTAAAACCCAAGACTAAGTTTTTGGAGGAAATCGACAGAAATTCAAAATCGCAGCTTATTGCTAATGCGCAATTAAACCACCATAAGTACAGGTTTATGGTATTCAATATTCAGTTTAATTGGGAAAAGTTTGCAGCAACACAAGAAATTGTTCGTGACTCTCAGCCATTGGTTATTCAATACTCAGGTACGCAGAAAGCACAAATTGCGCCTATAATCCATTAATTTTTTTGCATCTTTGCCGGCATGTCGAGTCACCATATAGTTAAAGACAACCAAGAACCCGCTCTTATTATTGCCAATGGGGAGGCTTGCAGTATGCTTTTGCTGAACCAATTATTAGAATGGAGTCCGATTGTGATGGTATTAGATGGCGCTTTACCACGCGTGTTAGATTTGGGGATTAAAATAGACATTGTACTGGGCGATTTTGATAGAGGATATGAGCCAGAAAAGATGTTGGCACATCAATATCCTGTAGAAATCATTCATACGCCCGACCAATCTAAAACAGATTTAGAAAAGGGCATTGATCTTTTAATAAGCAGAAATCATTTCGCCATAAATATTGTTTGGGCTACAGGTAGAAGAGCAGACCATACCTTAAATAATTTTAGTACCTTGGCCAAATACAAAGACATTGCCAATTTGGTTATGTACGATGATTATTCTAAAATATTTTGTTTGCCTCGAGAGTTTGATAAATGGTACCCGGCACAAACCCCCATTTCATTAATTCCAGTAAGTAGGGTAGAGGGTATTACAACAAGTGGATTAAAATACAATTTACAACATGATTTTTTAGAATTAGGAACTTGTACCAGCAGTAGCAACGAAGCCTTGAAAGATGGAACGGTAAATATTTCGCATCAATCTGGAACGCTACTTTTGCTGGAGTGTCGCGATGAATGAATGGCTTTCCAATAAACCCCAAAATAGAATTACTTATTAATTATAAAGTATATGACAACTCAAAATAACGCAAAGAAACCAAGTCAGTCGCGCACCATCATGAATGAAATGGTATTGCCCAATGATACCAATACCCTTCAAAACCTAATGGGCGGGAGACTATTACATTTTATGGATATAGCTGCGGCCATTGCCGCTCAAAAACATTCTAGTAAAACCGTAGTAACTGCATCTGTAGATAGTGTAAGTTTTGGTAAATCTATAAAACTTGGCGATGTGGTAACCTTGCAAGCAGAAGTTTCACGCGCTTTCAACACCTCGATGGAAGTATATATTAAGGTTTGGGCAGAAAACATACCAACCGGCGAAAGTTTTTTAAGTAACGAAGCTTATTATACATTTGTAGCCTTAGATAGAAACGGTAGTGCAGTCAAAGTGCCAGCACTAGAGCCTGAAACCGAAGAAGAAGTAAAGCGTTTTGAAGGCGCCCTCCGCCGCCGCCAATTGCGTCTTATTTTGGCAGGCAAAATGAAGCCCGACGAAGCCACCGAGTTAAAAGCCTTATTTGTATAACTTTTGGCATAGCTTAAAATAAATTTTTATCAATCTTTTGTTTGATTTTCATTTGAAAAGAATAAATTTGCACCACTTTTTATACGTGAAATAAAACTAACTATGTCAAAATCAGGTGTTATAGCCCAGGTAATTGGTCCGGTTGTAGACGTTAGCTTTGCTGGCGGAGACAACAAACTACCAAAAATTTACGATGCTCTTTATATTGATAAAGCAGATGGATCTCGCATTATTCTCGAGTGTCAGAAGCACTTAGGAGAAAACATGATTAGAACAGTAGCCATGGATAGTACCGATGGATTGGTACGTGGTATGACTGTTTTATCAACCGAGGCGCCTATCTCAATGCCTACCGGCGAAGATATTAGAGGTCGTTTATTCAATGTGGTTGGAGAAGCCATTGACGGTATGAAAACCGTTAACAGTGATGGTCCAAGAGCCATTCACCGCGAAGCGCCTAAATTTGAAGATTTATCTACTACATCTGAGCCTTTATACACAGGTATTAAGGTAATCGACTTAATCGAGCCATACGTAAAAGGTGGTAAGATTGGTTTGTTTGGTGGTGCGGGTGTAGGAAAAACCGTATTAATCATGGAATTGGTAAATAATATTGCCAAAGCCTACGAAGGTATGTCGGTTTTTGCTGGTGTAGGAGAGCGTACGCGTGAGGGTAACGACTTATTACGTGAATTTATCGAGTCTGATGTAATTAAATATGGTGCTGATTTTAAACACAGCATGGAAGAAGGTGGATGGGATTTATCTAAAGTTGATTACAACGAATTAGCTAAATCGCAAGCAACCTTGGTTTTTGGTCAGATGAATGAGCCGCCAGGAGCACGTGCACGTGTGGCTTTATCTGGATTAACCATGGCAGAATATTTCCGCGATGGGGATGAGAAGTCAGGTGGTAGAGATATCCTTTTCTTCGTAGATAATATCTTCCGTTTTACCCAAGCGGGTTCTGAAGTATCGGCTTTATTAGGTCGTATGCCATCAGCGGTAGGTTACCAACCAACTTTGGCCTCAGAAATGGGTGCCATGCAAGAGCGTATCACTTCAACCAAGCGTGGTTCAATTACTTCGGTTCAGGCCGTATACGTACCTGCGGATGACTTAACAGATCCGGCTCCGGCAACTACTTTTGCACACTTAGATGCTACTACGGTATTAAATCGTAAAATCTCTGAGTTAGGTATTTACCCAGCTGTGGATCCACTAGATTCTACCTCACGTATCTTAACAGAAGCGGTT
Organism: Sphingobacteriales bacterium; assembly: GCA_021298155.1. Classification (GTDB taxonomy): domain Bacteria; phylum Bacteroidota; class Bacteroidia; order UKL13-3; family UKL13-3; genus B1. The sequence goes on along the minus strand of JAJTEN010000019.1, from coordinate 28,000 downwards.
GTAGGTGAGGCACACTATAATTGTGCGCAACGCGTAAAATCTATTTTACAGCGCTACAAAGAATTACAAGACATCATTGCCATCTTAGGTATGGATGAATTGAGCGAAGAAGATAAATTGGTTGTATCGCGTGCACGTCGTGTGCAACGTTTCTTATCTCAGCCTTTCCATGTGGCAGAACAATTTACCGGATTAAAAGGTGTATTGGTGCCAATTGAAGATACCATCAAAGGTTTCAACATGATTATGGACGGTAAAGTAGACCAATATCCAGAAGCTGCATTTAACTTAGTTGGTACTATCGAAGATGCGATAGCCAAAGGAGAAAAAATGTTGGCTGAAAGCAAATAAGATTAGTAGCATTCGAACGCAAAACACACATTATGCATTTAGACATTATCACCGCAGATAAAAGCCTCTTTACTGGAGAAATTGAAGCAGTAACCTTACCAGGTATTGCTGGTAAATTTCAAGTATTAAAAGGGCACGCCGCACTTATTTCTTCTCTAGAAAAGGGTAAAATTGTGGTAAAAGACAAAAGTGGCAAACAAGAGTTTGAAGTAAATGGCGGAGTGGTAGAGGTGTTGAATAATAAAGTTACCGTTCTCGCTTAAGATTTTTCATTTTATCTAAATTGCAGCCAAATGTGTAAACGTTTGGCTGCTTTTTTTTTGAATTTTGTTTCTAGCTTCTGGCAGCTGGCTTCTGGCAGTTTTTTTTAGAAGGATGTTTGGCGTTTTATGGATGATTTTTGTCCATCGTCTATGGACCATCGACTATCGACCCAAATTCCATCCTCCAATTTCCAACTCTTAAAAAGACAAAAAGCCATTTGTGTAAGGAACCGTTTTTTTATGTGAGCAATTTTCTACCTTTACCTCAATGAAAAAAAATACCTTGTATTGGTTGTGTCAGATAGGAGGCTGGTTTGTTTTTGTCTTGTTAGAACTCATTGGCTATGGTAATATTTATGGGTATAATAAACTACTGCTGTTAAATGTGGCAATAAATTTTATGGCAGGTATAGCACTTACCCATGCCTACCGCTTATTTATTATTAAAACCAGTTGGATCAGCTTGCCTATGAAATTATTGGTGCCACGTGCCATGCTGGGCGTGGTTTCTATTTCTATTTTACTCACTTTGCTCAATATTTTTTTAGACCGACTTACGGTGCCGTTAATGAATTTATTGCCCTTAGATGCGGTGCTTATTTTTAATTATTTATTTAATTGGAGTAAGTATATTTTACTCTGGGCCTTGGTGTATCACCTGTTTCAATATTGGGAACGCTCATTAGAGGCAGAGAAAGTGAAGTATCAATTGCAGGTGTTAATTAAAGAAAGCCAGTATCAAAACTTAAAAATGCAACTTAATCCGCATTTTTTGTTCAATTCACTCAATAGTATTCGCACATTAGTTGATATTGACCCCGTTTTGGCCAAAGAAGCGATAGGGAAATTGAGCAGTTTGCTGCGCAGTTCCCTCCACATGAGCAAAGAAAAAACGGTTAGCCTGCAACAAGAACTAGATACTGTAAAAGACTATTTGGCCATTGAAAAAATTAGGTTCGATAATCGCTTGCACATTGAAATGAATATAGAACCCAATACGCTGGCCTGCCAAGTGCCTCCCATGATGATCCAAACATTGGTGGAGAATGCCGTTAAACATGGGATATCTAAATTAAAATTAGGCGGGAGTATTGTTTTAACTACCACCCTTCAAAATGAATTCCTGCAAATCAAAATGATTAATTCTGGTCGGTTCGAACCAAAAGAGGAAGCAGATGGTTTGGGGGTAGAAAATACCAAAGGTAGATTGGCACTTTTATATGAAGATGCCGCCAGTTTCGAGATTCAAAATTTAGATGAACAGCATGTAATTACCCTTTTAAATATACCCATATGATAAGCACCATTATAGTAGATGATGAAAGATTAGCCCGTGAGGGACTCAAAAGTTTGTTGCTCAAAATTCCGGATATTCAAATTGTTGCCGAGGCGGAAAATGTAGATGAAGCCCTTGATTTAATTGAAAAATTGAAACCTCAGTTGGTGTTTTTAGATATACAAATGCCCGAAAAAAGTGGATTTGATTTGTTAGAGGAGTTGATAGAAACACCTGCCATTATCTTTACCACAGCCTATGATGAATATGCCCTCAAAGCTTTTGAAGTAAATGCGCTAGATTACCTGTTAAAACCCATAGAACAAGATCGTTTAAATGACGCGATAAGTAAAATTAAAAAGCAAATTGAGGACTTAAAAGTAGATCGCTTACGTTCTAAATTATTACCACATGAGAAAGTTTTTCTGCGCGATGGAGACAAATGTTGGTATATTTCTCTGAACGAAATTAGGTTAATAGAATCTGCAGGGAATTATGCTAAAATACATTTTGATAAATTTCAACCTTTAATACACCGAACCCTTAATTCATTAGATGAGCGATTGAGTGATGATACCTTCTTTAGAGCCAATAGGCAACAAATTATTAACCTTAATTTTCTCGATAAAATAGAACCCTTCTTTAATGCTGGCTTTTTATTCTATATGAAAGATGGGAGCAAAATTGAGGTAAGTAGAAGACAAGCAGTAAAGTTTAAAGAGCTAAAGGGACTCTAATGATCTGGGAATAATCGTTCTTGTAGGGTAGGCAATAATTTTTTATTCATTTCACTGCGCATGTTTTGATAGGCATCCATGCCTGCTTTCTCTGGCGTAATTTGAAAACCTGTTACTCCACTAATGGCCTCATGAATAAGCTCTATACTGGTTTTAGTATCTACTAATACTACATTTAATTCTATACTTGCACGTAGCATTTTTCCCCACATAATGCCCTGATCTTTGGTATCTGCGTCTAACTGTAATACATAATCGCTCTCTTCTTTTTTCGATACAAAAGCACAGCCTAGGTCGCCCAAATATTTTTTAACAAGCGGCTCTAACATTGGAAAGCTGAGGCTTTTAGCCATATTTTTTTCAGTACTTACTATGTAAATTTTAATGGGTTCAATCTGCAATTGCAGCGTAGCTTGAGGTCCTTCTAAATTCAGTAATAAACGCCGCATAGATGGCAATAAACTATCGCCCGCAATTATTTTTGAAAGGTCTATTTTAGCTTGTAAATTCCTGATGCCAGTGGCTCCTTGGATATTGTTTACTATAAATTGTGCCGCACCATTGGCTTGCGTTTCTGCACTGTTGTTGCCGCTAAATTTTATGCCATTGCCTATTAATTGTATGGGTAAAAATTGAATGGTATTTCCCAATCTGTCGTTTTCTCTTACTTGCGCGCTCACTATTACAGGCTGAACCAAAGATTTTCCTGCACTTAACTTGATGATGTTTTCATTGGTTTTGAGCTGAGCCAAATATAATTGGGTTTGAATTTGAGACATCACTTCATTCATCAAATAGACTGTTTTCCCTTTATATTCGGCCTCAATTGATTCATTTAGATAGTTTTGTAAAGCAATGGCCGCCTTGCATTTTAATTTTAGTGAAGCAGTATAATCGGTTTGAATCGGTAAATGATTGGCTCGCGACAAAAGATCTAGTGATTTTTCTATTGCTTCCTGCAATCTGCGCCGCTTTTGAGCTTCATAATCGGCCTTGCTAAAACGGTAATAAATCCAAAAATCTTGTGCATTTTCCCAACTGCCAAGCACTTCAAATCCCTCCAAAGTTTCACTGGAAATGAGCTTGGTATCAGAAAAAAATTGCTGACTAAATTGTTGGTTGTTTTGCTGCTGCGAAAGCACCGAATGCGATGAAACGCTTACTTTTATTTCACCCATCATATCGTCTAAGGCATTTTTTTTAGCCACCCGCTGATAATCATTTGGGTTTCTTAGTTTATTGGCCGAACCAATGCCCACATAATATTGCGTATTGATAGGTCTTTGTTGCACCCAATCAGGTTTCTGTTTATGAACATGCGATACGCTGCTGGTATGGCATGAAATAAGGATGAGTAAAATGCTATATACTATCCAATGAAATAACCAACTGTGTTTCATGATTGGGTTAAAATAAAAGTGCAATACAAGTATAGGCTTGTACTGCACTTTATGTTATCTGTTTGCTGCTTAGTTGCCGCTTCTTTCTTTGGCTAACTTATCCATTTCAGCATTAAACACTTCTTCAAATTTCTTCTTATCGTAATCTTGAGATAGTTTTTGGTTATTACTCATGGCCTTACTAATGCCGTTTAAAACAGCTTGTTTGTTGGCTTCAATGGCAACCCAATAGGTAAAGCTATTGTTTGGCTCTTTGAATAGTTTTTCACCCATAACCCTTACATCTACCAATTCTTGGTTTGTTACTTCACGTGCCAATTCTTCAAACTTATTGTTAAACTCTGTTTTGTTATCTATGGTGCGTTGTTGGGTGTATTGATCGGTTACTTTTTTAACCGTAGTTTGTATCAAACCAGCCATTTCACTTTTGGCATTTTGTAAAGCAATTTTCTTGGCTGTTTGCAAATCTGGACTACTTCCGCTGCTTTTTGCTCTGAAGTTTTCTTTGTCGCTGTAATATTCTTTACTGCTAAATGGTACACTTATTTCAACGGCACCAGAAGATTTTTCGATAGGTGTAGCCGCATTTTTCTTCGATTTACAAGATGTTGCTATACTAGCAACTGCCATTAATATGGCTCCCGAACGTATCAGGGAATTTAAGTTTAATCTCATGCTTGTTTGTTTTAAAGGTGGTAAATTTAATAATGTTTTCACTAAATCAAAAGTAATGCCACACTGCAAATACGAATTAAAAATTACTGCTGTCTGGGAAAAACAATAAGATTCTTCGCTGACGCTCAGAATCTCAAAGTATGAAGTTGAATTTCCCCGGACAGCATTGATTAACAATTACGAATTACGGATTATGTTGTGGTATAAAAAAAGCCTCGCTAGCGAGGCTTTTTTGTTTTTGGTTATTTTACAGTATCCATGTGGCATATTAAATCTACCACTTTATTTGAATAACCCCACTCGTTATCGTACCATGAAACTACTTTTACGAAGTTGTCATTCAAAGAGATACCTGCTTTGGCATCAAAAATAGAAGTGCGAGAATCGCCCAAGAAGTCATTACTTACCACTTCATCTTCTGTATATCCAAGTATACCTTTCATTTCATTTTCTGAAGCCGCTTTCATAGCTGCTTTAATTGTTTCGTAACTAGCACCTTTTTCCAAGCGGCAGGTTAAATCTACCACAGAAACATCTGGCGTTGGAACTCGGAAGCTCATACCTGTTAATTTTCCTTTTAATTCTGGGATAACTAAACCTACTGCCTTAGCAGCGCCCGTGCTCGAAGGAATAATATTTTGGTAAGCTCCGCGACCACCTCTCCAATCTTTAGCAGACGGACTATCAACTGTTTTCTGAGTAGCTGTTACCGCATGAACGGTAGTCATTAAACCCTCTAAAATTCCAAAATTGTCATTTAATACTTTAGCAATTGGTGCTAAACAGTTGGTTGTACATGAAGCATTAGATACAACAGTCATATCTGCACTGTATTTAGTATGGTTTACACCCATTACAAAAGTTGGGGTATCATCTTTGGCTGGTGCGCTCATGATAACACGCTTTGCACCTGCTGCAATATGCTTGTTGGCAGTATCTTGCGTTAAAAATAAACCAGTAGATTCAACTACATATTCTGCACCTATTTCATCCCATTTTAAATTTGCTGGGTCTTTCTCTGCTGTAACACGAATTTTTTTGCCATTTACCACTAAATGTCCACCCTCAATAGCAATATCGCCATTAAATCTTCCATGGGTAGAATCGTATTTTAACATGTAAGCCATGTAATCTACATCAATTAAATCGTTAATACCAACGATTTCAACTTTAGGGTTATTGATGGCTGCCCTAAACACCAAGCGACCAATGCGGCCGAATCCATTGATTCCTATTTTCATAGTGATGATAATTGTTTAATCCGGCAAAGATAAATCTTTTCTAAATAAATGGAGAATTAAAAAAGGAAGGTCGGCTTTTGATAAAAATCCGTAAATAAATAGGATTTAGCCTCCACGGGTATCGCAATCTTCTAATGTCTCTGGTAATTGAATACCAAAAATCCCTCGAAGGTAAAAAAGCCTGATTTTGATGTGTGGTTGAGCCGTTTAAAAATTGGTATTAATTTTTTCAAATAGTACACCGACCTTCCAAAGGCAAAGGTAGGGTTTTTAACTCAGTTTTTTAGTTGTTGGGAATAGCTTGATTCCAAACCGCTAACTATTTTTTAAAAAAAAAACTTGTATTCAAATAAATTATTTATACTTTTGCCAACCCAAAAACGCAATGGCCCGTTCGTCTATCGGTTAGGACAAAAGATTTTCATTCTTTAAAGAGGGGTTCGATTCCCCTACGGGCTACAAGGTAAAAGAGAAAAACTATACTAGTTTTTCTCTTTTTTTTTGAGTTAATATTTTCCTGCCAGGGAGATATTGGTTCAGGCCTATTAAGAGATAATTATTTCTTTACCTGAAAGGCATACCTTTGATATAAATTTATTGCATCAAAAATATTCTTAATACGTGTTAGGATCAGGCTTACAGTTTATAGCATACACTTCGCTTTTTAAAAATGACGCCTTAGGCAAAGAAGTGGTACTGCAGACAACATCGGGTAAAATACCGGTATTGGTTCATCCTGCCCTTAAAAAAGAGAAAGGACTCATTATTACTTTTACAGGGTTTTCTGTGCATGGTTTTAAAGATAAGCGGGTTGCAGCAATGAATAATGCCTATGCTAAGATGGGCTATACCGCAGTAACACCGCAGATTAATACCATCGATGCTTTACAGATTCATCCCAATGCGATTGATGAAGTAAAAAATGCCATATTTCATATTGTGGCGAGCCCAATACTAAATCCGAAAAAACATAAGCCCGCCGTTTTTGCACCATCTTTTACTGCGGGTATAGCAGCTTTGGCTGTTGCAGAAATGCCTCCCGAAAGCATTTTATCGTTATGTTTATTAGGAACATATACAGATTTTGAATCTACCATACAATTTGCCCTGCGTAATCCAAATCAAACAGATGATTATGGCATGCATATTTTGCTCAAAAATTTTTTACCCTACGATATTGGAAAACAATCTGATTTAGAAGATATTATTCAAGCTGCGCTAGAAGATAACGGATTAAAAAGAACCGAGCCAATGTTGCCAAACACGCTAAAAAAGGCAAATGTAAATACCCAGAAACTATATCATACCATTAAAAATGATGCTGTGCTGAGAGAAGAAATGGTTTTGCGGGCATGGAAAAAAATACCAGATTTTGCGCAGTTTAAAAATCGCCTAGATTTAGCGCAACATGCCCATAAAATTACTTGCGTGGTGTCTATTATTCATGGGAAAGACGATGATGTGATTCCCGCCTCGCAATCTATGTTGTTATATGATATCCTGAAAGCGCACAAGCAGGATGTTCGATTAGAAGTAAGCAATTTGTTGAGTCATGGCGATCCAAAATTTGGCATTAAAATACTAGCAGAAGTGTTTAATTTGGCCAAAGCCTTTGCGTATTTTCTCCCAAATCATTCGAAAAAATAGGTTTTAGTGCCAAAAAATGAGGGATATGTATGGAAATTTGAATTTTTAATCTATTTTTGCACCTCATTAACAAATTAAATAGTATAAATCATGCATTTGACAACCGAGAAGAAGCAATCAATCTTCGAAGCACACGGTAGAGCCAAGTCTAAAACAGACACTGGTTCAGCTGAAAGTCAGATCGCTCTGTTTACAGAGAGGATCAACCACATTACTGAACACTTAAAAGCCAACAAAAAGGATTTCTCTGCGGAGTTAAACTTGGTGAAGTTAGTAGGAAAAAGACGTGCTTTGTTGAATTACTTAATGCGCAAAGACATTTTCCGCTACAGGGCTATTATTAAAGAACTTGAATTGCGTAAGTAAACTCTTCACTCAATTTGTAAAAATTGAGTATTATTAAATTTATTGGAAAAGGGGCAGGCCAAACGGTGCTGCCCCTTTATTTTTAAAATTTTAGAAAAAACGACAACGAATAAATATGTCACAAGCAACAATTAAAACATTCGAAATTGATGGTAAAACCATCAGTATTGAAACCGGCAGATTGGCTCGCCAAGCCGATGGCGCCGTAGTAGTGAAAATGGGTGATACCATGATTTTGGCAACTGCAGTATCTGCCAAAGAAGCCAAGGAAGATGTAGATTTTATGCCACTTACTGTTGATTACCAAGAGAAGTTCGCCTCTGTAGGTCGCATTCCTGGTAGTTTTCACAAGCGTGAAGCAAAATTAAGTGATTATGAGGTTTTGGTAAGTCGCATTGTAGACCGTGCGCTTCGTCCGCTATTCCCTGAAAATTACCATGCTGATACACAAGTAGCGCTTACCTTAATTTCAGCTGATAAAAATATTATGCCAGATGCCCTAGTTGGATTGGCAGCATCGGCAGCGTTAATCGTAAGTGATATTCCGTTTAATGGGCCAATCTCTGAGGTGCGTGTTGCCCGTATCGACGGTAAATTTGTAATTAATCCGTACAAAGACGAGCTTGAAAGAGCAGATATGGATTTAATTGTTGCAGGAACTGAACACGATTTAAATATGGTGGAAGGGGAATGTGCAGAGGTGAGTGAAGCAGATATGCTTGAAGCCTTGAAAGTTGCCCATGCAGCGATAAAATTGCAAATAAAAGCGCAATGGGAATTGGTTGAAATGATGGGTGGTAAAAAACCATTCCGCGAATACAACCACGAACGCAGTAATCCAGAATTAGAGGCAGCAATTATGGAATTTGCCTATGATAAGGTTTATGCGGTTGCCAAATCTAAAGCCAGCAAAGCAGACCGTTCTGCAGCGTTTAAAGCCATACGCGAAGAGTATAAAGCTTCTTTACCTGAAGGAACAGAGATAGATAAGTTTTTGATGAATAAATATTTTCATGATGTAGAATACAAAGCTGTTCGCGCCATGATTATAGATGATCGTACCCGTTTAGATGGTCGTAAGTTAGACGAAGTGCGTAGCATTTGGAGTGAAGTAAATTATCTTCCTGGGGCGCATGGTTCAGCCATTTTTACCCGCGGTGAAACCCAATCTTTAACAACGGTTACTTTGGGTACAAAAAATGATGAGCAATTATTAGATAGCCCGATGAATGATGGTTATGCAAAATTTTTGCTACACTATAATTTCCCTTCTTTCTCTACCGGTGAGGTTCGTCCTAACCGTGGGCCGGGAAGACGTGAAATTGGACATGGAAACTTGGCATTACGTGGATTAAAACGTGTGTTGCCGGGTGCGCCAGAAAATCCATATACGGTTCGAATTGTATCAGATATATTAGAGTCGAATGGTTCTTCTTCAATGGCCACTGTTTGCGCTGGTTCATTGGCTTTAATGGATGCAGGTGTTAAAGTAAGAGGTGCTGTAAGTGGAATAGCCATGGGCTTAATAAACGATGAAGAATCGGGTAAATTTGCTGTATTATCTGATATTTTGGGAGATGAGGATCACTTAGGAGATATGGATTTTAAGGTAATTGGTACCAAGAACGGTATTGTTGCTTGCCAGATGGATATAAAAATAAACGGTTTGAAGTGGGAGATGGTGGAAGAAGCCTTAAATCAAGCTAAAGCTGGCCGTTTACACATTATGGATGAAATGAATAAAACCATTGCTGAACCTAATGCAGATTATAAGCCAAATGCACCACGTATTGTAACCTTAACCATTGATAAAGATTTTATTGGTGCAGTAATCGGACCTGGCGGTAAAATTATTCAGGGTATGCAACGCGAAACGGGAGCTACCATTTCAATCACCGAAGAAGGTAATTTTGGAATTGTAGAGGTAGCATCAAGCAATAAAGAAAGTTTAGAAAAGGCTTTGGGTATGATCCGTGCTATTGTAGCTATTCCAGAAGTGGGTGCTGAATATGTAGGTAAGGTAAAATCTATTGTAGATTTTGGTGCCTTCATCGAAATAATGCCGGGTAAAGATGGTTTATTGCATATTTCAGAAATTGGTTGGAACCGACTTGCAAGCATGGAGGGTGTTTTTCAAGTGGGTGAAGAAGTAACCGTGAAGCTAATTGAAGTTGATCAAAAAACAGGTAAACTTAAATTAAGTAGAAAGGTTCTTTTACCTAAACCAGAAGGTTATGTAGAGCCTGCGCCAAGAGAAAATCGTCCGCCAAGAGATGGGCAGGGTAGAGACAATAGAGGTCCACGTAGAGACGATAGAGGTCCGCGCCCACCGCGCGAACCACGCCCAGAAAGCGGTGCTAATTAAATACAACAAGTTTGTTTTGAATAAAATAAAAAAGGACTCCAACATTGGGAGTCCTTTTTTATTTATGCTGAAAATGTAAATTGCAGCCGAAATATGAATGGGATGGAGAATTTAAATAGAATAGCCGTGATTGGAGGTGGCTCTTGGGCTACTGCCTTAATGAAAATACTAAGTGAGAATAAAGCTACTGGAAAGGCACACATAAGTTCTTTAAGTTGGTGGGTTAGAACGGAAGAGAAGGCAGAGTATATTAAACAACATGGGCATAATCCAGATTATATTAGTTCTATTGAGTTTGATACAAGCCATATCAAGATTAGTGCTCAATTGTTAGAATTGGTGCTTGAGGCAGATACCTTGGTAATTGCCATTCCTGCTGCATTTTTAGAGGATGCACTCGCCAATTTGCCCCAAGATGTTTTTAAAGATAAAATCATTGTTAGTGCCATCAAAGGTTTGGTTCCAACAAGCAAACAAATTGTGGGTGATTATTTTATCGATCACTATGGAATAGATGAGAAACAAATATTGGTTATATCTGGTCCCTGCCACGCAGAAGAAGTTGCCAATGAAAAATTATCATACCTCACCATTGCAGGTATAGGCAATGAAACGGTGCGTGGTTTTGCTGCGCTTTTAAACAATGATTACATCCGCACTGTTGTTTCTTCAGACGTGCGTGGAACCGAATATGGGGCTGTATTAAAAAACATATATGCAGTTGCCGCTGGTATATGTCACGGATTGGGTTATGGTGATAATTTTCAAGCGGTGCTCATGAGCAATAGCATACGCGAGATGAAAAGATTTCTGCGCAATATTACAGATACAGATAGGAAAATTAACCATTCGGCCTATTTAGGTGATTTGCTTGTTACCGGATACTCTGTGCATAGTAGAAATCGTACTTTCGGCAATATGCTAGGCAAAGGGTATACAGTTCAAGCTGCCCAATTAGAAATGAAAATGATAGCCGAGGGATATTATGCTACCAAAAATTTGCATGCGTTAAATGAAAAGATGCAAGTAAAAATGCCTATTTTAGATACAGTTTATCAGATTATTTACGAAGGTAAATCTGCTAAAAAAGCCATTCAAAAGTTAAGCGAAAAATTGGTTTAACCCCTTTTGCTTGTGGTAATTTGCTCTATGCGTTTTTCATAGTTGCTACCTTTAAAAATACGGTTAACGTAAATGCCAGGTGTATGTATGCAATCTGGGTCTAACTCACCAGCAGGAACTAATTCTTCTACTTCAGCAATTGTAATTTTGCCCGCCATGGCCATTAAAGGATTAAAGTTTCTAGAGGTAGCTCTAAAAATTAAGTTACCATGGGTATCACCTTTCCAGGCTTTTACAATAGCAAAATCACTTTGAAAAGCATGTTCAAGCAGGTAGGTTTTACCATTAAATTCGCGTGTTTCTTTACCTATAGCCACCTCGGTTCCAACCCCAGCGGGTGTGTATATAGCTGGCATTCCATATCCAGTAGCTAGACAGCGCGTGGCTAATGTTCCTTGCGGAATAAGTTCTACTTCCAATTCACCACTTAATAATTGTCGCTCAAACTCTGCATTTTCGCCAACATAAGACGAGATCATTTTTTTAACCTGTTTGGTTTTTAGCATTAAGCCAATTCCAAAATCATCTACCCCAGCATTATTAGAGATGCATGTAAGGTTTTTGCTTCCCTTCTGAACCAGGGCTGCAATACAATTTTCTGGAATTCCGCACAAACCAAATCCACCTAACATGATAACTGCCCCATCTCCGATATCGTAAATGGCCTCTGTTGCATTTTTTACTACTTTTTCTAACATCTGCTTAAATTTACTCAACTACTGCCGAAAGATCACAATCGCAAAGGGCTTGGCAGATAAGTTTCATTTCATCTAATGAACCTTTTTTTACCACTGCTTTGCCTTTATAGTGCACCAGCATGGCACATTGTTCTGCCTGAATAGAATCGTGCTCACAAATGCGCATTAAACATTCAATTACCCAGTCAAATGTGTTTACATCATCATTGTATAACAGCACTTGAAAAGATTCACTTTGTTCATCTAATACGTCTACTTCTTCTTCTACTTTTGTTACTTCCTTTAACATATTTTATAACTAATGCGTATTCACTTCGGGTTTTTTATTAAAAGAAAATTTGCTTTCTGTACCTGCTCTTAATCTTTGAATATTGGCTCGGTGTGTATACACAACCATACCAGCAATAGCGAGGCAAAAATACAAGAAAAATGTTTCATCTGCTCCATAAATAAAACGGACAAAAATGGGACTAAATGCAGCACCCATCATAGAACCCAATGAAACGTATCTGCTTAACCAAACTGTGCTAATAAAAACCAGTGCACACAATAAGGCAATAGGCCAACTTATGCCAATCACCATTCCCAATAAAGTGGCAATTCCTTTACCTCCTTTGAATCTGGCAAAAACAGGGTAAACATGGCCAATTACCGCTGATAAGCCTAAAAATAGTTGATACTTTCTAAATTCTTGTGAACCCGGCATTAGGTTGTCTACAAAATGAAGTAAACTAACTGCCGCCAAGCCTTTGAGCAAATCAATGAGTAAAACAGCTATACCTGCAGGCTTGCCCAACACGCGCAGGGTGTTTGTTGCTCCGGCATTACCGCTGCCGTGTTGCCTAACATCTATATTAAAAAATGCCCTTCCAATCCAAACAGCCGATGGGATGGATCCAAGCAAATATGCTGCAATAATAAATGGTGTGAGTTGTGTGATTTCCATAGTTATTCGATTGTCTGTTTTTGTGCTCTTACAAATTTATTTCTATCTGAGATACTTGCAATTCTTAGGCGATAATCTTCCTTGATTTTTGATATTTTCTCTTGACCCTCTTTGATAGCGTTATTAAACAATAAGTCTGAACTAATGGCGGCCATGATTCCTTTTTGATATTTAAAGTAATACCATGAGCCATTGGCATGTTGCAGGTACATCACAAAATCATCTCCACCGCGCCTTTTCGTAATCTCTATTTTCCCATTTATTTTTCTTTCAATGAGTGATTTGTTCATGCTGCGTAGTCCAAGATCTCCTTGGCTGGTAAAAGCGCGTTTGCTTTGATTCCAAACCAAAGTTACATCGGTAAAGAAGAAAGATTGTTGTAATTCTTCCATGTATTTGCCGCTTAATTCATCTTCCATATTGTCTCCAAAACGTTTGAAGGTTTTCTCTTCAACCAGTTCTGGTAAACTAATTTTTATAACCCTTTTGTCAAAATAATCGGCAGAGGCACTATTGGTTTGTTCGGTTAATGAATCTACCATTAATTTTTGAGCTATATCTGGTATTAAGGCGGTTAATACTATACTTAAACGCATGCCAAAAGTGGTATCTGCTAAATTATAGGTACAATATCCTGCGCTATTTAATGAGAATCCAGAAGTGGCATAGCCAAAATTAAATTTCCCTTCGCCATAAATGATTTTTTTATTTTCACTTAGCGCCATAAAATTACCTCTTTTGCCTGAACCAAAAATTTTCGCATATGGGCCAAATCGTAATTCGTCAAATTTCTCATTATAGGTTAAGGTGCCCTCACATTTTAGCAATTCTTGGTCTGTTGGATTTCTCTTTCTCGCAAATAATGCAGGGTAAACATGAGATGAATCATTGCTAACAAAAAAGCCATTGGTTAATGTTTGCCTATTTAAGTTGGTAATTGGCGAGGTGGCTTCAATGTATATAGAATCTGGGTTAATGGTTGCGGCAGATTTAAACCAATCTGTTTTCGGCAAAAACTGTTTGTGCATGGCTTTAAAAAACCCATTGTACTCTAAATTTTTATCATAAGAATGTAGAATTGCGTTTCCTCTGAATCCAATTTTTGGGCCAACCATAAAATTTATGGAATCAGGAATCAAGGTTTTTCCTTCAATAAACTTTTTATCAGCTACATATACCTTATCAAAATAGAAAGTTTGTGGTTTTTTATTTTTATCTAAATAGGTGTAATTCCCCGCCCCAACAATATCGGTTCGGCCATTTATTTTCACGCTTACCTTGTCTATTTCATGATATTGATTAACCGTATCTGCTTTGATCTTTGCATTTAAAAGCAGATCCATTTCGGCATTTTCTCGCAAAATCAATTTTCCACTATCTGGATATATCCTACTATCTGCAACCGTTATAAAAGGCACTTTTCTAACAGTCATCACATAATCTCCCAGCGTTAATTTAGCAGAACCTGCGCCATATTGCAAGCTGTCTTGGGTTCGTTTGTTGCTTAGAAGGTAACTAGCTGCTTTGAAGTTTTTAGCATTAACTGGGCCATTAAATTCTAGTGTTTTCTCAATCATTTCCCATCTTAACTTTTCAAAAGAACCCACATAATTGTTTAGAATGAATGTGTTATTAATTCCAGGGAAATTTTTATAGGTGAATTCTGCAAATTTTTGTTCTAGGTTAACATACGCTTTTACTTTGGTAGTGGTAAAAGCAACTTGCGAAGTGTCTTTTGGGTTCATTTGCTTAAAAATAGCATCATCAGAAAGAACTTCCGTAGGTTTTAATTCGAACATGGAAGCTTCTAATTTACCTCCTTCAATATCCATATTGCCTTTTGCCTTCATGGCTTTTGGCGTTAAGATAATGGTTCCATATAATTTGGCTCCATCGTAGGCGATTTTCATGGGTTCCCCTTTATTGGTGATAAACATGGTGTCTTGGTAGGGTAGCCAATGGTTGAAAACATTCTCTGATTTAATAATGGTTGGGAATAACGAATTTCTATCGTTTTCAAACATATAACTATTCGAATTCATGGAGTCGAGCATAAACTCAAACCTATGCGATGAAGTTCTGGAAGCCAAATAAGACAAAGTTCCATCTCCAATGAGTCCATCATTACTTAGTCGTAAATCCATTGTAGCAGAGCCTTTACCTTCATATAATGGGTATTTGGTAATTTCATCGTTTGGAATGTAGAATCCCAAGGATTTATCTGGTTGCAAATAAATTTCCTGTTTCATTTCAGGTAAAATTCCGCCCGAGTAAAATGTGCCACCAAGAGCCAGTGTATAGAGGTTTAAATCTGCCAAACTATCCAATGTAAATGGGTCGACATTAAAATAAAACTTACTTCTGTCGTAGGTTCCATTCATGGTAGTGGGGTAATCATAATACACTTGTGAACCCACTTCAGAGGTAAAAACAGGGTATTTAGGGTATTTCCTCCGCCCAGATTTATTGTACGGATGATCGATTTCCAATGTTCCATAAATGTTTTGAATAACGCTTTTAACATGGCGCATCATGCCAACAGAATCGTCTGGATACAAGAACTTTAGCGAGTCTACATTATTTAACCTAATTTTAAAATTATTGTAATCGAAGGCAAAGTTACTTCCATAAAAATCGGCCATACCAGCCCTTAATTTGCCTGAAAAATCCATATTGCGATTTTTCTTCATGGTTATAACTTGTTCCTTTGGTAAAATGTAAACGTTTTGCGAATCGCTAAAGAAAAATTTAGGCACACCTTGAACCACCAAATCATTATTAATTAAACTAATATGGGCATTTGGCAAGCCACTAATCAATGATTTAAATAAGATCGCATCATAATCGGTTCTGCCATTATGTGCATTCACATAATCAATTAATTTTCTTTTAACAAATACGATATTGTTGGTCGCATCAAAGTTGATAAATCCCTTATCATTAAGGTCTATCATTTGAGTTCTCATTTCACTTAAGTTACTTTTAAAAGTAGCTCTGTATGAATCCAAATCGAAGCTTGTTATTTTGCGGTCTTCACAATATTTTTTTATTCTTTGTAGGGGGTGGTAAGATAAAACTGAACCTAATCTTTCATAATTTATATCTCTGAAGTAGTTGATTGATTCGAAGAGTGCTGGAACGTCTCCGGAGAGATTGTCTAATTCTATTTTTGGGCTATTTAAATCCCAGCTAATTTGATCAACGAAAAATTCTACATTGTGATAATTATCCATGAATGGAGCAGAAGACATACCCATATTATTGTCTCTGTAAAGTACCAATTTATCTTTGTCGATTAAATAATTAAAAGCAAGTTGAGGATGGTAAATAGAATCCTTGTCTAGGTAGATAGTCACCTCAGCTTTTTCCACAGAAATTTTATTATCTCTTACAAAAAACTCAGGAGATTGAATTTTCATAAAAGGTTTGCTTTTGAATGTAAACCACAATTCAGCTTTTTGTTTTTCGTTTCCTTTACCAATAACTAGGGCGCCGCGCATACCATATCCACCCTTGAATTTAGCCTTACCATAACTCGCACCTGTGAAGGTGGTAAAATAACTTTCAAATTGCGGATAAATACTTTTTTCGCCCTGGGATTTTCCCATTGGACGATCTATTACGCGCCCTAACATGGGTTTACTAGAAATATCTAGGTTGAAGAAATTACTTGAATCTGCAATTAATTCCCCATTGTTTAAGTCGATACTATAATTTTTTATTTGGGCATAAACCCTGTTGGAATCTAGACCTACTCGGGTCCAATCAATTTTACCCCCTTTGCCTATCCAAAGGTTTTTAGACGGATAGAATTTTCCGCTGGTTTGATACAATTCAAATGTATCTCCTGGGGTGTAGCAAATAAGGTCTAATTTTTTGAAATAGAATAGCGGTTCTTTTTCAATAATGAGTTCTGCGTCGGAAGTATTGCTCATCCAGGTATATCCGCCCAATACTAAAATTTTATTTTCAGAAAATACATTTTTGGATACCAATAAAAATTTCTGAAAATCATCTTTACTTTTCTTAAGAGCAGCTGTAAGTGTTTTGTGCCAACCATCGAATTTACTTAGTTTTTCATTATCAATTAGCGCATTTATGGTTTGTAAATAGGCTTCAAAATCCGGACTTAATTGGCAGCCAGCATTCAGCATGTCGTTACTCTGCTTAATAATTTGTATTTTCTGAGCTGCAGTTAATTTTCCGCTTCTATAATAGCCAGAAAATGCTTCACCAAGGTCTTTTACCTCTTTTTTTGCAGCCGAGTTGAGGTAGTTTTCTAACTCATTAATAAATACGTTTGGGTCGAACGAAAAACTATTTGGTCTCTGCGCAAATGCAGATACCGAGCAAACAAGCAGCGATAGAATAGCAAAAAATCTCTTCATGATGTAGTTTTATTTTTGTTCACAAGGTTTGGATTAGCTTATGAACAATAGCATTCAATGATTATGCCATAGCCTTTACAATATCAACAAAACTTCTGCTTTGCAGGGCTGCACCACCAACTAGGGCGCCATCAATATCTGCTGCGGCAAATAGTTCTGCTGCGTTTTCAGGCTTTACACTTCCCCCATATTGGATGGTAATTTCTTGTGATATTGCTGGGCTGTATTTTTGGCTCAATAATTTACGAATAAAAGCATGAATTTCTTGCGCTTGCGCAGTACTTGCTGTTTTACCTGTGCCAATTGCCCAAACCGGTTCATATGCAATAACAACTTGTTGGATTTGCGCTTCATCAAGGTGAAATAAGCCTTCAGAAATTTGTTTTTCCAATACTTCAAAGTGTTTATTATCTTCCCTTTCTGTGAGCGTTTCGCCGCAACAATAGATGGGTGAAAGCATGGCAGAGAGCGCTGCATCAACCTTTTTTGCTAACCAGGCATTATGTTCATTAAAATATTCTCTTCTTTCGCTATGTCCGATTATCACGTATGAGCATCCACTGCTTTTGAGCATTTCTGCGCTAATTTCTCCGGTATATGCTCCCTGTTTGTGATTACTACAATTTTGGGCACCTAAGCCTAATTTTGGATTATCTGCTATTAGTTTGCTAACTGAATTTAAATGAATAAATGGCGGAATAATAAGTGTATGTGCGGTGCCATGGTATTCATCTTTAAGCATATTGCTTATTTCAGAAACAAGGCCCATGCCTTCCTCCATGTTTTTGTTCATTTTCCAATTTCCAGCGATAATTTTCTTTCTCATAATTATTTTATTTTGTTCCTGTTTGGTTATTCCTTTTCCCAGAAACGGTATGTTTTACTTTGTTCGTATACGTGTTTTAAAATTTCTTTATCTACCTCAGTTAAGGCAATATTTCTTCGTTTGCATACTGCCTCAGCTGTTTTATAAAATTTGTTCAATACAAAAGTTTCAAAGCCATGTGCGCCGCCCCAACTAAAACTTGGAACGAAGTTTCTTGGGAATCCCGCACCAAAAATATTGGCCCCAACACCCACAACAGTGCCTGTATTAAACATTGTGTTAATGCCACATTTGGCATGGTCTGCCATCATTAATCCACAAAATGTTAAGCCTGTTTTTTCAAATTTATTGGTTCTGTAACTCCATAATTTTACCTCATCATAGGTGTTTTTGAGATTAGAATTATTAGTGTCTGCACCCATATTCACCCATTCGCCAATAACAGCATTCCCAACAAATCCATCATGACCCTTATTGCTGTATGCATAGAAAACAACATTATTTACCTCTCCACCCACTTTGCAATGCGGGCCTACAGTGGTTGGTCCATAAATTTTTGAATCCATTTTTAAGCCGGCTTCCTCACAAATCGCAAATGGGCCACGTATTTTTGAGCCTTCCATTATTTCGGCATTTTTTCCAATGTAAATTGGTCCAGTTGAGGCATTTAAAATGGAGAAAGTAACTTTTGCGCCCTCCTCAATAAAAATATTTTCTTTATTAATCCATTGATTCCCATCCGGAATTTCTTGAGATTTCCTGCCTAAGGTGAGTAATTTAAAATCTGTTTCAATGGCTTCACCATTTTTGGAGAAAATATCGTAGGTATATGTGATTTGGATGAAATTCTTTTCAGTAGATTCTTTACAAGCATACTTTGAAATATCTTCCGTAAATTCTGATGCGGAGCTCAGGCAAACGGCAATGAGTTGTTGATTTGCAATGAGTGCTTCGCCTAATTGTAGGTCTCTAATTTCAGCAGTAAGTTTATCTGTAGGGCAAATACTACCATTAATAAATACATTTAGATGCCCTTGGTTTAAGGTGTATTTTGTTTGTAAATAGTCTTGTGTAAGGTAGCCATATTCTCCATTGCCCAGGAATTTCTGCCATTTTTCATCAATGGTTAAAATCCCAATTCTGAGGTTAGCAACAGGCCGAGTAAAGGTAAAGGGAAGTAAATTAACGCGAATGGCTGATGGGTCAAAAAACAAATAGTGCATCATATAGCAAGGTATATTTATGCTGCTAAATTACGCCAAAACGAGCTAAAAAAAAAGCCTTCACAACTAAGTGAAGGCTTTTCCAAATATTTAATCAGCTTTTTTCTGATAACGCTTTTTGAACTTATCGATACGACCTGCAGTATCTATAAACATAGATTGGCCGGTGAAAAACGGATGAGATTTGTATGAGATATCCAATTTAAACAGGGGATACTCGTTACCATCTTCATACTGTATGGTTTCTTTTGTGTCAACAGTACTTTGACAAACGAACATGTAATCATTAGACATGTCTTTGAAAACCACTTTTCTATAGTTTTTTGGGTGGATACCTTCTTTCATTTTATTCGTAAAATTTAGGAGTGCAAAAATAGTAACTTTTATTCATTTTCAAAATTTATAAACAATTTTTTTTTCTTGTCTAAATTTGTTCAAATATAATCACTTTGATGAAAATTGCCATAAATTGCAACCAAATGTAAATCAAATCCTCAATAAACGTGGGGAATAAATGTTTTTGTCATATGAAAACCCAGATATTAGCGCACAGTCAGGTTCAAAAAATCATCAAAAGAATGGCTTATCAAATATATGAAAAGCACTTTGATCAAAAGGAGTTATTGTTTGCAGCAGTGGTGGGTCAAGGTTTAGATATTGCCAAATTGGTACAAGCAGAACTTCAAACTATTAGTAAAATAAAAATTAGTTTAGTTGAAGTGCTTTTGCATAAAGATGCCCCTGTTTATGCGGCTGCAACTGCAGCAGTATCTGAAAAAACTTGCAAGGGTAAATCAGTAATAATTTTTGATGACGTGCTCAATACGGGTAAAACCTTAATATATGCAATGCATCCATTTTTACAGTTTGAGATAAAAAGTATTCAGGTTGCTGTTTTGGTTGATAGAAATCACCATAGTTTTCCTGTGGCTGCAGATTATATTGGCTTGTCTCTTCAAACCACTTTGCAAGACCATGTAACAGTTAGTTTTACATCTAATAAGTTTTCAGTTTATTTAGCCTAAACGCTTATTTATATGCAATAAAAAAGCCGCTCGACTAATCGGGCGGCTTTTTTATTATTCAGTAAAGTTTTATTTTACTTTAGCTTGCAAACCTGCACCAGCTTTGAACTTTACAACCTTTTTTGCTGGAATGTTAATCTCTTTTCCAGTTTGAGGGTTGCGACCTTTACGGGCTGCACGCTTGGTTACAGAGAATGTACCAAATCCAACTAAAATAACTTTGTCGCCTTTCTTTAAGGCAGTTTGTGTTGAGCTCATGAAAGCATCTAAAGCAGCTTGAGCTTGAACTTTAGTAACACCAGCGGCTTTCGCCATTGAATCGATTAAGTCTTGTTTGTTCATATTTAAAAATAATTAAAGGTTTTGTAAGACAAACTTAGTAAAGAGAATTGAATTGTCAAGTGTTTTCGCAAGTTTTCCGTAAAAAAACGAAAAAAATCATTCACAGGTTTTCAACACTTTGTGGTATATAGGGGTTAAATGGTATTATTTTCTTTCTCATTATTAAGTTCTAATATGTTGTTAACTAGGGTATTAATATCCGAATAAGGCAATGCAATTTGAAGTTTAGCTTGCTCGTAATACTTGCATCTATCGGACAATAATTTTGCAATTTTTATTTTAATATCTGATTCAGATAGGCCTTTAAATAATGGTCTATCCTGATTTTTTGCACTCAATCTATCCCACAAGAAACGTTCATTGGCTTTAAGGTATATACTAAGGCCGTTATTATTTATAAAGCTCATGTTTTCTTCGTACGCAGGTGTACCTCCGCCACATGCAATGATGCTTGGTTCTTGCGGCAAACAGGAGTATAAAACATGCTGTTCAATTTTTCTAAAGGCAGGTTCTCCGATTGTTTCAAATAACTCTGCTATACTTTTACCTGTTTGATCAATGAGGCGCGAGTCTAAATCTATAAATTGCCAATTTAGGTGTTTAGCTAATTTTTTTCCTGTGCTTGTTTTACCGCAGCCAGGCATACCAATTAAATAAATTCTATGAAACACTGTTGGCAATTACTTATTGCATGAGTTTCTGCAGTGTTTCCCAGCTTGGTAAGTTGTAGGCACCCCATTTTTTCACTACGGTATTTCCTTTAAGTAACAACATTCCGGGGTTGCTTCTAACCATAGATTTTAAAGGAATATCGTCCATGTTGTGGTAAACAAATGGAAACTTATTGTCATGAGCATATTTGCCGGCATCCACTAAATTGCTTGAGGTAAGCGCCCAAAATGGTTTTCCGCTACTTATCCAATCATTGCTCAATTGTGCGATTTTAGTTTCTAGTCCTGCTCTACTTTTTTCAATTTTGGTTTGAACCAACAATAACTTATAGGAGTTGCCTGTAAAGAAGCTATCTGTAAGTTCAAGTGAAGCTTCGTTATAAATTTTAAAATCGTGTATGGGTGGAACAAATCCTTTTTGAATAATTACATCTTTTCGATCAATAAAGTTGTAAGCATCTAAATCTTCAGGTAATTTATCGGCAGCAAACTCAAATGTTTGTCCGTTTTTTTCATAAATAAAAACCATTTCCACAATATCCTTGGGTGCTCCTTCAGGCACTAGGGTAAGTTCTTGTATATTATTTCCAATTTTATAAGGTAAGAAATCTTTAACCGGCAAAAATAAATAGGTATAAAGAGTGAATGCAACCGATACTAGAAATGAGACCGATAAGGCAATATTCGCAATGGGCAAGGAAACAATTGGTTTTATATAAGTGGTTCCTAAGAAAATAAAAATAATTAAAATTAATAGTACTACATCTTTCATAAAACTAGTGAAAGGTGTTAGTTTGAGTGCATCTCCAAAACATCCGCAGTCGGTTACTTTATGTGTTATTGCGCTATACCCAGTTAACAAGGTAAAAAAGATAATTAGTAATAAAAGCAGCCAAGCATTTAAAGTATTATAGATACCAAGTAATAAGGCTACCCCACTTACTATTTCAAAAATGCATACCAACATGCTTATTGTTACTGCATAGGGGTTTAAAAATGGCGTGTTAAAAATCTCAAAGTATTCCAATAATTTGTAGCTAAAACCTAGGGTATCATTTGCTTTAATTAAGCCTGATATAATAAATAAAACCCCTACTAAAATTCTGCTAATTTGTGTCAACCATTTCATATTATTTACATGTTAGTTTTTTAATCTAATTAAGGCAAATACTGAGTAATTAATCATGTCCATAAGATTGCTATCAATGCCTTCACTCATTTCTGTTTTTCCTTTATTTTCTATAATTTGATGCATTCTGTTGATGCGCATAAGTAGCATATCTGTGAATGTGCTTACCAACATTTTGCGCCAAACTTCTCCATAATCTTGATTTTTTTGAGCCATTAAATCTTTGGTTTGGTTCAAATAGTGATTATAGAAATGCAACAATTCTGCCACGCTAAGGTTTTTATTGGCAAGTTCTGGATTTAGTTGAATGAGGCCCATTACACAATAATTTATAATACCTATCCATTCAGATTGCACGCCTTCGTCAATGGCTTGGGTTCCATTTTCCTCAATGGTTTTAATGCGATTTGCTTTTATAAATATTTGGTCTATAATACTAGATATACGCATTATTCGCCAGCTCATGCCATAGTCTTGATTTTTCTTTTCAAATACATTGCGGCATTGGCTAATTACTTCGTCAAATTCTAAAGCGGTTTGATTTATCAATGTGATTGTATTTTATTTGTTCGAACGCAAAAATAAGCGAGGAGGTATAATTGCAAGCATTATTTAGAAAAAAATATATAAATTGTGGGGGAAGACTTGTTTCTGTAGCTAAACCGATGGTCATGGGTATACTCAATATTACGCCTGATAGTTTTTTTGCATCTAGTCGAGTTGGGTCAATGCAGGAATTGTTGGTTCAGGCCGAAGAGATGATAAAAAATGGTGCGTCTATCCTAGATGTTGGCGGGCAGAGTACCAGACCTGGTGCGGCGCTAATTTCTGCTGAGGAAGAATTAGGAAGAGTGATTCCTGCAATAGACATACTGCAAAGAGAATTTCCTGATGCTTTGCTCAGTATAGATACCTTTTACGCTAAGGTGGCTCAAGAAGCTGTAGCGGCTGGTGCTTCTATCATAAATGATATTTCTGCAGGCGATGCAGATGCCAATATGTTTCCCTTATTGGCAAGTCTTAAGGTGCCTTATATAATGATGCATAAGCAAGGTTTGCCTATAAATATGCAAGATAATCCGGTTTACAAGAATGTATTGCTTGAGATTATTGATTACTTTGCCAATAAAATTCATCAATTAAATGGTTTGGGGGTAGCAGATGTGATTATAGATCCTGGTTTTGGATTTGGAAAAACACTTTCTCATAACTACGAATTATTGCAGCATTTAGATCGCTTTAAGTTGTTTGAGTTGCCAATTTTAGTTGGTATCTCTAGGAAATCGATGATTCAAAAAGTATTGCATGTATCTGCATCAGAATCTTTAAATGGAACCTCTGCCTTGCACATGATTGCCCTTGAGCGTGGAGCAAGCATATTAAGAGTTCATGATGTGAAAGAAGCTATTGAGTGCATTAAACTCTTTGAATCGCTTGCAAATCATAGAGAAATTCATTAAAATCGCAGTATGCTAGAAAGTCAGTTTGAATTATTGTCGTACAAGTTTACACTCGTAAATCTTTTAGATTTAGTTCTGTTTGTTTTCTTGAGTTTCCAGCTCTTTAAGTTACTCAAAGGCAGCTTAGCGTTCAATATTTTGATTGGTCTGCTTACAATTTATATTTTTTGGTTAGCAGTAAATTACTTTGAAATGCCACTTATGGCCAATGTTTTGGGCCAATTTGCTCAAGTTGGAATTATTGCGGTATTAATTGTATTTCAGCAGGAGATAAGAAAGTTTTTATTGGTAATTGGTAACAGTTCTTTGTTGGGTGAAAACAAAAAATGGTGGAATATTTTTCCATGGAAATGGAAAATTCAACAAACCTTTCATACACCATTTGATGAGATTGTGGAGGCGTGTAGGGAATTGTCTGCTCAAAAAACCGGCGCCATAATTGTGTTTCCTATTACCTCAGAGATGAAATTCATAGCGAGTAGCGGTGAGCTTATGGATTCTCGAATTTCAAAGCGTTTACTCTTAGCGATATTTACTAAAACAAGTCCGCTTCACGATGGCGCTGTGATTATCTCTAATGGAAAAATTAAAGCAGCAAATTGTGTTTTGCCAGTTAGTGAAAATCCAGTAATTATAAATAAATACGGACT
The DNA here is from genome assembly GCA_021298155.1 of Sphingobacteriales bacterium. GTDB lineage: Bacteria > Bacteroidota > Bacteroidia > UKL13-3 > UKL13-3 > B1. Next base: position 3,199 of record JAJTEN010000019.1, on the reverse strand, counting down.
CAGGCATTTGGCAGCCATTGGTATTACTGAACATACAGATGCCATCTGTTTGGTGGTTAGTGAAGAAAAAGGTGCTATTAGTTTTGTGATGGAGGGGAAAGTAGAAGAGGGTCTATTAGCAGAAGAAATGATTGATCGTTTAAATGCCGCTTTCTCTCATGAAATGGTTTCCATAGGAGAATAAGCATTTCTAGCTTCTAAAGTTCTCAAATTGTAAAGGAACATTAAAATCTTGCCTGCGCAAATCCGCAATTAGCTCTTGCAAATCGTCTATTTTTTTGCCGTTAACTCTAACTTGATCATCATTGATGGCTGCTTGTAATTTAGAATTGACTTGCTTAATATGGTTGACGATTTTTTTGGCTGTTTCTTTTTCAATGCCTTCTTTAATTTTTATATCCTGCAATATTAATCTTCCGCTTGGCCTAGGTTTTTCACCTAAATCTAGTAAACGTACATCTAGATTTTGTTTGCTAAATTTTCCTAATACAATATCTATTAAAGTTTGCAATGCCATTTCTTGCTTCGCTTCTAGTTTTAGAATTTTTGATTTCTTATCAAATTCAATGCCGCACAGTTCGTCTTTCAAATCATAGCGATTGGTAAGTTCTTTTTTGGCGGTATTAATCGCGTTATCTACGAGTTGTAAATCTGTTTTACAAACAATATCAAAACTTGGCATGTTATTTTAATTTAGACTGTTTCCTTGGATTTTTTTTTGTAAATTGCAAAGGCAAATATAAATGTATTGTTTATGGCTTTAAATATTTTTTTTACGCTTAGGAAAGGTTTGTTGTTTGGCAGCCTATTGTGTGTATTTGGTTTAATCGTTTCAGCGTGTAAAGACCCTGAAATTACAACTCCAGATTCACCCGTATCCGAGCGTTGGGATACCATTACCAATTATAGTGGACTCATTATTCCAGAAACAGGCGTGTTAAACATTAATGTGAATTACGAATTCGGTGGAGAGCCTATTGTTTTTAATACTAAGACATATATTAATGCTGCCAAAGATAGTTTCAATGTTCGAGAGATAAAACATTATTTCAGTAATGTTACATTGGTAAATCATTTGGGTAAAACTATCCATTTAAATAATTATCACCTCATGGATGCCTCGAACCAAAATACCTCACAAATCGCTATTGCAAATGTTCCACCAGGAAATTATAAAAGTGTTTCAGTGCTTCTAGGAGTTGATAGCATCAGAAACCATAGCGGATTGCAAGAAGGCGCTTTAGATCCTGCTTGGAGTATGTTTTGGACTTGGAATACAGGGTATATTTTTTTTAGAATTAATGGACTCACCACATGGGGTGAGGCCTACACCTTTGATATTGGGGGCGATAAACATGCGCCGTATAATTTAATGGATTTGAATACATTTAAAGTAAAGTCTAAAAATCCTACCTTAAATCTTGCCTTGGACATCAATGAGATGTATCAAAATCCAGAAGTATATAGTTTTAAATCAGATGGTTTATCTATTCAAAAGATCCTCAAACAGGCGATCCATATGCTTATGATGCTACGCCCTATGAGTTGAAAATACCTATGGTGCTTGGTTGGTCAAGTTTCCCTATTCCTTCCGATAATCCGCTTACCATTGCAGGCGTTGAGTTGGGTAAAAAATTGTTTTTTGATCCAATTTTATCTGTAAATAACTCACAAAGTTGCGGTTCCTGCCACCAGCAAATTAGTTCATTTTCTGATAACAGAAGGTATAGTATGGGTGCTTTGGGAGATGTTGGGGTTCGACAAGCAATGCCATTATTTAACTTAGCTTGGGCTGATAAATATAATTTAACGAATCATAAATACTTTTGGGATGGAGGTGCAACAGATTTAGAGCGGCAGGTAATTGGACCGATTATCAATCCAATTGAGATGGCAAATCCAGATGTTTTTAGCGTAATAGAAAGGCTTCAAAAACACTCAGAATATCCCAATTTGTTTCGCCGTGCATTTGGTTCAGACAGTATTACAACTGTAAAATTAGCCAAAGCTATTGCGCAATTTGAACGTTCATTGATTAGTGCCAATTCTAATTTTGATAAAGCAGAAAGACGCGAAAGACTGAGAACAGAGAGTGAAAGAAATGGTTTTATAATATATAGTACTGAGAAGGGTGATTGTTTTCATTGCCATGGGAACGCAGGTTCTCCCTTTTTTACAGATTTTAAATTCCATAATAACGGTTTAGAAGCTATGCCAAAAGATAGCGGATTGATGCGGGTAACGGGCCGAGCAGAGGATTTCGGATTAATGAAAACACCAACGCTAAGAAATCTTTCCTTTACTGCTCCATATATGCACGACGGCAGATTTGCTACCTTAATGGAAGTGATAGAGTTTTATAATTCTGGAACTAAAAATTCTCCTACCGTAGATCCGATGATTAGTAAGAATTTTCATAAAGGTGGATTGAACCTAACGCCCGTAGAAAAAATTGATCTACTCAATTTTCTTCTTTCATTAAACGATTCAAGTTTTGTTGGGTTAAAATAATTTTTTCCTTAAAATTCTGAAAATCTGAATATTGAAATCGATTTTGTTTTATTGAAAAGAATAATTTATATTCGATTTCTAAATTCTCACTTGAAATAAATTAATAAAGATTCATATGATTCAAATTTTACAATCTAAAATGAGGCTATTACTCGCTTTGTTTTTAACATTGTTTGTGTTGCATTCCCATGCGCAAACGGTAACCATTGGTACTGGAACAACCACCAATACAAATACGGGTTATCCATCTCCATATGGGCATTACTATTGGGGTGCTAGGCATCAGTTTTTAATTTTAGGTTCAGAAATTGTTGCCGCCGGTGGAAATGCAGGTAGCATAAGAAGTTTGGCTTTTAATGTATCATCAAGTACCTCTTTGCAGGGATTAATAAGCTGTACAGGATATGGATTGGTTGATTTTACGATCAAAGTAAAAACTACAACTGCAACCTCATTGCCTACATCTTTTGATGATGCTGGTTTAACCACTGTTTTTGGTCCTGTTTTTTACACAGATGTTAACGGATGGAATACACATACATTTACCTCTCCTGTAGCCTGGAATCCTTCTCAAAATTTATTGGTTGACGTGTGTTTTAATAATACTTGTTACAACTACAATGCATTGGTATTTAACTCAACTACAGCTTTTACTAGTTCGGTTTGGAGAAATTCAGATGCGGCCGGT
>JAJTEN010000071.1 GCA_021298155.1 Sphingobacteriales bacterium | reverse complement strand
AAACAACTAGGGCGCTTGGTTTCAATTTTCGAGATTTATTATTTAAACCCTCAACTTTTGATTGTTTTACTAAGTCCCTATTGCATCTCTTTTTTGCTTAATATTTCCTTGTATTTAGCTATGTCTTTTTGGATGTTTGGGGCTAATTCTGGCTTTTTTATATCAGTATATTTTTCTAGGTTTTTGAGCAGTATTTTTGCTACTAGGAGTCGGGCCATATTTTTGTCATCGGCGGGTATAACATACCAGGGTGCTTCTTTGGTGTGGGTTTTATTGATGGCTTCTTCGTAGCAGTTCATGTAATCATCCCAGCGTTTTCTTTGTACCAAATCGCCTGGCGAAAATTTCCAATTGTGACTTTCCTTCTCTAATCTACGCAGCAGCCTTTTCCTTTGTTCTTCTTTGCTCAAGTTTAAAAAGAATTTAAAAACAATCGTTCCGTTTTGTTGGATATGGCTTTCGAAATTATTTATTTGGGTGAACCTATTCTCCCAAAATTCTTGTGAAATATCAGATTCGCTTGTAATGCTTGGCAAATTCTCGTTTAAAATATAGCTAGGATTCACGCGTGTTACCAGCACATTCTCGTAATGACTTCTATTAAAAATCGCAAATTTTCCGCGTTCTGGCAGGGCTAAATAATGGCGCCATAAATAGTCGTGTTCAAGCTCTAATTCGCTGGGTGTTTTAAAGCTATGAACAACTACCCCACGCGGGTTAAATGATGAAAATACTGCCTTAATTAAACTATCCTTTCCGGCAGTGTCCATTCCCTGCAAACAGACTAAAACTGCATATTTATTATGCGCGTAAATGGTGTCTTGAATGGCACTTAATTTTTCGCTTATCTGCTGTAATTCCTCTTTTATTTCTGCCTTACTAAGTTTGGTGCTTATGTGTGTTTCTGCCGCTGTTAATTTAAAAGGACTTTCAGCAATAAAATCGCCGCTGTTTATATTTTTCATTTTTTTGGTTCGAACCAATTTTTAATACTAGCAAGGTAGTTAAATGTTAGTGTTTTAATCAATCAAATCAATTTTCTCGAGAGAAAATTAAAACATCTTCCCCGGTTTTATCTGCAGGATGTTCTTGTTTTCCTGACCAAAATGGCGTTGTCTAAACAACTCTTTAGAGGTTCCTCCCTGCGGTCGGAATGACGGGTATCTGTCGGGAAATATTGGCTTCATAAATTTATGAAGCCAATTTGCTAAATGAGAATGTCTTTCTTCATTTGGCCGAACGACTTTGTGAGCAGAACATAGAATATGATCGGAGGCATTATTGAAAACAAATAAAATCAATAGAAAAAGTAGAATTAAACATATTTTTACCTCAACTAAATACTGAGATAACATGTTTAAAAAAACAAATTGCTCAACTAGAGCAGCAATAGTATGTATATTGTTGATGCTTACTTTTACGATTTCAACCCAGGCCCAAAAAAAATCCGCCATAGGAGTAGGTTTATTATATGGTTCTTCAACGCTTACTTTCAACCAAAATTCGGATAAATTTGATAAGCGAATTGCTAATGAAATAATAAATTATTCTCCTGTTCAAAACCTAGGTATAGCTTTAGGATATTCAGTGAGTCTTACAGAACGATTTGCCTTGCAAATGATGCCTAGATGGCAACAATGGGGCGGAGTAATTGATGTACAAAGTAGTCAAAATGCAACATCGAGATTAAATATGGAGATAAACTACCAAGGGTTTAGAATACCAGCGTATGTGCAATATAGGATTTGGGATAATAAGAAATTGCAATTGAAGACATTGCTTGGAATGGGGGTAGAATACACCTACAAATTGTGGTTTGTACCTAATAATATTTATGGTAATGGACCTACCCAAAGACGAACAGCAGAAATTGTGGCCCCATTTGCAAGTGCTGGAATCTGTGTGCGTTATAAACCTTCGACTGAGAGTAAAGTAAATTATATTCTTGGTATATTTTACGAAACGGATGCTTTCTTAAATCCCAAGCGTTTTAATGAATACAATTTTTATCAAAACGCTGTTCCATTGTTAAGTCATCAATTATTTTCAACCTTATCCATTCAATTTCCATTATGAGAGCACTAGTTAAAATTATTTTTTGTTATATCTTTTGCAATATCATCGACCATACTGCTGCCACTGCACAAATATTTCATCCAAAGGATTCAGTGAGAAAGCAACGCGTTATTCAGTTGGGGGTAGGTGTATATAATGGGATTAACCACATTACGCCAATAACACCTAATTTTAGATATTTTACCAATGATGGATACGATAAAGGTATACTAATAAGTTTGAGGGTAAATTTAACGAAACATTTTGTTTTAGATGCAAATTATAGAATCTCAGAGCAGACCTGTATGATAGGAATGCAAAATGAAGCTTTTTATAAATCCTTTCATTTAACTGGAAACTCCTTAATTTTAATTACACAATGGGTATATCTAAGGAGATTTATTTATCACATAATACTCAGTTCAGTATTTTTACTGAGGTATCATTCTTTAATAAACCAATTGGAATAGAAAATAGCGTTCATAATTTAAACCAAAATAGAATGAATATATATTTTACAGAATTTAAACAATGGAATTCAAGAATTGGAATAAGCTTTTTATTGTAAAAAATCACCTTACCTAAATGTCATTAATGGGTTTAGAGGAATCTGTTCCTTATTACTCTGGAATACCATTGGCAGAAAGTAAAATGGCAATGGGTTTGGTTTTGGGGAATTTGGAGAGGATGATAACAATGATGGCCATAATGGGTACGCTCAGTAACATACCGGTTATGCCCCAAATGCTGCCCCAAAAACTTAGAGATAAAATGATGATAAGCGGACTTAAATTAACGCTATTTCCCATAAGTTTAGGTTCGAGCAAATTACCAATTATAAATTGGATTGCACCCACCAAAAGTAGCACCCATACGCCGGGGAGTAATTCTCCATATTGTAGGCAGCTGAAGATGCTTGGAAAAACAGTGGCTATTAATGATCCGATGGTTGGAATGTAATGTAGAAGAAAGATGAGAAATGCCCAGAAAACGGGAAAATCTACCCCTAGAAATAAGAGAGCTAGCCAACTAAACAAGCCAGTAAGAACACTTACAAAGGTTTTTAAACCTAGGTATTTGGAAATAGAATCATTGATTTTGTTAAATACATTGAGTATGCTTTGCTTATTTTGGGTATTGGGAAACAACAAAGAAATTTTGTTTTGAAAACTGGGTTCTTCCAGAAAAATAAATAGGGCATAAATAATTACCAAAAAAAGGTTACTTAAGAAATTGGTAGAATAATTAAATAGGCTAAGCACAGTTTCGGCAAAATTGTATTGGGTAAGAAAAGCGTTGAGTTGTTCGAGAATTTCTGGATTTAGTTTTGTGCTTATTTTTTGGATAATGATACTGGTATTGTTTTGATATTTTTGGTAAGAATGACTCAGTAGAGTTACATTGTGCATTACAATTTTTAGCAAGGCATTTAATGAAACAAGCAGAATAATGGTGGCCACCCAATTTTTTAACCACATGGGCGTTTTGTTTTTTATGAAAGGTGCTCGCTCCATAAAGCCTCTAATTTGCTTTACTATGAACCAAAGTAAAAGGGCAAAAACAAATGGGATAAGGATGTTTTGACCATAAAACAAGATGACAACTAAAACAAAGCTTACAAATAGATAATGGCTAAGGTTTTTAATAGAAATCATGTAGCAATAGCATAAATATACGTTGTAAATTTGCAAATATTTTTTGGATTATCAATGATGCCATTTTTATATTGGATATAAATCTATACAACTCTTATTTATTGTGGGCAAAGCTATATGGGTAAACAGGCGTTAAAGCCTACTTTTGTTTAATTATCATGAGAAAACTGCTTATTATATTTTCTATATTGTTTAGTAGCCTGCAAGTTTTGGCTCAAACCGACTCTGTTGTTGTGCTACCTAAAATGACAGTTATTCAATACATAAATCAGTATAGCGCATTTGCGGTAGACGAAATGTATAGAAGCA
>JAJTEN010000018.1 GCA_021298155.1 Sphingobacteriales bacterium | reverse complement strand
TTTAACAAAGGACAAGATTGCCAGCAAGATGCTTATATATACCAAGTAAACGCAACCAGTTTTAACGGTAAAAAGTATACATATAGCGGTTCGGTAACTTTGTTACGTTAAGAAATGAAATATTGGTATTTGTATTAATTGTTGAATAACCCTAGGTTTGCGGAAATATTATCCCTTATGTCAATTACAACACTCGGTCAATTTATTATTGAAAAGCAACAAGATTTTCCATATGCGAAAGGTGAATTATCTCGGATTTTACGCGATATTGGAATTGCCGCTAAAATGATTAGCGCCGAGGTAAACAAAGCTGGTTTAACTCAAATTTTAGGCGAACATGGTTCTGTAAATGTACAAGGAGAAGATGTAAAGAAATTAGACATTATTGGAAATGAAACTTTCATATGGGCATTAGAAAAAGGAGGCGAAATATGTGCCATGGCCAGCGAAGAAAATGATGATATGATTCCTTTACAGGGAGCTTACTCAAAGAATGGTAAATATGTTATTTGTATCGATCCGTTGGATGGTTCTAGCAATATTGATGTAAATGTTTCTATTGGAACTATTTTTTCAGTTTACCGCAGGGTTACAGAACCAGGAACTGAGCCAACTTTAGCAGATGTATTGCAAAAGGGCAGCGAATTGGTAGCTGGAGGATATGTTATTTATGGTAGCTCAACTATGTTGGTTTACAGCACAGGTAAAGGTGTGAATGGATTTACGCTCGACCCAAGTATTGGTGAGTTTTGTTTAAGTCACCCTAATATTAAAACCCCAGCTGATGGCAAAATATATTCAATAAATGAAGGTAATGCAGGTGAATTTCCTGCCGGTGTAAGTGATTATTTGAAATGGGTAAAAGAAACGGATAAGGCGACTAACAGACCCTATTCTGCAAGATATATTGGTTCTATGGTTGCCGATTTTCACCGCAATTTACTAAAAGGAGGGGTGTTTATATATCCACCAACTGCAAAAGCACCTAAAGGTAAATTACGTTTGTTATTTGAATGTATTCCAATGGGATATATTGCCATACAAGCAGGAGGTGCTGCAACAACTGGGGTGCAAAGCATACTAGATGTAGAGCCAACCGAAATTCACCAGAGAGTTCCCATTGTTATGGGTTCAAAAAATATGGTTGAAAAAGTTTTATCATTTGGTTTTTAAAACCAATTAAACAATATAATCATTTATTTAATCTCCCTCACAAATTTTGTTTGGGAGATTTTTTTATGCTCTGCCTGCCAATAAAAACATTATCGCCATGCGGGTGGCTACACCATTTTCTACTTGATCTAGTATTATGGCATGTTTGCTGTCTGCTACGTCGCTCGTTATCTCTACACCACGGTTGATTGGGCCAGGATGCATAATTACGATCTCTTTTTTTAGTGAATCAAGACGTTCCTTATCTAAACCATAAAGCATGCTGTATTCACGTAAAGTAGGGAAATATTTGATGTCTTGTCGTTCTAATTGAATACGCAACATGTTCGCTACATCACACCATTCTAATGCTTTCTGTAAATTGTGCTCAACTTTTACGCCTAAGCTTCCAATGTGTTTGGGAATAAGTGTGGTTGGACCACAAACCATAACTTCAGCACCTAATTTTTGAAGGCAAATAATATTTGATAATGCCACCCTTGAATGGGTTATATCGCCTACTATGACTACTTTTTTACCTTTTACCGACCCTAATTTTTCTCTAATGGAATAGGCATCGAGTAAGGCTTGTGTGGGATGTTCGTGGGTGCCATCTCCTGCATTTATGATTTGTGCATTAACATGTTTAGCTAAAAACTGGCAAGCTCCGGGAGCTGGATGGCGCATTACCACCATATCTACCTTCATGGCTAAAATATTGTTAACGGTATCAATTAACGTTTCGCCTTTAGAAACAGAGGAGGAAGAGGCAGAGAAATTTACAATATCAGCGCTTAAACGCTTTTGAGCCAATTCAAATGAAATGCGGGTTCGTGTTGAGTTTTCAAAAAACACATTGGCAATGGTGATATCCCTTAAACTGGGAACCTTTTTAATGGGCCTGTTAATAATCGATTTAAAGTTATCTGCCGTTTCAAAAACCAATTGGATATCATCGGCTGATATATCTTTAATGCCCAGTAAATGTTTCTGCGAAAACTTTTTCATGTTATTGGTTGGTCACTATTTGCACTGAGTCTTTTTTACTATTTTCTTTCCATTCTACCTTAACCTTATCATTGCTGCGGGTGTCCACAGAAATGCCAACGTAATCTGCTTGTATGGGCAAATCTCTGCTATATTTTCTATCTACCAATACCAATAACTCTACTTTGTTTGGTCGGCCAAAGTCTGTGAGGGCATCTAAAGCAGATCTGATAGACCTTCCGGTATATAGCACATCATCTATGAGTACAATTTTTTTATCTTGAATGTTGAAATCTATCTTTAATTCGCTTGGTAAGATTTGTTCATTGCCTCTTCTAAAATCGTCTCTATAAAAAGCAATATCCAATTCTCCGTAATAAAAAGGCTGCTTACCTAATATTTCTTCAAGCCTATTTTTGATTCTTCTGCTCAGGTAAATGCCTCGGGGTTGCATTCCTATTAATGCAGTATCTGTAAAGTTACCAAGTCTTTCAATTAGCTCAAAACACAATCTATCTATGGTAATTTCGAGTTGTTTTTTTTCTAAAATTATTTTGGATTCCATTTGTATTTTGGTCCTTTGTGAACTAATTAACAGAGGTTCAAATATGCAAAAAAACTTTGAGATTTTTTGATGCTTTATTTTTTTGAACTAGATAAATCTAATATAGCGTCAAATTCTTCAGGCTTTAATGCCTGAACCGATAGTCTGCCTTGCTTGACCAAACCAATTTCTTGTAACCTTGAATCAGCCTTGATTTCAGCCAAACTAACTGGCCTTTTTAACTTCTTAAAAGGTTTTAAATCTACTACAACCCAAGCAGTTTCTTCAGTAGTTGGATCTTGGTATGCTTCCTTAACTACTTTTGCAATTCCCACAATCTCTAATCCTTCATTGCTATGATACCAAAGAACCAAATCACCTTTTTTCATGCCCTTCAAATTATTCCGAGCCTGGTAATTCCTCACTCCATCCCAAAATGTTTTACCATCTTTCTCAAATTGATCCCAACTGTATTTAAAGGGTTCCGATTTTACTAGCCAGTGATTCATTTTTTTAGTTTTACGTTTCTAAATAATTTTCTAGAGAGCAAGATTAATGTTTTTTAGTTGTGATACAAAATTTCCAGATTTAGTTTTCTACATTTAAACACATGGAGAAGACCATGGGAGTTAAGGGTTTAGCAGTTAATCACATGTAAGTGGATACTTATATTTGCACATGAAACTTTCAATTCCTACTTTTGCCAAAATCTAAACTACTTTGAATAGAACAGTCAATAAGTTTCCAGCTACCTTATTGCTAGCTGATGGTACAGTTTTCATGGGTACCTCCATCGGAAAAATTGGTTCAACAACCGGAGAAATCTGTTTTAATACCGGCATGACAGGTTACCAAGAAATTTTTACCGACCCAAGTTATACGGGTCAAATTTTGCTTCAAACCAATGTGCACATTGGCAATTACGGCGTAAACCAGGAAGAGCAAGAATCTAACTCAATTAAAATTGCAGGTTTGGTATGCAAAAACTTTAATGTGCCCTATTCTCGCAAACAGGCCGACGCAACCGTACAAGAATATTTTGCCCTAAATAATATTGTAGGCATAGCAGATATAGATACCCGTGAAGTAGTGAGGCATGTAAGAAGTAAAGGAGCCATGAATGCCATTATTTCATCAGAAGGAAAATCTATAGAAGAACTAAAGGAACAATTAGCAGCTGTTCCGTCTATGGAAGGTTTAGAACTTTCTAGTTCTGTGTCTACCAAAGAAACATATTTCCTGGGTAACCCTGAATCTGAGATTCGAGTTGCGGTATTAGACTTAGGTGTAAAGCAAAATATTTTAAGGTGCTTGGTAGATAGAGGTGCCTACTTGGCGGTTTTTAATTGCCATGCCACTTTAGATGAAATGTTACAGTTCAACCCAAGTGGTTTTATGATCAGCAATGGTCCGGGCGACCCCGCCGTAATGCCCTATCAAGTTGATTTAGTAAAACAAATTGTAGAGAAGAATGTACCCCTATTTGGTATTTGTTTGGGTCACCAAATGTTGGCTGAATCACAAGGATTACGCACATTTAAAATGTTTAACGGACACAGAGGTTTAAATCATCCGGTTAAAAACATCATTACAGGAAAATGCGAAATTACCTCGCAAAACCATGGTTTTGGTGTGAGTTTAGAAGAAACAATGAATCACCCTACTGTAGAATTAACGCACATTAACCTAAATGATAATACTGTAGAGGGGATTAGAATTAAAGGTAAAAAAGCGTTCTCGGTTCAATACCACCCAGAAGCCGCTCCTGGTCCAGAGGATAGTAGGTATCTTTTTGATGATTTTATAAATATGATGAAAAACTGATAGCCAATAGCCTTTAGCTTTTGGCCCTTAGCCTTTAGCCATTTTTATTTGGACAAAAAAGATATTAGAATATAAACATAATTTAAAACCAGCAGTTAATAATGGCCAAAAGCCAATAGCCAACTGCTAAAAGCTAAAAAAATGAGTTCAATAATTAACATTCACGCCCGTCAAATATTAGATTCTAGAGGCAATCCAACAGTAGAAGTAGAAGTAATTACAGATGGTGGTGCAATGGGTAGAGCTGCAGTTCCATCCGGCGCATCTACAGGTATACATGAAGCTGTTGAATTACGTGATGGCGATACCAATGTATACATGGGAAAAGGCGTTTTACATGCTGTTAAAAACGTAAATAAGACCATCAGCGATCAATTAATCGGCCTAGATGTATTTGAGCAAAATGAAATTGACCGCAGATTAATTGCACTAGACGGAACAGAGAATAAAGGAAATTTAGGTGCAAATGCTATCCTTGCCGTATCTATGGCATGTGCTAAAGCAGCCGCCATAGAAGCTAATATGCCTTTATATAGGTATGTTGGAGGAGTAAATGCCAATACATTGCCAATTCCACTAATGAACATACTAAATGGTGGATCACATGCTGACAACTCTATCGATTTTCAGGAGTTTATGATTGTGCCAACCCATGCAGATACTTTTAGTGAGGCCTTGCAAATGGGGACTTCTGTATTTCATCATTTGAAAGCAGTGCTAAAGAAAAAGGGCTATAGCACCAACGTTGGAGATGAAGGTGGATTTGCGCCAAATATTCAATCGAATGAGGAGGCTATTGAAACCGTTTTAACAGCTATTGAGGCGGCTGGATTTAAACCAGGTAAAGATATATACATTGCCATGGATGCTGCTACTAGCGAGTTTTGGAATGAAGAAAAAGGATTATATATTTTCAAGAAATCGGATAAACGCGAAATGACGCCAAGCGAAATGGTAGGCTATTGGGCAGAATGGGTGAAGAAATATCCAATTATTTCGATTGAAGATGGTTGTGCAGAAGATGATTGGAAGGGTTGGGCTGAACTAACCAAAGCTATCGGAAGTTCTTGTCAATTGGTGGGCGATGATTTGTTTGTTACCAACGTAAAGCGATTAGCGAAAGGGATTAATGAAAATATAGCTAACTCTATTTTGGTTAAAGTAAATCAAATTGGGTCATTAACAGAAACAATTGATACAGTAAATATGGCAACCAGAGCCGGTTATACCAATATTATGAGTCACAGAAGTGGTGAAACTGAAGATACTACGATTGCAGATTTAGCTGTGGCACTAAATAGTGGACAAATTAAAACAGGCTCTGCCAGCAGAACAGATAGAATAGCAAAATATAATCAATTGATTCGTATTGAGGAAGAATTGGGTGCTAATGCCTATTACCCGGGCAAATCATTTAAATACGCAAAATAAAATTTATGGAAAGAACAAAACTTACCTGGATTAACCTATTTGGAAACAAGTATTTACTGGTAGGGGTGGGTTTTGTTCTTTTGCTTTTATTTAATGAACGTAACAGTATTTTTGATCAATTTGAATATAGCAAAAATTTAAAAGAATTAAAAGCAAAACAGGCCTATTATCAATCAGAAATTGCCAAAGTTCGTCGAGAAAAAAAAGAACTCTTTGGTAACCCTAAAAACCTCGAAAAATTTGCAAGAGAAAAATACCTCATGAAGGCAGATGATGAAGATGTTTTTGTGATGATTGAGGAAAAATAAAATATCGAGTACTGAATACACATATCATTTTCGCATTTCTTTCTCGTACCTTGCGGCACTTATCAAAGTAGCTCAAGCATGACTTCACTAAAAAGTATTTTACCTAATTTTTCTATTACTGCCCTAAACCCCATGCAGGAAGCTGCTATTGAAGCGTATAAACTTCCTAAAGATTTGCAACTTATTTCACCAACAGGGTCAGGTAAAACACTTGCTTATCTTTTACCTCTTTTACTTAAATTAAGTGCAGATTATCCCGAAAATTATACCCAAAAATTATTGGCCATGATTATTGTGCCAACGCGAGAATTGGCTCTACAAATTGAACAAGTGTTTAAACAAATGGGCAGCAAATACAAAATTAATTGTTGTTATGGTGGACATTCAGTGCGGATTGAAAAGAATAATTTATCTGAATTGCCAGCGGTTTTGGTTGGCACACCAGGAAGAATCGCCTATCATATTAGAAATGGAAATTTGCAAGTAAAAACCTGCAAATTTTTAGTATTAGATGAGTTTGATAAATCTTTGGAAGCAGGCTTTCAAGACGAAATGGAATACATTATCAAGCAAATGGCAAAATTAGAAAAAAAAGTGCTAACCTCTGCCACAGCTATCGCTAAAATCCCCGAATTTATTAACTTACTAACTCCTATAACACTTAACTTTACCCAAGGAATGCAACAACCCATTAGTGGTATGAAATTAAAGCAAGTACGTGTGTTGGGTGATGATAAATTAGAAGCACTTTTATTACTCATTGGAGCACTACACGATAAATCTGCTATTGTATTTTGTAACCACCGAGATGCCGTAAATAGGATTAGCGAACAATTGACTAAGCATAAGGTAATACACGGATTTTATCATGGTGGTTTGGAGCAAATAGATCGCGAAAAAACATTAATTAAATTGCGCAATAAATCTATTCAATTGCTCATTTCTACAGACCTTGCTTCACGTGGTTTAGATATTCCTGAAATTGATGTAGTAATCCATTACCAACTTCCATTAAAAGAAGATGCTATGGTTCATAGAAATGGAAGAACTGCGCGGATGGAAGCCGAAGGTGAGGTCTATTTTCTGCTCGATGAGAAAGATCACTTACCAGACTTTTTAGAGAGCAAGCCTGCCGAGATTCAATTGCCAGTTAGCTTTCAATTACCAAATCCTCCTCAATGGAAAACCTTGTTTATAAAAGCGGGTAAAAAAGATAAAATTAATAAAATGGATATTGTGGGAATGCTGCTTCAAAAAGCCAAATTAAACAAAGATGAATTGGGTAAAATTGAAGTCTTAGATCATTCTGCTTATGCAGCAGTAAGGGCAAGTAAGTTTAAGCAAGTATTGCAATTGGTTCAAACCGAAAAACTAAAGGGTAGAAAAATTAGAATGGAAGAAGCAAGTTAGGTTCAAATAAAATCAGGTTTTCTACATTTACTAGTCAACCCACGCTTGCATTGTATGCAAACAATAATCAATTTTGTTTGCCTATGATAAAAAAATCTAAACCCCTATATTATCTAAACTTTATTTTATTCCTATTCTTCGGTCTGATCCCAAATTTGAAAACCCATGCATGGGGATTTCATGCCCATAAAAAGATTAACAGACTAGCTGTTTTTTGTATGCCTTATGAAACATTTGGTTTTTTTAAAACGCATATCGACTATCTTACAGAGCATGCTGTAGATCCTGATAAAAGGCGTTATTTAGTTAAAGGAGAAGGAGAGAAGCACTTTATTGATATAGACTATTACGAACGTGTTTTACCTTTTGATACTATACCCAGAAGTTACTCAAAAGCCATGGAGAAATATGGAAAAGACACCCTTCATGCAAATGGAATTGTTCCTTGGAATATTCAATGGGCATTGAAAAACTTAACCACTGCATTTGAACAAAACCAGGAGCAAAAAATTCTAAAATATGCTGCTGAAATTGGTCATTATATTGGTGATGCGCATGTTCCTTTACATGTTACTTCGAATTATAATGGCCAACTTAGTAACCAACATGGCATTCATGGTTTTCTTGAGACCAGATTGCCAGAATTATTCTCAGAAGATTATGATTTTTTTGTTGGTTCAGCCAATTATATCAACCAACCATTAAATTACACTTGGGAAATAATAGAAAATAGTTTTGCTTCCTTAGATTCGGTATTTTATTTTGAAAAAAAATTACAAGAGCAATTTCCAGAACATGCGAAATACACTTATGAGATTAAAGGGAATCAGTTGCAAAAAGTATACAGTAAAGCGTTTTCACATCAATATCATTTGTACTTAAATGGAATGGTAGAACGAAGAATGCGTTCAGCCATACTTTGTGTTGCATCTTTTTGGTATACTGCATGGGTAAATGCGGGTCAGCCCAATTTGAAATTGAAAAAATTACCAAGGATAGACTCCTCAGAAATGGACCTTTTTCCAACCCAATTTCCATCCCAAATGATAGGCAGGCAGGAATATTAATTCACTTTTTTGCATAAATTGTTAGCTATTGTGCATAACTTGTTTTTGCTTGCTAAGTGTGGGCGTTTATTTTTGTTTGCATAGAAGTTTGATGGATTTAATATAAAAATGTAACCGGCTAAACTTGAAATAAAAAATAATTACCATGAAGTTTATAGTAAATAGCAGTGTTTTATTGCGCCATCTGTCGTACATTGATGGAGTTGTGGTGTCAAAACCTATTATCCCCATATTGAATAACTTTTTATTCGATATTAAGGATGGTATTCTTACCATTCATTCATCAGATTTAGAAACTACCATGAATACGAGCATAAAGGTAGATGCTAAAGAAGATGTATCCATTGCTATTCCCTCTAAAACTACAATAGAATTATTGAAAACATTATCGGATCAGCCCTTGGCCTTCTCTATTAACGAAGAAAAAGGTTCTGTTGAGATAAAATATGAAAGTGGAAGATTTAAACTGACGGGTCAGAAAGGTGATGAGTTCCCTAAAACCCCAGTATTGGAAGGGGCAAATAATTTTGAAATTGGTTCAAAAGTGTTACAAAAAGCCATTAACAAAACAATTTTTGCAACCAGTACAGATGAGCTTAGAATGAACTTAACTGGTGTTTATCTGCAGTTGTTTAAAAATAATATCACTTTTGTAGCAACAGATGCGAATAGGTTGGTACGATTTACACGCAATGATGTTCAACCAGGTATAGAAGATTCATTAATTTTACCTAAAAAAGCACTTAATTTACTAAAAGCCTGTTTGCCGAATGACGACAGTAAGCTGAAGGTTTTCTTTACACATCAAAACGCCCATTTTCAAATGGGAGAGGTGAACTTAATTTGTAGGTTAATTGATGAAAAATACCCAGACTATCGTGCTGTTATCCCTACTGAGAATCCAAATCAAATGACGATAAACAGAGGTGAGTTTTTAATGGCGGTTAAACGTGTTGCCATTACCTCGAATAAGTCTACACATCAAATTCGTCTTAAAATGGCAGGCAGCGAGCTTACCGTTAGTGCAGAGGATATTGATTTTGAAAATGAATCTCAAGAAAAGCTTACTTGTTCTTTTGTGGGTGAAGACATGGAAATTGGATTTAACTCCAAGTATTTCTTGGAAATGCTTAATACCATGGATGCACCAGAAGTTACATTAGAGCTATCACAACCAAATAGAGCAGGTGTAATTGTTCCAAATGAGCAAGAAGCAGATGAGGATATTTTAATGCTTATTATGCCAATGATGCTCAACAACTATTAGTGCTTGTTTGACTGCTTAAGGATTAAACTACAAGATCTCATGATCCATTTACTGGTATTCGTGCCAATTGTAGTTTAGCATTTACTTTCTTTAATACCTTTTTAAAATCATCGGCGAAATAGCCTGATGTTTTGACCCTCCTTATATAATTTAATGGATCGCCACCAATAAATAATCCCATTGTATTCGCATTGGTATTATATGGCTTGGGTAGTTGAATAAAGTTCTTATTGTAAAAATATAACCCATAATCCTGTTTTTGGGTATAGTCAGATATGTCTTCAATAAATGAAGCAATAAAATAGTTGCTTGTATCAAAATCAACATATGGTTTCGGATTCAATTGATCATCCACAAAAACCCCTTCGAACTTTCCTTTAGCAACTGAGTTTGCCTCTTTATTCATGAAAAATTCGACCCTACAAAAATCAAATTCACTCCGAAAAGCTTGAATAATATTTTTATTGGTTTGGAACTGTAATTCCCGAACAAAACTTGCATCTTTTATCTTTTCCTCATCCACCAATTGTTTTATAAGCTTTTCATCAGGTTCTTCTAACATAACCAATAAAGTACCTTGTGCACGTTTATTTAAATCACCCACTAAATTGATCTCATCTTTAACCAATTTATCCCTTAATCTCACTGCACTTAAACGTAATCCAACCTCCACCGCACTTGGCCTACCATTAAAAAATAGCCTATTGGTATTATTCGTAAAACTGTGCGCATACCGCAATTCCAAATTGGCAACTTCCCCCATATTTACAGACACGCCTATCACGCCACTATAATCAATTTGTCCGATTTGATTTATATTTTGACTATCAGATAAAATATCTGAATAGGTGCCAAAATTTAAAATACTACTCTGTGTAAAATTTAAATAGGAGGGTCTGAACCCAACAAATAACCTCAAATCATCACTCATTTGATCGGGTACATAATTCAGGTAAAGTGATAAGTCGATATAGTTGGCCTGAAATCTTTTATCACTGTTTTTATCCCTAAAACCTAACCAAGATAAGCCCGCTTCTACTGTGTAGTCTAATCGATTCAAATATCTATTACTGTGGTAAGGCGTAATTGGATTTTGGAAAAAAGCAGCAATACTTCCCATGCCTCTGCCAGCATAATTCTCGTGATTGGCATGAACAGTGCTGAAATTTCCACTTAGCACCATACCAAAATTGGGCTCATATAATCTTTGAGCTAAAATGCTAAATGGTACTAATAAACTCCAAATAATCAGTAATTTCTTCATGCTATCATTTTAAAATAAAGTCAATATTTCTTTTTAAACCGTTGTATTTGGTTCTCTGAACTGCGGCATTTTTAAACAATTTTGTAAAAATTTCTTCTGTTATATCTTGCCAATCTTGCCTACTCATCTGAGTTAAATATGGATTTGGTTCAAACCTTGGTTCAGTGTGTTTTTTTGCAAAACGGTTCCAAGGGCAAACATCCATACATACATCACAACCAAATATCCAATTTTCTGTTTTACCTTTAAATTCGGTGGGAATTTCGTCTTTTAATTCAATGGTTAAATAACTGATGCACTTGCTCCCATCTACTTTATGTGGCTCGTAAATAGCTGATGTGGGGCAAGCGTCTATGCAAGCCGTGCAAGAACCACAATGGTCGGTTACTTTGCCATCAACTGCTAAATCTAAGTCGATTATAAGCTCACTTAAAAAAAAGTAGCTACCGGCTTTTTTATGAATAATATTTCCATTCTTACCCAACCAACCTAAACCGCTTTTTTGCGCCCAAGCCTTTTCTAGAACTGGCGCCGAATCCACAAATACCCTGCCTCCAACCTCGCCAATTTCATCTTGTATAAATTGAAAAAGTTCAAATAATTTTTCCTTGATAACCTTATGGTAATCTTCTCCATAAGCATACGAAGAAATTTTTAGCTGATCTGAACCAAATATTGGATCTGGATTGTGATAATTATATAGCAAACTTACCACAGATTTTGCACCAGGAACAAGCAATCTAGGGTCTAATCGCATATCAAAATGATTCTCCATGTAAGACATTTTGCCATTGCGATTTTCTTTCAACCACCCACTCAACTTTGGTTCTTCATCTGCTAAATATTCGGCTTTTGAAATACCACACGCTGAAAATCCTAAGCGAAGTGCCTCTTCTTTTATTTTCTTTGCGTATGTTTCTTTCATTGAATTCATTTCAACGCAAATTATAACTTCTTCTTAAAATAAAGACATAGGTAATTATAATATTACTTCTTCACCTTTTGCATCCATAAATTTATAATCTACTAAATGCAACCTAGAATTAGGGATAACTTTAATCCATTGTTTATATTTCCAAAACCAATTAAATCTGCATGAATTTAACCATCCATTTTTTAAATAAGCAGCTAAAAACGGATGTACTTCAATGGTAAATCCTTTAAGATGTAGGTTTTCTATTAAATATTTAACATGACTATCTATATCGTCTACAATGCTAACACTCGATTGAATTTCTCCACTTCCAAGACAAGTTGGACACTTTTCATTCGTTACCACGGCCATTTCTGGTCGCACTCTTTGTCGGGTTATTTGTATGAGTCCGAACGGACTCATTGGTAAAATCTTATGCTTGGCGCGGTCGGTTTTCATTACCTCTTTTAGTTTTTCATAAACTAATTTTCTGTTGCCAGCTGTTTTCAGATCTATTAAATCTATTACAATAATGCCCCCAATATCACGCAAACGTAATTGTCGCGCTATTTCCTCAACCGCTTCCATATTCACTTTGAGGGCGTTTTCTTCTTGGTTGCTTCCTTTATTTGCAGTATTTCCGCTATTTACATCAATAACGTGCAATGCTTCTGTATGCTCTATGATGAGGTAACAACCTCCCATAAAGTTTACCTCTTTTCCAAAGCTCGTTTTAATTTGTTTTTCTACCCCAAAATGCTCAAATATGGGTGTTTTACCAGTATATAATTTTACTATATTTTCTAATTCTGGGGATTTACTTTTAAGGTATGATTTTATTTTGTTGAATAAGAAATTGTCGTTTATTTGAATGTTGGTATAATTTTCATTAACCAAATCCCTCACCAAGGTTAAGGTTCTGTCGTTATCGCCCAATACTTTTTGTGGAGAGCTGGCTTCCATTAATTGTCTGCATAATTCTTGCCATTTGCCCATTAAATCTTTCAAGTCTTTCTGCAAATCGTCTATGCTTTCACCTTCGGCATTTGTTCTGATAATGACACCAAAGTTTTCAGGTTTTATAGCATTTACAGCCTCTTTTAAACGTTTACGTTCTTCTTGTTTTACTATTTTTTTTGAAATGCTAACAGACTTTTCAAAGGGCATCATGACTAAAAATCTACCGGCTAAGGAGAGCTCAGATGTTAATCGTGGACCCTTATTTGAAATAGGTTCTTTACTAATTTGCACCAACACTTGTTGGTTTCGCTTAAGAATATCTGTTATTTTACCGCCTTTGTTTATATCTGGCTCAAGATGAGTAGGGTAGATTCCAAAATCCTTTGGCCTACTGCTGCGGAGCATGCGTGTAAATTTTTGTGTAGATTCAAATTGTGGACCTAAATCGAGATAATGAAGAAAAGCATCTTTCTCATGCCCAACATCTATAAAACCAGCGTTTAAGCCTGGCATAATTTTGCCTACTGTTCCTAAATAAACATCACCTACCTGAAAATTAGAATCTGCTTGTTCATGATGCAGTTCAATGAGCTTCTTATCTTTCAGTATGGCAATATCTACCCCTCCCGAAGGGCTTGAATTGATTATTAATTCGTAATTCACTTTAAAAAAAAATTAGGCGTTTAAAATTGGATATTTTAAACGCAATGTGAGGGAGGGCGAAAATGAGAATAACTTAATGAGTAATTTGAGTTATAATAGAAAAAGAAGTAAGGAACTTAAACTTACTTCTCTTTCTATTTAAACACTACTTCTTTTTGTGTCTGTTCTTACGAAGACGTTTCTTGCGTTTGTGGGTTGCGATCTTATGACGCTTTCTTTTTTTACCGCTTGGCATTTTAATTAGAATTTTTAAGGTTATTAATAATTGACTCTATATCTTTTTTTGCTTTTTCATCTGGAACCAATCCTTTAAATGTTTCAAAGGATTTTATTGCATCCATCTTTTTACCTAACTGACTGTAGGATTCTCCCAAATAATAATGAAACTCGGCCGACATTGGCTGAACACGAACGAGTGTTTTAAATCTTTCACATGCTTTGTCGTATTGGCCGCTGCGCATCGATAACATCCCTAATGTGTAATTTGCGTCTACATTATTTGAGTCTCTGCGTGTAACATCTTTAAGGAGTTGAACACCTTTCATGATGTCTAAATCGTTTTGGATGTAACATATTGCCAGTGCATTTTTTGCTTCAATGTTGTTTTCATTCAAAGCAATTACTTTTTCAAATGCAACTATTGCCTCTTTGCTTGCATATATTTGGATAGCTGTATCTTGGCATGTAGCTGCAAAATCGTAAAACTTCATTCCTGCGTTAAACCATGAATTTTCATCATTTAACCTGTTGGCCATTTTGGCAAAGTAATGCGCTCCAGCTAATTTAAAGCCAAGGGAATCCCAAGTATTAGAAATTGTGGCAATTTCATAGATTCTTGCTTCACTCTGGTTTGCCGCTTCTGTTTGAAGTTTAACATATTCCCATGTTTCAGCATCTAGTGAATCTTTTAACGAACTCAAATATGCATCAAAATCAAAGCTACGGGGAGCAGTATTTACTCCCGTAGCCGGTGCTGGCAATATATCTGGAGTGGCAGATTTATAGTTTAGATAAACTAAAATACCCACTAATCCCAGAAGGACGCCAATGATAATTATTTGAGCTTTGTTAAATTGCATTAAGCTTCTTTTGAGGCTAATTTATCTTCAGCTTCTCTTTTAGCTGCATTAGCTTTAACCATTTCGCTTTTCTTGATTTTCTCAACAAAAGTCTTAGCTGGCTTAAATGATGGGATGTAATGCTCATCAATAACCATGGCAGTGTTTTTAGAAATGTTACGCGCAATTTTCTTTGCACGTCTTTTAATGATAAATGAACCAAATCCACGGAAGTAAACATTTTTTCCTTCTGTCATGTTGTTTCTTACCACTTTAAAAAATGATTCTACAACCTCTTGAACTTGATTTTTCTCTACACCTGTTTTTAGTGAAATCTCCTGGATAATTTCTGCTTTAGTCATTGTTAATCTGTATTATATGATTGAATATTGTTGTTTTTTATTTTACAAGCCCATTTGTAAGGGGTTGCAAATGTATGCATTAGAACTGAAAAAAGGTGTTTTTTTTATAAAATATTTCATTTTTCTTGCGAAAAGATATGAATAGCCAGCAAAGTCTTCATTTATGGTATGAATCAAATAAGCGCGATTTACCTTGGCGAAAGACGCATAACCCTTATCTAATATGGCTTTCCGAAATTATTTTACAGCAAACTCGGGTTAATCAGGGTTTGCCTTATTTTTTAAAATTTTCACAGAAATATCCACAAATTGAGCTCCTCGCATGTGCTCCAGAGGATGAGGTTCTTAAACTTTGGCAGGGATTGGGCTATTACAGCAGAGGTAGAAATATGCTCAAATCGGCCCAAGATATTGTTTCCAATCATGCGGGCAAATTTCCTGATAATTATTCAGATCTTCTCAAACTTAAAGGAATTGGTCCATATACAGCCGCTGCCATCGCCAGCTTTGCCTTTAATGAGCCAATTGCTGTTTTAGATGGTAATGTTTTTAGGGTTTTGTCTCGTTTTTATTTGATTTCTGAACCCATAAATACAGGTTTTGCTAAAAAATTGTTTAGTGAATTAGCCAATGAATTTTTAAATAAAGAAAATCCGGCCACTCACAATCAAGCGATGATGGAATTAGGCGCCTTAATTTGTACACCTAAAAAACCAGCATGTGTAGATTGTCCGCTTCAATCGAATTGCCTTGCTTTTATGCAAGGAACACAGGTTCAATATCCAGTTAAATTAGCAAAGGTAAAACCTAAAAATAGATATATTGCCTATTTTCATTTTCAATTCAATTCTCAAATTGCTGTTTTTCGCCGACCAAAAGGTGGTATTTGGGAGGGTTTATACGATCTTCCGTATATAGAATCTGAAGAGTTAATGGAATCATCGGATAGGATCAAACAGGCAATTGACAAAAAATGGATTTCTTCTCATGAAGAAATTGAAATGGTCTTTGAAAAAAGCACCTATTAACGCATCAACATATCTATGCTCAATTTTTTCTTATCCATTGCAAAAGAAAACCCTTTTTACAATTTGATGAAACCTGGATTCAAAAGGTCAATTTGCCGCAATTAGGTGTATCAAGGTTATTACAAATATATTTAGATATTGCCTTGGCTGAACCAAAATAAAGAATATTCAATTACATTTGTGATGAGAATATGTCGTTGAACAAAGTAATGCTTATCGGAAATTTAGGTCAAGATCCTAAAGTAAAATACCTCGAAAATAATAGGGTGGTGGCCCATTTTTCTATCGCTACAAATGAATATTTTACCGGAAAAGACGGTCAAAAAAAGATTGAAACTGAATGGCATCAAATTGAAGTATGGGATAATCTAGCTAGAAATATTGATCAATTGGCTATTTCTGGCAAATTTGGTAAGGGAATTCAAGTCTATGTAGAAGGTAGAATTAAATCTGAAAATTACCGAGATAAATCTGGCATAGAACATCAAAGAAAAATTATTAAAGCCAATCAAATCCAACTATTGGGTACACACAAAAGTCAGGAAGAAAAGCAGTAAGTGTATGCTTAATAACTGTCAAGATGTTTAAAAGTGGAGAAATTCCTTCATTAAATTGTTTCATTTGTACTCCATTATGTTTATTTTTGCTTCTTAATCATACTAAAATTAACAATGGACGAACCTCCTCCCGGTAATATATTATTACAACTATTTAATCCAGAAATTAGCACTGCAGATTCAATAGGAATTTTATTTTATCTAATTAGTTTAATTGTTTTAGTTTTTCTTTCCGCAGCATATTCAGGAGCGGAAAATGCATTATTCTCGCTTACAAAATTGCAGTTAGAGTATTTGGTTGAAGCCCAAAACGCCAATGCTAATGCAGTTCATTTTTTAATGAGATACCCCAAAAAATTATTGGCCACAATCCTTATTGCCAACACTTTCGTTAATATAGCTATTGTTTTATTATCTACATTGTTTTTTGCACTTCTCTTTAATTTTGAATCCTATCCAATATTGGGCTTTCTAATTGAGGTTGTAATTGTAACTTTTGTTATAGTTTTATTTGGGGAAGTTGTTCCGAAAATTTATGCTACTCAAAATAATGTGAAAATTGCCAGAATAGTTGCAGTGCCTTTACTTTACAGCTATAAATTGTTTCAACCTCTTGTTTATGTTCTTGAACAAAGTACTTCTTTAATTGATAAGCGTATCACAAAAAAAGGCCATGTTTTGTCTGTAGATGAACTCACGCATGCCATTGAAATTACTTCTGAGAAGGATGCTCCCAAGCAAGAAAAAAATATGCTTAAAAGTGTTGTGAACTTCGGTAATACCAACGTGAAACAGATAATGCGACAAAGGCCAGATATCGTAGGTGTAGATCAAAATATAGATTTTAATGAGCTCATGGTACACATTATAGATTCTGGTTACAGTAGGGTTCCAGTTTTCGAAGATAATCTCGATAATGTTAAGGGTGTATTGTTTACCAAAGATTTACTTCCCTTCTTAAATGAAAATGTACATTTTAGCTGGCATCAGTTGGTTCGACCAGCCTATTTTGTTCCTGAAAGTAAAAAAATTGATGATTTACTAAAGGAGTTTCAAACCAAACGTATGCACATTGCCATTGTTGTAGATGAATTTGGAGGAACAAGTGGTTTGGTTAGTATGGAGGATATCATGGAGGAGATATTTGGTGAAATACAAGATGAGTTTGATGAAGATGAACATGTATATACCCGCATCAATGATCATACTTTTGTGTTCGAAGGTAAAATGCTAATCAACGATTTGTGCAAGTATATGGATGTTCCTGTCAATGATTTTGAAGAAATCAGAAATGATGCTGAAACTTTGGGTGGAATGTTGTTGGAAATTAATTCACTTTTACCCAAACTGGGTCAGGAAATCCGGTTTAAAAACTATACCTTTACCATTGAGTCGGTTGATTCAAGAAAAATAAAACGTGTAAAAGTTAGTTTTGATCCAATGTAATATGCGCAGCTTTACTATTCTAATTTCTTTTATTGTTCTTGTATCTTGTTCATCAGAAAATCAAACTACACCCAGACCAAGGGGGTTTCAAAGAATTGATTACCCAAATAAGGAGTATGACAGATTTTATTTGGATGCTTGCCATTATAGTTTTGAACTTCCCAAATATGGGATGGTAAAAGCCGATCCTTATCCAGCCGCGGAAGAATGTTGGTACAATATCTATTATAAACCTTTTGGAGCTACCTTACATTTAAGTTATCGAACAATTAAAAATAGGGCTGATTTATTTAAGCTTTTAAACGACTCCCGTGAAATGGTTTTTAAACACGTTATGCGTGCCGATCAAATAATTGAAAACTATATTAATAAGCCTAATTATCATGGAATATATTATGAATTAGATGGCAGCACAGCTACTAATGCTCAATTTTATGTGACTGATAGTACACAACATTTTTTGAGGGGATCACTCTATTTTAATACTCGAACCAATCAAGATTCAATTGCGCCTGTATTAAAATTTTTAAAAGCAGATATGCTTCGATTAATAGAAACTTTGAATTGGGAAGGTAAAAAGTAATGCGTGGTTTGAATTAACGTAATAGGGTAAAATTGCCCTTCTTCGTCATAGCCTTTCCATCCCAACCTGAATAATTAATGATGTAGAAGTAAACATCAGATTTAATATCTTTCCCCTGGTATTGCCCGTTAAAACCTGCTTTCTTATCTCTACTTTCAAAAATACGTTCACCCCATCTGTTAAATATTTGTATGTGATATTCTTTTACAAACACAGGAACTGTAGCAAAACTATCATTTAAACCATCTCCATTTTCAGTATAGGCGTTGGGGGCATGCAATAGAGGCAATTGTATAAGGTCTATGGTGTTTGATCGACTGGTTTGTTTATTGCCGAAAATATTTTCATAGGCCAATACGGTATATTGATATAAACCATTGTCATAATTTAGTTGTTTATCAGCAGCCATTAAAGGTTTTTCAGTTTTACTGGTAAATAGTTGATCTGTATATAAAAAGGGCTCTGTTTTTAATACCTCATATCTATTTATGCCTTGCTCCCAATAATCGTAAGGCATCCAATTCATGGTATTCATGAATGGTTCAGCATTGCCCGTTAAAAGTATGGTGCAAGCTTCTTTGTTTACCGCACTTTTATTACCACAAACATCTACATGGATAATTTTATAACAATAGCTATCTTTATCTACATCTACATTTTTATCTGTAAAGATTGTGTCCTCAACATTTTTAATATCAGCAAGAAGTTCAAATTTGCTCGATAATCTGCCTTCTTTTTTCCAAATTTGATAGCGCCAAAAACTATCGGCTTCAGCTTTTTGCCACAGCAATTCTATTTCTTTATCTGCAACTACACTAGCCGTGTAAATGAGTAAATTTTGAGCGGGATTTTCTATCCCCTGAATACACACTGGTTTACTCGTATCTCCCCAAATCTTGCAAAAGTCTTTGCTTGTAAACGAATAGCAAACTTTATTTTTTTCGTCATATGGGTATACATCTATGTAGTTGTTTACATTAAAATTGGTAAAAGTTTGAATTGGCGTTGGCACATTGTTTACCCATCTTATCAGCCATAATTCTTGTGTAAGGGGCATCGGATTAAATGTTCCCCATTCCAATAAAATACTGTCTTTAGATTCTTTTCTAGGGCAATTTATTATTGGGTTTAGTGCTTGTTTTGCAGGTAATACAATAAACTTAACTCGTTTAAGACCTTGCCTAAAAAAGGGACACGAATTATCTCTCACTTGAATGTTTAATGTCATCGTATCTGATCCAATAAATTCGCACCCTGGGATCCACTTAAAACCAGCAAATCCTGATCCTATGCTATTTATGCTACTAATTGTGCCAATTTTATTGTCGGCAAAAAAACCACTCATTTTAATAAAAACGGAATCTTGTGGTAAAAGAGACTGTATAAAAAAACTGCCTGAAAATGTATCAAAGGCATGAAGTTGATAAAATTCATCAGCTAATCCATTAAAGAAAACCCCACCAATTGTGTCTTTGTTTGGCAGGCTGCAGATTATTCTAGAAGAATCTCCTGCAATTCGGCATGAGTTTAATGAAAACAACTGAAAACAGTAATTTGTATCTAATAATCCTGAAGCTTTCGTATCAAAATACAGGGTGTTTAGTTGATTGCTTATTGAATCGTATAAATTAAATTGTTCTTTGTCTTTTTTACGAAGTAATTGATAGTTTAAAAAATCTGAGCTAGGATTACCGTTCGTCCATTTCAATTCTAATGTGGTATCGTTTATCACCTTAATACATTCTGGATAGGGCGGTGGAATTGGATCCGACAATAATATTATTTTTATTTTGGCTGTTATTTCATTGCTGGTTGGACAAGCACTATCTGTGATTTTAATTTCAACTACCAAGGTATCTTTTCCAAAATCACTGCAATTTGAATTCCATCTTAACTCAGCACTAATAGCGCCTGGAATATCTTGAATGGTTGTAATTGTTGCTGGATTATTAGCTAAATTAAAAATACTACCCGAGTATGTCATTGTTAATTTATCTCCACCGGCATCTGTTGCGGTAAATGTATAACTTAATGGCTTTCCTGCATAAATGGTAATCAGTGTATCGCGCAGCACAGGCGCCAATAGGTAAGTTCGCATATCAAATTTAAACATGCCTAAATTACATCCGCCAACATTCGTATTAAATGCACGTTTACCTGGGTTTGTTTTTGAGTAGGCTGTTGGTGTAGTTGGAAAATCATTTAATCCACCGCAACCGGCACATGCTGCTTGATAGACTATACCACTTCTATCAAAATGGCTAGTGCCACCATCAACGTGTTCCTGACTTTGGCCACCGCCATAAAAACTGGCATAGGATAAGTTTTCAAAGTTTGGACTCAAAACCATTACATAAAAGTCTGATCCATCGGTGGTTTTCTGAAAGGCATCATTGGTAATTGGCATGCCAAACAAATTGTCAAGGCCATTATGATAGGATTGATTGGTTCCGCCTCCCCAGCCGCTAATATAAACTCTACCGCAAATATCAACCAAAAAAGCTGCTGGTGACAAACTGGGTTGTGTTCCACCCGTTTTTCCAAATGTGGTAGCAGTTAATTTTGTAGTAAGACTACTGTTGTACTTTTCTAAAAATTGTTTGGCATTATTGGTTCCATAAGTTCCAATGTCTCTGGGCATATTACCAGCAGTTTGGCCCATTGTATATATATTATTGTTATCGTCTATTTGAACAAAAAAGGTTTGATCATAAGCACTTGTACCCGTATAAATAATTCTTTGCTTTACACCGCTGCTGCTGTATTTGCCAACAAATCCATCAACACCTCCTTTGTAGGGAAAAGAGCTTGTGCCAAACATTAAATTATTACTAGTTGTTCCTCCTGCTATAATGGGTTCATTTAATAAATTAATACAAATAGAATGAGCCGACTCATCGCCGGGGCCACCCAAATAAGTGCTGAATAATACTGTACTTAAGGCGTTATTTAGTTTTACAATATAGGCATCTTGTATTCCTCCGCCAAAAATAGATTGTGAGGCATTAATGAGCGGTAAGCCTTGATTTTGTAGAGATTTTGTGCAAGTAGATATATACACATTATCTGTATTATCTAATATTATTTCGCCCCTAAACCAATCTGCGTAGTTATAAGGTAATGGGTGTGTTTGACCCAAATAGGATTGATTGGCATCGCCATTAATACCGTCATCTTGTGAGCCGCCAATAAAGGTAGAGCCCAATAAGGTATTACCAAATTCATTGAGTTTTAATACAAATAAATCGGCGCCTCCATTGTAAGAATTGTCAAATGAATTATTGGTTACTGGGAAATCGGACGAAAAGGTAGTTCCAAAAATAAATATGTTGTTGTTCCCATTTGCCTTATTTGATATAGATACAGAATGTGGTTGTTCATTATGTGTTCCACCAAAAAAGGTGGCAAAAAGCAAACTCTCTCCATTTGAACTAAACTTAGCTATAAATCCATCTCGCGCATATTCACCATTGTCTCCATTTCCTCCATTAAATGTAACATCAAAAGCTCCCGTTGTGCTCGGGAAATTAGCTGCGTATACAGTTCCTGTTCCGTAAGCATTTCCGGATTTATCATAACTGGCAGCAAATCCAAAATTGTCTGCAGCACTTCCCATATAGGTTCCAAAAATAACTGCTGGATCAATAACAATGGGCAGGTCTGGATTATACTTATTAAGGGCAAATGAAACGACATTGTTCTTTAAAATAAATTTTGTCGCAATCTGCTCTTGCACTTCATTCACGCGCTGAAAGCTTACGGGCTCATCTTCTCTAAGTTCCCCTAAATTAGAAGTAATATGTAGTTGTTTGTTTTTTATAAACAACTTATTTGCCCCTTCATATTTTATTTGAATGGCCGATGGATTTGCGCCAGGTAATAAAACAAAATTTATTTTTATGCTTTCACCCTCGGAGATAATCTCCATATTGGTGTATGGGTAAATATTTTTAAGTGTTATTTTTTTGAAGGCATTAACATTGCTCGCCCATTTAGTGGTATTTCCAATAAAATAGTTATAATAGGTTTCGCTTTTTTGATCTTTTATTATTTCGGGGTTTTGATTTGAACCTAAAAAGGAAACTTTAACTGCTTGAAATGAAACTTTTGAAATTTTCTCTCCATGTTGCAATCTGTGTGTAGCCTCTTTATCAACAAACAAATACGTTAATGCATTATTTTCGATAAACAAATTCCCAATTGGAATATCTGCTTTAAACCTAATGTTTTGCTCCCATTGTCCTTTATTTTCAATAAATTGTATACCTGTTTTGGGAAGCTCGCCTGCCATACTAGCAGCTATATTAATCCACATGAAACTTATTAGAATAAGTAGTGGTTTTAGAGATAAATTAATATGTTGCGTTGCCTTTTTCAAAAATTAGGTAAATATATAAAATTATGAACAAAAATAAACCTAATTTGGTTGTATTAACCGGAGCAGGAATAAGTGCTGAAAGTGGTATTGCCACTTTTAGAGATAGTGGTGGCTTGTGGGAGGGCCATAAAATTGAGGATGTTGCTACTCCAGAAGCTTGGAAAAAAAATCCTGAATTGGTCTTAAATTTTTACAATGAAAGGAGAATTTCAGTGCTTCAGGCTAAGCCTAATGATGCTCATGAATCATTGGTATACCTTGAAAATTACTTTAATGTGCAAATAATTACGCAAAATGTAGACGATCTGCATGAGCGCGCGGGGAGCAAACAGGTTTTGCATTTGCACGGCGAAATTAGAAAAGCACGCAGTACAAAAAATGAACGCTTAGTTTATTCAATTGATGGCGAGTTATTGCAAATGGGTCAATGCTGCGAATTGGGTAGTCAATTACGCCCACATATTGTTTGGTTTGGTGAGGATGTTCCATTAATAGAAAATGCGGCAAAAATGGTCAGTCAGGCAGATATTTTATTGGTTATTGGCACTTCTTTACAAGTTTATCCTGCTGCTGGTTTATTACATTATTTTTCTGCAAAAAAACCGCTATTTTTGGTCGATCCTAAACCACAAATGATTGAAAAGGATAACCTCAAAATTATTGCAAAAACTGCGGTTGTAGGGATGATTGAGTTAAAACACATACTTAAACAATTTAGTCATGGAGAATAAAAATGATTTACGCGTAAGTATAATACAAGATGGTATTGTTTGGGAGAGCTGTGCCGCCAATCTAGATTATTTAGATACTATTATTCCAAATTTGGCCGGCAAAACCGATGTGATCATTTTGCCAGAAATGTTTAGTACCGGTTTTAGTATGCGTGCAAACTTATTTGCAGAGGAAATGCATGGCATAGCGCAACAAAAAATGCAACAATGGAGCACTTTAACCGGGGCTGCCGTTTGTGGAAGTTTAATGGTTAAAGAAAATAATCAATACTTCAATCGTTTTTTTTGGTTCGAACCTATACCTAATACGCAGTATTACGACAAAGCTCATTTGTTTAGAATGGGAGAGGAGCATCTGTTTTACACCAAAGGGAACAATCGGTTAATAATCAATTATTTAGGTTGGAAAATAGCCCCATTTATTTGTTACGACTTACGTTTTCCTGTTTGGATCAGACGTAAGCCTACTTTTGATTATGATCTATTGCTTTTTGTAGCCAATTGGCCAGCGCGCAGAATTGCTCATTGGAAAGCATTAACCGTAGCAAGGGCTATAGAAAACCAATCTTTTGTAGTTGCTGTTAATCGAATTGGAGAAGATGCTTCCGGAATGATGCACAATGGAGCTTCTTGCATCATTAGCGCTTCTGGTGAATTAATTTTTGATGCAAAAGAAGCAGCTGTTTGTCAGACTTTTACTTTAAATAAATCTGAAATTGAAAGCTATAGGGAAAGTTTCCCCGTTGGCTTAGACGCAGATAGCTTTGAATTAATCGTCTGATGCAACGATATTGCAAGCAAATTAATCATTTATAAAAGAACTTATTCATATGATCAAAAAATATTCAATTGTTACTATCTACCTGGTCTTTTTGGCCTGCATTACTTCTGCTCAAAATAAAAAGAAAAACACCCCAACAGCAGCACCCAAAGAACAAGAATCACCTGCTGGAAAAGGTATTATTCAGTTCTTATATTCTTATTATGATTTCGGAAATATCAATGAAAAAGGTGGTCGGGTTAATCATACCTTTAAATTTGTAAATACGGGTTATGCTCCAGTAAAGATAAATGATGTGATTACTTCATGCGGTTGTACCCAAACTACCTGGATAAATAAATCAATAGCACCCAATGATACAGGATATGTAAATGTGGTTTTTGATCCCGATGGTAGACAAGGTAAGTTAGATAAAGTGCTTACTGTTTTGTCTGATGGATCGCCTAAAAGTCAGGTTTTAGGCATCAAAGGAATGGTTTATCCTTCGAAATTTAATTTTGCAAATACATATAAATACCAATATGGTAATTTAGCTGTGATAACGAATTTATTAAACTTCCCGGCGGTTAAAAATACCAAATATGATTCTACCGAAATTGGCTTGTATAATATGAGCAACAAGAAAATTTATATTTATAGAATTGATGCACCTACCAATATAATTGTAAATAAGCCGCAAGATTTCATGTTTCCAAATACTGGAATGCAATTAAAAGTTAAATATTATGCCAATAGACCAGTAGAATTTGGTCCAGTTAAGCAAGAAATTAAAATACATACTAATGATGATTCCATTCCAACTAAAATATTTTATGTATCGGCCAACATTGTTGAAGATTTTAGTACGTTAAGCAAATCAGAAAGAAAAAAAGCAGCCAGAGCAGTATTTAATAAGACTGAAATTGACTTGGGCAATAATTCTTTGTTTTCTACACCTGTCGCTAAATTTACCATTACAAATAAAGGCAAACAAGATTTGATTATCCATCGGGTGGTAAGAACCTGCAATTGCTTAACGCCGGCCTTGTCTCAAACCATTATTCCAAAAGGCAAAACTGCCACATTGGATGTAACGTATTCATTGGCAAATATGGCTGGGCCAGATACAAAAACAATTAAGTTGATTACCAATGATCCCAATCAACCTGAAGTTATGCTAACTGTAAAAATTAATGTAACAGAGTAGTTACGCTGGCTTGTAGCTGACATTTTTACCCATTTTTAGTTTGGCAAAAGAATTGTAAACACCAAATATAATTTATTGTATTATGAATAAACTAGCGGTAATATTTCTTGGATTTGCCGGCGGTATAGCAGGCGCATTCTTACTTAATAAGCTTAATCCTCAACTGGTTTTTATGGAGCAAGCAAGTGTTGGTTCAGCCATATCACAAGTAAATTATAAAGGTGTGGCAAATGTTTCTGCAGATTTTGTAAAAGCCTCGCAAGCGTCTACGCAAGGAGTTGTATTTATAAAAACCCTAACCAATCAGCGTGCGTATCAAGATCCATTCTACGATTTTTGGAGTGGCATGGATTTTTTTGGTCGTCGCGGACCAGTTGCAAGTTCTGGTTCAGGTGTTATTCTTTCAGCAGATGGATATATTGTTACCAATTTTCATGTGGTAAAAGATGCCGATCAAATTGAAGTGATCACCAATAATAATAAACAATCTTATCAGGCTAAAGTAATTGGAACAGACCCCTCTTCTGATTTGGCCTTACTGAAAATAGATGGAAAAAATTTACCCCATTTAACCATAGGGAATTCGGATAATGTGCAAGTTGGTGAGTGGGTGCTAGCTGTAGGTAATCCATTTAACCTCACCTCAACGGTTACTGCTGGTATTGTTAGTGCTAAAGGTAGAAATATAAATATTGTAAACAACCAATTTCCAATCGAGAGTTTTATTCAAACAGATGCTGCTATTAATCCAGGAAATAGTGGTGGCGCATTGGTTGATTTAGAGGGTAGATTGATAGGAATAAATACCGCAATTGCCAGCAATACTGGATCATATAATGGTTATGGATTTGCGATCCCCGTTAATATTGTGGCCAAAATTGTTAAAGATTTGGTTGAATTTAAAGAGGTTCAAAGAGGGTTTACCGGGCTAGATGTAAAGGATATAGATGCGCCAACTGCCTCGCGTTTAAATATCACAAATAACCATGGCGTTATTGTTGATCATGTTTTAGCAGATGGACCAGGAGATCAAGCAGGCATTCAATCTGGAGATATTATCACCAAAATTAACGACAAAGACATCGATAGCAAAGCAAATTTTGACGAACAAATTGCTTATTTGCGTCCGGCCGACAAGGTTAAAATCGAGTATGTAAGAAACGGTAAAATTGGCAATACTAGCCTTAAATTACTAAACCAAGAGGGTACTACTGCCATTATGCGAAAAGGTACCGTGGGCTCTACCAATTTGGGTGCCGATTTTCAACCCATTTCTAAACTTGAACGTGATAAATTAACGATTAAATCTGGATATAGAGTTAGTAATATTAGAAGAGGTAAAATTGCTCAAATGGGCATTCAAGAAGGTTTTATTATTACCTCAATCAACAAAAAAAATTATGATGATGTAAATGAATTAATTGCTGCATTAGAATCTTCAAGGGGTCAAGTTATGATTGAAGGCATATTTCCCAATGGAGGTAGAGGCGTTTTCTCCTTTTATGTATACTAGTCTTTTTTTGGGTTGAGACTTTTTTGAGTATAGCATAAACCTTAATAGAATAACATTGTTAGGTGTTTATTATTACCTAAATTTGAAAATGTTTTTAAAATTACCAAATCTGATTGTATCTCTGGCTAGTATTTTATTAGTTAATGTATCATTTGGTCAAAATATTATTATTTCTGGATATGTAAAAGATAGTACCAATGGCGAAACCTTAATTGGCGCCACGGTAAAAAATAAAGAATCTACTATCGGAACAACAAGCAATTCATATGGCTACTTTTCATTATCTGTTCCAGCCAATACCTCACAAATTATTTGTTCTTACGTTGGGTTTCAGGCTAAAGTTATCAATATCAAAGGTGCTAAATTAAATGGCTTACAAATTGGATTAATCCCTGAAAATAGGGAAGTAAAAGAGCTTGTTATTAGCAGTGATCGCCTCGATAAAAACGTGCGAAGCACTGAGATGAGTAGAATTGAGATAAGTGGCGAAAAATTAAAATCATTACCTGTTGTTTTTGGTGAACCAGATGTACTTAAAGCAATTACGCTTATGCCTGGAATTAAAAGTGGTGGAGAGGCTAGCACTGGTTTTTATGTTCGCGGAGGAGGCCCAGATCAAAATCTCATCTTGATGGATGAAGCCGTGGTGTATAATCCCTCACACTTATTTGGATTTTTGTCGGTTTTTAACTCCGATG
Source organism: Sphingobacteriales bacterium (assembly GCA_021298155.1). GTDB lineage: Bacteria > Bacteroidota > Bacteroidia > UKL13-3 > UKL13-3 > B1. The sequence continues at coordinate 10,860 of JAJTEN010000018.1, read as the reverse complement.
CCGTTAAAGGGATAGAGGTAATAAAAGGTGGCATGCCTGCCAATTATGGCGGTAGACTTTCTTCTATTTTAAATGTAAGCATGCGTGAAGGAAATAATCAGAATTTCAAGTACAGCGGTGGTATCGGACTCATATCTTCTAGGTTAACAGCTGAGGGGCCAATTGTTAAAGGTAAAAGTAGTTTTCTGATTTCTGGAAGAAGAACTTATATAGATGTGCTGGCAAGGCCTTTTATTCCCGAAAATTTAGCCGGAAATTCCTATTATTTTTACGACCTTAACTTCAAATTAAATTATATTCTTGGTGAGAAGGATAGGCTTTTTGTTTCTGGTTATTTTGGTCGAGATATACTCGATTTTAAAAGTCCCACGAACAGAGCAGTGAACTTTAATTTGGGTTGGGGAAATAGCACAGCCACCGTGCGTTGGAACCATGTATTTAGTCCCAAATTATTTTCAAATACCAGCATCATGTTTAATCGCTATGAATTGTTTAACGACTTTAAATTTGGTGCAGGCGGTTTTAGCGTGAGAAGTGGTTTGGTTGATTGGAGCCTAAAAACTGATTTTACTTGGTTTGCTCGCGAAAAACACATGGTTAAATATGGATTTAACTATACTTTTCACACTTTTACACCGGGAATACTTTCTGGTAGCGTTGGTGCTACAAGCATAAATGAAGAAATTAATAAACAATATGCTCATGAATATGCTTTATATGCCCTCCATGAATGGAATGTAACCCATAGATTATCGCTTAATTATGGTTTACGGGCTGTTGCATTTCAATTGGTTGGGCCTTATACTCAGCAAGAATTTGATAATGACACTGGCCTGCCCAATGGGAATACTAAAGTATATGGAACGGGTAAAACAATTGCCTTTTATCCTCGGCTCGAACCAAGGTTTAACGCCAATTATCTTATCAATGAGGTTTCTAGTATTAAAGCGTCATATACCCAAACATATCAGTTTTTACACCTTGCCACCACTTCAGGTGCTCAGTTTCCACTCGATTTATGGGTTCCTAGTAGTAGGTTGATAAAGCCGCAAATGGCAAGGCAATACGCTATTGGTTATTTCAGAAACCTTAAGGAAAATCAATATGAAACCTCTGCAGAAATTTATTATAAACCCATGCGCAATCAAATTGAATTTAAACCTGGGGCAAATTTGTTTTTTAACCAAAATCTCGAAAATGAAATGGTTTTTGGAGAGGGGTTAAGTTATGGACTCGAATTGTTTTTGCGCAAAAAAGAAGGAAAATTCAATGGCTGGATTGGTTATACATGGAGCAGAACAACCCGTCAATTTGATGAATTAAATAATGGTAAACCCTATTTCTACAGATATGATAGAACGCATGATTTTTCTCTCTTGCTAAGCTATCAAATTAATAAAAAATGGGCCTCTAATTTCGTTTTCGTGTATGGTACCGGCAATGCTACCACATTGCCAGATTCAAGATATGCCTATAGGTTCGGTATCGACCCACAAACAGGTGAGCCTCTATTTGTTTTTGTTGATAGGTACTCTGATGTGAACTCATATAGATTACCTGCATATCATCGCGCCGATGTTTCTTTTACATATTTGGCTAAACAAACAAAGAAGTTCGAAAGTAGTTGGAACTTCAGTATTTACAATATTTACAATCGTGCTAATCCATATTTTATTTACTTTTTACCAGATATTCAAACGCAAACTGTAAAAGCCTATATGGTTTATTTGTTCCCAATTTTGCCATCTGTTCAATGGAATTTTAAATTTTAAAAATATGAAAAAGAATTTGGTTCGTATACTATCCCTTCTCATTTTTGTAGCCTCTTTTTCTGCCTGCGAGAAAGAAATAAAAATCGATATTCCACCTTCTAAACAAGAATTAGTAGTAGAAGCGTCCATAAATCAATTGTCTATAAATTTTAACTATGTAATTCTGTCTACAACGCTCGATTATTTTAATCCAAGTTTAAGTCTTGCCGCAGTGCGCAATGCCGAAGTATATATTACAGAAGGTGATATAATTGGCAATGATACCCTGTTCGATATAGCAAATAGGGTTCAATTTATAGATTATGTTGACACAATTTTTCCTGGTATTTATTTGAGTGCAGATTTTAGGGGTGTAGCCGAGAAGCCTTATAAACTTGAAGTATTTTTGCAAGATGGAAGAAGTATTACAGGAACCACTTTTATTCCTAAACCAAAAACCATTGATAGCCTTAATTTTTGGTTCGAACCAAATAGTAAAGATACCAATGTGTTCTTTTATATGAATTGGTTGGATGGGCCTGAACAAGATAATTACAGATTAACACTAAAAAAGGGATTCTTTCCAATTTTGTCGGGATGGGGAAATGGAACCAGGTTTTATACTTTTGATGATTCTCAAATTAACAATCAAACCAGACCCTTCTTTAATTTTAGTCCCTACAAATACAATGATACCTTGCATATTTATTTAGCTACAGTTGGGAGAAAAGAATTTTTATTCTGGGATTCTTTCAGAAGTGCAGCCGGTAATGGTGGACCTTTTGCAACGCCGGTAGCTGTAAAGTCAAATGTAACAGGTGCCATTGGATCTTTTACCGGGTACGGACTAAGCCAACGCAGTGTAATCTTCAGAAAAGAGTAATCTCTAATAGCTGCAGTTCGTATTGACTAGGGGTTAATGAATTTAGGTTCAATAATGGTTTGATTATTTATTCCTTTTATTGGCGTTAAAGTTCTGTCAGATTTATGATATGATTTAAATGACAGTCTTTTTGAGTATACACCTTTCGAAATTAAAAAAGCTTCAATTTCTGCAGCTCTATTCATTGCCAATTCGTCATTTTTACTTGTGACTTTGCTTTCTTGGGTAAAGCAATAAATACTGAATTTCATATCCTGGTTTTTCTGCATAACCTCAATCAATTTTTGCATAAATACACTCGACTTGCTTGAAATTTTTGAGCTACCTGGGCTAAATTGTATGGCCACTTGAGCTTCTAACAAAATTTTGCTCAGTTCTTTATCTATTTCCGGACAACCTTTGTTAGATAACTTACCTTGGCGGTTCGGACAATCGTCTAATTGGTCTGCAATTTGATCACCATCACTATCCATGCAGCCGGATAGGTAGGAAAGTCCAAAAGCATCTGGACATTTATCATCTTCATCTGAAATACCATCATTGTCTCTATCTGGACAACCTGCTAATGCAATTGTTCCTGCCTGTTTCGGACATTTATCGAATGGATCAGCTATTCCATCACCATCATAATCTGGACAACCTTGTAGGTTTGCAATGCCTGGTAATTGGGCACAAGAATCTTGATAATCTGGAATACCATCTTTGTCAGAATCTAACTGATTTACTGTTTTACTCACACATCCAAAAGAATCAACGATGGTGTTTGGTGGCGTTTCTGGACAATTATCTTTACTATCTATCACACCATCTTGGTCACTATCTCTTAATTCGATCCTAGACTTATTTTTTTCTTTTATTTGAGCAAATAGGCCTGTAGAGATGGTTAAAAGGAAGATATAGGTAAAAAGAAATTTCATGTTAAAATTTGGTTCGTACGAAAGTACTAAAATAAGTATATTTGGCAAGAATGAAAGGAAACAACAATGCTTAGTGTTTTTATTATTGGCAATGGAAAAATAGCCCATCATTTGGTTCAGGCCTTTCTAAAAACAGATGTTCAAATAGCAGGTGTTTATGGGAGAGATATAGCCAAGGTAAATTCATTTGCTGCGAAATATCAAATACCAGCTTATTCAGATCTATCTAAGATTCCTGCGCAGTGCGACGTGTATTTTTTGACTGTTTCTGATCAGGTTATAAAGCTCATTAGTGAACAGGTAAAGGTGCATGGTTTGCTTGTTCATTGCTCTGGAATGATGCCCATAAGTGTTTTACAAAACCACACCCATTATGGTTCATTTTGGCCAATACAAAGCTTTAGTGAAAACAATATGGTTGATTTTAAAAATATTCCAATTTGTATTGAAGCCAGTTCAGAGGAAGATAGTAGAATTTTAGAGGCCTTGGCAGATAGAATAAGTAGGAAGGTGCAAATTGTAACTCAAGATCAAAGACAAAGTTTACATTTAGCCGCTGTTTTGGTAAATAATTTTTCAAACCATTTATTTGCGCTGGCCGCCGCATTTTTAGAATCTAAATCAATTTCTTTTGATTTGCTTAAGCCACTCATCGAAGAAACGGTAAACAAAATAAATTATATGGAGCCGCGTTATGCCCAAACCGGCCCAGCCATAAGAAATGATATAGCTACGATTGATATGCATAAAAAAGCATTAGCAGAAAATTTACCACTGTTACATATTTATGATGTTTTAAGCCGGAGTATTATTGAACATAAAGATAATAGTAATGAATAAGAAAATGAAAAGAGCTAAGTTCATTTTGGTTTTTGTGAGTTTATTCACATTACATGCAAATGCTATTCGTTTATTAATTCCCATGGATGCTACTCAGAAAAACCATTTGAAAGCCTATGGATTATCTTATTGGGTGCTTAAAAAAGATTTGGAAGTAAATTGGTTGCTTAATTATCGAGGTGGTAGTTTTATGATTGCCTATGCAGATTTAATTGAAAAGGAATGTAAAATAAGGGGCATTAGTTACGAGATAATTAGCGAGGGCCAGGTAAGCGAAATCCTTACAGAAATAGCCAAGCCCGATGTAAATATGGAAATGGTACGTTTGTTAAAAGCTCCTAAAATTGCAGTTTATTCACCAAAAACTAAACAGCCTTGGGATGATGCCGTTACATTAGTTTTAACCTATGCCGAAATTCCATATGATGTGGTTTATGATGATGAATTGCTTACAGGTAAATTAAGTTTATATGATTGGTTGCATGTGCATCATGAAGATTTTACTGGGCAATTTGGGAAATTTTACTCCAATTTTTCTCGTGCCGCATGGTACCAGGCAGAGGTAAAAGAAAATGAAGCGATGGCGGCAAAACATGGCTTCTCTAAAGTGTCGGAATTGAAACTCGCCGTTGCCAAAAAAATAAGGGATTATGTAATTGGTGGAGGTTTTATGTTTGCCATGTGCAGCGCAACCGATACCTATGATATTGCTCTGGCTGCAGATGGATTTGATATTGTGGAGCAGGTTTTTGATGGTGATGCGGCCGATTGGGGGGCGGATAAAAAATTAGATTTTAGTAAGGGTTTTGCCTTTAAAGATTATAAACTATACTATGATCCAATGGTTTATGAGCATAGTTATATAGACGCCATGCAAGGAACAAGGCCAGTTACAGAGGATAATGATGTTTTTACTTTATTTGAATTTAGTGCTAAATGGGATATGCTGCCTGCTATGTTAAATCAAAATCATACCAATACTGTAAAGGGCTTTTGGGGTCAAACAACTGCGTTTAGAAGGCCTTTCATAAAAAGTGATGTACTTGTTTTGGGTGAAAACAAATCTCTAAATGAAGCCCGTTATATACATGGTACAGTTGGAAAAGGAACATGGACATTCTATGGCGGACATGATCCAGAGGATTATCAGCACCAAGTAGGCGAACCTCCAACAGATCTAAATCTTCACCCAAATTCACCTGGTTACAGGTTGATTTTAAATAATGTTTTGTTTCCCTCAGCTCAAAAAAAGAAACAAAAAACCTAAATAGGAGCTTGGTGTATTAAAAAATTACTATTCTAAAACGATTTAAAACCAATGGCTTGCCTGCATTCTTGTATGGTTTTGTTTGCACTTTCATTGGCTTTTTCTTTTCCAATTTGAGCAACTTTTCTCAATAGCATTTCATTGCGTTGAATATCAATAATTTTCTCTCTAATGGGTTGTAAAAAGTTTAGCATGTCTTCCGCCAAATCTTTCTTGAAATCGCCATATCTAATCGCGCAATTAGCATATAGGTTCTTGTAATGTTCCAGTTTATCAGCTGTAGAAACTAATTTCATAATATCAAATAGGTTCTGAACAGCTGCACTAGGCTGTGTATTGGGTTCTGTTGGACCTGTATCTGTAACCGCTCGGCTCATTTTCTTTCTGATAATTACTGGCGTATCAATCAAGTTTATCACATTTCCATCACCATCACTTTTACTCATTTTTCCACCGCCTTGAAGTCCAGGAATTTTTACCAATTCTTGCCCGTAATTAAATGCATATGGTTCAGGAAAAATTTCTTTTTGATATACACGATTAAATCGATTGCCGAAGGTTCTTGCCATTTCTAAGTGTTGCTCTTGGTCTTTACCAACAGGCACTTTAGTGGCTTTGTGAATGATGATGTCTGCCGCCATTAAAACTGGGTAGGTTAGTAAGCCGGCATTAATATTATTGGGTTGCGTTCTGGCTTTTTCTTTAAAGGAAGCTACACGCTCTAACTCACCCAGGTTGGCATGCATATTTAACATCATATAAAGCTCGGGTATTTGCGGCAAATCACTTTGTATATAAAGCGTACAAGCCTCTGGATCTAGTCCACATGCTAGATATTCTACCAAAACTTGTTTAACATTATTATGTAAATCGGCTGGGTTTGGATGTGTGGTTAAACTGTGATAATCTGCAATGAAAAAATAACAGTTGTGCTCATATTGCATTTTAACAAAATTGCTAACCGCTCCTAAATAATTTCCCAAATGCAAATTGCCAGTTGGCCTTATCCCACTTACTATAATTTCTTTGCTCATATTGCTTGCGAATTAACAAAATTTTCAAGGAAAATCTTACTCAAAATTACCAAATTAGATTAAATGTGTTCAATAACATTCCAAAGTTTTTGTGCAGCAATATCCCAAGAAAAATATAGGCGTTGCTTTCTTCCCGCTTCTATTAAACGTTTTCTTAATTCACTATCTTCATACATCGAAATGAGTCCGCTAGCTATGTTATTCGCGTCAAATGCATCCACATACAAGGCAGCTTCTCCAGCTATTTCTGGCATACAACTGTCTTTACTGCAAACTATTGGAACGCCAGAAGCCATTGCTTCAACAAGCGGTATTCCAAAGCCTTCAAAATAACTTACAAAGGTTAATGCAAATGCTGAACCCATAACAAGTTGAAGGTCTTCTTGAGAAACCCTTCCCGTAAAAAGTACTTCTTTGTCTAATTGATGTTTTCTTATTTCATTGGCTATTTCCTGCTCACCCCAAAAACTTCCACCTGCCAAAATTAATTTAAAATCTGATTGGGTTTTTTGCTTAAACTTAGCAAAAGCAGAAATGAGTCGAACTAAATTTTTACGTGGACTCATAGAGCCAACAAAAAGGAAATATTCTTTTCCTGAGCTAAATTTTAATTTTGTTTTCTGCTTTACTTCCTCGTTAATTTCTGTATAGCCCTCGTTTATTCCATTGTAAATCACTTCGATTTTACTTGGTAACATTCCATAGGTTTGAACCAAATCTAATTTGCTAAAATTTGAAACGGTAACAATTTTGCTTGCTTTTTTAGCAAACTTAGGCATCAAAAAATTATAATAAATGCGGTAAAAAAATGTCAAATCCTGAGGATAATGAAAAAAATTGATATCGTGAATAACTGCTATTTGCTTTGTTTTAGCGCCCAATGATAAGATGCCATCTGTGCTAAGAAATACATCTGGTTTAATTTTATGAAGTATTTTTCTGACTGAAAATTCGTAGTAAATCAAGTACAAAAAAGGATGTCGCGCTGGCGGGAAAAGCACAATCGGCCTCACATTATTTGAAAAAATAAATTGTGAATCGTATGGTCGGTCAAATAAAAAAATAAATTCGTGTTCAGGATGATTTTGCGAAATGCGTTTCAAAGTTTGATAGGTAAACCATCCAATGCCATCCAATTTATTAACAATCAGGGATCGGGTATTCACAACAATTTTCATAGAGCAATAATAAATCTCTTTGGCAAAAAAAGTATTATCCTACTTTTATTTGTATGTAATTAATATAAATTCTATATCTGCATTTAAAATAAGTAGTGTGTATGTGTTATCACGCATCGGTTGCAAGCACCATTCAGAATGTAGAAGATTATTATCAAAAGCCTTTTGATGGCGACGTATTTCCTTCTTTTGAGTCGAAAGAAAGTATTATTGGCTATCATCTCAATGGATTTGCTTTTCCAAAACTTCCAATCCTAAGCATGAAAAATAGTATTTCACTATTTCATTGGGGATTAATTCCATCTTGGGTAAATAATACTGATAAAGCCATGCAATTGAGAGTTAATACCTTAAATGCGAAATGTGAGACAATTTTTGAAAAACCATCATTTAAATCCAGTATTTATAATCAAAGATGCCTTATTCCAGTTACTGGTTTTTTTGAGTGGCAAACAAGAGGAGCTAATCATAAAGTTCCACACCATATTCATTTACCTAAAAAACCTATTTTCTCCTTGGCAGGTATTTATTCTGCATGGAGAAACCCTGCAACGCAACAAATTTTGGAAACATTTTCAATTATTACTTGCGAAGCGAATGAACTCATGCAGCGGATCCATAATAGTAAAAAACGAATGCCGTGTATTGTGCCTACTGAATTTGAAAAAAAATGGCTCGACCCCAATTTAACACAATACGATATTGCAGCAATGCTTTCCGCTTATCCTTCAAATGAAATGGATGCTTATCCCATTACTCATATAATTCAAGGTAATAATGAGTCTAGCAATGTGCCGGCCGTATTGTATCCAATTCCAAATGCATTTGGAGATTTATTTTCATAAAAAAAAGCTACCTCAATGAGATAGCTTTTTTTGTTAAAGGTGCATTCTGTTCTTCTTTTCCATAAGCACTTCTTGTGCTTCTACATGGTCTGGATCTGGCACACAGCAGTCAACCGGACATACAGCAGCGCATTGAGGTTCTTCATGAAATCCTACACACTCTGTACATTTTCCAGTTACAATAAAGTAGGTATCCTCCGAAATTGGAGCAAATCGTTTACTTACATCTATGGTTTCTCCATCAACTGTAATTGTTCCACTCAGGTTGTTTCCATCAGCCCATGCCCACTCGGCACCAGCTTCGTAAATTGCGTTATTCGGACATTCTGGTTCGCATGCACCGCAATTGATACACTCGTCAGTAATAATAATTGCCATATTTCTTAATTTTTATTTAGGATGATAACTACTGCAAGTTTAGTTTTGTTGGCGCTTTCAAAAAAATAGAATCAGTCTAAATTATATGAATTATACACAAAGGGTCGGAGTTTTTTCCCAATTGGGATACAGATTATCACAAGTTTCATCAGATATGCCTCATTTACAAGAAGCTTACCTGTTTAATAATTGGTTCACGATAGATATGCAATTAAAGGCAATATCTGCTTGGGCAAGCCTTTTAAATGAAGAATGTATAGGTGATTGGCTTAATTCTTACCAAATGTCTTCTCCAACTGAACCTAAAACAGTTGCTATTATTATGGCAGGTAATATTCCTATGGTAGGTTTTCACGATTTATTGTCGGTATTGTTATGTGGTCATAAAGCTTTGGTAAAGTTGAGCAGCGATGATACGGTATTAATGAAATGGGTGATTTCACAAATTATTGAAATAGAACCTAAAATGGCTGATCATATTCGCCTAGCTGAGGATTATCAATTAAAAAACTTTGATGCCGTAATCGCTACGGGAAGTAATAATAGCAATCGATATTTTGAGTATTACTTTAAAAATAAGCCAAATATATTGCGTAAAAATAGAAAAAGTTTGGCGGTATTAACTGGAAATGAACAGCCTGAAGCGCTTTCTTTGTTAGCAGACGATGTATTTATGTATTTCGGTATGGGTTGTCGCAATGTATCTAAGCTATTGGTACCAAAGGGTTACAACTTAGAACCTATGTTTCTTGCCTTTGAAAAATACAAGGATATCATTCATCACAATAAATACGCAAATAATTATACCTACCACAAAGCACTTTTTTTAATGAATCAAGATTTACATCTCGATAACGGTTTTTTGATCGTAAAACAAGATGATGCGTTAGATTCACCTTTGAGTGTGCTTATGTTTTCAATTTACGAGGATAAGGATGATATCACCACTTTTTTAGAATTACACAAGGAGCATATTCAATGTGTAGTTGGTAATATGCCAGATATGGGCATGGTTCCTTTTGGAAAATCTCAGCAACCATCCTTATCAGATTATGCAGATGGGATAGATGTTATTCAGTTTTTGAAAAACCTAGATTAAACTGAAAAACACTCAGCTATTATACTAGCTGCTACTTCTTCCATCGGATTAATTCTATCTAATAAGGGATTTATCTCTGTAATTTCAAAAGCAAAAACGTTTGGTTGATTCCAAAATGCGCTAATTAATTTTTTAGCTTCTTCTTTAGATAAACCACCCGGAACAGGGGTTCCTGTGCCTGCTGAGATAGTTGGATCCAAGCTATCAACATCGAAAGAAATATAGATATGATCGCAGTGTGAGAGGTGTAATAAACTTTTTTCAATAATCGATTGTATGCCGATCTCTTTTCTATCTTTAGGCATGAAATGTAAAATATTTTTATCCTGAATAATTTTCATTTCTTCCGGCTCCATATCTCTAATGTCTATAAAAACGAGCTCACTCGGCAAAATTTTAGGGCTAATTTTGTTGTTTCCCAATTGAATCAATTGTTTCCATTTTAATTGTGCCTCTTTATCGAGTTCAACTTTGGAATTATAGTCTAAACCCAATGCTGCTCCTAATGGCATACCATGAAGATTTCCACTGGGAGAAGTATACGGTGTGTGTAGGTCTGAATGAGCATCTATCCAAATTACTCCCAATTTTTTGGTAGGGTATAAGTCTTTATACGCACTTATTGCAGCCAATCCATTGCTATGATCGCCACTTGCAATAAATGAAAC
>JAJTEN010000052.1 GCA_021298155.1 Sphingobacteriales bacterium | reverse complement strand
AACTCAGCTTCTTTTACACCAATAAGCAAGCTGATAACAGCTAGGCGTAATTGTGAGTGTAAAAGGGGATCTAGTTCTTTAAACATGCGAGTTAGAGCGCAAATTTAGTAAATGTCCCGGAATAATAAAGCCAGCTAATACAGCAAAGGCAAGTAATAATAGCTGATAATCGTATCCAACAAAAAAGGCAATTCCCGCGCTTAGCCACACAAACAAGGCTCCAAATTGAAGGGGCTTAAATTGTAAAATGCCACCGAATACATATAGTGAAAAGGCGTAAACGACCATCAATACTGGGAAAAACGAACGCCAATGTTTGGCTGTCATAGGCATTATTAAACACACTATTAAAAGAGATATCACGAAGGCTATCACCAACGATTTCATAATATCATCTATATAACTAACCACTCTTTGTTGCTTCTTATCTTTAAAGCCTTTAACATAACTGGCCAGTCCGCCCAATGGCATTAGTATTCCCCAAACAAGGGCATGATTTTCTATGCCTCGCATCAGTAAAAAATAGTCTGTAATGGCAGAAAAAAAAACCAAATAACCCCACATTAAATGGTAAAAGCCATTGTCTTTTATTTCTCTCTTAGCAAGCGAAATCATATTTTCAATAATTTCTAATGCTTTATTTTCATTCATCTCCATGAGGTAAAATTAGATAGTTTTTATCAATTTTTTTACTAATTTCTTTTCCCTTTCGGGCTGAACCAAATTCATAAAATAAATTCCATTCGGCAAATTAGAAACGTCCAAAACAGTCAAATTTTCTTCTAAGTGTTTGCTGAGAATAAGCTCTCCTAGGATGGAAAATAGTTGAACTTCATATCCTAATTCTTCCATTTCAATGGTCAATTTATCCTTAAATGGATTAGGATATACAGTAAATTCGATGTTTTTATTTGGTTCAGCCAATGTATTGCCATAGGTAAATTCTACATTGTCTAAATGCAGTTCGCTGCCTACTGCCGGACTAAACCCATCGAGGCTAGAGCTAAAAATAATCGAAATAGAATCGGGGTTTTCATTGGATAGATACATAAATGGGATACTAGCTAGTGAGAATTCTAATACGGTTGAGTCTGTTGTCCAACTAGCTATGGCAATGGTATCTCTGTTAATTGTTTGAGCATTCCATTTAGTTAACATGCACTGCATCGCATTTTCATCTCCTTGCTCAGGAAAACTCTTATACCAAAATTGAATGGAATGCGGACGGTCGGAAAATGCCTTAAAGTTCAAATTCATGTTGGGTGTGCCATCGGGTAGAAGAAACGGACTCCCGGCTAAAATACCCGGAATACTTCCAAAAGCAGATCGAACGGTAGTTAAAATTACTGCAAAACTATCTTGATGCGCATTTGTGGTTTTAATCGTGCTAGGTTCAAACCCAAATTGCTGCAACCTGTTTAAGGTATGCCAAGATGAGGGATCTAAAAAGCTGTATCCATTAATCGTTTTTGTTTCCCAATTTTCAAACCCAGCATTGTCTAATTGCTTTTGTGCAGAAACTGGATGGATTGCCATAAGCTCAATCAAAATGCTTAACAGCGAATATTGTATTTTTTTCATGTTTAGTTTTTTTATACCCTACAAATATATAAAGTACTTTATAAAATAAATTAATTTACGGATAAAATAATTACTCAAACAGCAAAAAATCAACAAGATAATTTATTAAATACTTAATTTAACCTCAACGCAATCCCTCTAATTTCATACTTCATACTTCATAATTTCTTCCATTCATAATTGGCTTTCATTCATAATTCAATAACTGCATACAAAATCACACGAAATCCAAAAAACATCCACTAATTGTGTATATAAGCATGTAAAATAACCATAGAATTTTTCCACTTCCATAGAATTTTTCCACTTTTGGTTCGTTATATAACTATGCCAAAAGGATTAAAAATATTTCTTATTGTCTTGCTCGTTATTTTTTCAATAGGGGCAAGTGTTTTTATTTATGTGTATCAAAACATAGATCAGTTAAAAAAGTATGCCATTACGGAGGTAAATACCTTTTTAAAAGCAGAGCTCACTGCCGAAAATATTGATGTAAAAATATGGAACACTTTTCCAAAAGTGAGCTTAGCATTAAATGAGGTGCGTTTAAGTGATCCACTCCAAAGCAACCATTCACTTTTATTGGCTAAACATGTGTATTTAGGATTTGATGTGTATGATATCTTAAAAGAAAATTACCGCATCAACTTTATAGAATTAGATAGTGGAACAATTCAATTATATAGTGATGCCGCTGGAAGAAGTAATTTTGATATCATAAAAGATAATACAAGCGAGCCCAATACAAAAAAGCCTTTTAGTTTTGAACTCAAAAAATTATCGCTGCTTCGTATGCAGGTTTCTTTTACCAATGCTGCCAACGGATTTAAGGTAAATACATACCTCAATGAGGCAAATTTTTCTGGAAAGTTCTCTGATGAAAAATTTAATTTAAGTATTGCCCTAGATGGATTAGCCAAAGAGGTAAACACAGGTGCCCTGGCTATAATTCAAGATAAATCCATTAGCATGGAAACTGAATTGGCAGTAAACCAAATCCAACAAAAATACGAGCTTATCAAAGGAGATTTTAAACTCAATAAATTAGTATTGGCGCTAACAGGCTGGGTTCAAACAGGTAAAAAACAAGACCAAATTAATCTTGAATTTAAGGCTAAAACACTCAGCATACAAGATTTACTATCAACCCTTCCAATTCAAATGCCCGCCTCTATTAAAGAATATCAAAGTAAAGGAGATGTGTTTTTTGAAGGATCAGTTATTGGTATTTCATCTCCAACTAAAAAGCCAAAAATTGCCCTTAATTTTGGAGTAAATAATGGTAGCTTGCTTGAACCTACTACCAAAATGCAATTGCAAAATATTAGTTTAAAAGGCAGTTTCTCTAATGGTTCATCAGGTAGAATGGAAGAAGCCCGTTTTGATATACCTAATTTTAGCGCTTCTCTGCCTGGCTCGCAAATTGCTGGCAGCTTATCGGTTAATAATCTTCAAAATCCATTGGTAGCGCTTCAACTAAATGGGAATGCAGATTTGGCTTCGCTCAACGCTTTCTTTCATTGGGAGGATGTTTCTTCTTTAATGGGTTCGGCTTCATTCGGACTAAATCTAACTGGTCAAAAAACAAATGATACTTGGAATTGGAAATCAGCTGAAAATACCGGAAATGTATCTATGCAAATTTCAGAGTTAAAAGTAAGCTATTTAACCAAGCCGCTGCAAAATATGAAAGTAGATGTTTTGGTAAAAGGCGGCGATTTACAATTGAATCAACTTAAACTTACTATCGACAAATCTGATATGGCAATTACTGGAAATATTCCACGTTTTATGGATATCTTTTTTCAAGAGAATAATTTGGTTCAGGCTAATCTGCAATTACAATCAAACTATTTAAACATAGCCCACTTGCTTATCTATGATTCATCAGACCCAAGAGAAGCGAACGAAAAGCCTATTAATTATCTTATTCAGGCAAAAGTTTTTGCCAATCAATTAGTTTATGAAAAATTTGTAGCTACGCAATGTAAAGGGAACCTAACATGCAAACCCAATTATATATCGTTTCAAGAAACTAGCCTTCAAACAGCCAAAGGGAGTTTTGCGGGAAGCGGAGAATTTTTTGAATCGGATAAACAGTTTATCCTGAACAGTAAAAGCGATTGCAAAGGGATAGATTTGGGTGAATTATTACTTGCATTTGATAATTTTGGTCAGCAAGAAGTAACCCACAAAAACTTGTTTGGAAGTTTGAGTGCGAGCGCAGAATATAGAATTGTATGGGATCAGAATATGAACTTTATACCAGAAAAATTAGTGATGATTGCAGAAATGTCGCTTAAAAATGGTTCACTTGTTCAATACCAACCGCTACAGTCACTATCTAAATTTATTGATGTAAATGAACTCAACAATATCAAGTTTTCTGAACTTAAAAATACCTTTACCATTAAAAATAAATTGTTAACCATTCCTGCCATGGATATTAAATCCAATGCTTGTAACCTTCAAATTGCCGGTAACCATAGTTTTGAAAATATCCTAGATTATCGGTTAAAGGTTTCTTTATCTGAATTATTAGCTAAAAAACGGAAAGCAAAACCAAGTGAATTTGATGAAGAAGATACAAAAACAAGAGGGATAAATTTATATTTGAGTATTAAAGGGCCTGCAAATAAATTAAAGTTTGAATTTGATAAACGTGGCGCAAAAGAGCAATTAAAACAAGATATTAAAGTTGAAAAAGAATTAATAAAAGAAATTTTAAAACAGGAATTAGGGATCAAAAAAGATAGCTCCCTTAAAAAATTAGAAAAGAAAAATGAAAATTATAATGAATTGGAGTTTGAAGAAAATTAAACTGTGTATTTATACGGGTATTATTTTCTTCCTAACTCAATTAAATACCAATGCGCAAAGTAAATCAAAAAACTCTTTTGGTATTGGTATAATTGGTGGTATAGGCTATGGTATTATTAATGGAGATGCCTATCAAAATTATATGGATACTACTAAGTCGGCCAACCACCAACATATAAATAAAGGAGTGCATATCTGGTCATTACTATCTTTGGGAAAAAAGTCTGATTTGCAAATTGGGTTGGGATTTCAACAAATTGGTTTTGCGCGCAAGCAAAGTGGATTAACCTTTAAAAATTACACCTATCCGGGAATTGGAATTGGTAAAATAGAGGATTTATCAAATACCACTAAAGAAATTACCTACAACTATCGGTTCAATTATTTGCAGTTGCCTGTGCAGTTCAATACCTATTTGGGTCGTTCTAGAGACTTTAAATGGGTTTACCAATTTTCTGCAGGGATAACACCACAAATTTTGATAAATCATAAGTTAGTTGCCAATACTAACCCTGGTTTTACCATTGATGGTGAGGAGCAATTTAAATTAGATTCAAGCGGTTTTGAACCAAGGAGATTTGCTTTACATATGCAAGTTGGCTTAACAGTAGAGTACCGCGAGTCTAAAAGTAAAGTGTATTTCATACAACCCATGCTTGGCATTTATCCCGCAAGCATTACCGCCGGCCCGCTAACTGCGTATCCTGTTTTTGCATCTTTAGCTGTTGGTGTATTATTTTCTAGTTTACCCAATGCAAATAAATAGATTTACCATTCGGGTGTATGGGATTATGCTGAACCAACAACAAGAACTATTATTGGTTCATGAAAAAATGCCGCATCTTGCCTTTACAAAGTTTCCGGGAGGTGGATTAGAATTTGGTGAAGGTACAAGAGAATGTTTAAAAAGGGAGTTTATGGAAGAAACCGGACTAGAGGTAGAGGTGAAAGAACATATTTATACAACCGATTTTTTTCAACCCAGTGCCTTTAAAAATGGAGATCAATTAATAGCTGTTTATTATCGGGTTGAACCCATAAGTGATATACGTTTATTAAGCCTAAACGAAAAACAAATTCACTTTAATGGCAAAACAGAAACCCTTCGATTTTTTTGGAAATCTATAGAAAATTTTGATGTCAATGTGCTTACTTTTCCAATCGACCAATTGGTGGCACGAAATTTATTAGCAATTAATAAACCATAATTTATAGTACAATGAAAAACCTAATTTTTGGAATCTTAGCCTTAAGTTTAATCTTTGGCGCATGCAGCACTTTTAATGGGAGTAAAGCAATTAAAACTCCATTCAGGGGTGGAAACTATGAAAGCAATCGTAGGTTTTTTAGATCCGTAGCCAGTGGCGAAAGTGTAAATTTAGAGACAGCTAAAAGTAAAGCCATACTTACAGCCAACCAACGATTGGCCTCATCGGTTCAAACCGAAATAAAAAGTGTGACAGAAAACTACCAAAATGAAAGAAATATTGGCGGTAACTTGGGTGATTTTGGGGAGCGTTTTCAACAATTAACCCGTGAAGTGATGAGCACCAAATTAATGGGAGCTACTATGCATGGCGAAAAAGTATACCAACAAACCGATAAATCCTATCAGGTTTGGGTCGCCATGGAAATTCGCAAAAGAGAATTATACAAGCGTTTAAAGCAACAAGCTGAATTAGATGGTAAATTATCAAAAGAACAAAGAAAAGCCATCACAGAAATGATAGATAAACAAATAGAAGCGTTAGATGATAAGGAGTAATTTAAATTAGGAATTACGAATTAATGGTTACTTCACACTTAACACTTAACACTTAAAACTAATTATGAAATAATTGTTAAGTCTTTGTATATCATTTATATTAATCTATATTTACATTTCATATTTAGCCACATGAAAGAATTAATTAGTAGAGAAGATGTTTCTAAAGTTTTAAAATTAGAGAAACTTAAGCTTAAAATACTAGCCCCAGCCATCATGAAGCTGTTGAAGTTAAATGATATCAATCATGCTTATGATCATATTTCAGCAAAAGAGGGTATAGGTTTTATGGATGATATCCTAAAGGAATTTAATATTCAATATCAAATTAGTGAAACCGATTTAGCAAATATACCCAAAACAGAGCCGTTTATTTTGATAGCCAATCATCCCTATGGCGGTATTGATGGCATTATTTTAACTTCGGTTATCAGTAAAATTCGCCCAGATTTTAAAATGGTAGCCAATTATTTATTGCAACAAATTCCACAAGTTGCTTCAAATATTATTGCCGTAAATCCATTTCAAGATTCAACTGATAAAGAAATCAATGTATCGGGTGTAAAGCAATTGCTTACCCATTTAAAAACCTCGCCTTTGGGCATTTTTCCGGCTGGGGAAGTATCGGCATTAAAACTTAATAATTTTAAAATTACCGATAAAAAATGGGAGCCTGCAGTTGGTAAGATTATTGCCAAAGCGGGTGTAAAAGTGGTACCTGTTTATTTCTCCGGACACAATAGTTTGGCATTTAATTTACTCGGATTATTGCACCCTAGTTTGCGCACAATCAAACTGCCTTCTGAAATGTTAAACAAAGGAAATTCCATGATTCACATTAGAATAGGTAAGCCTATTTCCTTCAAGGAATTAAGTGATTTGGATCCAAACAATCTGCTCAAATTTGTGCGTGCTAAAACCTTTGCTTTGGGCGCTCATGATTCTAGACCACAGAAGATCAAATTAAATTTTGGCTTGCACAAAATTCACAAACCAAGCAAAATTGTAGACCCCGTATCTCCAGAAAAAATTGAATTGGAGATCAATGCCATAGCCAAACATACCTGGTTGTTTAAGTATAATGAAATGGAATTGCATATTGCCAATTATGATGAAATTCCAACTGTTATGCGTGAGATAGGTCGTTTGCGAGAAGAAACTTTCAGGGCAATTGGTGAGGGAACAAACCAAAGTATAGATCTCGATGATTTTGATAAATTATATAAACACCTTTTCATTTGGGATACTTCTGCAAAAAAAATAGTTGGTTCCTATAGATTGGGTGAAGGTGATGTGCTTTTTAGGAAACTTGGGATTAAGGGTTTTTATTTAAATCAGTTGTTTAAAATAAATAAAGAGTTGAATCCGTTGTTGTTTCAATCTTTGGAACTGGGAAGATCCTTTGTTAGTTTAGATTACCAGAGAAAGCCAGCTAGTCTAATGCTTCTTTGGAAAGGTATTAATATTTACCTTCAACAAAATACCGCTCGGTTCAAGTATTTAATAGGACCTGTTAGTATTAGCAATAGCTTCTCTAATTTATCCAAAGATCTATTGGTTGCTTATATTAGGCATAAACACTGGGATAGTAAGTTAGCTAAATTTGTTACTCCAAGAAAAGCTTTTCATTATCAATCTAAGTTAGAGGGCTTGCATATTCTGCGTCAAAAACACTCTGAAGATTTAAAATTATTAGATGGATTCATTGGAGATATTGAAAGTCATCAAAAATTAAAAGTACCAGTGCTGGTTAAAAAATATCTAAAGCTTAATGGAAAAATCATCGGATTTAATGTAGATCCACATTTTAATGATTCTTTAGATGGTTTCTTGGTAGTAGAAGTTAAAGATATTCCAAATGATGCATTCGAGCTGGTAAGTAGGTAATAACAAAAAAGGGAGCAAAATTTTGCTCCCTTTTTTGTTATTATAAAAATCTCGTCTCTCGTTTCTCGAATCTCGCTTCTAATCCATCAACCTATTACCCACCCAAACAAAACGCTTACTCACAAACTCCGAATTCGCAAAACTCGCATTACCTGCTGGGTTACCACCTGTTAAATGGAAATCACTAAATGCAGCATGTGAATTAATAAATCCAGCTCCCGTAAAGTTAAAACTTACCGGCACAAAAGCATTATTCATTGTGTCAGCAATCAATGCCCTGCTTTCTTCGTTGGTAGTATAAGCACCGCAAGTCAAGGCACCTTTTTCTTTTACCAAAGCTTCTGCCAATTGCAAAGAATCCGCTAATCCATCTGTTTTAATCACAAATAGGATCGGACCAAAACATTCTCTATTGTATACTTGGCTTTGAGATTTATCCAATGCAATTACCACAGGCGTTGCAATACGGGCATCTTTAAACTCTTCATTAACGATAGCTTTAGTATCTAAAATAAGCTCACCACCTAAGTTTTTAGCTTCTTTAATTCTATTATACGTAACATCGGCTTGTATGGCACCCAAAGTACCCGGACCCGCTTTTGGGTTATCGACTAAACCCGTTATGGCCGCTGCAATTCCCTTTACAACATCATCATATGATACTATTCCCTCTGCTGTTAAAACTCCGTCTTTACTTACAAAGATATTTTGTGGTGCGGTACACATTTGTCCACTATATAAACTGGCGCTAAAAGCAATATTACCTAAAACAGGTTTTAAGTCTTTCACAGAATCTAAAATAATTGAGTTTACGCCTGCTTTTTCAGTAAATGTTGTTTTTGGTAATTGCTCAATATAATTGCCAAACTCGCTTCCACCGGTAAAGTCTACCAATTTAACCGCTGGGTGTTCGGCCAATACTTTGGTAATGGGCTTATCTAACGTATCTACGCCCAATTGCACGGTTTGAACCAAAACGCCGTTTGCTGCAAATACTTTTTGCAATTCTTCAACCACGATTGCAATAGCCAAAATGGCCTTTGGATGCGGCTTCACGATACAGGCGTTCCCAGTAATTAAGGATGCAAATAAGCCAGGCACTGTATTCCAAACTGGGAAGGTAGAACAACCAATCACCAAAGAAATACCTTTAGCAATAGGCTTCCAGGTTTTGTGCATGGTTAAATCAAATTTACCCATGTTTTTAACCCACTCTGCACTACTTGGCACAGAAGTAAGTTCTTTGTAACCCATAACCACCGCCTCAAGTGCACGGTCGTTGGCATGTGGACCACTGGCTTGAAAGCTCATCATATAAGCTTGTCCGGTTGTATGCATAGTGGCATATGCGATATCAAAGAACCTTCCTTTAATATTTTCTAAGGCTTCTATTAATAGCCCAGTTCTAAATTCAATGCCTGTTTTAGCCCAAGCCATTTGTGCAGGAATAGCATTGGCAATAAGTGCTTCAGGCGTAAATTTTGGGTATTGTGTACCAATGCCCATTTGCAGGAAAGGAGAAACCTCTTCCCCTAACCAACCATTGGCTCCTGTTTGATCCAATGCGGTATAGTTATTATTCATGATGGCACTTATCCATTCCTTGGCTTTGGCATCGCCATCCTCTGCATATGCCCTTGGATTCTCAGGATACGGCGAATAATACGTTCTGCTACCTAGAGCTTGCAATGCAGCATGTAAGGTTGCTTGATGTTTTTCAAATAATGTGTTGCTTGTGTTCATGCCTATATATATAAGTACGGCAAAGTTATTTGAAAATTTGAGAAAGTAAAATGGACAATTACTTAAATAATAACCATGATATTTAATTTGGTTCCCCTTAAATTTACATGCTATAAATAAGTTACTTAGAGGGTGAAAATTTAAAAAATTAATCACTCTGTTAATCAACGTTAAAAATTAATTTACTAAAATAAATTCATATTTATGTAAGTAAGTGAATTTAATTGTTTATCTTCAATAATCATTAAATAAAACAACATGGAAACAAAACAAAACAAAACAAAACAAAACAAATTAATTTATTTGCTATTTTGTTATTCTCATTAGTATTACTTTCAGCTTGTAAAAAAGAGTTGAAAAGTAATAAACCAGAGCTAGATTATACTCAGACTGATTACGTATCTGTTATTTCAAAATATAACTACCTAACTAAATCAAAAAACATTTTAGGCAAACATACAGAGTATATCGATTCAGATAGTGTTCCAATTATTTTAGATTTATTACTAAATTATAATGCTACAGAAAACTCTCAAAATTTAGAAGGTATGGAAATATACGAATTTTCATGTGACTTTCCAATAAATCAAGAAAATATGTCGAGCACTTTTGTGGTCGATTCACTTTATGATGTTATTTACGAAGAAATTCAAAATAAACTATCTGAAACAATCGAATTAAATCAAGTATTATACTTTGTTCATATTTCTTTTGATGGAAGAATGTCTGATGGTTATAAAGGAATTACTGTATTAATGAAAAGAGGTTACGGCGGCCCTCAAGTTTTGCCTAGAACAGTTCCTGTCAATGCTTCATATAGAGCGCATCTTGGAATTAAGGAGTCATTTGGTTTAAAAGAATATTTTGGAGGTCAGTGTGGCCAATTTGTAAATTTTGAAATTGGGGCGCCTACCATTTTAACTAGTTATAGTAATTACAACCTTAATTTATGGCAGCCAGCTGCTCCAGCCGGGTTTACTTATATTTATGCCGGTGAAAGAAATTTGCCAATTAATCCTGAGAATACTTATGATCCAAACCATCCAACCTTTTCATTAACTAATTATGTAAACAATATTCCTAGAACTTTTTATCCAACAAAGCTTTATGCTTGCGCTACCAATAATTCTTGGATAGCAGGTCGAAATGAGCAAGACCCTAACCCAATGAACCATTTTAATACGATATCAGCATCATGTATAAATTCTATCGAAATGAATTATTATTTGAGTTCAATTAGTTCACTTGCATTTCAATATCAAGCATCCCATGAAAGAGCAGTTTTAATAAAAATTGTTAGTGATGAATCAAATTGGTCTAATTGTGTTCCTTGGGCATCCAATCCAAACCCTACTTTTACAACTGGATTAAGCATTGACACTGGGATATGTCCACAAGGTCAACATAAATTGCATATTAAGTACAAAAATCTGGTAATGATACCACTTGGTTTATAAAAGTTAATAAATGAAATATATTTTCAAATACTTAGCTGTTTTATTTGTGGCTTCAATCACACAAATATATGTTAAAGCTCAATCACCCAATATTTTAGAAATTTCTTATCACAACCCTAATGTAGCGGTAGAACATATGGTAGAGGTGAATGGATCTTTGTTTTCAATTTTACCAATTAAAGATTTAGATTTGGGTATAAGTGGATTCAAGATTTATAAATCAAATAAAGAAAACCTGATAACAGATAGTATTTACCGAAAAAATCAATTCTTCTTTGATACCGATGTTACCAATTTTGTGGTGCTACCAGGCGGTGAAATGGTTTTTGCAGTTTCTATTGATTCAAAAGCCGTGGGGTATAAAATGTATAAAATAAATAGTGCATTACAATTTATAGACAGCGTGGATGTAAAAGACTATAATTTTGAATTTAATACGGCTTCTTTTGCCAATTTAATTAAAGGTCCAGAAAAGGAGTTTCTGCTCAATACAGTTTTTTATAACACAATTGATGATTATTATTACAATGTTTATTACCAGGTAGATAATTCTTTTAAACCTAAAAATTATTTTGTAGATTCTGTTACAACGCTTATCCCCTTAAATACTTCAGAAATAACAGTTAATATGATCTATTTTAATAATGAATATGTATTAATGAATTCATTGAAATATGAAAAAACTGGCACCTCGGTAAATCGTTTAAAGCGCTTCAGCCGAGATTTAAAACTAAATGTAAATTCAAAATGTGAATTCAGCTATTATCTTGAAAGAGATTTTCATTCGCCGATAATAATCAATAATATATGGTACATCGGAAACATTGTAAGAGATTGGTCCAATAACGATTTAAAATTTGCACCAAATTTTATAGAAATTAAATATGATAATACCGTTTCTCAAAAGACAAACTTCGACATAAGTTATTTAAATTTTGAACCAACATTGTCTGCAAACAATCATGGTGTTTTTTTTGATAGCGTGAATAATCAGATTCATTTTATTTACAATGCTTCTTTTTCTAGCATCGGATATTTTTGTTATGATACTTCTTTTCAATTGCTATTTCACAAACTATTTGAATTTCCGGTAAACAAAAAGGACACTTTATATACCGATTGTATTTCTAATGGAGTTATAGTATATAATAATAATATTTACCTGTATGGTATAAAAAGAGAATCATTGGTTTGGAAACGACCCGAAAACCCCACCTACGCCTTTATTCATACTGCCGAAATGTTTGTAGATAGACATTCGGTAGGGAATGAAGAAATGAGCACTAAGCTAGTTTTACCAAATATCTTTCCCAATCCAAGCAATAAGGAAATATCCTTTACCAATATAGAAGGTACATATAGAATGTATATATATAGTGGCACAGGTCAATTGCTCATAGAGACTGTAAACTATAATAAGGGTTCAATAGATATATCAGGCTTAAGCGAGGGTATGTATATATATAAGCTAATAAACGAGCGGGAAGATATATTCACGGGTAAACTCATCAAGCAGAATTGAGTTGATTTATGCTAATAAACAATAAAAGACCTACACAATCCCATTAAATCAACCAATTATAGCATGAAAAGTCTATTGTAAGTAGGGTAGAGAACTGTTTATTTAACTTTTTAACCTTCAAAATAAGCGAGTTAGAAAAGGTTATTAAGATATATTTGCGAGTGAATAAAACATCCTTACTTTTGCAGCCCCTTAAAGAGAAAGCGAATGCAGAGAGAGATAACAAGGGAAACGAAATAAAGTTCTAAAAAAGTAAAGAAAAAGTTTGCATGTTAAATTAACTTTCTTACTTTTGCATCCCCATTAAAAAGGGAAGAAGATAAGATAAGTGATAAAGTGAAAACGAAAAAATAATTTTACAAAAAGCAAAATAAAACTTGCATATTAAATTAAAATTATTACCTTTGCATCCCCGTTGAGAAAGAGAGAAGAGGAGAGTGAGGGAGACAGATAGAGATTCTACAGTTGCGAAACTGAAAACAAATAGAATAAAGTTCTTTGAAGAAATGGAATAGCAAGCACTTAAAATTAGTTTTAAGTTTTTAAGAATCCTTTGAGAGAA
>JAJTEN010000051.1 GCA_021298155.1 Sphingobacteriales bacterium | reverse complement strand
ACTAGAATTAAATGGGCAAAAATAACTTTGATTTTTTAAGATTTGCCTTCGCGCTTGTGGTTGTTTTTTCTCATATCATAGATTTATCATTAGCACCAAGTCTGCAATTTTTAAAACCATTTTTTGATACCCATATATCTGTTACTGGTTTTTTTATTATCAGTGGATGCTTAATTTCAGCGTCTTACCTTCGATCTACTTCACTTTCTTCTTATTTTGAGAAAAGAGCTCGGCGTTTATTGCCTGCTTATATCTTGGTAATTGTGATGTCTGTTCTTGTTTTTTCTATTTTATCTACATTAAGTTTTGTCGATTATTTTAGCAGTAAGCAACTATATTCTTATTTATTATCTAATCTGTTTTTTGTTAATTTTATACAGCCTTGTTTGCCGGGTGTATTTGCTGATAATGCTTATTGTGCTGTAAATGGGGCATTGTGGACCATTAAAGTTGAGCTTGGGTTTTACTTGGTATTGCCGCTAATTATATACGGACTTAAACGTGTAAAGCATAAATTAGTGTATTTGTTGTGTTTATATGTATTGGGTTTGGTGTATCAATACGGACTCACCTATGCAATGCAATTATGGCCAGCGAAAATTGCTGTTTTAACTACTTTACAACATCAGTTGCCAGCTTATTTAAGCTATTTTATTTCAGGCATAATATTGTTTCAATATGGTTCCTTTTTAAAACAAAAACAATTAGTTTTAGGTGCAATAGCCACGCTAGTATTTGTTATAGAATATATGGCAGGCCTAGAAATATTAAGGCCACTTGCCATGGCAGTGCTTATTGGAAACATTGCTTTTGGCTTTTCTTCTCTCCATAATTTTGGCAAACATGGCGATATATCTTATGGAATCTATATTATACATTTTCCGCTTATTCAATGTGTCGTAAGTCTAGGATTTTTTCAGCATTATAATCCCATGGCCATGTTTATAGGTATAATTTTGGTGGTTTTAGTCCTGGGCTTTTTATCCTGGCAGTTCGTTGAAAGTAGGTTTATTCAACGAAAGAACCTACAATTGACTTAAGCAAGGCTTATTTACACTATATTGCAAAAAAAAATATTTTGACATTCGACGATTTTCAATTTGATTATGAGCTCTTGGATGGATTAGAAGCCATGGGTTTTAATAAGCCAACCCCAATTCAAGAATTAGCAATACCAGTTATATTAGCAAACAAAGATTTAATTGCTTGTGCACAAACCGGCACGGGTAAAACAGCCGCCTATGTGCTTCCAATTATTGATAAAATTTTAGCATCAAACCATAGTCATCTTAATACCTTAATTTTAGCTCCAACACGGGAATTAGCGGTTCAAATAGATCAGCAGGTGCAAGGCTTTAGTTATTATGTTCCGGTAAGTTCTATTGCTATCTATGGCGGGGGAGATGGCGCCATTTGGGATCAGCAAAAAAAAGCATTGAAGGCGGGTGCTGATATTATTATTGCTACCCCAGGAAGATTAATATCTCAGCTAGCATCTGGCGATATAAAATTAGATAAGCTAGAACACCTTATTTTAGATGAAGCAGATAGGATGCTAGATATGGGTTTTTATGATGATATTATTAAAATCATTTCTTATTTGCCAAAGCAAAGACAAACCATTTTGTTTTCGGCTACTATGCCACCTAAAATTAGAACATTAGCCGCTAAAATTCTATATAAACCAGAAGAAATTAGCATTGCCATTTCTAAACCTGCAGCTGGTATTTTACAGCAAGCCTATTTAACCTATGACACCCAGAAAATACCACTTTTAGGGGATATTTTTAAGGCTAATACCTATCAAAGTGTTATTGTTTTTGCTGGCACAAAAGAGCGCGTAAAGAGCTTGCAATTTGAGCTCAAACGCATCGGATTAAAAGCAAAGTCTTTTCACTCAGATTTAGAGCAAAAAGAACGCGAAGATCTGATGAATGAGTTTAGAAGTAGGAAAGTACAGGTGCTTATTGGTACAGATATTCTATCGCGTGGAATAGATGTAGATGGCATAGATTTGGTTGTAAATTTTGATGTACCTCCCGATCCAGAAGATTATGTGCATCGCATCGGAAGAACAGCTCGCGCCGAATCTAAAGGAACAGCCATTACATTTATAAATGAAAAAGATCAAAAGCGCTTTCATGCCATTGAAACGCTTATTGAAAGAGAGATTCCCAAATTGCCTCTGCCCACCTTTTTAGGTGAAGCACCTGTTTATGCGCCTAATACGCGTAGAGCTGAACCTAAACGTGGGTTTAAACCAAGGAGGAAGTAGGAGTGTAAAGTTTTAAGTTTTAAGTGTTAAGTGTTAAGTTTTGAGGTTTTTAGTTGCTTAATTTTTTTATGATTAAATAAATATCTTAGACTTCTCTTTTTGTATACGCTGCGTTGGCAAACGGACAAATAATTTACAATATAGAATAACAGCTTTTTTTAAATTAAAAAAATGAAATATCAATTATTCGGACATACAGGATTGCGCGTTTCTGAACTTTGTTTGGGAACCATGGGATTTGGAACAGAAAATGGATGGGGAGCAGATTTCGCAGGAAGCAAAGCAGTTTTCGAGGCATACACACAGGCCGGAGGGAATTTTTTGGATACGGCTAATATTTATACCCAAGGGAGCTCAGAAAAGTTTTTGGGCGAATTAATTGGTTCAGACCGCGACCATTTTGTGCTTGCTACTAAGTATTCTTTAAAAGATAGGAATGGCGACCCCAATTATGCAGGTAACCATAGAAAGAATATGATGCGTTCGGTTCAAGAGAGTTTGAAACGTTTGCAAACAGATTATATTGATGTGTTGTGGTTGCATATATGGGACTTTACCACGCACCCAGAAGAGGTGCTATTGGCCATGAACGATTTAATATCAAAAGGTTTGGTGCATTATATTGGCATCAGTGATACACCGGCTTGGCGCGTAGCACAGGCAAATACCATAGCTGAATTGCGTGGCTGGAATCGTTTTGCTGGATTGCAAGTTGAGTATAGTTTAATTAACAGAACTGCCGAAAGAGACCTGTTGCCAGTTGCCAAAGCTTTGCAGTTAACATTAACACCTTGGGCACCATTGGCAGGCGGTGCCTTAAGTGGGAAATATTTAAAAGGAGATAAAGGTCGTTTGCCAGAAAATTCAAAGCGATTAAATGAACGCAGCACACGTATCACCCAAAAAGTAGTGGAGGTAGCTGCAGCCATGGATTGCACGCCGGCTCAAGTAGCCCTTCGATGGACCATGCAAAGAAATCAATCTGTTGTTCCCATTGTTGGTGCAACCAAGGCGCATCAAATAATGGATGCCATAGGTTCTGTAGAAGTTACTATTCCTTCACATTTACTGCAAGAATTAAATGATATTTCCGAAATTGAATTAGGGTTCCCTGGAGATTTTTTTAATGAGCCAGGTGTGATTGATGTTACCTATGCACAAACCAAATCACAAATACTATTTAGAGATTAAATTAACTTAAGAAACGATTCAGTTTAGATAAACTTTCTGAGGTTAATGGTTTGTGTATAAATCCGATCAAATGCGGGTTGTAAGATGCTTTTTCACTGTCTTTTGGGTCAACCGTAGAACTTAAAATCGTAATTTGAGGTGCTTTAATATAGGGTAAAATTTCTAGCTCAAATTCATCCAGAAAGTCCCAACCACTTTTTTCAGGCATGTTAATGTCTAAGAATATAAGTTCGGGTAGTATTTGTTCATTTTTGGGTAATTGAATTTGAGTTTTATAATAGGTTAATGCTTCATTTGCCGAGAAAAAAGAAATTACATTTTTACAAAACTGCGATTTTTTTAATCTTAACTCACAAATCATTAGAGTTACATCATCTTCATCAATCAACATCACATGGTTTAGCATAATTTTGTATTTTATGAATGGTTAAACTTGTTTATAAAATAGGTGTTTCGCATCAGCTCTTGTAAGTACTGATCGGATAATGGTTTGGTTAAAAAGCCTAAGATCCGTTGATTTGCCTTGGCCATTTCCTCGTCTTTTGGATCTACACTCGAACTTAAAATAATGATTTTTGTATTTGGGAAAATGGACAGATAATGAGCCTCAAAGCTTTCAATAAATTCCCATCCATTCATAACGGGCATATTAATGTCTAAAAATATTAATTCTGGCTCAGTGCGCTGTTC
Source organism: Sphingobacteriales bacterium (assembly GCA_021298155.1). Taxonomy (GTDB): domain Bacteria; phylum Bacteroidota; class Bacteroidia; order UKL13-3; family UKL13-3; genus B1. The sequence continues at coordinate 7,858 of JAJTEN010000051.1, read as the reverse complement.
GGAAGGAAGTAATATTTGCTTTTCAAAAAATTGTATGGCATCTGCGCCATTCTCAAACCTAATTACTTCTTTACAGAATTTTGCTTTTTCAAGTCTAAGTTTGCAGATCATCAATGTTACATCATCGTCGTCTACTAGCATTACAGTTTTTAGCATATTTCTAATTATTCCAAATGAAAGTTTCTTTACTATTAATTTGTTTAGCAGTATCGTTATTAAGTGGTTTCTGTAAAAAATTTTTAACACTACTATAGGTCATAGCCCGTTGCATGCTAAATTGGTCTGGTTTAGATCCAATAAGTATCACTGGAGATGCCATTTGTCTGCGCTGATAAAAATCAAAAAACTCCCATCCTTTGTTTTCATGAATGCTTGGGTCCAAAAGAATTAAATGATTCCCAGAATCTGGTTCAGATTTAAAAAAGGCAATAGCCTCATGTAAATTTGTATAGCAACTGAGCTTCATAGGATCGAAGTATTTTTCTAATATACGTAGGCTTATTTTATTAGATATTTCATCTTCATCTATGATAAAAACCCTTTCTATTCGTTTTAAACTATTTGCTATTCGAATTTCTTTTTGAAGTGGAATATTAATCCTACTTATCAACTTCTTCAGTGCGCTATTCGTTTTTACAAAGGTCTCTTTACTGGTAGAGAAGATCTCTTTTAACTCTGGATCCACAAAATCTAAGTCTTGAGCCAATTCAACTATAGACTGAAGTTTATGTAGTTCATGACTAATTTCAAAAGAGGTAATGAAATTTAAATCTTTCAGTAAGTTTACTAGATTATTAATTTCTTCTTCTCTGTCTTTTAAATGAGTTATTTCTTTTAAAACCAGTAGTTTATCCGATTGATGTATGTCTAAAGGGTTTAGGTTTAATAATTTAAGTTCAAAGCTTTTAACCTTGTCTGATTGGTCTATTGTTTCAAAGGTATGTTGACTCTCATCTACCATATTTAAGCCTTCAATGGCCTGAATTAATTGAAGATGTGTGTCTGGTTTAAGTTGCGTTAATACATTTAAAGGGTTTGATAAGTTAATTTGAAAAACCTCCTTAAACATGGTTTGACTTTGCTTATTATTAAATAAAATAGTACCATTGGCCTGCATTAAAACCACGGCTGCATCTACATAGTTCGCAATTTGTTGAATTTTATTTTCCGCTTTTTTTAAATCCCTTTGCAATATTTGTTGATTTAATGTTGTGCGTATATTTTCTGTAATTTCAATTAATAGACTTTGTTCTTCAGCTAAAAATAATTCATCAAAATCGTTTTTTGGTTCTTCTTTATATCCTACGTTAATAGATCCTTTAATGCCATCAATTGTTTCAAATTCCTGACTTTGTTTTTTGCCAATCTTTACATTCGGTTCAGACCAATACGATACTTTATTATACTCAATATGCGCACAAATGAGTTCTGGTAATTGCCAACCTTTTGGTAAGTAATTTACTAATTTTTGAAAAAATACAGCTAGGTTACCTTTTTCTTCTTCAGATAATTTTAGTATAAATTGAATGGTGTTTAATTCTTTAATTCTCTCCGTTAATTTATAACTAAATTCTTTATATTTAATTCCTGAATTAATCCATGAGTAGCTTAAGTTTAAGATGTATTGCTCACTTTTGCTTAATGTGTATTCTTTTGGATGGTAGATGGCTATTTCAACCTGATCCAAATCTTCTGATTGCTTATCACATGCCGTATAATTTTCATATTCTTTGAATTGAGCACTACAGAAAGATTTATTTTGATAGGTAATTTTAACATTGCTTAATAAATGATTATTCCAATGTTTTTCAATGAGCAAAACAATCGATTGTAAATAGGTTCCAATACTAATTGTGCTGTTTTTATTCAAATTACTTAACTCATACAAAAATTTAAACTCTCGATCACGGGTTATTAATTTGTTATTTAATGAAAACGCCACTAATTCTGCCTGTTTTGTTCGGGTAATATCCTTCGCAATTATTGCAGCTCCAATTATCTCATGTTTGTCGTTTCTCAACGGAGAAATATTTAAACTTAAATAAATTGTTTTCTTGTCTTTTGTTTTTCGCGTTACCTCAATCCCGGCAATTGATTCTCCCTTTTTAATTTTTGTCAGAAAGATATCTAATTCATCTGTTTCATCTTCCGTTAAAATGCTGGTGTATAGTTTGTCTATTACTTCTAATTCACTATAGCCAAATAGTTTTGCTGCGGCATTATTCCATGATATTATTTTATAATCGAGGCTTAGAGAATAAATAGGTGCCTCTGCTGATTCAATGAGTTGGTTTGCCAAAGCAACTTTTTCTTGTAATGCAATAGATTCGCTAATATCTCTTTGCATGCACATGAATTGATAGGGTTTATTTTCTGTGTTTAAAAATGGATAAATTATTGTTCGATACCATTTTTCTTGTTTGTTACAATCAATATTTTTGATGTTTCCTATCCAAGTTTTACCTGCATTTATGTCTTTCCATAATTCAGTCCAAAATTCATTGCTATGAAATTTACTACTTATTGAAGTGTAATTCTTACCGTAAATTTCATTTTCCTTAATGCCATAGGTTTGCTCAAAATTTTTATTTACATATTGTATAATGCCTTTTTCATCTGCAATTGACACAATGGCTGTCTCATTTAATGCTGTTTCATAATCAAGCAGTTTTTTTTGTGATGAGTTTAGCTCTCTTTTAAACAGTGTGCTTTCTTTTAGTGTTCTAATCGAATGAATCGCATAGGCTAAGCTTTGTGCAATTCGCTCTAATACTGCTATTTCATTGCTATCTAATGCATCTACCTTCGATGAATATATTCCTAAGACACCTCTGTCGGTATTGTTTATTGGAAGGTATAAACAAATAACTGAGTTCAAGCCAAATTCTTTTGCTTGATTTCGCCAATATGAAAAATTAGGATCAACCTGACTTGCATTTACAACAGATGTCTTCCCAGTTAAAATACAGGTGGCTGCAGGACCTTTTAGTATTTCTGGATTGTTTAGGTCGAATTTTAATTGTTTGGCATATTCACTTGCGCCTTTGGAAAGAATGGGGGAAATAATCTCATTTTTCTCTTTGTTAGCCTCAAAAAAGGCAATCCAACTTAACTGATAATTTCCTGTTTCATTTAATGTTTGTAAAACTTCCTCAATGAGTTGTGATTCATCTTTTATATGAAGAATTTTATTATTTATTTCATTGAGTAAATTGAGTTCTCTGATGTGTTTTTTTAATTTTTTTTCACTCACATTCAGGAGTGTTTCGTTTTGGAAAGATCTTAATGCATAACCTAATTGCAAACCTATTTTTTGGAATATAGATGTGGTTTTATGATCAAATTGATTCGAATCTATACTGCCAATACATAAAAATAACTTAGCATAGGGTGACAATAAAACCACGCCTATTTTTTTGATTGGAATTTGAAGTTTTTGCCATTTTTCATTTGCTTCGTTTTCGCTCAAAATCAATTCAATGGCATCGCCACTTTTCATTAATTTAGTTGTATTGTGTCCTAGGCTTGATTCAACTAAAACACCTTCCAAAATGGTATCGCTAACAAATATTTCACTGTCTTTGCATACCAATTGAATGGATGTATTATCTATCCTAAATATCCAAGCAATGGGATATTGCCCAAGCTTTGAAATGATTTTACATGTTTCTTTTAATAAGTCTGTTTCATCTTGATGTAATTGAATGTTTTCATTTATTGCATTTAATAATTGAAGGTGCAATATTTCTCTATAAAGTAATTCTTCGTTTTTGCCTAGAACTTTTCCAATGCAATTAATATGATTTGCATTTTCAGTCCAATACATGGCCCATTCAATATAAATGGAACTTCCCGATTTATGTTTAAAGTAACAATCAAAATAGACAATATTCTCTGTGTTTGATGAAATTTTCTGCTCTAGTTCTGCTAATTTTGAGGCCTCAATCTCTAAAAAGGATTTAAATTTTTTGCCAATTATTTCTTGCGGCAAATAACCTGCTTCAGAAAATATCGCATCATTTGCACGGGTACAAAATCCTTCTAGATTTATCTCTATTAATATTCCCTTTCCAGCCGAATCAATATTGTCTTTTTGGGTGCCTTCCATCTTTACGTATTACTATTTATCAGAACCAATTGATAGGCAATTTAGCAGAATCTTGTGAATAATAATAGAATATTTCTCAGTTTTAGTTTACTAATTCTATTATTTTTATTTATGATGCTTTTTGTTAAACCTTCTATTTCTGTTATACTTGTGGTTAAATGTTAGGCTAATGGAAAGTAGAGAGTATTTGGAAAATGTTGCACTTAAAAAAAGTATTTTACCTGTATTTATATACTTAATTGCTGTAGGTGGTTTATTTTATTTGATAGATAGAGTTAGCTTGGGTGCAAATAGTTTTTTGGGAGTAGATAAGCTTAAAGTGATTCAAGTATTAAAGGCAATGCTTATTGGATTACTTACCACTTTCTTGATTTTCTATTTGGTATACAAGTATAAATTCATGGAAGTAAATACACAGGTAAATACCATCGCCTTGGTGCAACAATCGCCATATCCTGAAATTATTTTTAAATTGAGTGATTTTTCAATAGCTGCCTGCAGTCATCCTTTACTGAATATACTTGGCTATGCTTCTAATGAAATAAAAAATCTTACATTAACCGACTTGATTAGTGCTAGCTCAATGAGCGGATTGGTTTCGCATTTTCAGGATAAAAATTTTGTAAAAAATGATTTTACAAATATTCATTTTATTGAGAAATCAAAGGGTATACTTTCATTATCGGTTAGCCTTTTAAAGTTTGATATGTTAGATGCAGATTATGTTATATTACGTTGTTATCAAACTAAATTAACGCCAAATTATACTGTCGAAGAAAGTAGTGCTGCTGGTTCAATGAAAAGGCATTTTCAGTTTTAAAAAAAAAAGTCGCAACTAACTAATAGTTGCGACTTTTTTAACAAATGTTATACGGTTTACTCTTCCGTTTTATCCATCATTTTAAACACATCATAACTAAATCCTGTATTGCTAAATCCTCCGTCGTGAAAGAGGTTTTGCATGGTTACCATTCTGCTTAAATCAGAGAACATTAAAACACAATAATCGGCACAAGCCTCTGCACTTGCGTTACCAAGAGGTGAGAGCGCCGATGCATAATCAAAGAAGTCTCCAAATCCTTTTACTCCGCTACCTGCAGTGGTTGGGGTTGGACTCTGAGAAATGGTGTTTACCCTTACTTTTTTCGCTTTTCCATAATGATACCCAAAACTGCGGGCAACAGATTCTAACAAGGCTTTTGCATCAGCCATTTCATTGTAATCTGGAAATACCCTTTGTGCAGCAATGTATGATAAAGCAACTACAGATCCCCAGTCGTTTATTGCATCCATTTTGTAACATGTTTGCAATAGGCGGTGAAAACTCATTGAGCTAATATCATAGGTTTCGTGTGTCCACTTATAATCTAAATCTGTGTAAGTTCTGCCTTTTCTGATGTTTAAACTCATTCCCACAGAATGTAAAATGAAGTCGATTTTGCCACCTAATATCTCCATCGATTGGCTAATTAGGTTTTCCATATCTTCATTTTTACTTACATCGCAAGCAATGATTTTAGCATTATTACATACCTCTGCTAATTTGTTTATTTCACCCATTCGCATGGCAATAGGAGCATTTGTTAATACAAATTCTGCGCCTTGTTCATTACATTTAAGGGCAACTTGCCAAGCAATACTTTTATCGTTTAGTGCACCAAAAATGATTCCTTTTTTTCCTTTTAATAAGTTGTTCATATTAAATAAATGATGATGATTGTATGGGTACAAGTTTAAGGTTTTTAAATGGAATGGGGAAAAGGTTTTTATTTACTTAATTTGCTCATATGAAAAAAGGATATCTTGTACAATCTGGTTTCTTATTTTTAGCTTTTTTTATTTTGTTTATCAGTGGTTTATGGGCAAAAGAAAATAAGTTGCAATCCGCATATGATGTGCTTCATTACCAAATTGAACTCAAAGTTTTTCCAGATAGCAAAGAAATAATTGGTTCGAACCAATTTAAAATACGCGCTTTAAAAGGATTTAAGTCTATCTCCTTTAACCTTTTCGCCCAATTTTCCATTAGCTCAGTTATTTATGATAAACAATTGTTATCGCTTTCCAGAAACAATAATGAATGTATACTAACTTTTCCTAAAGCCATTCAAAAGGGAGATACCTTAACTTTTACAGTACATTACAGCGGAAAACCTCCTGTAGCCAAAAACGCTCCTTGGGATGGTGGATTTGTTTGGCAGGTTGATGCGCAGCAAAAACCATGGGTAGGATTGGCTTGTGAAGGACTCGGAGCATCTTCTTGGTTGCCTTGCAAAGATCAATGGGAAGATGAGCCAAATGGAATGCGAATACTATTAAAAGTGCCAAAAGGCTTGGTTGGAGTGAGTAATGGGCGCCTAAAGAGTAAGAAAAATTATACAGATGGTTTTGATGGATTTGAGTGGGAGGTAACAGCACCCATTAATCATTATAACATAAGTGTAAATATCGCTGATTACGTGCATTGGGAAGATCATTTTGTGAGTGCAAATGGGAAATTACTATCGCTCAATTATTATGTATTAGAAAAAAACCTGTCACAAGCCAAAACGCATTTTCAACAAGTAAAGAGAATGCTTAAAGCGTTCGAATTCTATTTCGGACCTTATCCATTTTATACGGATGGCTATAAACTGGTAGAAACACCCTATTGGGGAATGGAGCATCAAAGCTGTGTTGCTTATGGTAATGAGTATAAAAATAATAAATATGGATTCGACTTTATTATTGTGCATGAAAGTGGGCACGAATGGTTTGCCAATAGTATAACTGCAAAGGATAAAGCAGATATGTGGATTCATGAAGGGTTTACTACCTATAGCGAGGCTTTATATGTTGAACATCAGTTCGGCAAATTACGCGCTGTGCAATATCTTCTCGAACAAAAAGGTAAAATAAAAAATGAATCCCCCCTTATTGGTCCTCGTGGAGTAAATTATAATAGACCTGATAATGATAATTACTACAAGGGAACTTGGATTTTACATAGTCTAAGAAACTTGATAGATGATGATACCCTTTGGTTTAATACGCTCAGAGATTTAAATGAAAAATTTTATCAGCAAACCGTAACTAGCAAAGAAGTAGAGTCATTTATCTCGGCTCGAACCAAATTAAAATTGAGTCCGTTTTTTGACCAGTATCTACGAAAAAAAGATATTCCAACCATTGAATATTACCTAGTAAAGAAAAATGGTTTAAATGAATTGCATTATAGGCTGGCAGCCTCCGTGAGTCAGTTAAAATTACCAATCAAAGTTACTTTGTCTAAAGACAAATATGATTTTTTGGTTTTTGAAAAGAAATGGAAAATAATTGATTTGCCTTATTCAGACCCTAGTCTGTTTAAGATTGATGAAGGTAGTTTCCTAGTGATGAAAAAAGAGGTAGTTGAGTAATTCCAGGTATCGTCAATTTTGCTAGAACTTAACTTGATTGCCTTTTTGTGTTTCTTTCTCTACCTCAAGTGTATCTATTCCAGCATTTTTCTCTTTGGCTATTTCTTTCAAATTGTCTAATTGGTTTGGTAATGTTTGTTTTTCTTTCTTTTTGGTAGCCTCTAGTCCCTGAATTCCAGATTCTCCGCTATATACATTGAACATTACCACCAAGCCTCCTACTACAAATACCTGGCTTACTAAAAATATTTTAGCCCAAGCTCTTCTGCGGTTTAGAAAACCGATAATATTGATGCCTAACAGAATGATAAAGATAAATAGTAACATAATAGGTTTATTTTATACTGTGTTC
>JAJTEN010000017.1 GCA_021298155.1 Sphingobacteriales bacterium | reverse complement strand
CAATGGATAAACCAAAAAGACATTATTATTAGTAGAATTATAAATCGCCTTGGTTTAAGCAGGAAATTGGCAGCACGTTCGTGTACTTTTGAAAAAATCAATAAAAAGGTAGCAGCAGATTTCTTCAAACAGAATCATCTGCTAGGCTCCTGTAATGTTAGCCATAACTATGGATTAATTCATAATGGAAATCTTACATTGGCAGCCTCATTTAGTAAATCAAGAGTTATGGTTGATGGTGAAGTATATTATCGCTCCTTTGAGTTGATTCGATTGGCAAGCCTAAAAAACACTGTTGTGGTGGGTGGACTTCAAAAAATATTGCGTAATTTTATCAAGGAAAAGAATGTAATTCACCTCATGACCTATATAGATTTAAACTTCGGAGATGGAAAAAGTTTTGAAAACTTTGGGTTTAAAAAAATAGGTTCAGCCCAATTACAAGGATTTTATGTAGACCCAATGGCTAACAAGCGATACTCCAAAAAGGAATATGAGTTAATGGATAATAGTAAATTTGAAGCTAAATATATTGAAGAATACAGCACACAAAAAATGATTTTAGACCTAAGATGAAACAAATAGATTCAATTGTTATTTTAGGCCCAACAGCCAGCGGAAAAACCAAATTAGCCGTTCAATTGGCAGCAAAATTAAATAGCGAAATTCTCAGTATTGATTCGCGAATGGTTTATAAACAATTAGATATTGGCACTGGGAAAGATTTAGACGAATATATTCACGAAAACAAAGCTATACCATATCATTTAATTGATGTGTGTGAACCCCAAAATAATTACCATATTTATCAATTCCAACAAGCTTTTAAAATGGCTTTTGATGTCGTTAGAAGTAAAAATAAAACGCCCATTTTATGCGGTGGCAGTGGCATGTATTTGGATGCCGTAATTAATGACTATGCTTATACAAGTATACCAGGAAATAAACTATTACAAGAAAAACTAGAAGCATTAGAATTAACCCAACTGCAAGAAAAATTTCACCAATTAGACGTTCATTCTTTCATGGAAATAGCAGATTTGGGAAGTAAAAAAAGAGCGATTCGTGCCCTCATAATTGCTAATTTTTTACTTGAAAATCCGAGTTATGAATTGGTTAAACCTAAGCCATTGCAACCAATTACATTCGGTTTGAACCCACCAACACAGGAAAGAAGAAACAATATTACGAAACGCTTAAATCAACGGATTCAAAATGGATTAATTGAAGAAGTTGAAAACTTACTAAATACCGGTATTAGTGTAGAGAAAATGATTTCATTAGGACTTGAATACAAATTTGTAACAAGATATCTACTCGGGGAATTAAACAAAGAAAATATGGTTGAATTATTAGGAATTGCGATCCAACAATTTGCCAAAAGACAAATGACTTATTTTAGAAAAATGGAGAAATCTGGCTTAGATATACATTGGATAAAATCAGAGGATGAGGCAATAGATTTACTTCAAAAACATCATATATTGATCTGAAAAAATCAAATATTAGAAATCTATTCCCAAAAAATTCATTACTTTTGAATTAAATAAAATTATGATGAAAAAAATATACTTAAGTTTAGTAGCACTTTCATTAAGTATGGCTGCTTTGGCTCAATGTACGCCAGATCCTTCTGTAACTAAACCTGGAATTTCTCCAGCCAAATTACCTGATGGGATTGTTGGCGAGCCATACTCGCAAGTTGTTACCTTATTAGTACCATTAGACTCAACCATACTGTACCAAGGAACTCCATACAATATCAGAATAGATTCTGCAACTGTTGTTTCTATTGGCGATTTACCAACCGGATTTGGTTATGAAGCCAATAAAGCCACCAGAACCTGGAACGGAGGAGAAAAGGGATGTGCCAGATTATTTGGAAATCCAATTGCCAGTAGTGTTGGTTTTTATGTAGTTTCTGTTAAAGTGAGAACCTTTTTCAAAATCATTGGCCTTCCAAATCAATTAGATCAATTAGACTCAAGTACTATAGATTTTAGAGTAGTAATGGGAAATTCATTGCAGGAATTTGCTCATGGAAATAATTTAATCGCCTATCCAAATCCCGTGAATGAAGCACTTAGCATTGAGTTACCATCATATAGTTCAAATGCACAATTTAGCTTATTCAACAATTTGGGACAAGACATGCAGATTACACCTAGTTTCTCTCCTCAAACAGGTGAAATAAAATTTAATACAAGCTCACTTACAGCAGGTATTTATATGGTATACGGCCAAAGCAATGGCAAAAATTACCAAGTAAGATTTATTAAACAATAAGAAAATTAAAAGGCCATTTTAATTCCTATCTCATTTTCAATTAAAATGGTCTTTTAATCTTTTTAACCCCAAGCCACAAAGAATTTCCAATAACTATAATATCACTAAACGCCATAGACAATGCCCCAAGCATAGGGTGCATATATCCCGCGGCAGCTAATGGTATACAGAGTATATTATAAAAGAAAGCCCAAAACAAATTTTGTTTAATGGTTTTGTATGTTTGTTTACTAATGATAAAAGCATCCTGTATGCTTTTCATATCATTACGCATAATTACCAAATTAGCCGACTGAATCGCAATATCACTGCCCCTTGCAAAAGAAATACCCACCGATACTTTGCTCAATGCAGGTGCATCATTTACGCCATCTCCAACCATAATTATACGTTCATTTTTTTGCCATTCTGTGATCTTAACCAATTTATCTGTTGGCGATTGTTGTGCATAATATTCTTCAATATGCAATTCATTTGCTAATTGAGTAACTTTTTTTAAACTATCGCCACTTAAAATTACATTTGAGACCTGCTGATCTTTTAAATAGGCAATTAAATCGCTTGCCCCTTTTTTGAGTTCATCATTCAGAGAAATGCCAGCTATTATATCCCCGTTTTTACTCAATACTAAATCTGATGGATGATCTTTATCCTGAAGCCATTCTGCAGAACCAAATTTCCACTCATTTCCTGAATGATCTCGGGCATGCATACCAAAACCTTTAACTTCTTCAACCTTTTCAAAAATTATTTCTGCTGAATACCAATCAGAATGTTTTTTGATCAATGCTTTAGCAATTGGATGAGATGATCTCTTTTCTAATGCATAAATCATATTTTTAGCTTCTGATTCTGTATTTGGTTCAGACCAAAATTGAGTGAAAACAAAATCTCCTGTGCTTAAAGTACCCGTTTTATCAAATACTATTTTTTTGCTTTTTGCAAAATCCTCTAAAACATGTCCACCTTTAATTAAAATGCCACGTTTGGCAGCCTTACCAATACCAACCATAATGGCCGTTGGAGTGGCCAAACCCATAGCACAAGGACATGAAATAACCAATACGGCAACAGCCCTGAGCATACTTTGTGCCGAACCAATTTCTAAATAAAAAAATGAGAATAGAAATGTAAAAAGCGCAATCAATATCACAGCAGGCACAAAGATGCTACTGACTTGATCGCCCAACTTTTGGATAGCTGGCTTGTTGGTTTGGGCTTTTTTTACCATTTCTATTATTTGAGATAAGACGGAATTCTTTAATTCAGTTATTACCTCAACTTGCAAATTTCCATTGATGAGAATTGTTCCACCCGTTACATTTGCTCCTTTTTGCTTAAATACTGGTATACTTTCCCCCGTCATTAAACGCTCATCACAATCGGCTTCCCCACTTATAACTATTGCATCAATGGGCACAATATCACCTGCATTAACCTGCAATAAATCGCCCTTTTTTAATAACTTAACTTCAATTTCTTGATAGCTGATTAGACCGTTTTCAGTTGAAATTAATTGTGCTTTCTGTACCTGTAGATTAGACAAACTCTGAATGGCATTTGTTGTTTTTTTTACTGAACGTTTTTCTATTACATTACCAAATAAAACAAGAGAAATGATGCTCGCCCCAGTTTCAAAAAACAAATAATTATGAACTTCGTGAGAGCCATAATAGTAGAAAGCACCAAAAATACTATAAAATAAGGCAGAACTTGCACCAATAAATATAAGCACATCCATATTGGGCACACCAGATTTTAAGCTATTGAAAGCTGATTTCCCAAAAAACCATAGTCCCAAACCATATACAGGAACAGATAAACCAAATTGAATAAAAGGATTGTGCAGAGGTTCCCACGACAAAAACATGTGCAGGCTTAATGGAACAGTAAAAATTAAACTAAATAGGAGTTTTGACTCAAGGCTTGCTAAGCGTTTTTTTTTTGATCATTCACACCTGAATTTGGAATGCGAACGGTGTAACCTAAGTCTTCTATGCTCTCAGAAATTTCAGCAAGTGGCTTTGCAATAACGTTATCAAATCGAACCTCTCCAGAAGCAAAGTTTACGTCAACAGCCTGCATTCCTTGTTTTTCCAAACGTTTTTTTACACCCATTGCACAATTCGCGCAAGACATTCCTTCTACATATAATTCTTGTAATTGCGTTTGACTAGATTCCATAGTACAAATATACAAATTTAAACAAGCTAGAAACTGAAGTTTTATTCTTTTTACAAAAATGTATGCAGAAAAAACTTATTTGCAATAGATTTTTTATAATTGATATGAAAGAAAATAAGCGAAGTCTATTGTTCATTATTTTAGGAAGTTTTTTTATTGCCAATGCCATTCTAGCTGAATTTATTGGTGTAAAAATATTTTCCCTAGAATCTAGTTTAGGAATGAATAAGGCTAACTGGAATATTTTAGGCTATTCATTGTCTTTTAATATGACCGTTGGGGTAATATTATGGCCGCTTGTGTTTATTATGACGGATATCATCAATGAATATTATGGAAAACGTGGCGTAAAATTATTATCCTATTTGGCAGCCATTTTGATTAGTTACGCATTCTTAATCATTTATGTTGGTATTAAACTACCACCTGCAGATTTTTGGATAAATAGAGAAACTGATTTTGGAAATCTAAATATGCAAGTGGCTTTTGAGCAAATATTTGGTCAAGGCTTATGGATAATTATTGGCTCCTTAGTTGCATTCTTAATTGGTCAGGTTACAGATGTAGTTGTATTTCACTACCTAAAAAAGAAAACTGGAGAAAAGAAACTTTGGCTCAGAGCAACTGGCTCAACTTTGGTTTCTCAACTTATAGATAGCTTTGTTGTTTTGTTTATTGCTTTTTATATTGGCGCTGGATGGGATATTAAATTGGTATTAGGTATTGGATTAGTAAATTATATCTACAAACTTACTGTAGCACTTGCGCTTACACCATTGCTTTATTTCATACACCGCATTATCGACAATTACCTCGGAAAAGAATTATCTGAAACTATGATGCGAGAAGCCCATGATCCTAATTAATTTGGGGAAAATAAGCAATAAGATTAATTATTATCTTGGTTTAAGAGTAGACTGATTATAATACTGAATGGCTTTTGGCATCCATTTATTCAAATTTGCAATTCTGGTGGTTGGACTTGGATGCGTGCTCAGGAATTCGGGTGCTCTCCCCCCGCCTCCTGCGCTCATTCTTTGCCAAAACGCAGGTGCTACTCTTGGATCATAACCAGCCATAGCCATAAAATACAAACCCAATTCATCTGCCTCAGATTCATGTAATCTGCTAAAAGGCAGCATAGCGCCAACTTGGGTACCAATGCCATATGCTGCAGAAAATAATTGCTGGGTTTGCTGACTTTTATTGGCAAGCGCTGCAGATAGCGCAACACCACCTAATTGTTGAGCCAATCCTTGACTCATCCTTTCATTTCCATGTCTGGCAATAGCATGGGCAATTTCATGTCCCATTACCACAGCAACACCAGCCTCGTCTTTACATATAGGCATTATACCTGTATAAAACACAATTTTTCCTCCCGGCATGCACCAAGCATTAACGGTTTTATCTTCAACTAAATTAAATTCCCATTTAAAACCAGCCACCCGATCGCCCATCTTATTGTTTTGCAGAAAGGAACTTATAGTTTGAGATAATTTATCACCCGCACGCTTTACCATGGCCAATTCCTTGCCATTTGTTAACACCTTATTTGAAGCTAAAAATTGCTTGTAGCTAGTTAAACTCATACCCATTAATTCGCTTTCAGGAAGCAAACCTAACTGCCTGCGACCTGTTACAGGAACTTTACTGCATGAACTGTATAGCATAGCCAAACCAACAAGCAGTATAATAGGTAGATTTTTACTATTCATTTTGTATTCCTAATTAGTTTTTCTTGCTGAGATAGATCACGCGCTCATTTTGATTTCCACTTCCCGTATCTTTTGATCCTATTAAAACAAGCTTATCTTTTGTAATGGTTTGAACAGAATAATCCATATTTTCCCAATCTATCTCATTAATAAAAAGATTTTTATTACTCGAAGTATACTTCCAAGTAATTCCAAAATCTGAACCTAATAAATTGAGCACACCTGTTTTTAAATCGCTATTAAAAATATAAAAGCCATAATTAAACTCTGTTTCCAATCTAACTTTTAACTTTGATGGATATACATCATACACAATCACACTATCTCTATTCCATTTACCAACAAAATCAATACTGGCAGAGGTATCAGGACTAGGGTCATCTGTATTATCTGATTCACATGACGCAAAAATAATTAAGCATCCAATTAAAAATAAAGTTGTAAAACGCATAGAAATAATTTTGGGTAAAAATAAGCTGATAAGTAGTAAAAATAAAATAACAGATAGAAAGCTTTTTCACTTAATATTGCCTTATGCCATCTTTTGTATACATATTGTTAGGGTCGAACCAAGGAAATGCGGTTGAGAACTTAAAAAACGCTGCTTCGTTAATAGAAGAAAAATTAGGTAATATTGTTCAGTTCTCCTCGTATTACCAAACTGAAGCATGGGGGAATACGCAACAAGACCCTTTTGTTAATCAGGTAATTTTGGTGCAAACAAACAATAGTCCCCTAGCCTGTTTAGCAATCAATCTTGCGATAGAGGAAAGTATGGGTAGAGTTCGGAAGGAAAAATGGGAGCCACGTGTTATTGATATTGATATTTTATATTATAACAATGAGTTGATAGAACTACCTGAATTAACCGTTCCACACCCACATATGGCAAACAGAAGGTTTACCTTAATTCCTTTAGCCGAGATTGCACCAAATCTGATACACCCCAAACTTGGATTAAATAGTGTAGAATTATTGAAAATTTGCCCCGATACCTTGGAGGTGGAAAAAATGATTGTGAAATAATAAATATATTCTTTCATTTTTGTAAGCTTGAACACTACAACTCCATATCAATTTATTGCGATAGAAGGTAATATTGGCGCAGGTAAATCAACCTTAGCGCAATTCCTATCTACTGATTGGAATGCTCAAATTATCTTAGAAGAATTCGAGGATAATTCGTTTTTGCCAAAATTTTATGTAGATGCAAGGAGATTTGCTTTCCCTTTAGAAATGAGCTTTTTAGCAGCTAGGTTCAATCAATTAAAAAACCAACTTTCAAGTCAAGATCTGTTTAAGCAACTCACAATTAGTGATTATATTTTTGCCAAGTGCTTATTGTTCTCCAAGGTTAACTTAGATGAGGATGAATATGAATTATATAATAAACTTTTTCATATCATTCATTCGCAGTTACCTAAACCCGACTTACTTGTCTATTTGCATTGCCCGATTGAAAAACTGCAATGGAATATTGCCAATAGAGGTAGGTCATATGAGCAACACATACGCGATGAATACCTTCAAAATTTGCAACAAACTTATTTTGATTATTTACAAACTCAAACCGAATTGCGCATTCTAATTATTGATTGTACACAGGTAGATTTTGTTAAAAACAAATCTCATTATGAGCAAATTAAAGATTTGCTCAAGAAAAACTATCCAATGGGAATTACCCAAGTAAGTTTAATTTAATTTATGGTTGAAAAAGCTACTTTTTGCACTGCTTATTTACCTCCTATTGCTTGGTTTCAGCATGCCTTACAATATAAACAAATTAGTATTGAAGCGAATGAACATTACAACAAACAGAGCTATAGAAATAGATGTAAAATTTTGTCTGCAAATGGAATTTTAGACTTAAGTATCCCAGTTATTCATCAAAATAAAAAACAATTCATTCAGGAGGTTTTAACGCAAGAAAGTGAACCTTGGAGAAAGATTCACTGGCAAGCCATTTGTTCAGCTTATGGGAAATCTGCCTTTTTTTTATACTATCGAGATGCCTTCGAAAACATTTATTTAAACAAAGATTCGAATCATTTATTTGGTCTGAACCTTGCATTTATACAACTCATTTTTAAGCTATTAAAAGTAGATTGTGAGATTCAAATAACAGACACTTATGAATGGCAACTAAATATGGGTGCCGACTTTAGAAATAGTTTTCAGGCTAAAAATCCCAATATTGATAAAGAATTGTTATTTGAAAAAAAATATTACCAAGTATTTGCTGAAAAATTCACATTCAAACCTAACTTGTCAATTATCGATTTGCTTTTCAATGTGGGGCCTTTAAGTAAAGATTATTTGGTTCAGGCTATTAATTAATACTGGTTTAAAACTTTTAAGGATAGCATTGGTTTTAATACTAAGCCCGTTTATGTAAATAAAAAAGCAGTATGAAAAATCAAATCATAGAACAGTACATAGATATGTACCTTACTCAAAATGAAGCACCAAAAAATGTGTATGTTTTTGCCAAGTCGCTCAATATTACTGAACAAGAGTTCTATACCTTTTTTCCCAGCATAGAAGCAATTGAGGCGTCCATTTTTCAAGAATGGTTTAAAGAAGTTAAACAAAATATCGAATCATCTGAACTGTTCGCAGGCTATGCGGCACGGGAAAAATTTTTAGCATTTTATTTCGCATGGATAGAATCTTTAAAAAAACATAGAAGTTTTGTAGTAGCCAAATGGAAATCTCAAACAAAACAGATTTCAGTTCCCAAAACTCCAGAATTTTTAAAACCTTTAAAGGAGGATTTTATTTCATTTGCTCAAGGAATTCTGAATGAAGGAATGCAATCCAACGAAATCACTGAGCGCAAATTTTTAAGCGACAAATATGCAGATTCGCAATGGTTAAACTTAGTATTTATTACCAATTTTTGGGTAAATGATCACAGCACAAATTTTGAAAAAAGTGATGAAGCGATAGAGAAATCTGTAAATCTAGCTTTCGATTTAATGGGACAAACAGCCTTAGATTCTATGCTAAATTTCGGAAAATTTCTATTTCAAAATAGGTAATATGGAACAATCAAAAATCCCCTCTACGAAGGTAGAAAGGGCTATGCGTTTTGTAAAAACTGGCGCTCAAATTGGAGGTAATTACATAAAGCATTACTCCAAGAAATTGGTTGACCCAAATTTGAGTAAAGAAGAATTACATGAAGATAACGCAACAGATGTTTACAATGCTTTAAGCGAACTGAAAGGCTCTGCTTTAAAAGTAGCGCAAATGTTGAGCATGGAGAAGAACATTCTACCTAGACAATACACAAACAAGTTTCAATTGGCGCAATATAATGCGCCACCACTTTCTGGCCCGCTCATTGTTCAAACTTTTACGAAACATTTTGGGAAAAGTCCACAGCAACTATTTAGTACATTTAATATGAAGGCCTGCAATGCTGCTAGTATCGGGCAAGTTCACGAAGCCACACTAAACGGGAAGAAACTGGCAGTAAAGATTCAGTACCCAGGTGTGGCGGATAGTATTAAAAGTGATTTAAAAATAGTAAAGCCTATTGCCTTTCGTTTGTTAAGCATGAACGAAAAGGAATTAGAAAAATACATCAAAGAGGTTGAATCAAAACTGTTAGAAGAAACAGATTATGAATTAGAATACCAGCGCTCTATTGAAATTTCAGAGGCCTGTAAGCATATTCCTAATTTATTTTTCACGCAATATTACCCAGAATTATCTGGTAAAAGGGTGTTAACTATGGATTGGATGGATGGTTTACATTTGGATGATTTCCTAAAAACAAACCCAAGTCAGGAAGATCGCAATAAAATTGGGCAGGCCATGTGGGATTTTTATGACATGCAAGTGCATGCCTTAAAATCTGTGCATGCCGATCCACACCCTGGAAATTTTTTACTCAGGCCAAACGGCGAGTTGGGCGTAATAGATTTTGGTTGTGTTAAAGAAATCCCTGCAGATTTTTATCATAATTATTTCGCTTTATTAATCCCTGAATTACTAGAAGAACCTGGGGTTATCAGAAGAATTATGTTACAACAAGAAATTATTAATGAGAAAGATTCTGTAGTAACTCAGGAGAAAATTACTGATGCTTTCATGCGAATGACTAGGCTTTTAGCTACCCCATTCCTAGAAGACACATTTGATTTTGGCAACAATGATTATATCGATCAAATTTATGCTTTGGGTGAAGAGGTAAGTAAAATGGATGAACTCAAAAACTCTAAGGAAGGCAGAGGTTCGCAACATGCTTTATATATCAATCGCACTTATTTCGGATTATATTCAATCTTAAATGTTCTGCAAGCACGGGTTAGAACTGGCGAAAGAAATTGGAAATTGCCACTTATGGAATTTCATGGAAAAGAAGCAGTTGCATTGTAATACATAGCAAAATTTAATTTGTGCTATATTTGGTTTAATATTGTTAGTAAAATCCAGATTTAGCATCAATTAAATAATAATGTATGAGAAATAAATTACGCTATTTTTTAGTATATTTCATCTTTTCAACCTCTAGCTACGCACAACCTACTTTTGTAACAGATTCATTAAATAGTTATATTCAGCGTGAAATGCAAAGATGGCAGGTGCCAGGCTTGCCAGTAGCTATAGTGAAAGACGGTAAAGTTGTTCTTGCCAAAGGATTTGGGGTAAAAGATATAGTCAGTAAAGAGCCTGTTGATGCCTATACTTTATTTCAAATTGCATCCAACAGCAAAGCTTTTACAGGCACTGCGATGGCTCACTTGCATCAGCAAAAAAAAATAAACTTAGATGAAAGCGTAAAAAAGTACATGCCACAGTTTACGCTGTACGATAGTCTGAGTGGGCAATTAACTACTGTTAGAGATTTACTGTGTCACCGCATTGGTTTGGGAACCTTTCAAGGAGATTTTTTAAACTGGGGAAGTACATTAAGTCGGCAAGAAATTATTTCAGGTATGGCCCGAACCAAACCAAAAAATAAATTCAGGTACAATTATGGTTATTGCAACGCCGCCTATATCACAGCTGGAGAATTAATACCAATAGTTACAGGTAAAAGTTGGGATGATTTTATCACAGAATCCTATTTTAACCCACTGCAAATGCAAAGAACTAGCACAACGCACCGGGCAATGGCCACCGATAAAAATGCCTGTACCCCTCATACTTTAGTTAAACAAAACCTAGTGCGATTGCCTTTAACAAATATTGATAATATGGGACCCTCTGCCAGCATTAATTCTTGTGCTGCAGATATGGCGAATTGGCTACTTATGCAATTAGATAGTGGAAGATTTAACGGCAAAGAGGTGGTTCCTTTCTCAGTTTTAAAAGAAACTAGAAAATCGAATATGATTGTTAATGATGCTGGTTCTAAGTTATTCCCTAGCAAACATTTTGTAACATACGGACTTGGATGGTCTAGTTATGATTACCATGGAAAACGCATTTGGGAGCACAGCGGAGGCGCAAACGGTTTTGTTACCAAAACAGAATTTATTCCAGAAGCAAATTTAGGCGTTTTAGTTTATACCAATACAGATGCAAATTCATTGTACGATGCACTTGTTAAACAGATTATTGAGGCCTATTTAAATGTGGCATATAGGAATGTAAGTGAATTATATTTTAACGCAAGTTTACCAAGTAAAATGGCAAACTTAAAAGAATTAGATAGTCTGGAGAGTTTATCCAAAAAGAAAATTAAAACTGATATCCCTCTCATTGAATTTACAGGAAACTATATCAATAGTTTATATGGCAATATGCAAATAAAATTAGAGAAAGGGATTTTAAAAATGTACTTAAGTAATCATCCAACTAATATTGGAACCTTGCAACATATTGGTAATAATAATTTTCTGTGTACCTATAGCGATGTTACCTGCGGAGTAGCGGTTTTACCTTTTACCATTAGTAACAATAGTGTAAAATCTATACATGTTAAAGTAGCAGATTTTATTGATTATGAAAAGTATGAATTTTTAAAACAATAATAGACTCTAACAACAAACAAAATGATAAAGGATGAAATTATTGCGCAAATAGACGCTCAAAAAAACTTTTTCAAGAGTCACCTATCTAAAAGTATTCCATTTAGAATAGAACAGTTAAACGCGTTGAAGTTGGCTATTATTTCCAGAGAAAAAATAATAACTGAAGCGCTCTGGCACGACCTACACAAATCATATGAAGAGGCCTATTTAACAGAAATTAGTTTGGTAATTCAAGAGATAAATTACCACATAAAAAAACTAAAAAATTGGGCAAAACCAAAACGAGTAAGTACACCCATTTATCTCTGGCCTTCGCAAAGTAAATTATATCCAGAGCCTCTTGGATTAGCTTTAATAATCTCTCCTTGGAATTACCCATTTCAGTTAACAATGAGTCCGCTTATAGGAGCCATTTCAGCAGGTTGTACAGTTGTTTTGAAGCCATCTCCAGATGCACCTAAAACAAGCGCGGTGATGGCAGAACTCATTGCCGATACCTTCCCTAAAAACTATATATCTTTATTTGAAGGTGGCATAGAAATAAACCAAATATTATTACAACAACGATTCGATATTATCTTTTTTACGGGAAGCACTCAAGTTGGTAAAATTGTATCAAAAGCAGCGGCAGAATTTTTAACGCCAGTTGTATTAGAGTTAGGCGGGAAAAGTCCGTGTATTGTTGATAAAAGTGCTGATATTAAATTAGCAGCAAAAAGAATTATTTGGGGTAAAACCCTCAATGCCGGCCAAACCTGCATTGCACCCGATTACGTGTATGTTCATATTTCAATTAAAGAAAAACTAATAGAAGAAATTAAAACTGCACTAACAAACATGTTTGGTTCAGACCTAAAAAACAGCGCTTTTTATCCAAGAATTATCCATGCAAAAGCATTTGCTCGACTCCAAAACCTAATGCAAAATGGGCAAATTAGAATGGGTGGAGAACTCGCTGAATCAGAAAAGTTTATTGCTCCAACGCTGCTAGATAATATCAAGGTAAGCGATGAAATTATGCAAGAAGAAATCTTTGGGCCTCTCCTGCCCTTGTTAACATTTGAAGATATTAATGAACCACTAACACATATAAATAATGGAGAAAAACCACTCGCATTATACTATTTTGGGTCGACAGAGATTGCGCGTGAAATATTGCATAAAACATCTTCTGGTGGCGCCTGTATAAACGATACAATTATGCATGTTTCAAATCATCATTTACCTTTTGGCGGTGTAGGCAATAGCGGACAAGGCAGTTATCACGGAAAACGCAGTTTTGAAACCTTTAGTCATTTTAAATCGGTAGTATTTACGCCAACGTTAATAGATTTACCATTTAAATATGCTCCTTTTAAATATTTTAAATTCATTAAAAATATTATATAACATTTCATTTATTCAACATCATAACACGCGCGTATAGCTGTAAATCAGCCGAATGCACTCATTTTATTCACATACATAATTATATGAAAAAATTCCTATTACTTACATTTATTCCATTTTTTGCAATGGCACAAAATAATCTGAACATAGAAACACTTTGGCAATTTGGAAGAATTAGCGAGCATAGTGTTTCACCCGATGGAAAAACCGCTATTTATGCTGTTAAAAATTACGACATAAAAGCAAATAAAGGAACAAACCAAATTTTTACGCAAAGCATTGCAGGTGGAAACCCGCAAGTAATTATTAATCCTGACATTAATGCATTTGGTGCCAGGTTTACACCAGATGGGAAATTTATCTCTTATTTAAGCGCTTTAAGTGGTGAAGTGCAACTGTATACTTGCCAGTTAAACGGAACAAATCAACAACAAATTACCTTTGTAAAAGGAGGAATAAATGGCTACAAATTTTCACCAACAATGAAACACATCGCCTTGGTGATGGATGTTAAACTCGACCTAGAGGTAAAAGAAAAATATACAGATTTAGAGAAAACCAATGCACGTATTATTGATGGATTATTCTATCGTCATTGGGATGCCTGGCATGATTATGCCTACAGTCATTTATTTATTCAAAATTTTGAAAATGGCAAACTCATTGGAAATCCGAAAGACCTAATGGAAGGTGAAAGATTTGATTGTCCCATTCCCCCTCATGGAGATGATGATGAATTTAACTGGAGTATGGATGGTAGCAAAATTGCCTACGATTGTAAAAAGATGAATGGCACCCAAGATGCAATTTCTACCAATAGTGATATTTACGTTTATGATCTAAACACACAGGTTACCAAAAATATTTCTGAAGCCAATCAAGGTTATGATAAAAACCCTCAATTTTCTCCAGATGGCAGTAAAATTGCTTGGCTTAGCATGGCTGAACCAGGAAACGAAAGTGATAGAAATACCCTTGTTATGTTCGATTTTAATGCGCCAAAACTAAGTACTCCCGGCGATGGAAATAAACAGGTGGCCTTGTATATGTTACCTAAAATCACCCCGCTAACCCACCAATTTGATTATACCATTGAGAACTTTGTTTGGGTTAATAACTTACAAATTGCCTTCACCACAGTTATCAATGCAACCAAACAAATTGCAATCTTTAATCCTATGCTCAAAAGTGTGAGTCGCGTTTTGGTTCATACAGAAGGATTACATGATTATACTGGTATAGCATTAATTCCGGGAAAAAAGCCCTGGTTGCTTGCCTCAAAAATGACTATCAGCATGCCTACAGAATTGTTTAAAGTTGATTTAAGTTCAAAAAACACTATGCAATTTACCTATGTCAACAAAACAATTTTGGATCAAACCAAAATGGGTAAAGTAGAGAAAAGAATGGTTAAAACAACAGATCAAAAAGACATGTTGGTTTGGGTTATTTACCCGCCAAATTTTGATCCAAGCAAAAAATATCCAACCCTATTATATTGTCAAGGTGGCCCGCAGAGTCCGGTTTCGCAATTTTTTAGTTACCGTTGGAATTTCCAATTGATGGCGGCAAATGGATATATAGTGGTTGCACCTAACCGCAGAGGCTTGCCTGGTTTTGGCAGCGAATGGAACAATGCGATAACGAATGATTATGGCGGGCAATGCATGAAAGATTATTTAAGTGCCATCGACGATGTGGCAAGTGAAACATATGTAGATAAAACCAGATTGGGTGCTGTTGGTGCAAGTTTTGGTGGATATAGTGTATATTGGTTAGCCGGAAATCACAATAAAAGATTTAAATCATTTATTTCACATTGTGGCATGTTTAATATGGAAAGTTGGTATGGTTCTACCGAAGAAATGTTCTTCGCAAACCATGATAATGGCGGACCATATTGGGATCAGAAAATATCACCAAATAACTTCGACGCCTCACCTCATAAGTTCGTGAAGAATTGGGATACGCCTATATTGGTTATTCATAATGAAAAAGACTACAGGGTTCCATTAAACCAAGGAATGGAGGCCTTTACAGCAGCACAGATGAAAGGCATAAAAAGTAAATTTTTATACTTTCCTGATGAAAATCATTGGGTAGTAAAACCCCAAAATAGTGTGCTATGGCAACGCGTATTTTTTGAATGGCTAGCTGAAACTTTATAAAATTTATCCAGTTAACTGGATTGGAGTTGAGGTAAAAACTTGTAATAAATTTCAAGAGCAAGTTTATTTGAAAGGTAATTCAAATATCCTATGCAAACCCCAACACCCCGCAATTCGGCACCTATAGGCCTGTTATTTTTGTGTATTGTCTTTTCCAATTATACTCAGGCTCAATTAACTTATGAACCTTTTAATTATGGAACATTCGGTGGGAGTTTAGATTCTTTGAGTTCATGGTGGAGTGCGCATAGAGCTGCAGGAAATAATGTGGTGCGATTTGAACCAACAGGATTAATAGCTCCTACAGGTTTACCCAATAGCAGTGGAGGATGTTTGAGATTCACAGGTGGAGCTGGCAGCAGAGAAGATGTAAATAGAATTTTTACAGCTCAAAATTCGGGTAATGTATATGTATCATTTTTACTAAATATAGACTCGCTAGCCACAGAAGACTACTTTTTTCATTTAAACACATCTACCCATATTGCTCGGGTTTTTATCAAAAAACAACTCAACAAATTTCAAATTGGATGCAGTAAAAGTAATGCTACTGCTATATACCAAGGGAATTATAACTTTAACTCAAATTATCTCATTGTAATTAAATACGCTTTTATACCAGGCACTAGCACCAACGATACGGTAAGTTTGTGGGTTTTGTCTGAACCAACGGCTACAGAAATAGATGCAGGGACACCCAACAATAAAGACTTTTTAGGAACAGACCCAAGTACTATCGTTTCTGTTTGTATTCGTCAAGGACTTACAGCAATAACAGGACGGTTAGATGAATTAAGGGTAGCTACTTCATGGGAAGATGTTGTAGGAACTAGCGTTTGGAATTCAAATAACACATGGACAAACGGCGCACCAACTGCAAGAAGCAACGTTAAGATTATGAGTAATTTTTCGCCAGATTCAAGCATTCATATGTATCAGTTGCATATGAACAACCATGCAAAACTTAGTTTGAATGGTAAAGATTTACACCTACACGGAACCATGAGTGGCAACGGAAAAATTGCAGGATTTAATGGAGCAGGTTTACACATTTATAAATCAGCTGGATCTATTATTTTTGATAGCCTTCAATGCGAATTTAAAACCATTCAATTACATGAAAATGCGAGTTTAACTATTGGGTCTCCTGTCAAATTACAGGCAGGAATTAACCCAGGAACGCTTATTTTAGGGAATAATTCGCAATTAAATACGGGTCATCAGTTAACCTTTCTTTCCAACGAATTTGGTTCAGCCAGACTGGCTACTTTGGGAGTAGGTGCATTGCTTATTGGTAAAATTTCTGTTCAAAAATTTATTCCAGCGAGGCGGGCATTTAGGTTTTTAAGCACCCCAGTAAATACAGATAATGGGTTAAGCAATGCCTGGCAACAACAGACACATATAACAGGTAACGGACCAGGATTTGATTCTACAGCAAGTAAAAATGCATCAATTTTCACACTTCATGCCCAAAGCCAAAATTGGCAACCCTTCACCAATACACTCACCCAAGATTTAATGCAAGGCGCTGGTTATCGTATCTTAATTAGAGGCAATAGAAATATAAATTTGTATAGCAATAATGCCATACCAAATGCCTGTGTTTTAAATGCTACAGGTTTTCATCAAACAGGAGATAAAACCTATACAAGTAGCAGTAATCCATCTATCAGCGATAGCATAGGTGGAATAAGTCTACTGGGAAATCCTTTCCCATCAGCAATAAACTGGAATTTAGTGAGTAAAAATCAAATTTCGAGCACCTATTATACTTGGCGAGCGCAAGGTGGAAGCAATAATAAAGGCGCATATGTAAGTTATAATGCAATTGGTCAGAGCAGCTCAGATGGAAATGTAAATGCAATCATCTCATCTGGCGCTGCATTTATGATCAAAACAACTGGAAGCAATCCAAGTATAACAATTAAAGAATCTGATAAAACTGCAGCCAATGAGGGTAGTCTGATTTTAGGAAAAAATACATTAGCCAATATGCGCATAAAATTATATGAACACGATAGTATCTTAACAGATGCGGTTTTTATCTGCACACATACAGATGCAAAACCATTAATAGACCTGTACGATTCAGAAAAATGGATGAATCCAGGAACCTCATTATATAGTGTAGATAGTTTAAATAATACCTATTCTATTATGGCAATTAGTCAAACACAAATACCCAATACAATTCCGTTAAAGCTTACCCATACAGAGATCAAATCTTACCAATTTAAAATACATACAAATAATAATTTTGAGAAGTACTGGCGACTAATAGATCAATATTTAGGGAAAGAAATTCTACTAGACACCTTTACACAATATGAATTTGATATTTCTCAAGATAAAGCCAGCATGGATGAAAACAGGTTTTTATTATCCAAAGCAATTGGCCTAAATAATAAGGTAGCGCATACTATTTTGCCAAGTTTTACCATATACCCAAACCCAAGTAATGGACTATTTCAACTAAGCACATCACAGTACCAAAACCAGTCTATAAACTATGTGATTTCAAATGTACAAGGACAAATTCTCTTAGAGGGAGAATTGCCTGACACCAAAAAAATAGATTGCAGCGGTATCGGTTCAGGCCTTTTTATTTTGAGCTTACAAACCGATAAGTATGCCTTGAGTTATAAAATAATGATTGAATAAATACCCCTTAGCTATGAAACACAAAACCCTAATTATGCTGTTATTTATTTTAACTTTTAGGCATAAAAGTACAGCACAAAAAACATTTGAAGATGATGTTAATGATGAAACAAGTCAAGATGCGGTGCCAATAGATGGAGGAATTTCCTCCCTGATAGGCAGCGCTGCAGCTTATGGAATAATGAAACGAACTCAGCAAGAAAAAAAAACACTATTTAAGTAATCCTTTCAGGCGTTTTTTGGCTTCCTCTTCCGCTTGCTTTTTAAGTTTATTGGCTTCTGCTTTCGCTTTTTCCTCTGCTTCTTTTTTAAGTTTATCTGACTCTGCCCTAAGTTTTGCTTCTGTTTCTCTTCGTATTTTATCTGCTTCAGCGCGTGCTTTGGCTTCAGCTTCGTTTTTCATCCTAATCCCTTCATTTTTCAACTTTTCAGCTTCGGCTTTAGCTTTATCGAGGGCTTCTTGTTTCATACGTAGGGTTTCATCTTTTAGTTGACCGCCTAAAGAACCTAGCTCACTTTTTACCAGTTCAGCTAAGTTATTGGTAATAATTGGTGCAGAAAACGTTCCACCAATATTAACCTGTAATGGCAAGGTTTCATTCATTTTTACACGTATTCCACTTTTTTGATTTAATTGATTTAACGCATCACTCATGGCTTTATCTGCAGCTCCCAAATCTTCTCTTGGCACCTCGAGCGTTCCTGTGTAATTGATGGTTTGATCTAATCCAGTAGACCCTCCTATTTTCATCGTTTGATTGCCTAATTTTACCTCAAAAGGCTTCGTATTGATTCTACCTTTTTCAACAATAAAGGCAATAGCCGAATTTTTCATAGTAATGGTTTTGTATTCTGGCTTTTGAATAAAATCTGAAACCATATTCAATGTCTTACTATCCTTTAGCTCGGCATAAGGAATAGACAAATTTCCAGCAACATAAAGTATGTCAACATTAGGTTGCATATTAGACGTAAGCGCAGTTTGCATAGTAAAATCGGCATTAAACAATCCAAAAACATGTTCTGCTGCAGGCGCAAGCTTTTGAACTGTATTAAAAGTTTTAAATGCTTGCTGAATATCTAAATTCACCAAACTAAAATCTATATCTACAGTTGGTTTCTTAGGATTCCTGGTTTCATAAAAACCTTTCATTTTCATGTTTGAACCCAATAGATTCATTGCAATGTTTTGAAAAGTTAATTGTTGGTCTTTTACCTCAATATTTCCAATAAAATTCTCAATTTTCAAATTGGTATACAACAATTTATCAATTCTACTGCTTAAAACAAATTCAATATTTGCAGGCACTTCAACGATTGCCATTTGCGCTGTATCTGTGGCTACCTGCTCTGCATTTGCATTTTCTTCAGCCATAAAGGCATTGGCATCAAATAATGTACTCCCAACATTTAACCTACCTTTCAGAGATCCTTTATCAAAGTAGTAAGATAAATAATTACTTATCTCGCCCTCCATATGCAAATCACTCCCGCCTATTTTTGCATCAAAGGCTCTCATCAGAATAGCTTTTGGCGACAATCCAAAATTACCCACCGCTAATTCAAAAGGTTTAGGCAAATCAGGTGCAGCATAAAATAGTTGCTCGCAAATTAAATTGCCTGAAGCAGTAAAACGCGTATAATCTGCTTTTTCAATACTGCTCAAATTCCCTTTGATATTCCAATCAGAACGAATAATTCCTTTCAATTTAGTATCTGCAGGTAATGGGGCCAATTTGGCCATGTTATTTAAATTTAATATGCCTTTGGCCATAGCATCTATATAGGGGTCAGACATTGGCGTTTTCACTATGAACCGAGCATCAAATGGATCTTTAGCAATATCAAAATGCAACATTTTTAAATCAATTACAGTATGATCCAAATTGCCATCTGGGTTAAAAATATTTAAATCCATTTGCACATTTTCTACCGGAATTGGTAAAGAAGTATATTTAAACCAACCATTTTCAATACCCAATTTTAACCCAAATGCAGGTATTTGATTTTCGTTGTATATTCCTTTTACATGACCAGAAAATGCTAATTTACCTTTTGCTTGCATATCTTTAAAATCATTGGCATACAAAGCAGGTATTAAAGATAAAAAGTTTTTAAATTCATTTTGCTTTGCTGCATAGGTAATATCCATACGCATATCATTACCAGGCATTGCAAAAGTTCCGTTAAAGGCAAATTGTAAATCATTTAAGGTAAAAACATTTTCTTTAAAAGTAAATGCAAATTGGTTCATATCTGCATCAATTAAAGCATTTGCTGTACAGCGT
Source organism: Sphingobacteriales bacterium (assembly GCA_021298155.1). GTDB lineage: Bacteria > Bacteroidota > Bacteroidia > UKL13-3 > UKL13-3 > B1. The sequence continues at coordinate 33,931 of JAJTEN010000017.1, read as the reverse complement.
ACTTTGTTTAAATAATTTATACCCTCTAAACCAACAGTTAATGAACCAATATCTACCGTGTTTTTCATCTCAAATAACTTTTCAGAAAAATCACCAGATAAGGTATAATTAAAATGTTCCAATTCACTAGTCATATTTCCTGCCTCATCATTGTAATAAATATAGGCATCAACAATCTCCAATGATTTTAACTTTACATTAAATGGCGAACTTGCGGTATCAGCAGACACATTCGTAACATTGGAATCAGTTTTGGTAATATCCCAATTCACTTTCCCATTTTTTAATACCAATGCTTTAATTCTGGGCTGATCCAAACGTATTTTTTTAATAATCATCTCTTCGCCCTTAATCACACTCATGAGATTGAGAGAAATGGAAAAATTCTTAGCAGAAAGTAAAGTATCACCTTCAAATTCACTTATTCCAGCAACAGATAAGTCTTTAATATTCAAATACATTGAAGGAAAGTCTTTGATTAAACTTAGCGACACATCATCATTAAAATAAACTTTTGCGTGAAGATGTGAATTTATCTGATTCTTAATTAAACCAACAATTTTCCCTTTAAAAAAGTAGGGAGTTATTAGCAAGGCAAGTAATAATACTACTAAAACTAAAACAGAATATTTAATTATTTTCATGATACAAAGTTAACTAAGTGAATTGATTTTTAAGAAATTTAAACAAACTAACAACGTTATAAGTGCGTAAAAATTTCTTCCCTACAGAACAAATTATGTATCTTGCCTAAAAAAATGCATGCAAAATTCTGGCGCCATAAGATTAAATAAATTTATCAGTGATAGTGGAATTTGCTCTCGTAGAGAAGCAGATAAGTTCATAGAAAACGGACATGTATTTATCAATGGTAAAAGGGCCAAAATTGGCGATCAAGTAAAAGTTGGCGACCAGGTACGGGTAAACGGACATGAATTGGAGCCGCGTGCAGGAGAAGATAGTATTATTATTGCATTAAATAAACCTACTGGAGTTACCTCTACCACCGAAGCTGCTGTGCGAAATAATATTGTACAATTTGTAAATCACAGCAAACGAATATTCCCTATTGGTAGATTAGATAAAGACTCTCAAGGACTTATACTTCTTACAAATAATGGAGATTTAGTCAATAAAATTTTACGTGCGGGAAATAACCATGAGAAAGAATATATCGTTACGGTTAATAAACCACTCACCGAAGCAGTAATAAAGGGTATGATGGAGGGAGTACCAATGCTTGGTGTTCAAACAAAAAAATGTAGAATTATTCAAGAAAGTCCCTTCGTTTTTAAAATTATTTTAGTTCAAGGTTTAAACAGACAAATACGCAGAATGTGTGAGCATTTTGGCTATGAAGTAATTAAGCTAGAACGGATTAGGATTATGCACATCAGTCTAAAAGGAATTCAACTTGGAGACTGGCGTGATTTAACAAAGGGTGAAAAGGAAGAACTGTATAAACTTATTGAAAAATCTGATTCAACCGATAGAAAAAATGAGGCAAAGCTTAAAACCAAAACACAAAATACAAAACAGGGAAACACGATAGAGAAGAAACCCGCTACAAAATCTGCACAAAAAAAAGGACAACAAACCCGTAAATTTAAACCCACGGGTGGATCCAATAAACCCAAAAACGTAAAAACGTATGCCAATAAAAATAAATCTGGAAAATCTAGGCGCTCATAACAATCAACACAGAACCTTTTATTTCAAGAAAACCAAAGTAGCCCCATTGCCAAAATTTAGTCCATCTGCATCTTCAAATGAAAAAACAATTTCTGGGTGTTTGGCTAAATAGGTTCGAATCTTATTCTTTAGATAGGCATTTCCAACACCATGAATATATACCATTTCTGGAACCCTATGAATAAATGCCGCCTCTAAAGTTTGCCTAAAAACATCCATTTGAAGGGTAGTTATGTCATTGGATGAGCCATATCCATTGGCTTGCAAGGCCTCATAATGCAAATCAATGGTTTGATTCGGTTTGGCTTTCAAATCTATTTGAATCGGTGTAGACTTTTCTGAAAAATCTTTTTCCTTTAAGGCCTGCAAATTTAACTTTTCAATGGGCGCATCAATATTAAACACATAGGCTTGTTTACTTAAAAAGAAACAATGTTTCCAATAAGCATGAAAGGTTTTTGCATTAAAAGTAAATTCGTTATTAATACTAGTAACTGCTTTTACACTTGTTTGCTCTATGGGAATAACTACAAAATAAAAGTTTGGCCATTGCTCAAATTGATTTAGGCTTGTTTGACCAATAACTGAAGTATCTTCTCTAGATAATTGTAATTGTTTTTTCAGATGATATACACCCTGAAGTTTATGATAAAACAATACAATAATTTCATCGGCTAAATTATTGTGCACATGCAAATCTAGCTGAGTATCTCCAATACGCTCGAAGGCTAAAAATACACCTAAAGGGTTTGAATTACCTACTTTAAATGTTTTAACTACATTAGGTTCAGGGTTATTTCCAGCTTTTTCATCAAACTTGATCTTAACCACTTCACTGATTAAAACTGGAATTTCAAAATCACTTTCGATGGTAACTCCAATTTGGTTATTACCCTTAAATGAGGTGACAATTCCCTCCATATTCTCATTCAGGAATCTTACTTTATCACCTAATTTAATAATCATTATACATTAAATTTAAAATGCATAACATCTCCATCTACCACAACATACTCCTTACCTTCCATGCTTAACTTACCAGCTTCTCGGCAGGCAGATTCACTACCATAATGTAAATAATCATTTAAGTGAATGACTTCAGCTTTAATAAACCCTCTTTCAAAATCGGTATGAATAACACCAGCTGCTTGAGGAGCTTTATCTCCTTTGTGGATAGTCCATGCCCTTACCTCTTGCACACCAGCTGTAAAATAGGTTATTAAATTAAGCAAACTATACGCTGCGTGTATTAATTTGGCAACACCAGACTCGGATAAACCTAAATCATTTAAAAATGCCATACGGTCTTCATATGATTCAAGCTGTGCAATATCAGCTTCTATTGCAGCACTAATCACAATAACTTGTGCGTTTTCATCTTTTACCGCTTCTTTAACTTTCTCTACATGCTCGTTGCCACTTATTACACTGCCTTCATCTACATTACAAACATACATAACAGGCTTTAAGGTTAGCAAACATAAATCTGCCACCATTTCTAACTCATCTTCGTTTGCTTGCAAGGTGCGTGCATTTAAACCGTTTTCTAAATGTGATTTAAATTTGTTAAGCACAAGCTCTGTTTTTAAGGCCTCTTTATCACCGGTTTTAGCGGCGCGACTCGTTTTCATGAGCTTCTTTTCAATAGAGTCTATGTCCTTTAATTGTAGTTCGGTATCAATTACATCTTTATCGCGAAGGGGATTAACACTGCCATCCACATGAATGATATTGTCATTTTCAAAACATCTTAATACATGTATTATGGCATCAGTTTCACGAATATTTCCTAAGAACTGATTTCCCAATCCCTCTCCTTTACTTGCCCCCTTAACCAAACCTGCAATGTCCACAATTTCGATGGTGGTAGGAACCATTTTGTTTGGTTTTACCAATTCAGCAATTTTATTTAATCTACTATCTGGTACTGTAATAACCCCAACATTTGGCTCAATGGTACAAAATGGAAAATTCGCAGCTTGGGCTTTCGCGTTGCTTAAACAATTAAATAAGGTTGATTTACCTACATTGGGTAATCCTACTATCCCACATTGTAATGCCATGGTTTGTTGTTTTTATTTTATTAGTTCTTGGTCTATCAATCAATTGCCAATTTATGATTTTATGAATTGCTTCATATCTGAAATCAACTTTTCAGCTAAATTATTAGCTGTAGTTTCACTCTGACTCTCAGCATAAATCCTAATGATTGGTTCAGTATTTGATTTTCTTAAATGAACCCATTCTTTATCAAATTCTATTTTTAATCCATCTACTTCATTAATAGGCTGCTTTTTGTATTTTTCTCTCACTTGCAACAATAAACGGTCTATATCAATTTCAGGGGTAAGTTCAATCTTCTTCTTAGCAATCGTATAATCTGGATAACTTGCTCTGAGCATAGAACAAATCTTGCCATACTTAGCTAAGTGCGACAAAAACAAGGCAATTCCCACCAATGAATCTCTTCCATAATGTAATTCAGGAAAAATAATTCCACCATTACCCTCACCTCCTATTACAGATTGAGTGTCTTTCATCATTTTCACTACATTTACCTCACCTACCGCACTGGCAGAATAATTTCCACCATGTTTTTCAGTAATATCTCGAAGCGCACGCGTAGAAGATAAATTAGAGACAGCATTTCTTTTGTATCCTAAAGAAGCCAATTTCTCTTCGCTAGAATTTTTGAGCACATAATCTGCTATTGAAACCAAGGTATATTCTTCACCAAACATACTTCCATCTTCACTTATTAATGCAAGTCTGTCCACATCAGGATCAACTACAATTCCAAGATCGGCATGATTTCTTTTTACCTCACCAGCAATGGCTGTTAAATTTTCTGGCAAAGGTTCTGGATTATGAGGGAATTTCCCGTCTGGTGTGCAATATATTTCTATAATATCATCAACTCCTAAAGCCCTCAATAATTGGGGAACAGCTATTCCACCCGTTGAATTAACTGCATCTACAACTACTTTAAACTTTTTGGCCTTAATGGCTTCAACATCTACTAAATCAATATTTAAAATTGCATTGATATGCTTTTCGATATAAGAATGATCTTCTGTTCTTTTCCCTAATTTTTCTACCTCTGCAAATTCAATTTTATCACTTTCAGCGATAGAAAGCACCTCTCTTCCAATTTCATCTGAAATAAATTCGCCACGGTTATTCAATAGCTTTAATGCATTCCATTGTTTTGGATTATGGCTTGCTGTTAAAATAATTCCACCTTGGGCCGATTCCATTTCAACTGCCATTTCAACAGTTGGCGTAGTGCTTAAACCAAGATCTATTACATCAATGCCTAAACCCATTAAGGTACCACATACCAAATAATTTACCATTTCTCCTGAAATTCTTGCATCTCTACCAACCACTATTTTGCAGTTAGTCTGATTTTGTTTCATGAGATAGCCAAAAGCTCCTGTGTATTTAACAATATCAGTTGGAGTGAGCGCATCACCAGCTTTACCGCCAATGGTTCCTCTTATGCCGGATATAGATTTTATTAGGGTCAATTTTATAAATATTAGGGCTGCAAAAATAGGCCTTCCACCACTAATATACATTTATGCTTAAAAATTCAACTCTAATAGCTTCATTATGAAGCAAATTAAATACAAGTAAGCACCTAAAAATCGTAATTCCTTTGATTAATATTGAGTCGTATTCCTAAGGTAAAATAAGATGTTTCAGTAATAAACTGTTTTAAAACTGATTCAGTAGTTCGCATTCCTATTTTAAAATCAACAAACAAATTATGATAGGCCATATAGCTTGCCGTTAAATCAGCCATAAACAAAGTAGTTGATACACCCTGCCCAATAAAATTCCCATACAAACCTGAAGAATGCGTTCTATAACTTAACCTCGGGTCTTTTCCAAAATTGCTACCATTTGTATCATTGCCATATTTAGCCATTATACATTTAGCCAGAACATGCAGTCGGTTACTAGGCTGGTATCTCACGATCACAACTCCTTCAAAAAAATTAGCACCCAATGGATGTGCCATAAATTGCCTGAAATTACTGAAAGACTGTGCCGAATTATAGCTTGTATATTGAAATGGTCGAGCCAAATTATATTCTGCTTGAAGATCCAAATTTTTTATTCCTAACACATCCACATATTTTATTCCGGTTTGAACCGCATATTTATTATGCATCCATCCACTATCGTTAACCAATTGGTTTAACACAAATTCGGATATTACAAGCTGCCCATAAAGTGAAAAATGACGTAAAAAATTATATTTATAATTTACACCTATAATTGCCTTATCTGTGCTATTTAAACCATTTTCAACAGATTTATAAAAAATAACTGGATTTAAATAATTGGGATCAAAACCACTTCTGGCATGCCCACTGTCTCTTTGAAATAATATCGTCTCAAATAAGCCTATATTAAAGTTCTTCCCTATATTTAAACTCAAATGATGCGTTGCCATATAATGCCTAGGTTGCGCAGCATAAGATCTTGCTATTGGATCTCGTAACTCTGCCCAAATATTGGTATAATTCATTTTCCAAATTCGGGTATTTAATCGCATAGATAAATATTCTGGATGCATATCACCCAAAATAAAGCTCCTATACCCATCGCCAATAAAATTTCGATAATGGCCAAATTGCAAATCCATGTATTTATTTAGTGAACCGGTAACATATGCGTTAGACAAAAAATATCCTAAATATGTATCGTACGACTTAACAAAATTGGCATACAAAAGTGTAGTATCTCTTGCATAATACTCGCCCACCCAACTATATGGCTTCAAAATTTCATCACTAATACTGGTATAAAAACCAATTTTATCACCTACATTACCTCTAATTTCTACTCCACGGTTATTTATCAATGCGTTTTGTCCATTCCATTTATCTGTAGAAACTTGGTAATATAAAACTGGATTTACGATGAGGTTGAAATCTGGAATACTGGCATGATATAAGGCTGCTTTATGCTTATAGAATGATTTAACAAGACCTTTTCTATTAATTCCAATTTGCCTATTACTCCATTCAAAATTATCCGTAATAAGATAATCCATATTAAAATAATCAACAGAAGATAACCCAACTTTAGCGGCAGGAAAGCTATCAATATAAGTAGCAATTGCTTTTCTTCTATAGCTTTTTCCAGCACTATGAAAATAGGGATTGGCTAACTCCCCCGATTTTATCTCTAACCTATCAAGAATATGCTGACTTATACCTCCGTTTGGGATATACGTATGTTGGGCTTTCAGTGATTGAACTAGACCTATTAAAAAGATCAAAATCCCAACATAATAATGTGTATATGGATAAGTTAATTTCATTTTATAAATCACTACTTTGGTCGCCCATCCCTTGAAAATTTATCATTGGAGGCTCTCCTAGAGTATATAATATTGTCATCACTTCCTTCTGTTTATGAGGCTTATTTAGCTTTTGATATGATGAAGCTAAGTTTCTTAAAATTCGTTTCACCATATCTAAATTGGAACATGGAACCAAAAAGTTGTGTTGGGCAGAAACATTAATTTGTTGCAAGAATTGCTCTAAGTTGGTTTTTGTAAATATCGAACCGCCATTAAATGCATTGATATAAAATAAGATTTTACCGCTATTTGTAAGCATATCCTCAATATCGTTAAAGCGCATCCCTACTTGTTTACTGCCAATTTCTTCTAAATAAGCCAATACAAAATGCTGAGGTAAATTTACTCCATAAATAGGAATATTCAAACGTTGTGCAATTAAAACATAAATGGTTGACAACAAAATTGGATTTCCCTTTTTTGTTTCTAAAACCTGATTTATAAAAGAATTTGATGGATCATGATAGTTTTCTACATTCCCTTTAAAGCCATGAATTTGATAAAGTATATAGTTAATAATTCTAACTTTATCATACGGACTCATTTCAAAGTTCATCTCTAACCAAACATCTAAACGTAATTTTTCAATGGCATTTATGAGTTGTTGCTTAGAATATTCTGGAAAGCGGTATTTGCAAATGAGGTAGACACCATGAAGTAAATCTTGCTCCTTGGTTGAATGCCAATCAATAAATTCTTGAATCAGTTCATTTAATTGTAATTGATGAATGATATTCTCCAAGCGCTGCTGGTGATAAATATCCTTTAACTCTCCCCATTCCTCCTCCAAAAATGGAATAACTGTGCTGCCCAATGACAATAATTTTTGTTCAATGTGCTGCAAAACATCTGGATCATCATCATCTAACAAAGCAACCAAAGATCTTAATTCAGAATCATTCATATTTTTGGCTATGTTAAATTTATATCTAAACTTATGTTTTTGCTTTTTTAATTGGCAACTTTTTAACTGCTACTTTTTTAGCTGCTATTGCCTTTTTAGGAGCCGCTGTTTTCTTTGGAGCAACAGTTTTTGCAGGAACTTTCTTAGCACTGGTTTTTTCTTCTGCTTCAATTATTTCTGAAACCATTGCAAAAGTTAATTCGTCCAACTTCTGTGTTTTGGATAACTTATAATTCCCTTTACCCTTTGAAATATATGGGCCCCAGCGACCATTTAAAATTTTCACTTCAGGATCCTCATCAAAAGATTTCAAAAGCTTATTGGCATCAGCTATTCTTTTACCTTCAATTAACTCAATAGCGCGTGCTTCATCTATAGCAAAAACATCATCCGTTTTAGGGATACTAACAAACTTACTGTTATGGACCAAATAAGGCCCAAATCTTCCTATAGCGGCTTTGATATCTTTTCCTTCAAAATTACCAACTAAACGAGGCAACTTAAATAATTCTAATGCATCTGTTAGGGTAATCGTTTCAGTTAATTGCCCTGCTCTTAAACTTGCATATCTTGGTTTCTGGGTCTCATCATCACTATTTTCTCCGATTTGTGCAAACGGACCATATCTCCCTAATTTCACAAAAACAGGTTTTCCACTTTCTGGGTCGAAGCCTAAATTGCGCTCTGCATTTTGCCTCTCTGCATGCTCGCTTGTGTTTGTTACCGTGGCATGAAATGGACCATAAAACTTTTCAATCATTTTATTCCAAACCAATTGACCCCTAGCAATTTTATCAAACTCCTCTTCTACAGATGCAGTAAAACCAAAATCCATGATCTGTTCAAAGTGTTTACTTAAAAAATCTGTAACAATCATTCCAATGTCACTCGGAAAAAGTTTTGATTTTTCACTAGCAAATTTCTCTTGCTTTTCCTGACGTTGAATATCGTTGTTTTTTAAAGTAATTTGAACAAAATTACGCTCCTTGCCTTCCCTATCCTCTTTCACTACATATCCACGTTTTTGAATAGTTGAAATAGTTGGCGCATAGGTGGAAGGTCTTCCTATTCCCAACTCTTCTAAACGCTTTACTAAACTAGCTTCAGTATATCTTGCGGATGGTCTAGTGAATTTTTCGGTTGCTTGAATTTGTATCAAATTTAATGATTCACCAATTTTCAATGGTGGTAACATTTTACTACCTTCATCTTCGGTATCATCATCTGTACTTTCTAAATAAACCTTTAGAAATCCATCAAATTTTAGCACTTCACCAGTGGCTACTAACTGCTCTGAAATGCCAGAAATGGTAATGGTTGCAACTGTTTTTTCTATTTGTGCTTTGGCCATTTGAGAGGCTATTGCACGCTTGTAGATTAAATCATACAACCTTTTTTCTTGAGGCGTTCCGTCTATCTCAACATTTTCAAAATAGGTGGGCCTTATTGCTTCGTGTGCTTCCTGCGCACTATCATTCTTGGTAGTATAACGCATGGGTCTGCTATACTTTTCTCCAAAATTTTCGCTGATATAATTTTTAGCACTTGCAATAGCCATTTCAGATAGGTTTACACTATCAGTTCTCATGTAAGTGATCAATCCATGTTCATATAACTTTTGTGCTATACTCATGGTGGTGCTCACACCATATCCCATTTTTCTGCTAGCCTCTTGTTGCAACGTAGAGGTAGTAAATGGTGGTGCTGGAGACTTTTCACTTGGCTTCACCTCTAAATTCTTTATGGTAAAAGTTGCATGCTTACAGGTCTCTAAAAATGCTTGGGCTTCTTTTTCTGTTTCAAATCGTTTACCCAATTCAGCCTCCATTTGCTTACCTGCTACATTAAAAATAGCAACTACCCGAAACGCTGAATTGTAATTAAACAAATTAATTTCTCGTTCTCTATCTACTATTAACCTAACTGCAACAGATTGAACCCTACCCGCACTTAAATTCGACTTCACCTTCCGCCATAAAACGGGAGACAATTCAAATCCTACCAATCTATCCAATACACGCCTGGCCTGCTGCGCATCAACTAAGTTCTTATCTATTCCTCTTGGATTTTCAATTGCTTTTAAAATAGCTGGCTTAGTTATCTCATGAAATACAATTCTTTTTGTTTTTTTATCATCTAATTTTAAAACTTCGCTCAAATGCCAACTAATTGCCTCCCCCTCTCTGTCCTCATCGGAAGCTAACCAAACCATATTGGCTTCCTTAGATAATTTTTTCAATTCAGCTACAATGGCTTTTTTATCATCGTTAACTTCATAAGTTGGAGAAAAATCGCCTTTAACGTTGATGGCATCATCTCCTTTGGCCAAATCACGTATGTGTCCAAAGCAGCTTTTAACAGTATAATCGCTTCCTAAAAACTTCTCTATGGTTTTTGCCTTAGCAGGCGACTCAACAATTACAAGGTTCTTACTCATCTTTACTTTTTCTCACTTTTAAAATCTATGTATTTGCAATAAAACCTTACAAATAACGGGCACAATATCTGAATTCAATTTCTTAAAAAAAACAAAAAGCCGCATATAAGCGGCTTTTTACGTTTAGAATACAGGTTTATTCAAGCCAAATTTTGTGCACAAACATTCCATTTTCAGTCTTAACAGACACCAAATAAAAACCTGAATATAAGTCTTTTAAGTCGATATCCATTTCTTTAACTCCTTCACTTAATTCTCCAGAAAAAATTTCTTTTATTTTTTTTCCTTGAATATCTATTATTCCAATTTCAAACAACTGATTTTTTGAATTCGTAAAGCTTAATTTACTAATTCCTCGACTTGGATTTGGAAATAAAGTAAAATTCATTTCACTTTTTAATTGCTCTCCTAAACTGGTTGGTTCATCCACTTTAAATTCATCAATGTAAATATTATTTCCGCGCAGCGACTGCAATTCAAATCTCACTCTTAAATTGGTATATGATTTATAAGGTGTTAAATCAATCGTATACTTTTTCCATTCACTTGTATTTGGCACAAATGCAGTTGTAGATGTTGGACCACTTGCTAATTCTGCCGATAAAATCGTCCTTGTCAATACCTCGGTTCGGCCAAAATTATCTGAAATAAATATTCTTAATCTATCGCCACTAGCTGTGCTTCTTCTTGCATATGAACAATAAAAACTAAGGCTTGGATTTTGTAACGCACTAATATCTATGTTCGGAGAAACAAATGCATTTCTTACGTTTGTTCTCCATGTTTTTAAATTCATTGCAGCCATACACCCTGAACCAACCAAACTCACACTGTTAGTAATTTGCCAACCACTATCACCTGGGCACATATAATTCTCTTGTATCCATCCTGTTCCAGCCAAACTGCTAACATCATAGCCAAAATAATATGGTGCTTTAATATTGGATGGAGTAAGCGTTCTGTATGATCCATCCGCATTTATGCCTGCCGAATTTAAATTAGTTGTACTATAAATATTCGATCTAAAACTAGGCATTATGGAATTAATCCTGGCTTTCTGACCTGCCGTAAACATATTCATGCAATTTCCGTCTGCATAATCCATATAATTTTTCACCAAATCTGGCAAATTAGGTACATCATTCGAACATGAGTTTCTAGCACTCGGACAACCTGTAGTGGCAGTAGAAACAGGCGGTGTATCGCATACTTGATCTCCTTGAGACAAACAATTTGAACTGGTATTGCCTACGCAACCTCCTTGGAAGGGATGATATAAACCTACCCAATGTCCTGCTTCGTGCGTAAATGTTCTACCTTGTTGAGATAAATCTACATTTTCAATTACGCCCATTTGGTCGGCCCTCATCATCACGCCATCTGTGCTGGTTTGAGAATTAATTTGAAAAGGAAATTGGGCATATCCTAAAACAATAGATCCAGGAGCACCACCTGTGTTGTTGATGGTATTAACTACCCAAACATTAAAATACTTTCTAGCATCCCAATAACTTACAGATTTCTGAGCATCTCTGGCATTATCAGTACTTAAAGTGTAAATTCTGTTCACTCCATTTGTAGGCAATCCATTGGGCGTAAACTGAGCCAACCTAAATTCTATTTCAATGTCTGCGGTTAATGGATCTGTGCTACTACCTCCGTTGGTACCCACTTTTTTTCTAAAATCTTCGTTTAAAACCCGTATGGCATCATTGAGTTGTGTTTGAGAAATATTTTCTAAACCATATTTATGCAAAACATGAAACACAACAGGAATATATCTTACGGTATTTTTCTTGGTTTGAGTAGCTGTATTTGCAGCTATTTCACCTGCAAGTTGTTGCTCTTTCGCTAGTTCAGGAAACTGTTTCAAACTTTCTAAAAACATTTCGTCTGTGGCGCATTTAGTAACAAATTGGGCTTGAAGTGTGCGAACACCAAAGCAAACAAACGCGATCAATAATAATTTCTTCATGTATAAAAAGGATAATCTAATTATTTACTATAACAACAAAGTTAGGAAAAAGCTTGCATTTTATAACTAGCATTTCTTAGATAATGGTCAACAATAACCAAAGCAGCCATTGCCTCAACAATAGGTACTGCGCGAGGTACCACACATGAATCGTGCCTACCATCAATGCTAAACTTTACATTATCAAGCTGCTTGGTGATACTTTCTTGCTCACTTTTTATTGAAGCAACAGGCTTAAAAGCCACCCTAAAATAAATATCTTCGCCATTACTAATTCCACCTTGTACACCTCCACTATGATTTGTTTTGGTTCGAACCGAATGATTTTCTATAGTAAATGAATCGTTTAATTCACTTCCTTTTCGCAAAACAGATTCAAATCCCGAACCAATATCAAATCCTTTAACGGCATTAATACTAAGCATGGCTTTTCCCAGATCGGCATGAAGTTTATCAAAAACTGGCTCTCCTAATCCAACAGGTAAGCCTTTTACAACGCATGAAATTATACCTCCTAAACTATCTCCTTCAGCTTTCGCTTTTAAAATCGCTTCTTCCATTTTTGCAGCTGTTTCAGAATCTGGACATCGAACCAAATTGCTTTCGGTTTGAGCCAAATCTAACTCAAGATAGGATTTTGAAACCTGAATAGTATGAATTTGTGAAACATATGCTTGAATGTGAATTCCAAGTTTGTTTAAAATCATTTTAGCAAAAGACCCTGCTAATACGCGAGCTACGGTCTCTCTGGCCGATTGCCGTCCGCCGCCTCTATAATCTCTAATTCCATATTTTGCGTCATAGGTAAAATCTGCATGCGATGGCCGATAAATATCTTTTATAGGGGTATAATCAGCAGATTTTACATCTGTATTTTTAACCAATAAGGTTATGGGAGTTCCCAAAGTTTTACCTTCAAATACGCCACTTAGAATGTCAACATCCTCTGCCTCTTGTCTTGGAGAACTAAGCTTACTTTGTCCGGGTTTTCTGCGCTGTAAATCCCTTTGTATTAAATCAAAATCTACCTCAATATTGGGCAAACATCCATCTATTACAACGCCTAATGCAGCGCCATGACTTTCACCAAAAGTGCTTATTGTAAATATTTTACCAAATGAACTACCCATTTAAATGCACCTCATTTTCTGTTTCATTGCTTAGTTTTCCTTTGGCAAAATCTGCTGCAAAATCAATGAATACTTTGTATGCCTGGGTAAATGAAAACTTGGCATCCCCATTTCTTTCAACAATATTTCTTCTTGCAAGGGTGCGCACAAAATCTCTTCGCGATTCAGCGTTCTTAAGTTGATTATTTGCAGATATTATCTCAATATATGCACTGTTATCAAAATAAGCATCTAGCTTCTCCATTTCAAATTCAGCAAATTGAATTTCTTCAAGAAAGTTCTTTCCATCTTTGTCTAATTCATAGCTCAAAACAGCAAAAAACAAACAGATATCCCGACTCAACTGCTCTGCAGTTTCGTAACTTAACAAATACGCATAATCACTTTTCAACTCTAATTCGTATGAAAAACTCTCTTTAAAAAACTGTTCATAAAATGAACTCTGTTCTTTTAAAGATACAAATTTTGGGTCGCTGGCAAGTATAAATTTACCGCTCATTAAATCACTTACAATCTCTTTATGAAATCTAGGATAATCCATATCTATTTATTTTTAATTTAGGTACACGTAAGGTCATTTGGGTAGTATTAATCAGTTGTTTGTCGGCTATATCATCTAATTCAATATCAATGCCGTCTTCAAATAGCAGGGCAGTTAATGCGAAAAACTTATCCGTTTCAATAGCAGTATATTCTGTTTTTAAGGTTAAACCACACCATTCAAAAAAACTATCAAGCGGCAATTGACTCATCAATTTGTTTCGATATAGGTCTTTATTAAAAACCCATTTATCACTCAACATCATTGGATCTTCCAAGATTATAGTCTCGTCTATCACATATTGTTCTAAATACTCTTTCGCATTTAAATACATATCGTTACTATATGGATAAACTCGCTCAATTTTAAACACCTTTGGCAAGGGAGATTTATGTGGTGCTTTTAAAAATTCAATCCAACCCGTTAAAATGATCGATTCTGTTCTAATTCGCTCTATTAAAGGCAATAACTCATTGGCTAATAATTTAGATTGCTTGAGTAAATCATCATTGGTTTGAACCAAAAAATTATAGGTTTTCTCAAACTGCAATCTTATTTGCTCATCATCAAAATTTAATCGCCTAACATTTACATATTGAGATACATCAAATAGCTTATTGGTTATAGACTCGGCATGGTTGATATCTAAAATATTGTTTAAAGGACTAATATAATAATCTATCCAAAAACTAGCTTTACGTACCTTTTCTTGATAATCTAGTTTTTCAACATTTGATTTTAACTCGCGTGTTTCGTTTAATAATCGAATGGTATTTTTTTCAACAGCCTCGCCAAACTCTTTAATTTCATTGTACAAATCGTTAATTCTCTGACTTAAAATCAACTTGTCTTTGGTTATACCTTCCCTTATTTTTCTAAATAATATACCAATAGATTGTTCATATTTTTGAATCGTTTCAGGCAATAAGGGTCTAAACTCGTTTAAAATAAATTCAAATAACTTGTAATAAGTATCTCTAAATTCAAAATCATCACCAAGTTTTCTAATAATTTTATATTCCAACAATTGCGAGAGCACATCATCCTGCCTGTTGTCAAACACCTCCTGCAGGCGTTCTTTTCGGATAATTTGGTCTTCCGTTTGTATGTCAAACAAATCTTTGAGCGTATCAAAATGAGCCGCTAAAAAATTTAAAATTGATTTTGGTTCAGCCTTAATCATATTAACTTATAAATAATGCTTCTTGTTCTAAAAAGCGATTTGATTTTATAACCAATTCTCTAATCTCTATAATCTTTTTACATGAGGCATTTTTTAAATTTTCAGAAATTTTTTGATTTAAGTTATTATTCTGCTTAGAATACAAATTGAATTTTTCCATAAAATCAGATGGAATATAAAATTCTGCATTTTTTATTACTTCTTTGATTAATAAAAATTCATTTAAACCAATAATATCATAATCTCCGAATACAATAACTTTGTTGGCCGTTAAACCATCAAAATCTTTCTTTCCCCATCGACCATATTTATGGACAAAAATCCAGTTATCTGGAAATATTTTTTCTGCCATTAAAAAACTCTCTTTATTTTCAACAAAGCAAACTTTTTCACATTTAAAATTTAAGCTAGACGTAAGAAATGCGCCAAACTTATCAGTATAATAATTTAAAAGAATTTCATCGTTTAAAATATGTACGATTTCATTTCCTCTTAAAAAATAAAATGGAAGTTGATTTGTTTTTTTTGCTTTTGAATTTCTATATTTTATAATAGACTCAAATTTACTATTTATAGAACCATCATATTCATTTGAATTCTTATTCAACCATTGCTTGTAAGACTCCTCTTTAACTATAAAATAAACCCTTCCTTTACCAGACTTTTCATCATTCAATATTCCAGAGTTAATTAGTAGTTTAAAATTATCAGATTTTAAAATATTTTTTGGGATAGATGACTTAATAACGCTTTTAGTTTCCAATAAACCCCTAAAAAAATTAATTTCAGTTGAATTCATAGATAATATTAATTACGCTCCCCATACATGGCATTAACCTTTTCGTTAATGTTAATTTTTCCGGCATTTGGATATATAAAATAATACTTTCCAAATCCTGCAACAGCATCAGGCGCAGCAAATATCGGAATAAAATTGTGCTCTTTACAGAACCTTACTAACTCTGGCCTATTCTGTTTATCAATGGTAGCTACCTCATCAATAAACAAAGCTATTCTATTCTCATCATCAAATAGGGCTAAACGGTTAATGATAGTCATAATTATAATTAATCGTATCATTTTATCGGTTCCATCCGATTCAATTTGCTCATTTAAATCTACGCGCTTTGAACTTCCTTTTCTCGTTAAATTTAGGGTAATATCAAATAAATCATCAAAATCAATTTTCTTTCCTGCATCCAAATATTGATCTAATACCTTGAGATTCTCGGAATGGTCAAATTCAAACATTAATTGTCCACGTACTTGCTGAATCTGGCTAATTTTTTTAACCTCATCCACCAATCGCTTGTTATCCTCTAACTCAATGGTTAGCGATTCAATATCAGAAATTTTGGCTTGAGATAACTTACTGTTAAATTTATTGTAGACAAACTCTTTAAACTCATCATATCTCTTTAACAAGGTATAGGCAGGATTGGCAAACTGAGCAGAAATATTTTCTAATAAAGAGGATATTGAACGTTCTTTATCTTCTATTAAGGCAATTTCTTCCTCCACATATTTTATAAAATCTTGCTCGTCTGCAAAGGTCGATTGTAACTTATCACGTAATTTCTCAAATAACTTATCTTTAGTTTGCTTTAATTCATTTCTATCTGCCAAATTAATGCTCACTTTTTTAAATAAATTATCCAAATCATCTTGTGTTTCAAATTCTTCTCCTATTAATCCTAGTGTATCCAACTGTTGCTTATAATCCTGTAATTCACGAATTCTTCGCTCCCGTTTGTCTTTATCTACAATTAAATCTTGAACCTCTAACTGCCTCTTAGCAATATCTTTAGCTAATTTAGACTGTTCCGATTCAATTTTCTGCTTCTCTGTGTTTAATACCTGCAACTCTGCTTTAAGCTTTTCAATGGCTTTTTGAATGCTGGGTACCGACTTAATTTTTTGAATCTGGGTTTTAATGCGCTCTATTTCTTGATTAATTTGAGATAAATCTTTAGCCGACTTCTCAATATTTTTGGCTACTTCAAATAAATCTTGCTGACTTTTCAATTCTAATTTAGTGAAGCCTAACTCTTCTTTTATTTCTTCAACCGATTTAAAATCTTCAAACTTGATCTGATTTTTTAAATCAATTTCTCCATCAAAAATAGTAAGCTTATCAGATACTTTATGTATGGCTTTAACCACCTGTTTGCCTGATAAACTTTTTACCTGCTCGCTTAAAATTCCGTTAAGCCATTTGCGATTTTCTTTATTCCCTGAAATTTTATTAATCAATAAATCACCGTAATTTTTTATTTGATTTTCATATTGGTTTACCTGTACAGTTAGTTGATTAATTCTTTGCTCTATCATGTTGCTATTCAATTTCTGAATTTCAACCATAGTAAGCCTAGATTCTATTTCTTTTCTTTGTTTATCATGATTGGCTAAAGCCTCAGTTTGAAGCTCAATTGGATCGTAAGATTGAATTATTTTTAATTCTTCCTCTTTAAAATTTAACAACTCAGCCTTACTATTAATCTCTGTTTCTTTATTACCAATCTTTCGATCAAATTCGGCCTTTTTGGGTATTAAATTTTCATTAATCTCTGTGTTAATTTTGGCTATATTAAGATTGCGTTCAGCCAATTGACTCTGAAGTGTAGGTAAGGTGGTTTCATAATTTGTGTTAAACCCAAAATAAAGCTGATTGATAATTCTAGCTTTAGCAGAATACTGACTTACCACCTCGCGGAAATCTTCAAACTCATTTTTAACCGACTTTAAATTCCGTATTTCATTGTTAATTTTTCTTAGATCAATAATATCCTTTTTGTTCTTTTGTGAAAAATTCAAAGATTCATTTTCTCTATTATCAGCAACTATTAAAGCTTCCTTTAAATTCTTATTGGTAATTAATTTTGTATTAATCAGGTAACGATAGATTCTTGAAAAATTATTGCTTAATCCTTCTGTTTTAACATTATCATCTAACCATACTACACCATTATTTCTTCTGCCACGCTGGTATACCGTATTAAAAACCTCCCGTTTATCTTTAAACGCTTCTAGATTTATTCCATCTTTAGCAAGCGCTTCTTGCACCTCATCAAATTTTAAAAGCTTTTTATTGGCATCTACAAAAAAATGTTCCTTGTATTCACTGTTAAACCTAAAGTACTCTAATTCAGACTCTCCATTACGCTTGACCAAAATACAATAGTAAGATTTTTTAAAAATCTCAAATACGATATAACTCTGATTAGGGTTTGGAAAGTAATGATGCAATGTTTCTTTGTCGCCCCTACGCTGACCACTAAAGGTCATCTTATTACCATCTATTATAAATAAGAAATTTAAGGCATAAATAAGGGTACTTTTTCCAATATTATTTGGCCCTACCAATTGTAAGCTATCACAGTCGTTTAGCCTTATTTCAGCCTTTCCGTATACCTTAGAATTTAGAATAGTTAAAGAAGTTAGCATAAATTTGCGTCGTTTATCGAGGCAAAATACAACTCACTTTTCTAAAGAAACCAACATCTAATGCACATTGGAGGGATAAATTAAAAGAAATTAGTTGTGGTTTATTTGATCAGGGTAAATAACCTGTCCCAACGAACTTTTTTGAAAATATTCTCCCCGTTTTTATCCCAACTCATCCAAACAAATAAGGCTTTACCCACTACATTCGTTTCTGGCACAAAGCCCCAAAAACGACTATCTGCGCTATTATGACGGTTATCACCCATCATAAAATAATAATTATATTTAAATGTATAGCTTTCTATTGGATTGTTACCCATATAAAATTTGCCATTTTCCATACGGAAACCAGGATTATTCTCATAAACCCTAATGGCACGTTCATACAAACTATATTGAATTGAATCTAATTGAATAACATCACCTGCCTTTGGTACATATAAGGGTCCGTAAAAATCTACGCTCCAAGCTAATTTCGGGTTATGTGGGAATATATACTCTTGATATTCACCCTCCTTACTAAATAAAGAATCTACCTTTACAACCCCAGCCTCTTTCTCCATAGATAATTTATTGGTAGCCGAAAGCGGAAAAGCGAAGTCTAAGTTCCCATGAGGTAAATTCTCCCCTTCCGAAATATCATACCTCCTTAACATACCTTGGAAGGTTTTTTCATTCCAAAATCCGTTTTCATTAAACTTTACATAATACTTAAATTGCATTTTTGGTGGGTTCTCTGCAGGTATATTATTGATGTATACTTGTCCGTTGTGCACCTTTATGCTATCACCAGCAATAGCCAAGCAACGTTTAATATAGTTTTCTTTTTTATCAAATGGTCTACCGTCCTCGTAAGGGTAATTAAACACAACCACGTCATTGTTTTTAATATCATTTATTGCAGGTAAACGCTTATAAGGCATTTTCATAAATGAAAAATAACTCGGCGTTGAATCTGTTAATGGCATGATATTATGCGCAAATGGAAAGGCTAATGGCGTAACAGGCAAGCGAGTTCCATAATGAAATTTACTGACGAATAAAAAATCACCAACTAAGAGAGACTTCTCCATAGATGAAGTTGGAATGGTATAGGCCTCGATAAAATAAGAACGAATTACTGTAGCTGCAAGTGTAGCAAACCAAAGGGCATCACTCCATTCATATACCATGTGCTGACTTGGTTTTGCTTGCAATCTAACCAAATAAAAAACGTATAAAATCAAATATATAACAGGAGATACAATGAATGCCAAAATACGTGTAAAATATAAAAAGATTAAGGCACATCCGTAAAACAGATTCATGAATGCCATTACTACATCTGAACCAGCACTTATATACAATGCAAAAATAATACAATTTAAAAAACACCAAACCAATGATATAATCCACTGCTTTTTGGTGAATTGCTTAGGAGATTTATAATAACTATTAAAAGTATCTTTCAGGTTAAACGAAGCTTGTTTTGACATGTTTTTTTATTTGGTTCAACGTAGAATTTGCAGTAAAAATTGAGCAAACTAGGAAATAAATGATAATCGGTTTAAAAATTAGCTAAGAGGTTACTTTTTACTAATTTCATCTAAATTTAGAATGTCGTCCATGGTGTAAATTCCTTTTTTACCTACAATCCATTCTGCAGCTAACAAGGCACCTTTTGCAAAGCCATACCTAGATTTTGCATCATGTGTGATTTCTATACTATCTATTAAAGACTCATATTTTACTTTATGCAAGCCAGTAACATCGCCCTCTCTGTATGATTCAATTAAAAGTTCATGCGGCTTTACACTTTGCGAAGGCATTTCTTTACTGTAGATTAAACGTTCTTTTATCTGAGTTTTTGTTTTTATTTCACCCATAATTTGGTCAGCTAAAGAAAGTGCTGTACCACTTGGATGATCTTTTTTTTCTGTATGATGTACTTCTTCTAACATCACATCATAGGTATCAAAATGTGCCATCATACTGGCAAGTACCTTATTTAACTTATAAAATAAATTAACACCTATACTAAAATTAGTGCTATAAACCATGGATTGATTTTCTTGTAAACACCTATTTTTAATTTCATCAAACTGATCGTACCAACCTGTAGTTCCAACCACAATAGGAGTATTGGTATCAAAACACTTATAAATATTGTCTGCCGCAGCAGTTGGCATACTAAAATCTATGGCTACATCTACATTTTTTAATGAAATTGGCATAAAATCATAGGCATTTTCAAAAGTAACTTTATAAACAATTTCATGCCCTTTTGCGATGGCAATTTTCTCAATGGCCATACCCATCTTACCGTAACCTAATAATGCGATTTTCATAAATTAATATCAAGTATTTCAAACCAGAATAATTGCCTGCGAATCCCATTTGATAAACAGGTTTTAGCTGTAAACTTAATTTATCTGTTACGTCAAATTCGCGCAAATGTGCATCAACAGCCGCATCTATTAAATTGAAGGCATATAAGCCAAATAGGCCAATTACTGAAAGATCTCGGTTTTTCCGATAATATTCCCGCAAACCAAACAACATTTCTGTAGGCACATTGGCGTATTCAGGATTAGTAACTGGTTCTTTATTTATTCGCTGTAAATAAGCCAATCGCACCTCATCGTAATATTGTTGGTTCATGAGCGTAGAATAGGCCAATGCCCCAAATCCAATATATACCACAGGAACCTTCCAATACTTTTGGTTGTAAATTTGTCCGCCTCCCGGAATTAAGGAGAGTAAAGTTGCCTTTTGAGGACGTGTTAATTCGCTTTTAGCAACAGGTAACTTTACAACAGAAGTACTGTCTTTACTTTGAGCAAATGTGCCTAAAATAAAGCTATTAACAAGTATAAGCAGCAGAAATTTCTGCATTACATTAAATCAATTATTCGCTTTAAATCTTGTTGCGATTTAAATGGAATACTTACCATTCCTCTTCCGCGCTCATCTGCCTTAATTTTAACTTTTACACTCAGCTTTCCGCTCAAGGTTTTTTGAATATCCGAGAATCCTTCAGGCAAACTTACCTTCTTTTTGCTTTGTACTGAAGGTTTTACTTCTTCATCTTTTCTTTCATGTGCCGCCCGAACCAAATTTTCTACATCTCTCACAGACAATCCCTCTTCCATCATTTTTGAAAACAAATACTGTTGTTCGTCTAGGTTATCTATATTTATGATAGCGCGTGCGTGACCCATTGAAATTTGTCCATCTCTAATGGCAACTTGAATATTATCAGGCAGCTTTAACAACCTGAGGTAATTATTTACGGTAGATCTGTTTTTACCAACCCTATCCCCTAATTGTTCTTGATTTAATGAGCATTCATCCAATAATCGCTTATAACTAAATGCGATTTCCATGGCATTTAACTCCTCACGTTGGATATTTTCTATTAATGCCATTTCAAGCATTCCTTGATCATCTGCCAATCTAATAAAGGCAGGAATAGTAGTTAGTCCAGCTAACCTTGAAGCCCTAGTTCTTCTCTCTCCACTAATTATCTGGTAACTATCATATCCTAATTTTCTAACGGTTATTGGCTGAATAATTCCATGAACACGAATAGAATCCGCTAATTCATTCAAGGCCACATCATCAAATTCCTCGCGTGGTTGAAATGGATTGGCTTGAACCTGACTAATTAAAATTTCACTAATAGAATGAAGTGGCTTCGATTCTGTTGCAGTTATATCGGTGCTTGCATTTTCTAATAAAGCACTTAATCCTCTTCCTAATGCATTGCGTTGTTGCTTGCTCATGTGTAAATGTGTTGGCTTAAAATGTTAGTTTAAATCGTGGTTGCTCTCCATCATATTGGTTTTGGTTAACCCATTTTTATGCAAAAGCTCTTTCGCTAAGTTTAAATAGTTTACGGCACCCTTGCTTTCTGCATCATGGGTTATTACAGCTAAACCAAAACTTGGCGCCTCACTCAATTTCGTATTTCGTTGGATTATGGTATCAAATACTAGATCTTGGAAATGCATTTTTACTTCTTCTACAACCTGATTACTCAATCGCAAACGCATGTCGTACATCGTTAACAACAAGCCTTCAATTTGCAATTCAGTATTCAAATTGCTTTGTATAATTTTTACCGTATTTAATAACTTACCTAAACCTTCCAAAGCAAAATACTCACATTGAACCGGTATAATTACAGAATTACTAGCCACAAGTGAGTTGGTGGTAATTAATCCCAAAGATGGAGAACAATCAATTATAACAAAATCATACATGTTTTTCACCTTGTCCAGGGCATGTTTCATGATGCGTTCTCTGTTGGGCACATTAATTAATTCGATCTCTGCGCCCACCAAATCAATATTAGATGGTAGGATATCGAGATAAGCAAAATCAGTTCCTAGGATTGCATCTTTAAATGGAACCTCATTAACCAATACTTCATACAAACCAGTGCGTATCTCTTTTGGATCGAACCCAAGACCAGAGGTTGTGTTTGCCTGCGGATCTGCATCAATTACCAAAGTTTTAAACTCCAAAACAGCTAAACTAGCCGCCAAATTAATGGCAGTGGTAGTCTTTCCTACTCCACCTTTTTGATTTACAATTGATATTATCTTACCCATAATTTTATTGGTGAATTACACACCCGATTTTAAATCTTTTAATTGAACCTTTTTTAAGTTGTTAAAAGCCTATTTGCCTTCACATATTGCTTTTAATTCTCCGTGAAACAGTATTTCAGATTTTGTGAAACATTGTTTGTTCTTCAAATAAAGAACAAGATTATCTTAACTAATGCACCACGTATCAACACCCATGTGGATTACTTTATCAATTGATTTGTATACACTTAAAATAATAATTTGCAAAATATGTATAAAAATCAGGCATGCGCTGCCAACAATAAATCAATATCTTTTTGATAAATACTCAAACGTTTACCCAAATGCTGATTGGTTAGGTTACCCTTATAAATATACACTCCATTTCTTACTTCAGGATGGGTTAATAAAAACGAAGAAATACTGCTAGACTCAGCTATTTTTAACAAAAGTGGTGTTAAAATATTGCTCAAGGCATAACTGGCAGTTCTGCAAACATTACTCGTAATATTGGGCACACAATAATGTATCACATCATGCTTTACAAATGTAGGCGAAGCATGAGTTGTTAATTCTGAAGTTTCAAACACCCCACCCTGATCAATACTTATATCCAAAATCACACTGCTTGGCTTCATTTGGGTTACCAGTTCTTCGCTAACAATAACCGGACTCCTACCTTCTTCTCCCCTTATACACCCGATAGCCACATCAGCAGTTAACAAGGCCTTTTGTAAAATCTTTGGATGTATTAAAGAGGTAAAAATAGGCTGACCCAAATTACTTTGTAACCTTCTTAACTTGGCTAATGAGTTATCAAACACCTTAACAATAGCGCCCTTTCCGATGGCAGCTTTTGCAGCATATTCTCCTACTGTACCAGCACCAATAATAACTATCTCTGTAGGCGGAATTCCAGATACACCACCCAATAATTCGCCCTTTCCCCCACTTCTAATACTTAATAAATCTGCTGCTATTGAAATTGCAGTGATCCCAGCAATTTCACTCATACTTCTAATAATCGGAAAAATACCATCAGCATCTTTTAAATATTCAAAACCAATTGCATTAATCTTCTTTTGCATCAGACTTTTTACATAGGAGCTCGATTTTGACCCATGTTGCAAAGCAGAAATTAGGAGCTTGTCTGGCGCTAATAACGATATTTCCTCTATGGTTGGTGGCTCAACTTTGGCAATAATATTTGCTTTATAAATCTCCTCTCTACTGTAGCATATCTTAGCCCCTGCTTCACTATATTCTCTGTCGCTAAACTTGGCTGGTTTACCTGCATCAGCCTCAATCCAAACCTCATTTCCATTATTTACAAGCTGTTGAACAGAAGAAGGCGTAAGGGCAATGCGATGCTCCTGCAACGTAGTTTCTTTAGGCACACCAATATACAAGGTTTTATTGGGTGAATTTACCTCTAACAATGATTCTTTAGGCTGTAAACTCGCTTGCCTGGCTAGATCCCCAAACCCAAAAGATGTATGTTCTGCCATGGTTGCTTTGATTTGAATGAACCCAAATGTACAAATTCTATTTTAAAATTCAATTGCTAAAATTTTATTAGAGTATTTGGATCAATCTAGAATTCTCTAAAACTTCGATTTTAATGGCAATATATGTCTCTCCTGCTAATATTTCATGAATCATCTCGGGCCATTCTATTAAACAAATGAATCCACTTTCAAAGTATGTTTCATACCCAATATCATACACTTCTGTAATATCTTTAATCCGATAAAAATCAAAATGATAGAGCGGAAAATGGTTGGGCAGGGTATATTCATTAACCAAAGAAAAAGTTGGACTACTAACCTGTTGGTTTATATTTAATTGCTTGCAAATCTCTTTAATTAAAGTTGTTTTGCCTGCTCCCATGTTACCATAAAAACACCATAACTTTTGATTACCTGCATGCTCAATAACGAATTGAGCGGCCTCATGCAAATTGTGAAGAGTGTAGTTTATGCTATTTTTTACTTGCATTTCTTCTTCTCAACTCGGTTTGAACCAAACTTAACTCTCTACCTGCTTGACCTTGAACACTGGTGTTTTCTTGAGCCCTTCTGAATAAATAGGGTAAAACCGCCTTCACTGGTCCGTATGGTAAATATTTGGCCACACAATATCCTGCATTTGCCAAATTATAACTTAAGTTATCGCTCATCCCAAATAACTGTGAAAAGAATATACGTGAATCGTTGGCTGGTATGGAAGCAGCTTGCATCAAAGAAATTAAATACTTGCAGCTTTCTTCATTGTGAGTTCCAGCACATAATGAAACTCGATCAATATGCTCAATACAATAAGCTAAGCCAGCATTGTAATCTGCATCACTGGCAGCTTTATTGGGTTGAATGGGATTTTTATATTGTAATTCTTGGGCACGAAGTGCTTCTTTTTCCATGTATGCTCCACGAACTAATTTCACACCATAATAATAATTGTGCAATTGCGCATGCTCCACAGATTTCTTCAAAAAAGTGATCCGATCTTGCCTATAAAATTGAATGGTATTATAAATAATTGCCCTTTCTTTATTGAAATGTAGCATCATTTCTAATGCTATTTCATCAATTGCATCCTGAATCCAGCTTTCTTCTGCATCAATAAACAGTCTTACTTGATGGGTATGGGCCATCTCGCAAATCAATTGAATGCGCCTTTTTACTTGGTTAAATTCGGCTTGTTCCTGCTCTGTTAATGCAAGGCGAGCGTTAATTTTCGACAATAATTCAAATCGTGCCACACCTGTAACTTTAAACACACTAAATGGAATGGCTGGATTAGCCTTGGCTTTTAAAATGGTTTGAATTATCTCCTTAGCAGTTGCCTCAAAAACCTCTTCTCTCTCTTCCCCTTCAACAGAGTAATCTAAAATAGTTCCTACATTAAATTGATGCATCAATTGAATATTCTTCTCACAATCTTGAATATTTTCTCCGCCACAAAATTGATGAAATACTGTTTTCTTAATAATTCCCTTAATTGGTAAACCTAAGCTAAAAGCCAATTCAACCATTTTTGGCCCGGCCTGAACCAACCAATTATACCCAATTGCCTTAAACAACATATAAGAGTTGCGTAATTCTTTATTAGACTTCGTTTGAAAGGCAATTTGCGTGTTAGAAAAATCAATTTTGGTATGAATCATGTTTTGTAAATATTAAATTGCTGTTACCAATTTATAACCCTATTTTGCAGGACAAAAGTATTATTAAAAGCTCGTTTCATGAAAGAAATAATTCAAAAAGATTTTGAAATTTACTTTGGATCAGAAGTATTGGAGAAACTCGCTGAAATACTGATAAATAAGGAATATTCTAAAATATTTGTATTGGTAGATAATAATACCAAAATACATTGCTGGCCCATTTTGAGTCCCTACCTGGTAAACGTACAACTCATAGAAATTGAAGCAGGAGAAAGTCATAAAAACTTGCAAAATGCCGAAAAGATATGGACAAAATTACAGCATTACAAAGCAGATAAACATGCAGTTATTATAAATCTAGGAGGTGGAGTTATTAGTGATTTGGGTGGATTTGTAGCCGCAACCTACAAACGTGGGATTGATTTCATAAATATACCAACAACCCTTCTAGGCATGGTAGATGCGAGTATTGGAGGAAAACTAGGGATAGATTTACATGCCTTCAAAAATGCAGTTGGCGTTATTAAAAATCCCAAATATATTTTTATCGACCCAATTTTTTTAAACACCTTATCTGCTGCTGAAAAACGAAATGGATTAGCCGAAGTGTGCAAGCACGCGTTGATTGATGATAAATCTTTATTTGAAAAACTACAACTAACAGAAAACAAAGAAACCCTTGATACGCTGCTCTTTCATTCAATTAAAATTAAGGTAAAAATTGTAAAAAAAGATCCATTTGAAAAGGATTTAAGGAAAACACTTAATTTCGGACATACCATTGGTCACGCAATTGAAACGTATTCATTAAAAAATGATTCTAATCCGCTTAAACATGGAGAAGCCATAGCCATTGGAATGATATGTGAAGCATATATTAGCGTGGCAATTCAAGGATTAGCCAATAATGAACTCAAAAAAATTAGCCAATATTTTATAGATCGCTTCCCAAAATACAAAGGCAAATTGCCTGCTCAAGAGCTCATAGAATATATGAGAAACGACAAAAAAAACGAGGAAGGTTTTATCAATTTTACTTTGCTTAAAAAAATTGGCAAGGCTAAAATTAATTGCCATTGTCATGACGAATTAATTGCTAAATCTTTAGACTATTATCAGCATTTATAACATGGCAAAGGTTGGCAAAACAAAAGTAAATATAAGCTCTAGCAAGGAGGTGTTGATTGCGAATATAAACTTACCTGCCTCAAAAAGTATTAGTAATAGGGCTCTTATTTTGAACGCGGTTATACAGTATAAATTTGGGAAAAGCATATCATTAAAAAACCTTTCACAAGCAGACGATACGCTCATTTTACAAAAGGCATTGAAACAGGCCAGTGGAACCATTCATGTTGATAATGCGGGTACCTGTTTGCGCTTTTTATGTGCCTATTTTGCAGCTATTCCAGGTATTGATCTCGTACTTACAGGTAGTGAAAGATTGCTCAAAAGACCCATTCAACCATTAATTAAGGCCCTACAAAGTATGGGTGCTCAAATCAGTTATGTCAATGCAGATAATAGCCTTCCTATTCGCATCAAGGGAACAGCATTAAAGGGTGGAATTGTGCAGGTAGAGGGCAATGAGTCGAGCCAATTTATAAGCGCACTGATGCTTATTTCACCCTTATTAGCAGAACCAATAACCCTTCAAGTTTCTAATAAAATTGTAAGTAAAGCCTATATCAAACTCAGCCAAACCATGCTACAAGAAATGGGAATTCCATGCTTTATTTCAAACGAATACAATTTGGTTCGAACCGAATTAATTAAGGAAGATAATATCCCTGAAACCTATACCATTGAGGCAGATTGGAGCAGCGCTGCTTTCTTTTATGAAGCAGCTGTATTGGCGGATAAGGCCGACCTATTCTTCGAAAATTTGCAATTAAATTCAATACAAGGTGATGCTATTTTAGCAAATTGGATGGAAAATTTTGGTATTAAAAGTATTCAAAAAGAAACGGGTGTAGCTATAAGCAAAATAAAAGTTCCAACGCCAATTATAAATAGTTTAGATTTTACAAATCACCCAGATTTGGCACCAGCTATTATTTGTGCCAGTGCGGGTGCCTCAATTCCATTTTGCGCTATGGGTATAGATAGTTTACAATTTAAAGAAAGTCAGAGAATTAGCGCCATAGCAAAAGGATTATCTCTACTTCATTACCAAGTACAAACAACTGAAAATAGCCTTTGCCACGATGGTTTGGCTCATGCATTTTATCAAAACAGTTGCTTGGAAACTGAAGACGACCATAGAATTACCATGGCTTTTGCTATCATGGCTATTGCACAATCCAATATGGTATTAACAGAAAGCCATTCAGTTAAAAAATCTTTTCCAAATTTTTGGGAAGAGGCAGCAAAAATTGGCATCATTATTCGTTAAAATAAAGTTCAGCAAAAACAGCGTAAATAAATACACCATCGTATTTTTTTATTTTTATGGCATATTGACTTTTTGAACCAAAATGTTATCTTGTTGTATGCAATTTAGTAAACGACAATTTTTAAAATCATTGGCAATTGGCGCTGCATTCCCATTTGAAGCGAATACTAAAAATATTTTACAAAGTTTCAATAAACCAAATTATGGCATTCCTTTTACTGGCAATTGGAATGAAATTAGAGGTCATTACATATTGAAGAAGGATTATATAAATCTTGAAAATGGCTATTACAGTATTATGGCCCAGCCAGTAATGGCTGCATATTTACAGGATATTCAAAAAATAAATTTAGAAGGCTCTTACTATTTGCGCACCGTTCAATATGAAGATAAATTTAATACAAAAAAACGGCTAGCAAGATATTTGGGATGCGAAGCAGAGGAGTTAATCATTACACGCAATACTACAGAATCACTTGATACAGTTATATCAGGCATAGATTGGAAGCCAGGCGATGAAGCTGTGATGGCGGAGCAGGATTATGGAAGTATGTTAGATATGTTTAAGCAGCAGTCCAATAGGTATGGCATTATTAACAAAAAAATTTCATTACCTATTGATCCAAAAACAGATGAAGAAATAGTTGACTTATATGCGCAGGCCATTACTGAAAAAACCAGATTGTTAATGGTATGCCACATGGTTAACATTAGCGGACAAATACTACCTATAAAAAAAATCTGCGACATGGCACATAATAAGGGTGTGCAAGTAATGGTTGATGGTGCACACGCAGTATCACAAATTAATTTTAAACTATCCGAATTGGGTTGTGATTATTATGGAAGCAGTTTGCACAAATGGCTAGGTTGTCCGCTCGGAGTTGGAATACTATATGTTAAAAAAGAAAATATTGAAGCCTTATGGCCCATTTATGGGGAGTACGGTGTAGCCAAAACAAACATCGCCAAACTGAATCATACAGGCACACATCCAGTGGCAACAGACATTGCCATCAACCATGCCTTAGATTATAGTTTATGGATTGGAATAGATAATAAAGAAAAGCGATTAAGATTTTTGCAGAATTATTGGATAGATAAAGTAAAAAGCCAGAAAAATATTATCATCAATACACCAAGCAGTAAAAATAGAAGTTGTGGAATTGGAAATGTTGGGGTTAAGGGTATAGACGCAATAGAACTTGCAAAAACCCTATTGAACAAATATAAAATTTGGACAGTAGGCATAAATACTGCAAATATTCACGGCGTAAGAATTACACCCCACCTATATACAACCGAAAAAGAACT
Organism: Sphingobacteriales bacterium; assembly: GCA_021298155.1. Lineage (GTDB taxonomy): Bacteria > Bacteroidota > Bacteroidia > UKL13-3 > UKL13-3 > B1. The sequence continues at coordinate 3,796 of JAJTEN010000017.1, read as the reverse complement.
CAATACGCTGGTTGAGGCGTTAATAGAGATAAGTAATCTTACCAAATAGGATAGCTATTCTAATAAACTTTAGTTTAAACTACAAAGGAACATAGCATTATGCCACTCAGGCACAAAGACACCAAGAATTTAAAAAAGAAAAAGACTTTGCGCCATAGAACCTTGACACCTTCACCATAGGCTTCGGCGCCCAAAAGGTGGCAAAAGAAAATCGTTGCTTAGCTTCTTTGTAGTAAAAAACTTCGTTATTTTTGAGGATGTTTAAGAAAAAGACCTTAAAAATCGGAATCATTTTTTTGCTGGCAATTTGTTTATATGGCGGATGCAGCAGCAATAAATCGGGAATAAATCAGCATGCTTTTTATTATTGGGAAACCAATTTTAACTTGGATGAGTCCGATTTGGTTTATTTCAATGAGTTGTCAATAAAAAAACTGTATATCCATTTTTTTGATGTGGAATATGAATCTCAAGCTGTGCCCGCTGGCATTATTCGGTTCAATACTAAAATACCTGCAAATTTTGAAATAGTGCCTGTAGTTTTCATTACCAATAAAACTATTAGCTCGTTGGACACTATTGGCATCAGAGATTTGTCTCAAAAAATTGTGACGAGAGTTCAGAAAGAAATACTGCGTACTCAAATAATAAAGCAAGTTTCGGAGGTGCAGATAGATTGTGATTGGACAAAAAGCACACGCCACAAATATTTTTATTTACTCAATTTAATAAAAGAAAGTCTGCCTTACACTGTTTCGGCCACCATACGCTTGCATCAATACAAATATTTTAAAGACAATTTGCCGCCAGTGGAAAAAGGGATGTTGATGTGTTATAATGTTAATGACCCAACCGAATTTAAGGTAAACAATTCTTTATTTGATAAGGCAGAAGTGTTGAAGTATATTAAGGGTGTAAATTATCCATTGCCATTGGATTTGGCAATGCCGGCATTTAGTTGGGGTGTGATGTTTAATGCCCAGGAAAAATTCTTGGGCTTTGCCAATTCCATTCAGTTAAAAGAAATACAGAAGGACACCAATTTTGTAAATACAGACCGACCCAATGTGTTTTTGGCAAAAAATCAAACCTATTCTTGGTCGAATTATTTTGAACAAGGAACATTAGTGCGGATAGAAGAAAGCAATTTAGAACAAGAGTTGGAAATAGTAGATTACCTCAAAAAACATTTGCAACAAGCAGATGCAACCATAACCTTATTTCATTATAATAGATTGAACAAAAACAATGAAAATAAAAGCTCAATATTACAATTACTTAAAGCTTCTCACTAGTCTTATTTGTGGGCTACTGTTGGTGCATACCATCGTAAAAGCATGTGGAGGCGATGGCTGGTATTGGCGCGATAATCCGAATGTATTTATGCAGCCAGATATTGAGGTGGGTCAAAAACGGCTTGAACCTTTTTATTTTACGCTAGATTTTTTAAATAGTGGTTCGGAGGATAATTCTATTTCGAATTTAACTTCGGAACAAGCAGCAGAAATTGATGAAAATACTATTGTTTGGTTCAAACAATTGAATGGACAAATACCCAAACAAACCATTTACGATTTTTTATACTCCTCTTCTAATTATACCTGTTTAACAGAACCTAATCTCAAAGATTTTATAATGGTTTTGGGGTCAAACCCTTTTGTGCAGGCATTACAAAAGAGCAAACAAAATAAGGCCCTCGATTATTTTATGATTGCAAAAGCCAATGAATTTGGGGTGAGTGAGCTCGACAATGGTTGGAATTATTTTAATGAGTGGGATGTATATGGAACAGATTCTATAAAGACTTTGGAAACGCCGAGTAAACTTACTGCCTTTATTGAAAAGAAACTAAAAAAGGAAAAGGATCCATTTTATGCGCAGCGTTTGGCCTTTCAGCTCATAAGAAATTGCAGGTATAATTTTATACCTAATAAGGTAGATTCTTTGTATCTGTTATACTTTGATTCGTTGCCTTATTCAGATTTAAAAATGGCAGCTTTAAATTATGCCACCGATGCTTTGGTGAATGAAGGCCAGCAAGAGAAAGCAAATTATTATGCGGCACAATTGTTTGATGTCAGCGAGGAAAAGCAGTTAAGGGCATTCGATAATTTCAGTAAATATATTCGTGTAGAATCTGTATTGCCCTATTGCAAAAGCAAGGAGGAGCAGGCCAAAGTGTATGCTTTGTATGCCTTTAAAGATTTTTATTTAAATGCAGCATATATCAAACAAGCAGTTTTGCTCGATCCAAAAAATACCAGTATCAATGATTTGTTGATAAGGGAAATAAACAAAATAGATTTTCATTTAATGCCCCAAATGCATGGATACGATTATGCTGAATACAATGGGTACAACAACAATGAAGCGCCAAGTATCATGAACGATCAAGGAGAAACAATTCGAGCTTATGCCAGTGAAAATGAAAATACCAAGGTCTTGTTGGAATTGATTCAAACCTTGAAACAAAGTAATACACCCTACCACAGTTTTTACACCTTATGCCTGGCGCATTTGCAATTAATAATGGAAAATTATCCAGAATCAAAGGCCTTATTGCAATCGCTTACCGTTTCAAAATTATCAGATAAATTAGGGGTGCAGCATCAATTAACAGCAGCCATCCTACAAATAAAAACAAGCAATTTACGCTTACCAGAAAACCAACAAGTTTTGAACCAAAATTTGGCTTATTTGCAATCTCACAATGATAAAATTTATTACAAAGAGTTTATTCCTAATGCCATAAAAACAATGGCAGTTTATAAGCTCATTCAAAACAATGATTATGCCCATGCTTATTTGCTTGCAGAAAAAATAGAAACCATTTATGATAGTTATGAATTGTTTGGCAATACCTTAAGACCACAAGACATTGACACCATTCTTGCTATCAGAAAACATCCCAAAACGGCTTTTGAGGAAATGTTGGTTCAGGGCAAAAAACTCAGTGAGAAAGAGCTGAGAAATATACAAGGCTCACTTTATTTGCGACAGAACAATGTAGCAATGGCCAATATTTGTTTTGCATTGGATAACCCTACATATATTCCCATCGATTTTGCCAAACTAAATACCAATCCTGATGGGCACCCATGTTACCCTTATTGTTACAATAAATTAACCGAAGGAGAGGCTGAATATTATTCACCTGAAGGATTGAAAGCATACAATGACAGGGCAGAAAAATTGGCATTGAATACGAACAATTATAGTATCACCAAAACCATGTTGGATTTGCAGCGTAGGATCAAGCAGAAGAAAGGAAATATAGCAGAAAACTATTACCAATTGGCATGTTTGTACATGGAGATTACCTACTTTGGTAGGGCTTATACAGCCTTGCAATTTAATGGCAATTGGAGCTGGAATGAATTAGAATACAATGAATCTAAATTACCTTTTGAATCGCATTATTATGGCAATACTTGGGCAATTCCTTATTATAAATTGGCCTTAAAACACAGCAAGAACAAGGAACTATCCGCAAAGTGTTTGTATGCCCTATTTCGTTGCAACAGGCATTTGTTAACTTACAATAATATAAAAGACCAGCAAAGCGATTTGCCATACCTATTTAGGCTTCATGACCAATATTCACAAACTGATTACTACAAAATTAAGGAGTGTTGGGGTTTGAGCGCGTATGTCAAGGAAGTAAGGGGGAAATGACAGATATTTTAAAATTGTTACTGAATTATAGAAAAACCAGCCACTAAGGCACAAAGACACCAGGTAATTAAATAAAAAAACTTGGAGCCTTGGAGCCTTCGTAGCAAAAAAAGAACAAAAA
>JAJTEN010000016.1 GCA_021298155.1 Sphingobacteriales bacterium | reverse complement strand
ATGATTGCCAAAACAGGTTTAACCCTGGAGCGTAAAAAGCAAATTAACCAACTTTCTAAAGGGTACAAACAACGCGTGGGATTAGCCGCAGCGATGTTGCACAACCCAGAAGTACTTATTTTAGATGAACCCACTAGCGGCTTAGACCCCAATCAAGTGATTGAAATACGCAACTTGATTAAAGAGATTGGGAAAGACAAAACGGTAATTTTCTCTACCCACATTATGCAAGAAGTAGAAGCTATGTGCAGCCGGGTAATTATCATCAACAAAGGTAAATTGGTAGCCAATGATGCCATAGAAACCCTACAGAAACAAATGCAAAAGGCCTTTACTTTAACTGTAGAATTTAAACAAGATATCGACGAAACTAAATTAAACACGATTAAAGGTTTGGTTCAGACCGAGAGAAATGGCAAACAATTTAGCTTAAAAGCAACTCATGATATTCGCGAAGATTTGGCCCAATTGGCGCAGGCTAATGGTTGGTTAATTTTATCTATGCAATTGGCAGAAAACTCACTCGAAGATGTATTTCAATCCTTAACCAAATAAAGATGTTTAGCATTTATATAAAAGAAATTAGAAGTTTTTTAAGCTCCCTCATTGCCTATGTGGTGATGTTGGTTTTTTTATTGGCCATTGGCCTTTTTACTTGGGTATTGCCAGATTACAATGTATTTGATTATGGGTATGCCAACCTCGATACGCTGTTTAATATGGCACCTTGGTTGTTTATCTTTTTAATTTCGGCCATTACCATGCGCAGCTTAAGTGAAGAGAAAAAGAATGGCACCATAGAAATTATTAGCACCAAACCCATCAGCGATTTGGCTATTATTTTGGGCAAATATTTTGCAGGTTTAACCATTGTTTTATTTACCCTTTTACCTACCCTTATTTATTATATTACCATTTACCAATTGGGAGCGCCCAAAGGTAATTTAGATAGCGGCGCCATTATGGGCTCATACATTGGCTTGTTCTTTTTAAGCTCTTGTTTTGTGGCTGTAGGTATGTTTGCTTCGGCCATTAGCGATAACCAAATAGTATCCTTTATTGTATCCATGTTTTTGTGCTTTTTGTTTTACAATTTATTTGAACTCATTGCCGATTTTAAACTTTTGGGAACCTGGGATTCTGTAGTAGCCAATTTAGGGATTAACGCCCATTACCAAAGCATTAGTAGAGGCGTAATTGACTCAAGGGATTTGTTTTACTTTATTGGTTTCGACATTGTGTTTATTGCCGCAACTAAAACGGTTTTTGGAGGTAGAAAATGGTAACAAAATCAAAAAAATATCAATCGGGCAAAAAGCAAGATTTGTTTCAACTGTTGCTCATTGTAGCCATTGTAATTATTGCCAATTTAGCGCTGAACCCATTTTTCTTTAGGATAGACCTTACCAAAGAAAAGCGCTTTTCGTTGAGTGAGGCCAGCAAGAAGTTAGCAGAAAAAGTAGATCAGCCTTTTTATGTAAAAGTATACTTAGCCGGCGAGTTTCCGGCAGGATTTAAAAGATTAAGCAGTAGCACCAAAGAAATGCTCGACGAGTTTAGCGCATACAGCAATGGCAATATTCAGTACGAATTTATTGACCCTTTTGCCAATGCTGATGCAAAGAAGATGGAAGACATTATTGTAGAGCTTGGAAACAAAGGCTTACAACCTACCAATGTACAGATTAAAAAGGAAGACGAGTTTGCCCAAAAAATTATTATTCCGGGGGCTATTGCCTATTATAAAACCAAGGAATTTCCCATCAATTTATTAAAAAATCAATTTGGCCAAAATCCGGAAGAAGTTATTAATAGCTCTATCGAATTGTTGGAATATGAAATTGCCAATACCCTGCGCAAAGCCACCCAAGAAAAAACAAAGAAAATTGCCATTATAGAAGATCATGGCGAGTTAGGCAGATGGGATATGGCCGAGGCACAAGCCATGTTGAGTCAGTTTTATGAAGTAGAAAGATTGCCTTTATCTATCCAAGTGCCACAACGCTTATTTGATTTTGCTGGTATTATCATTGCTAAGCCTACCCAAGAAATAAGCGAGTTTGATAAATTTAAAATAGACCAATACATTATGCATGGTGGCAAGGTATTGTGGCTGGTAGAATCGCAAATGGCCAGTATGGATAGCCTGCAGAGAGAAAACCTTTTTGTAAGCACCACTTACCCAACCCGCATAGACGATATGTTGTTTAAATACGGCGTGCGCATCAACAGCAATATCATTCAAGACTTGCAATGTAATGGCATCCCTGTTTTAAGTGGCATGAAAGACGGCGTGCCCCAGCAAAAATTATTACCATGGCCTTTTTACCCTGTGGCGCCCGGTGTAGGCAATCACCCCATTGTAAAAGGGGTTGAACCTATTTGGTTTCAGTTTGCTGCCGCTATCGATACCTTAGCTAATCCGGCCATTAAGAAAACAGTTTTGGTTCAATCATCTCCTTACAGCAGAATATTAAGTGCACCTGTAAGAGTTGATTTAAATACCGCCAGGTTAGATCTACAACCCGAAATGTTCAGAAGAAATAGCAATGGCAACTTTATTATGGGCGTATTGTTAGAAGGCACTTTTACCTCTAATTTTCAATACAGATACGATGCCAGTAAAACACCCGAATTGCCTTTTAAAGACCATGTAGAAAACAATAAAATGATTGTTATCTCGGATGGAGATGTAATACGCAACCAGTTTAAAAAATCTACCGGGGAGGTATTTCCATTGGGGTACGATAGGTATACCAGAGAAACATTTGGCAATAAGAAATTTATCCAAAACTGTATCGATTACTTGTGCGATGATAGCGGCATTATTGAAGTAAGGGGCAAAGAAATTCAACTGAGATTGCTTGATAAAGGCAAGGTTAAAAAAGACCGTAATTTTTGGATTGCCATCAATATTGGATTACCCATTTTATTGATTATCCTATTTGGCCTAAGCAATCAGTATATTAGAAAAAGAAAATACACCTAAATTATTCATGAATAAACAAACGAAAATATTGTTGTTGGTTTTGCTGTTGCTGGGTTCGGCCTACTTTATGATTTCTCAGAAACCTTGGCGAAATGCAGAAAAAGCAGCAGATGCCTTTGCTGTGCAAGATACAGCTGGTATTAGTAAAATTTTTATGGCCAACAAAAGAGGCGAGAAAGTATTACTGGAAAGAATGTTGACTAATGAATGGTTGGTTAATGGGAAAGTTCCTGCTGATTTTCAGAAAATTCAATTACTATTGAGTACGCTTAAGCAAATGCAAATACAAATGCCCATTCCGGCATCTATGCACAATACAGCCATAGCCATATTGGCTTCAAGGGGAATAAAAACAGAAATTTATGCTGGCGATAAGCTTGTAAAAACCATTTATGTAGGCAGTGAAACACCAGATAAAACAGGCACATTTATGCTACTCGAAGGTGAAGACGAAGCCTATTCTGTGCACATTCCAGGTTTTGTAGGTTACCTTACTCCCCGCTTTTTCATGAGCGAAATAAAATGGCGAAACAAATTGGTGTTTAACTATCAGCCCCAAGAGATTAAGCAATTTAAAATTAACTATTTTCAAGACAATTCCCAATCTTTTAGTTATCAAAAAGACCTTTTTGAAGAGCAACATGTGCTAAAGAATGCTGCAGGAAATTTGGTACAAGCAGACACCCAACAAGTAAAAGTTTTTTTAAGCGCTTTTCATAATAAATTCGTAGAAGGCTTTTACGACGATAGCACATTTACTCCCACCGAAAGAGATTCCTTGTTTAAACGAGAGCCCTTTTGCGAAATACAAATACAATTGGTTCAAGGCAAAAGCCAAGTATTAACCTTTTATGAAAAACCCATTGGCGATAGAACCAAAGAAAGATATGATGCGCAAGGAAATGAGTTGGCTGCTGATCCAGAAAAATTCTTTGTACGCATAGATGGAATTGAACAAATTGCTTCTATACAGGAATATGTTTTTAGAAATATTTTAACTACATTGAATCGCTTGCAAAAACATTAGTAAGCATCTCAAGTATAAAAATGATATGAATTAGCCATACATTTGCAACACCATGGAAATTTGGATTATTATTATCTGTAGCATACTTTTTTCAGCATTCTTTGCAGGAATGGAAATTGCCTTTATTTCTGCAAATAAATTATTAATAGAACTTAAGCATAAACAAGGTAGTGCCTACGCTTCACTCCTTTCTCCCTTCGTTGCTAACCCTTCTAAATTTATAAGCACCACCCTTATTGGAAACAATATAGGTTTGGTGGTTTACGGAATTTATATGGCAAAATTATTGAATCCATTTTTACTCTATTGGATTCCAGCCTTGGGCAATAGCCTTATTCTATTATTAACCTTACAAACCATTATTTCCACCCTTATTGTATTGGTTACTGCCGAGTTTTTACCCAAGGTTTTATTTAGGATCAACCCAGATAATTTGTTAAAATTATTGGTATTTCCTTTCATGATTTTCTACTATTTATTTTGGCCAGTAGTAGCCTTTATCACTTGGCTTTCTAAAGGTATATTAAGCAAATTAAGTGGGGTGCAGTTTAAAGAAAATACACCTGCATTTAGCAAGGTAGATTTAGACCAATACATTGATCAAATAAATGATCAAGATTTACCAAATGATGCGGAAGTAGATACCGAAATTTTTAAAAATGCCCTTGATTTTAGCAATATTAAAGTGCGCGAATGTTTGGTACCTCGTACAGAATTGGTAGCAATGGACATGCAATCTAGCATTGAACAATTGTACCAAAAGTTTATTGAAACAGGATTAAGTAAAATTTTGATATACAAAGAAGACCCCGATCAAATTATTGGTTATGTACATCAAAAAGAAATGTTTAAAAAACCACAAACAACCCAAAGCATAATTATCCCAATAGAGATTGCAACTGAAACCATGAGTATCATGGATCTATTAAATAAGTTTATTCGCAATCGCAAAAGCTTGGCATTGGTAGTTGATGAGCTTGGAAGTACCGCCGGAATTATAACCATTGAAGACATTTTGGAAGAGGTTTTTGGTGAAATTGAAGATGAACACGATGTGGAGGATTTATTGGAAGAACAAATCACCGCAACTGAATTTAGGTTCTCGGCGCGTCTGGAAATTGATTATTTAAACAACACGTACAACTTACATATTCCGGAAGGCGATTACCATACTTTGGGTGGGTATATTTTAACACGTCACGAGAATATCCCAAGTGCAGGGGAAAAGATTTTACTCGACAATTTTGAGCTTACGATTGAACAAATTAAAAATGCCAGAATTGAGATCATTACCCTTCGGCTTATCAACAAAGGGAATACTTAGTATACCTCTAAAATCACATTTTTTTTACCATTAAATTCAAAAGAGTCTCCAGGCCTTTTGCCCACTAAAACTTGTGCTATGGGCGATTGTTGCGATAGAACCATCACCTTGTTTTGCTGGTGTAAAACAGGACCTAAAGCCACTGCTATCCAATACCAAAAAGTATCGGTTTGAACCAAAGCGCCTAATTCAATTTGGTTTGATTTAACTTGGGTATCTATTTTCAATACATTTCTATAATCTACCTGCAAAGCGGCCAAACGTTTGGCATGCATGTCTCTATCTAATTGTCCCATTGCCCTGCCCGTTTCATATTTATCGCCCATACTACTTTTCTCATTGCTATTTGCAGATTCTTGGGCCGCTTTCATGGCAGTTTCTGCCTCTTGCATTTTTTGCTGCAAAAGTGCCAAGCAAACCGCTGCCAGTTCTGATTTTTTCATGCAACAAAGGTAGGGAAAAGAGTCTAGACTCGATAAAGCATAGCCCATAGTGTTAGCTCCATTGAAATTTGAAATTCGCTACCCTCATAAATTAAGCGATAGGCAAATAGCTATGCAACAAATGCCTTCGCTAATTTGGATGATACTGTGTATAAGCTCGCTTCTAAATTCCTTTTTTACCAAACAATCTGTATCATTGCAAGTAATAAAAAGTAACATGAAAGACGTTTTTGTAATTGATGCCTTGCGCACACCCATAGGCAAGTATGCCGGTTCTTTAAGTTCTATTAGGCCCGATGATTTAGCTGCTATAGCCATTAAAGCACTCATAGAACGAAACCCTTCTGTAGATGTAAACGAGATTGAAGATGTGATTCTTGGTGCGGCCAACCAAGCCGGAGAAGACAACAGAAACGTGGCGCGTATGGCCTTGTTACTAGCAGGCTTGCCCACTCATATTGGCGGTAATACCGTAAATAGATTATGCGCAAGCGGATTGCAAAGCATTATGGACGCAGCACGCGCCATTCAATCTGGAGATGGTGATATATATATTGCCGGTGGCGTTGAAAGCATGAGCAGAGCGCCTTTTGTAATGGCTAAGGCAGATACCGCATTTTCTAGGGTTCCAGAAATATATGATACTACTATTGGCTGGCGTTTTACCAATAAGGCTTTAAGCGCCTTGTATCACCCATACAGCATGGGCGAAACTGCCGAAAACGTGGCCACCAAATGGAATATTTCGCGCGAGGCACAAGATGCTTTTGCGGCCGAATCTCAGCAAAGATACCAGGCCGCACACGAGGCCAATCGTTTTGCAGAGGAGCTTATTTCTGTTGCCATACCTCAGAAAAAAGGAGAAGCCAAGATTTTTAGCAAAGATGAACACCCGCGTTTAAGTACCCTTCAAGAATTGGCTCAGCTTAAGCCTGCCTTTAAAAAAGAGGGCTCTGTAACAGCTGGAAATGCCAGTGGCATAAACGATGGTTCGGCCATGCTTTTATTGGCTAGCGAAGAGGCTGTAAAACGTTTTAACCTGCAACCCATTGCCCGCATTGTTTCTAAATCTATTGCCGGTGTAGACCCAGCCGTTATGGGAATTGGTCCGGTACCCGCCTCACAAAAAGCATTAAAACGCGCTGGCTTAAGCGTAGCAGATATTGGCTTATGGGAACTCAATGAAGCCTTTGCCTCGCAAGGATTAGCCTGTATGCAAGAATTGGGCCTGAACCCAAACATTGTAAACGTAAACGGTGGCGCTATTGCTTTGGGTCACCCATTAGGCGCCAGCGGCTCTAGAATTAGTGCCACACTGATACATGAAATGCGCAAACGTAAAGTAAAATATGGCGTAGCAACCATGTGCATTGGTGTTGGACAAGGAGCGGCAATTGTATACGAAGCATTGTAAGCGTGTGATAGGATAATCTACAATAAGACAGAACCGCTTGCGTTTGAATTAAAAGTATAAAAAAATGAAAAAATATATCCCTTTGCTTCTGCTGTTTTTGGCCACTTGGAGCGCACAGTCTCAAACTGTTCAAGGATTGCATAAAGGCAAATTAACAGGTGCCATCTTTTTTGATGAAAACGGAAAAGAAACCAATCGCATAGAACCCATTTATGAGGCATTGGAAGTATATGTTAGCAATCAGATTGGCGGCATATATTTAGGAGAAGGATATATTGAGAGCAGAAATTGGATGGATTCGGAATTTGTGGAGGTTCCCATAGACCCAAACGATCTTGAACGTATTAGAGTAGACACAATTGTTAACCTGCAAAGAGCCTATCATGTGGGTAAGCCAATTATTGCGAAAAAAGATGGCAAATACGGACTACTAACCCAAGAAGGTAGTATCATAATGGCTTTTGAATACAGCAGAATTTTACCTTCAATTGAATTAGTTGGGTATCAAAATGCTGCGCAAAAGCCTTTACTATTGATGCAAAAAGGCCCGCAGTATTCGCTTGTTGACGCAGGCCTTACCCCCATTATAAAAGAAAATCAATTTCCAAGTTATTTTGACAAACTGAGCAGAAAGCCAGAGGCATTAGAACTTATGGTGTTTGGCGATTATTTGCTATTAAATGAAGGTGGAGTATTAACTGATTCTATTGTAAAGGTACCTGCCAAAAAGGAAACAGTAAAAGGCAAAGTAGTGATAAAAGAAAAAGCCTACTCATACCCTATTTACTACTATAAAGGAGGCACATTTAATGTATTAAATCTGAAAACAGGAATGCTACATTGGCCAGCTAACAAAGCCGACATACTTATTTCTGCCTTTGATGTTGATGGAAAAGCACTTTTTGAAAATGTAAATCCACGAAATATAAACGCTGTATTCAATTACACAGGTAGTCGCATAAAAGTAAATCCAAACTCATTCGAGTTTAAATAGACATAATTCTTGGGGTTCATTCATTTTATTATTGGCATTTTTTAAGTAATATTGAAGCATAATTTTATACTCACATAATTATTAAAAAATGAACAAAATTAAAGTAGCCAATCCGGTTGTAGAGCTAGATGGCGATGAGATGACCCGCATTATCTGGAAATTTATTAAAGATAAATTGATATTACCTTACCTAGATTTAGACATTAAGTATTACGATTTAGGTATGGAATACCGCGAACAAACAAACGATCAAGTTACGGTAGATGCGGCAGAGGCTATAAAAAAATACAGTGTTGGTATTAAATGTGCCACCATTACACCAGATGAAGCACGTGTAAAAGAATTTAACTTGAAACAAATGTGGAAGAGTCCGAATGGAACCATCAGAAACATTTTAGATGGTACTGTTTTTCGTGAGCCTATCGTTTGTTCAAACGTACCGCGTTTAGTACCAAACTGGACAGCCCCTATCATGATTGGCCGCCATGCTTTTGGCGACCAATACCGCGCAACCGATTTTGTTACCAAAGGAAAAGGAAAACTTACCGTAAAGTTTGAAGGTGAAGATGGATCGGTTCAGGAATTTGAAGTATACAACTTTAAAGGAGATGGCGTTGCCTTAACCATGTACAATACAGATGAGAGCATTAAAGGCTTTGCACATTCATGCTTTAATATGGCATTAAGCAAAGGTTGGCCTTTGTACCTTTCAACTAAAAATACCATTTTAAAGAAATACGATGGTAGATTCAAAGATATTTTTCAAGAAATTTATGCGGCCGATTATGAAGCTAAATTTAAAGCAGCAGGCATTGTATACGAACATCGTTTGATTGATGATATGGTGGCATCTGCTTTAAAATGGAATGGTAATTTTGTATGGGCATGTAAAAACTACGATGGCGATGTACAATCTGATACAGTGGCACAAGGTTTTGGCTCATTGGGTTTAATGACTTCTGTATTGGTTACGCCAGACGGCCAAACCATGGAATCAGAGGCGGCACATGGAACCGTTACGCGCCATTACCGCGATCACCAGAATGGCAAACCAACTTCTACCAATCCTATTGCGAGTATTTTTGCCTGGACAAGAGGTTTGGCTTTTAGAGGTAAATTAGACAATAATCAGGCGCTTATTAACTTTTGTACTGCATTGGAAGAAGTTTGCGTGGCTACAGTAGAAAGCGGCAAAATGACTAAAGATTTAGCAGTTTGTATTTATGGTAATAAAGTAAGTCACGGAGAACACTATTTGTATACTGAAGAGTTTTTAGACGCTATAGACCAAGGTTTAAAAGCCAGGTTAAGCAATTAATAATTAGCGATTCTGTTTACACAAAAAAAAAGCCGAACACATGTGTTCGGCTTTTTTTTGTTTGGATAGAACAATATATTACTTTGCTGGTGCAACCTCAGCTGGAGCAACTGCTTCAGCTTTTTTGTGACTGCAACACGCTTTCTTTTCGCCAGAAGCAGCTGCATCAGAACCACAAGATTTTGCTTTTTCTGAGCTACACTCTTTGCCCATTTTTTTCTTCTTTTTCTTATCTGCTTTACTTGGATTCTCGCTACTTGTTTCATGCATTACTACAGCATTTGAAGTAGGCACACTTGAAGAAACAGCTTGTGCGCTTGCACTAAAATATCCTAAAGCTACAAAGGCACTTAATACGATTAATTTTTTCATGATTTTTATTTATTTAGTGAAACGAAGTTAACGAATTTATTCTTAAAAAAGAATTAATTTATTTCTGCTAAAACGGTTTTGCCTCCCTTTACCACTTGGTTCAATTCAACTGAAATTTTAGCATCTAAGGGCAAAAATAAATCTACCCGAGAACCAAATTTGATGAATCCCATTTCACCACCTTGCTTTACAGGCATGCCTTCTTTAACATACCAACAGATACGCTTGGCAAGCGCTCCAGCAATTTGTCTGAATAATACTTGTGTGCCATTAGCATGTTGAATAACGGTAGTTGTTCTTTCATTTTCGGTAGAACTTTTAGGATGCCAAGCAACCAAATACTTCCCTGGATGATATTTAAAATATTTAACTACACCTGCAATGGGATTGCGGTTTACATGCACATTAAAAGGGTTCATAAAAACAGAAACTTGGATTCGTTTACCCTTAAAAAACTCTGGTTCTTCCACTTCTTCTATCACCACTACTTTACCATCGGCAGGAGAAAGCACAAAGTTTTCACCATAATTAACTTGTATAGCGGGATTTCTAAAAAACTGAAGTACAATTCCCAGCAGGATGATTGAAATAAAAATAATACTATTCTGTAACCAAACAACATTTGGTGCCAACCAAAAAACCAAGGCATTAAGCGCACTTAGCACAATCAATGAAATAAAAATGGTTGCTTTACCTTCTCTGTGTAACATAATTTATTGCTTTTATACCACAAAAGGCACGAGAGCCTGGGAATCCAGAATCAGCGTGCCTTTCGAGGCTAATGTATCATTTAATTATAATCCAAATTTACCGCGTAATTTTTCTACTTCGGCAACTTTTCCAATGGCTACTACATAAGCTGCAATTCTAAGGCTACAATTATGTTCAATACTTGCTTGGTAAACCGCTTCAAATGCAGTTTTCATAACCCTATCAGCCCTGCGGTATACACGCTCTTCTGTCCAGAAATAACCCAAACGGTTTTGAACCCACTCAAAATAACTCACGGTAACACCTCCTGCATTTGCAAGAATGTCTGGCACCACCATAATACCTTTTTTATTCAAAATGGTATCAGCACTTGCAGAAGTTGGCCCATTAGCTCCTTCAACAATTACTTTAGCTTTTATTCTATCCGCATTTTCTGCCGTAATTTGATCTTCCATGGCAGCAGGTACCAAAACATCAACTTCTAATTCCAATAAATCACTATTTGTAATTTTAGAGCCGCCTGTATAACCTTCTAAGGTACCATTATTACTGTCTCTATATGCAATAGCAGCCTCTACATCTATGCCATCTGGGTTGTGGTAAGCGCCGCTCACATCACTAATGGCTAATACCTTCATACCTTGAGAAGCCAATAGTTTAGCCGATATAGAGCCCACATTTCCAAATCCTTGCACGGCAGTAGTTGCACCAACCGGATTAATCTTCAATTTAGACAAGGCAGATCTAGTAGAAACCATTACCCCTCTTCCTGTTGCCTCTACTCTACCCAAAGAACCACCTAATACAAGTGGTTTACCTGTAACTACTGCTGGAGAACTATATCCTTTTAATTTTGAATACTCGTCCATTATCCAAGCCATTTCTTGTTGGCCAGTTCCCATATCTGGTGCAGGAATGTCTCTATCTGGACCAAAAACATCAACCATTAAGTCTGTATAAGCGCGCGTTAAACGCTCTAACTCACCTTTGCTCATTGATCTTGGATCGCACTTAATACCACCCTTTCCACCGCCGTATGGAATTCCAACCACGGCACATTTCCAGGTCATCCAAGCGGCAAGGGCCTTTACTTCATCTAAATGCACATCCATACTATACCTAATACCACCTTTTGAAGGGCCTAAGTTAGCATTATGAACCACGCGGAAACCTTCGAATACACGAACTTTCCCATTATCCATCATAACTGGAATGTTAACAATTACTGCTTTTTGCGGTGCTTTGAGCACATTATAATCGCTTTCATCTAAGCCAATTATACGTGCTGCTTCGTCAAATCTAGACATCATTGACTCGAAAGGATTTTCCGAGCTGTGTTTAATTACATTTTCTTTGCCTGACATAGGTTTTTTATTATTTGTAAGGTGCGGCAAACGTAACTATTTTTTTACAAAAAAAAGGCTCATTGTAAAAAAATTATGAACGTACTTTCCCGCTTTAGTGTAGAAATCTTTTAGGTGTTGGTTCGAACCAAAATGTGCGCAAAACTAATTACTCAGTAACAAATAAAAATAAACCGCTGGTGCTGAAATAAAAACCCCGTCGAATCTATCAAGCACACCGCCATGTCCGGGTAAAATTGCCCCACTATCTTTAATGCCCAAATTTCTTTTTAACAAAGACTCTACCAAATCTCCTAAAGTGCCAAATACCACCACAATTACAGATATCAACATCCAATCTCTGGTGCTAATATCATCCCAAAACCTACTCAAAACATAAGCTACTAGTGCCGTTAAAACGATGGCTCCTATAAATCCTTCAATGGTTTTTTTCGGACTAATACGTTCAAAAAGCTTGTGTTTACCTAATTTTCTACCTACTAAATAGGCAAAAGTATCGCTACTCCATTGCAGTATAAAAAAACCCAATGGCAAAGCATAACTATATGTAATAGCATTGAAATAGCCAAAATCTGCCAACATACTTAATGGCAAACTAATATAAATGATACCCATAAATTGGTATGCGAGTGTATCAAACTCTCTACCCGTATTTTCAAATATTTTAACAAGGATGAGTAACATAAATACCGGTATTAAATGATAATACCAACCCTGAGCCAAATTTCCACGAATAATAAAAACGAACATGATATTTAGGATACTGCCCACTATAACCCCCAAATACTTTTCGATCCAATTTTTATCTGGCAAAACCAGTTCAAAAAACTCTAGTAGACATAAAAAATTAACTGCAAATAGTAAAATGAAAAAGCTCCATTCTCCCAATAGTGTGCAAGCCACTAAGGCGATCACAAATAATGAACCTGTGATGGCTCGTTGCCAAAAATTACTCATTGTTATGTATTAAATTAGATTGAATTAAGTCTTTAGCCGCTTGCTCATTTGTATGAAAAACCAATACTGAAGCCTCCCCAAAATACAAAGAACTGTCTATTTTATTTACTACCACTGCTTCTAGCTCATTCTCCATCAACATATCCTTTACCATTTCTGCTTCAATTGCATTTGAAGATTTAAAAACCTTTACCCAATTTTCCATTTTATTTATTTATTTTATTCAATTTCTATGTCGGTTAAGCCATGTTTGTTTGCGCTATTCTTTAACATTAATAGAGCCATAATACACAATGCAGCAGACAAAACAGCCCAATACCAGGCAAATTCATACGTAGAACTAAAGATCGCATATACCGAGAGTTCTTTTTCGTAAAAAACAAGCAAAACAGCTATGGCATTATTTATAAAATGAGCTACAATAGGCAATACTAAATTTCCAGAAAATAGAAACAGATACCCCAATAAAACCCCTAAAGCAAAACGAGGTAAAAATCCGTAGAATTGTCCGTGAAATCCACTAAATACAAGAGCAGAAACCAAAACGGCAATCCATTTTTTAGTAAAAACAAAACGGGTGTATTGGAGCAAAATACCTCTAAAAAAAAACTCTTCGCAAATAGCAGGTACCAAAGCCACCACAAAGATATTAAGTAATAACATGGAATAGGAATCTGCAGCAACAAACAACTTGGTGAGCATAGCTGCCTGATCTTCCATTTCTTTTATGCTAGTTTCCCAAGCCTGCCATGCTGCAGGAAAGTGCATTTGCTGGTTTATTTGGTACAACCAAGAAATAGCAGGCGCAACAATAAGAATAGAGAAAACACCAATCATAAAAGGGAGCACAGAAACCTGCTGTTGATGAAAAGGAAATACCCGAATGCGATAATTTACTGCGGCAGGAAAAATGAAGGCAGGTATTAAAAACATACCAATACCTCCACCAATGGTTTGATATAATTTTAAAGCAGCAATAATTTGTAAATCTTCTTTTTTAATGGATTGAAAAGAAATGACCGATAGATCAACCCCAAAAAATAGCTTAGCTAAAAAATGACTAATTAGTACGCCAATACTCCCGAAAACAAGCACCATTCCTGATAAAATTAAAATTTTACCGAAATATCCAAAGAACCTTCCGCCAATTTGATCCATACTTACCTCCATTTTCTTTACTTTCGTACGCAATATATTAAAGAAAAGCGTGTGGCAAAAATTGGCAAGATAGATTTAGGAGATTTCCCATTATTATTGGCTCCCATGGAAGACGTTAGCGACCCTCCCTTTAGGGCCGTTTGTAAAGCCAATGGCGCAGATTTAATGTACACAGAATTTATTTCTTCTGAAGGCTTAATTAGAGATGCCATTAAAAGCAAGCAAAAACTTGATATTTTTGATTATGAACGCCCTATTGGCATCCAAATTTTTGGTGGCGATGAGGAAGCCATGGCTTTAGCTACCCAAATTGTTTCGGTTGCCGAACCAGATTTAGTGGATATTAATTTTGGATGCCCAGTAAAAAAAGTAGTTTGTAAAGGAGCCGGAGCGGCTATTTTAAAAGATTTGCCTAAAATGGTAAAGCTCACTGATTCGGTAGTAAAAGCAACCCATTTGCCTGTTACCGTTAAAACCCGTTTAGGATGGGATGAAAATTCAAAAAATGTGGAAGAAGTAGCAGAGCGATTACAAGATGTGGGCATCCAGGCTTTAACGGTGCATGGTAGAACCCGAGCCCAACTATACAAGGGCGAAGCAGATTGGACACTCATTGCTAAAATAAAAAATAATCCAAGAATTCATATTCCAATCTTCGGAAATGGAGACATTGACTCTCCAGAAAAAGCACTTGAATACAAAAACACCTATGGCGTAGATGGAATAATGATTGGAAGAGCTGCCATTGGGTATCCATGGATATTTAATGAAATTAAGTATTTTTTTGAAACAGGTAAGCATTTGCCTCCACCTAGCATTGCTCAGCGGATAGAAGTATGCAAAACACATTTGGTAAAATCAGTAGCATGGAAAGGTACACGAGCTGGTATTTATGAAATGCGTCGACATTATGCACCGTATTTCAAAGGCTTAGATCATTTTAAAGAGTTCAGAACACAATTGGTTCAGGCCGATCATTTGGAAGAAATTTTATTTGTTTTAGAGCAGGTTGCTGCCCATTACCAAAGTGAGGCAATTGCACATTAATTCGCTTTTTGAGCTTTTACAAATTTCACAATTTCGTGAATAAGGAGTGGTGAAACATTACCAGGTTTTTCATAAGAAGCTGGACCCATTTTTCCTGTTTCTTCTGCACCAATATGATTTATATTCTCTAAACTTACATATTTAACCTGCGCGTTTTTTACCTTTAAAACTGCCTCCTGCCATTTAGCTAATTCACTGGTTGGAACCTGATAATCTTTAGTACCTTGAATAAATAAAAAAGGTTTTTTACCCAAACTTTTCAAATGATTTTGTGGAGCGGCTTGGTTCAGGCTTAAGAGGTAAATCGGACTCAAGCCATCGGGTAGTGAATCGGCACAACTGTTTAAGCTCAACCTATCGCGGGCATACAAGGCTTTTTGTTTTAAATCTAAATACGCCTTTTGTTGATGGGCAGGCAAATCTTGGGCTAAAAAATCTGCTTGATAAGCCATAAGTTCAGGTAAGCTGCTATAATTGGCTCCAAAGCCAATAAAACCACGAATCCCTTTTACATTTGCCGCAAGATACGGAAGAATATGTCCGCCCAAACTATGCCCAAACAGATATATTTGTTTGGGATCTATTTCTGCTTGCGCTTTCAACATATTTACCGCCAACAAAACATCTTTGCTATACTCATCATCAATGCTTACATTGGGATCATTTGCCAATGTATTTCTATAGGTAAAAGTTCGTTTATCGAACCTAAAAACAGCCACTCCTTGGCTCGCTATTCCCCAAGCTAAATCTTTATAAATACGTTTTGAACCAATAACTAAATCTTTGTCATTGGGTCCAGACCCCGCCAAAATAATGATAGCAGGAATTTGTTTGCCTTTTTTAGGAATACTCAATAAGCCATCAACTGGAAACTTAGGATCAGGCAAGGTTTTTTTATACTCATAAAACAAAGACTCATCGGCGTATGCAGGCGATTCATAGGGCATTTTAAGGGGCTCAATAAAAATCCCACTGATGCTTTTTTGCGCATTAAAAACGATCTTTAATATCCAAGATTTTTTTTCAAATTCAACCTTTGTTCGGGTAATAAACAAGGTATCTATTTGCTCGGCTTTACTCTCATGAATTTTTAGGAGAGGGCCAAATTGCATGATGCAGGCATCCCACAATTCTTCTAATCCGTTTGTTCCCAAAATGCGATTCATTTCATAATCTAACATTGGGTTTAATTTGTCAAATTGTCGGTTTTGAAAAGATGTAATAACCAATTGTGCGCTAGAACTAAAACCAGTGGAATCTTGAGCCAAAACACCCGTATTCATGATGCAGACCAACAAAAGAAATTGAATATATTTCATCACATTTTTTATGGATAGTGAATACAAAGGAAAAAGCATTTGTGCATCAAAATAAATAGATTTAGTTTTTATAAAATCTAAAATGATGCTTTTCAATCAAAAAAATAAACTATTTGGCAATAAACTTCTCTAAAATTTGTGTGTATTTGGCATAACCCAAAGCAATAGGTACGTTGCCATGATCGGCACCACTTACCCTATGCGCCTCTTTATACAATCCACCATGATTTTTAAAGACAAGCTCTCCATGTGTTTTAATGCTCAAAAAGTTGTCTACGGTTCCGTGAATCCAACAGAAATCTTGCTTTACTTTTTTAATTTCTTCGGCATTATCAATTTTCAAATTTGTTACAAAAGAACCCGGCAAATCTAAGCCAGATCCATCGGCGGCCATCACTGCAGCGCTGGCAAATGGTGCTTCAAGAATTAGCTTATGCGGACGAAGTGTTCTGGGGTTTGCAGATAGCTCGCAAGTTGGTGCAGACCCCATACTAAATCCATAAATGATAAATCGATTTCCGGTTAACCCATTACTTTGTAACCATTGAATGGCGGCATCAACATCTGCATATAATCCAGATTCAGAAGGTGGACCATCAGATAAGCCATAACCTCTATAATCTAACATCATCACGCCAAAACGATGCTTATTTCCTACATGGGCAAGCAATTTGGCACGTTGCCAATAAAAATCCATATGCCATTTGTTCCCATGACAATATAAGATAACTGTATCTGTTGCGATTTTGCTTATGTCACCTAAATAGGTTGCATAAATTTTATACGATTTATCATCTCCTGCTCCACGAGAATTTAGGGTAAAAACGTGGTGCATACTATCGTGAATATTGTATGAATCATCTAATTTAAAATCTTGCAATCCGGTATAATTATCCCATTTATACTCGGTAATTTTATCACTGGTATTGTACAAATTACTGTCTAAACGCAAGCAAGAACTAAAGGCAAAAACAATAAGTGATAGAAAAATATAGGTAAAAGAAAAGTTCATTCTCTGTTTCATTAAAACCTCCTTATTAATTGAACATAAATACCAATAGCGCCCTTTTTATTAATACCCAAATAATCTGCAACGTTTGGAATATTGCTAAGCCCTGGAGCCACCCATTTCGATTCAATTCCATAGGTCCATTTTTTGGGTGTATACATAAATCCGATATGGGGATTTACATAAACAAACTTCTCCTGTTTTTCATTATGCGCTCTGCTTGCACTTGGTTCGAACCAATTGTTAACACCCATATAAACCATTCTTTTATTACCCCAGTTTTTGTATACATTTACGTCTAGTTGCGGCCAGATTTTGGTATTCCATTCCCATCGATCTATGGCAATATTTACAGCAGGATTTACACTAACACCCCATTGTAATTTTTCATTTGAATATAACTCGTGGCAAACCCCAATATCTGTTTGAAAAACACCAAAAGCTAAGGCAGTTAAATGCACAGAGGCAAAACCTGTAGTTTTATTTGTAAATCCTTTTGCATAAAAACCGCTGGTATAGGGCACAGGGATTGGCGCACCTGCAAACAAAATAAGCGGACCACCGAAATTTCCACCAAGAGCTTGCTCTCCTTTTGCTAAAGGCTTCACCATACGAGAAGGTGCGCAAGCGCCAATTAAGAAAACCCAAATAAACAAGAGAGCCAGTTGGGAATAACTTATTTTACGCGAAATGAGTATTTTCATAGATATAAATTTAAAGCAAATTATGCAATAAGCATTACTAATACAAAATTAATTGAAAAAGAATATTTTAGAGATTTACTGCTGAACCTAAAGCTTTGAAGAATTAAACTTAACTTGCGAACCATTACAACAGGCCATGCAAAATAATGACATTTTAAGAAGGTTACGTTATACCTTTCACCTTACAGATACACATATGATGGAGCTCTTTGCATTAGGAGGCTGCGTTGCCAATAGAGAAACCATTAGCAATTGGCTAAAAAAAGAAGATGATTCAGATTTTGTATCTATTTATGATATTGACTTAGCTGCATTTTTAAATGGGTTAATTATTCAAAAAAGAGGAAAGAAGGAGGGTGAAAATCCGAAGCCAGAAAAAAGTTTAAACAACAATATAATCTTGCGTAAACTTAAAATTGCACTGCAATTAAAGGACGACGATATATTGCATATTTTAAATTTGGCCGATTTTAAATTTAGTAGACACGAACTAAGTGCCCTTTTCAGAAAACCAGACCAAGAGCAATATCGCCTGTGTAAAGACCAAGTTCTTCGGAATTTTTTAATGGGCTTACAATTAAGCTATAGAAAAAATAATTTAGATACAAACTCCTTATGAAATTAAAAAAATCACCTTGCTTATTCGCCTTCATTTTAATTGCGTTTACCTCAGGCGCGCTTGCACAAAACCGAAAACTCCCGAGAGAAAAACTGCAAATCCTACTAAACCAAACCATCAACAATAAAACAATTTTTGGAACTGTCGTGTCTGTTACCAAGGGTTCCGATACATGGGTTGGTTCGGCCGGAAATCTTATTCCTAAGAGTCCGTTCTTTATTGCAAGCACTACTAAACTCTATATCACTGCTATTATTTTTCAACTACGCGCAGAGGGTCGTTTGCAGCTGTCTGACCCCATTTCTAATTATTTATCAGAGACCGTTTTAAACGGCTTACACATATACAAAGGGGTAGATTATAGCAGAGAAATTACCATTGAACACTTGTTGGCACACACTTCTGGCATTCCCGATTATTTTCAAGGCAAAAAACAAAATGGCAAATCGCTGCTCTCTGAATTGAGCGGAGGCCAGGATCAAGCTTGGACTTTTGAAGAAGCGATTGCACTGTCTAAAACCATGAAACCCTATTTTAGACCCGGAACCAAAAAGAAAGCAGCCTATTCTGATACCAATTTTCAATTATTAGGAAAAATAATCACCCACATTTTAAACGACAAATTACATCATATCATCAAAGAGCGCATCTGCATACCGTTGGGGTTGAACAAAACCTATGTTTACTTAAATCCAACTGATCAAAGTCCTGTAAACATATACTATGGAAGTGCACCATTGTCTATTCCGAAGGCGATGAGTTCATTTGGTGCAGATGGCGGAATAGTTTCAACGGCAGAAGAAAGTGCCATTTTCTTAAAAGCTTTTGTAAACGGCACATTATTTCCAACATCAGATTTAATAGAGATGCAAAAAGAATGGAATAACATTTTCTTTCCTTTACAATATGGCGTTGGAATAATGAAATTTAAGTTACCTGCTATTTTTTCGCCATTTAAAAAGAGTCCGGTTTTAATTGGCCACTCTGGTTTATCTGGTGCATTTAGCTTTTATTGCCCAGAGAAAAACCTATTTCTATCTGGCACCGTTAACCAATTAAAAAACCCAGAAAATTCATATAAATTAATGCTTAAGTTAATTCAATGTATTGATTAATTAGACATTATATCAATTTTACCATCTTCCATTTAAAACAATCTGGCCTCAAGAAGGTTAAGTGTTGTGATGGAAAGAAAATGTGTATTTTGGTTCAGACGGGATTTAAGACTAACAGACAATACCGGATTATTTCATGCCCTGAGCTCCGGCTTTAAGGTTTTACCTGTTTTTATTTTTGATGTTGCTATTTTAGAAAAGCTAGGTAACAAAAGGGATTTACGGGTTAATTTTATACATCAACAAATAACAGAAATTCACAAGCAACTGCGTGAGCTTGGTTCTGGATTACAAGTATTTTATGGAAAACCTGAAACAGTTTTCCAAGAACTCCATACAACATTTCAATTTGATAGTATTTATTGCAATCACGACTATGAACCATATGCCACCAAGCGTGATGAGTCTATTCTAAATTGGGGTAAATTGCATGGGATTGAATTCAAGTCGTTTAAAGACCAATGTATTTTTGAAAAAGATGAAATAACCAAAGAAGATGGCAAACCCTATACTGTTTTTACCCCGTACAGTAAAAAATGGAAGTTAGCCATTCAAACCAACAAAGAAAATGGTGATCCAATAGCCTTTAAATCTTTCCCAAGCGAACAATTATTGCGCAACTGTTGCACAAATTTTCAGTTTGACCCTATACCAAGCCTAGAACAAATGGGCTTTACTGCCAACAACTTTGCCTTTCCAAGTAAAATAGTGCCACAAGACATTATAAAAAACTATACCCAAAATAGAAATTTCCCGGCCATTCACGGCACCTCACAACTAGGGATACATTTTAGATTTGGAACCATTAGTGTGAGAGAAAAAGCCAGAAAAGCCATTCAACTAAATGAAACTTATTTGAATGAATTAATTTGGAGAGACTTTTACATGCAAATTTTATGGCATTTCCCACATGTGGCTAAATCTGCATTTAAACCAACATATGATCGAATTGAATGGCTCAATAACGAAACAGATTTTGAGGCATGGTGTTCGGGAAATACGGGCTATCCTATTGTAGATGCCGGTATGCGCGAATTAAATGCCACAGGATTTATGCACAACCGAGTACGCATGATTGTAGCCAGTTTTTTATGCAAACATTTACTTATTGATTACCATTGGGGAGAGCAATACTTTGCAGAAAAATTATTAGATTTCGACTTAAGCGCTAACAATGGTGGATGGCAGTGGGCCGCAGGAAGTGGCACAGATGCGGCACCTTATTTTAGGGTATTTAACCCCCAATTACAAACCGAAAAATTTGACAAACAACTACAATATATAAAAAAATGGGTTCCAGAATATGGAAGTAACCAGTACCCAAAGCCCATCATCGAGCATACCTTTGCTAGAAACAGGTGCCTAAGTACATAT
Source organism: Sphingobacteriales bacterium (assembly GCA_021298155.1). GTDB lineage: Bacteria > Bacteroidota > Bacteroidia > UKL13-3 > UKL13-3 > B1. Next base: position 33,759 of record JAJTEN010000016.1, on the reverse strand, counting down.
AAAAAAGCACTGAGTTAAAAAAAATTTGCATTTTGTATAATAATCCCTAGTATTGCATTATCAATCAGCACTGCCAAGGATTTACCGGTTATTACCTATAAGCTACTTCCACGCAGATTGTTTTCATTTTTACTTATTTACATGTTCGATTTAAATTCGTTTAACAAGCTGCTCTGCTCAGAGCTGAACAATATTATTAACATTTGGCACTAGTGCCACTAATCAAGGCAAACAAAGCTTAATCACCGCTATGTTGGAAAATCAAAACACAATCAACCAAAATCCGTCTGATGAAGGATCAGAAGCTCCTAAAAAACGTGGCAGACCTCGTGTAGCCAAAGCAGAGAAACTTACCACTAAATCGGCAAAAAATACCGAAGAAGCAACTCCCGTTCAAACAGAAATATCTGAGAAACCAAAGGAAGAAGTAACAGTTATTGAAGCCAAACAAGAAGTTTCAACTGAACCAACGAACAAAGTTGAAAGTACAGAAAATAACTCCGGCGAAAAAATAATTGTTGGTTTAGACAAACCTGCTTTTGTTAAACCGCCTCATACGAACCCAAACGCCCAAACTGGCGAGCGTAAAGATAATAAATGGCGCAACGAGCGCAATGAAAGAAATCAAAACCGCACACCCAGACCAGAAAATGGAAACGGCAACCCAAATCAGCAGAACGAAAATCGCTCAACGCAAGAAAACAGGCCAGAAAAAGTATCTTATCAAGAACTCGATGCCATTGTAAGTTCTGAGGGTGTATTAGAAATGATGGCAGATGGATATGGATTTTTAAGAAGTTCAGATTACAACTATATGCCTTCTCCTGATGATGTATATGTTTCGCCATCCCAAATTAAATTATTTGGATTAAAAACAGGTGATACGTGCTACGGAACCATTCGTCCGCCAAAAGAGGGAGAAAAATATTTTGCCTTAGTAAAGGTAGAATCAATCAATGGAAGAATTCCTTCTGAAGTGCGCGATAGAGTTGCCTTTGAACACTTAACACCCCTTTTCCCCGACGAAAAATTACGTTTAGCCGATAATGCAAGCACATATTCTACCAGAATAATAGATTTATTAGCACCTATTGGAAAAGGTCAAAGAGGATTAATTGTTGCGCAACCTAAAACAGGAAAAACCATTTTGTTAAAGGATATTGCCAATGCCATTGCAAAAAATCACCCAGAGGTTTATTTATTGATCCTATTAATAGATGAAAGACCAGAAGAAGTAACAGATATGCAGCGCAGTGTGCGTGCAGAGGTTGTTGCTTCTACCTTTGATGAGCCTGCCGAAAAGCATGTAAAATTAGCAAATATCGTATTAGAAAAAGCGAAGCGTTTAGTTGAATGTGGTCATGATGTAGTTATTTTATTAGACTCAATTACCCGCATGGCGCGAGCTTTTAATACCGCACAACCAGCCTCTGGAAAAATTTTATCGGGTGGTGTAGATGCAAATGCCTTACATAAACCTAAACGCTTTTTTGGTGCAGCTCGAAAAATTGAAGATGGCGGTTCTCTTACTATTATTGCAACAGCATTAACTGAAACTGGCTCTAAAATGGATGAGGTTATTTTTGAAGAATTCAAAGGAACCGGTAATATGGAATTACAACTAGACAGGAAATTGGCCAATAAACGCGTTTTCCCTGCCATAGATATTATTGCATCTAGCACCCGCCGAGATGATTTATTACTAGAAAAAACTGCGCTTCAAAGAATTTGGGTTTTACGCAATCACCTTGCAGATATGAACCCAGATGAGGCAATGGATTTAATGCTAAAAAACATGCGATCAACCAAAAACAATGAAGAGTTTTTGGCCTCTATGAATGGGTAATTACCGATCCATTTTCAATCGCAAAAAATTCACAAGGCAAATCGGTTTGAACCAACATTTCTCTTAGCCTTTTCTCTTGTGTATCGGTAATAAATATTTGTCCGAATAATCCTTCAGACATCCATTTGAAAAGCTCGGCTAACCTCAGTTGGTCGAGCTTTTCAAATATATCATCTAACAATAATATTGGCTTAATTCCCTTTTGAATATGTAGGTATTGAAATTGAGCTAATTTTAAGGCAATGATATAGGTTTTTTGTTGCCCTTGAGAACCAAATTTCTTGAGCGCTTGCTGGTCAATACCAAAAGACCAATCATCTTTATGAATACCCTTTGTTGTGCGCAATAAATCAATATCAGCCGATTCAGATTGCCTTAACAAATCTGGAAAAGTAATTTTATTTAAGTCCGATTCGTATTGCAAACTCACCTGTTCATTTGCACCCGCTAGTCGCACATAATTACTCAAAAACAAAGGCCTAAAATCGTCTAAAAAGGCATGCCTAATTCTGTGTATGTATGATCCAGTGGCAATTAACTGCTCGTTGTACACACCCAATAAATCTCTATCAAAATATCGGTTTTCATAAAAATCTTTTAAGAGTTTATTGCGTTGGTCTAAGCTGCGTTGGTATGATTGCAACTCATGCAAATACATTCGGTTACACTGACTAATGAGCAAGTCTATGAATTTTCTTCGCTCTTCACTCCCTTCATAAATTAATTGAATATCACCCGGAGCTATCATTACCACAGGCATTTGACCAATGTGTTCAGAAAATTTTTCTACTTCTTTTTGTTGAACCAATAATCTTTTACCCAAACCGCGCTGAAAAAACAAGCGCAAAGCAATCTCTTGGTCCTCCCTCATTAAGTTAGCTTGCAAGGCAAAAAATTGTTCCCCATGCTGAACTTGCTGTTGATCTATTACGTTAAAATAACTTCTGGTAATGGCTAGGTAATAAATGGCATCCAACACGTTCGTTTTACCCGCACCATTTTTCCCAAAAAATACATTCACAAACGGGCTGAACCTAAAGCTTGCTTCAGTGTAATTTTTAAAATGGGTGAGTGAAAGTTGGTTTAAATGCATGTAATGAATTAATGTTTACACCATGATAATGGTCTTGGGCAAATATATCATTGCTATTGAATATCTGATACAAGCAGGCGCAAAATTAAATAGGGATGGGAAGTCACATGCATGAAAGGTTAATTTAATGGCAAAAAAAAATTGAAATCTACGCTATTTTAATAAAAAACATTGATAATCAAAGTTTAAAGAATACTTGCCAAAAGTAATATTTTGTATACTTTTGCATTTCTCAAAAAATGGCAACAAATAATTTCACCAAAGAAACTTACCTAGCATGGTATGAGCAAATGATGCTCATGCGCAGGTTTGAAGAAAAAGCGGCCCAATTATATGGTCAGCAAAAGATTAAAGGCTTTTGTCATCTTTATATTGGGCAAGAAGCGGTTGTGGCAGGAACCATGAGCGCGCTTAAAAAGGAAGATAGGTTAATTACTGCGTACAGAGATCATGCCCATGCATTGGCTTGCGGTATTCCTGCAAGAGAAGTTATGGCAGAACTTTACGGAAAAGCAACAGGTTGCTCTAAAGGGAAAGGTGGCTCCATGCACATGTTTAGCAAAGAACATAACTTCTTTGGGGGACATGGAATTGTTGGGGGACAAATCCCATTGGGCGCTGGAATTGCCTTTGCAGATCAATATAGAGGTGGCGATCAAGTTACCGTTTGTTATTTCGGCGATGGGGCCGCACGTCAAGGAGCCCTGCATGAAACCTTTAACATGGCCATGTTATGGAAACTTCCCGTAATATTTGTGATAGAAAACAATGGGTATGCAATGGGTACATCTGTAGGTAGAACGACCAATGTACAAGAAATGTATAAAATTGGCGAAAGCTACGAAATGCCATCAGAATCAGTAGATGGGATGAAAGCCGAAGAAGTGCACAAAGCAATAGCCAAAGCTGCAGAAAGAGGTAGAAAAGGCGAAGGCCCAACCTTATTAGAAATTAGAACCTACAGATACCGCGGTCACAGTATGAGCGATCCAGCTAAATACCGCACAAAAGAGGAAGTAGAAGAATATAAAAATCAAGATCCCATTGAGCAGGTGAAGGCAACTATTTTAAAGAAAAAATATGCTACCGAGGCTGAATTAGAAAAAATAGAAGAACATATTATGGAGGTGGTTAACGATTCAGTTACCTTTAGTGAAAACTCTCCATACCCAGATGCATCTGAATTGTATGAAGATGTATATTTTGAACCGAATTATCCGTTTATTAAAGAATAAGAAAGCGAATCCAGATGGAGAACAAAGAAGAAAAAAACACAGGCCTAGATTTAGACTCTGCCTTAATAGAAACAACAAGTAAGGTAGAAACAATCTATAGCACCTACAAAAAACAAATCAATATGGGAATATTGATTGCGTTGCTAGCCGTAGCTGGTTATTTTGGTTTTACAAAATTATACCTTGAACCACAGGAAAAGGAAGCTCAAGCGGCTATATTCCCTGGACAAAGTTTATTTGAAAAAGATAGTATTGATGCTGCATTAGCCATCTTTGAATCTGTTGCAAACGATTACAGCTTAACCAAGGCCGGAAACTTATCTCATTACTATGCTGGCGTTTGTTACATGCGTAAAGGTGAGTTCCAAAATGCCATTGATCAATTAGATAAATTTAGTACAGATAACGAATTGGTTGCACCGCTTGCGATTGGACTCAAAGGAGATGCCTACGTAGAATTGAACGACTTAAGTAAAGGTGCTAGTTTATATATGAAAGCTGCCAATGCCAGCAAAAATAAATTAACAGCTCCTATCTTCTTAAAAAAGGCAGGTTTAGCGTATGAAGAAATGAAAGAATTTAACGAAGCCGCCTCAGCATACGAAAAACTTAAAAAAGAATATGCAGATGCCCAAGAGGCACAAGATATTGATAAATATATTGCACGTGCTCAAGCAGGTAGTGCAGAATAAATTCTTTAAAAATACTTTACATAAAGAAGCGCATAAATTGAATTTATGCGCTTTTTTAATGTCTATTGTTTTAGCATATCCTAAATGGTTTTACTATGTTTGCAGTAAATAAATCACATGGCAACCAAACTCAAAAACTTATCTGAAACCAACCTAAATAAAAGCAATGTTTTCAAAAAATGGCATATTGCTTTGGTTGTTGCCGATTGGAATCCAAGTATTACGTATACCATGCGTGATGCCGCCATTGCATTTTTAAAAGAAAAAGGCATTAAAAACGGAAACATCCACGTTCATAGCGTGCCTGGCACATTTGAACTCCCACTCGGCGCACAATATTTAGCAGCCAATACTAAAATAGATGCCGTAATTACCATTGGCTGTGTAATTCAGGGAGAAACCCGCCATTTTGATTTTATCTGTGAAGCCTGTGCTAATGGTATAACGGAGGTTGGACTTAAACACAACAAACCCATAATATTTGGCGTATTAACCACAAACACCATCGAACAGGCCCAAGACAGAGCTGGGGGTAAGCATGGTAATAAAGGAATTGAAGCAGCAGAGACAGCATTAAAAATGTTACTATTACGCGAAAACGTTTGTTAAAAATTAGGTTTAACGTATGTTTGACTCAATAAAAATTAGATGAACATCAAAAATTACATTGGTTTTATACTTTTTACATTAGTCGTTACAGCCTGTAAAAAAGGCTTTGATGGAAATGCTAACAGGCCAAATCCGCCACAAACATTTATGGTGGTTGATAAAATCGAAAGAAGTGGAGAAAACAGACTAACCACCTTAGTTGAAGCACATTGGTGGGGCGTTTCTGAAGGTGGTATCATCAAAGGATTCGAGATTTCAACAGATAACCAAGTTACTTGGCATTATACTACCCGTCAGGATAGCAGCTTCTTGCTTAAAATTCCACCAGGGAAAGACAGCGCTGATATTGCTATTTATGTGCGTGCAATAGACCATTTGAACCAATCAGATGCAAGTCCGGCCTCTACCCTATTCCCCATCAAAAATTCAAAACCCAGTGTACGATTTGTTTTTTCTGCATCTATAGCAGGCATCCCCTCACAAAATCCAATCAATGTTTTTCCAGTGCTCAAATACACGCTCTTTGGTGAAGATCCAGATGGAGAAGATGACATACTTAACTATGAACTATATTTAAACGATACCCTCCGCCAGCCTTATATTCTGCCTGCCAATACCAATTCAATATTATTGGTTTCTAATAACCCCAAAGCCGACAGCAGCGATTGTAAGGTATTTATTAATGGCAGCAATAACCCATTGAGCATTTCAGTACCAGGATTATTACATCAATCGAAAAATACAGTATATATAAGAGCGGTAGATAAAGCCTTATCAAAATCAAACTACATAGCAAGTCCAACCATATGGGTAAAAAAAGTTAGCAGTGATATACTTATTGTGAATGCATATACGAGTAATAAAATTTTTGTTCAAAATTTTTACACAAATAATTTGGCAAAAATTGGAATTAACCGCTTCGATACCCTGCAAGCTACTGAGGTAATTGATAATAATTTTACCCAATTACAACCCGATTTTCAGGCACAAAACAAAGCCTTTGCATTTTTCAAAAAAATCTTGTGGTTTGGAGACGATGCCAGCTTCTCCTTTTCTTATGGCCAAAGAACCAGTAGTGATTTTTTTAACAATGGTGGACAGTTATTCATGGCAGTAGCTATTAATTCTAATTTTGATCCATTATCAAACTTTTTAGATTGGACACCCATAAAAAACTTAGTGAATCCGCCGCCAGCAAGTGTATTTAGGGTAAACACCAATGCATTGGTTAAACCTGTATTAAGCAACTGGCCAATCATAAAATCGAGCGCAATTATAGCCAGTGCACGTCCGTTTGAAATCCAAGAAAACACAGGAAGTATTGGATTCGACTCATTGTATTTTGGTGGAATAATTGAAAGCAAATCTGGTCAATCTCCCATAGAGTGGAAAGGCAAATCAGCCGTAATGGCGCGAAGATTTAACAGCGGTAATAATAAAACCAACTTTATTATAAGTAGCTTACCATTAGAACGCTTTAATGGCAACAATAATATTGACAGTCTTTTTATCAGAATTTTTAAAGAAGAGCTAAGTTTTTAATGAAGCAAAATATTGTCATTTTTGCCAGCGGAAGTGGTAGCAACGCCCTAAATGTTTGCCGCTATTTTCAAAACCATTCAACCATTTCTGTAAGTGCTATATTTTGCAATAATCCGAATGCGGGTATTATTGAGAAAATAAAGCCATTTCAAATACCACTGGTACTCTTCAATAAATCAGAATTTAATAAAGAAGAAGAATTCATAGAATCTCTCAATCGATTCAAACCAACTGTTATTGCGTTACTCGGATTTCTCTGGAAAATGCCCGATTATTTGGTCCATTATTATCCACACAAAATAGTTAATTTACACCCTGCACTGCTGCCAAAATTTGGTGGCAAAGGCATGTATGGCCACTATGTACATGAAGCAGTTAAAGCAGCAAACGAGACAAAAACTGGCATAAGCATTCATTGGGTAAATAGTCAATACGATGAAGGTGAAATAATTGCTCAATTTGAATGCGAAATCCAAAAAGAAGATTCGGTAAGTAATATAGCCGAAAAGATTCATCTATTAGAACAATTGCACGTTCCAAGTGTAATCGAAAATGTTTTAAAGAATTTGAGCAATACAGAATAATTTAATTTTTTCTGTTGCTATGTGATTTTTTGTAGCTTAGGTTTACTACCTTTGCAGCCGTTAAACCTCACTACATGCATACGCAACAAAAAATCTCAAACGCCTTAATTTCAGTTTTTTACAAAGATGGCCTTGCACCCATTGTACAATCATTACATCAACTTGGTGTACACATTTATTCTACCGGTGGCACACAAACATTTATTGAAGATTTAGGAATACCGGTTATACCCGTTGAAAAAATAACAGGATATCCAAGTATTTTAGGGGGTCGGGTAAAAACATTGCACCCAAAAGTTTTTGGGGGAATTTTAGCCAGAAGAGAACTCAAGCAAGATATGGAAGAAATTGCTGCGTATGAAATTCCCTTGTTCGACCTAGTAATGGTAGACTTATATCCTTTCGAAGAAACATTGGCTAACACCAATGATGAGTCTGCTATTATCGAAAAAATTGATATTGGCGGTGTTTCGTTAATCAGAGCAGCCGCGAAAAATTTTAAGCACAGCCTTATCATTTCTCATGTTACTCAATATCCAAAACTTCAGGTAATTTTATCAGAACAGGCAGGCGAAACCAATGTAGAAACACGTAAATCATTTGCATCCTTGGCATTTGGTGTTACTTCGGAATACGATACGGCCATTGCTCATTATTTTCAATCGGGTCAGAACCAATCTGCATTTAAAGTTAGTTTTGATCACGGAACAAGCTTGAGATATGGAGAAAATCCACATCAAAAAGGATTTTATTTTGGCCAACTCAATGATTTTTTAAGCATATTACATGGGAAAGAACTTTCCTATAATAACTTGCTAGACGTAGATGCAGCAGCCAATTTAATGGCAGATTTTACTGAACCTACTGTTGCCATTATTAAACACAATAATCCTTGTGGAATTGCATCAAGATCAAGTATTTTAGATGCATGGAAAGATGCGTTGGCAGGTGATCCTGTTTCTGCATTTGGGGGTATAATCATACTGAACCAAACCGTAACAATGGATTTAGCTCAAGAGATGGATAAAATTTTTCTTGAAGTTTTGATAGCACCAGCTTATGATCCAGAAGCCCTAAACTTACTTAAAGGAAAGAAAAATCGCATAATACTGCAACAAAATGGCATACTGCCTACCACCCAAACCATTAGGTCTGTGCTCAATGGCGTATTGGTTCAAGACAGAGATTTAAAGGTTGTTTCCCTAACTGATTTAAAGCTAGTAACCAGCCAGGCAGCCAGTGAGAAAGAGCTTGAAGACCTTTTATTTGCCAACAAAATTGCAAAACATACCAAATCAAATACCATCGTTTTAGTAAAAAACAAACAGCTCTTGGGCATTGGATGTGGACAAACATCAAGGGTAGATGCCCTAAAACAAGCCATTGCCAAAGCACAAGCATTTGGCTTTAATTTAACGGGCGCAAGCATGGCTAGTGATGCCTTTTTCCCTTTCCCAGATTGTGTTGAAATTGCCCATCATGCAGGCATTTCGAACGTTATACAACCAGGTGGATCAATAAAAGATGATGCATCAATTGCCTATTGTGAAGCACATCAAATACCAATGTATTTTAGTGGAATAAGACATTTTAAACATTAATTATAAACAATACCTTCTTTTATTCAAAATATTATTATTTTGCATGAGAAACAACTTTGTTTAAGAGAATAAGAATTTCATGGGCGCATTTAGCTTTTTAACACAAGACTTAGCCATTGACCTAGGAACGGCCAACACGCTAATTATACATAAAGATCAAGTAGTTGTAGATGAACCATCTATTATTGCTATCAATCGCAGAAACGGCAACGTAATTGCAGTGGGGAGTCAGGCTCAACAAATGCATGGTAAAGTGCATGAAGATATCAAAACCATTCGTCCGTTAAAAGACGGAGTAATTGCCGATTTTCAAGCCGCAGAGCATATGATTAGGGGAATGATAGACATGATCCCTAAAACAAGTAAATTAATTAAACCGCAACAGCGAATGGTTATCTGTATCCCATCTGGTATTACAGAAGTTGAAAAACGTGCAGTAAAAGATTCTGCAGAAAGAGCTGGCGCAAAAGAAGTATACCTGATTCATGAGCCCATGGCCGCCGCTATTGGTATTGGTATTGATGTGTTTGAACCAATGGGTAATATGATTATTGATATTGGAGGTGGTACTACAGAAATTGCAGTTATTGCCTTAGCAGGTATCGTGTGCGACCAATCTATTCGTGTTGCTGGTGATGAATTTACAGAAGATATTTTGGATTATATGCGCAGACAACATAATTTATTAGTTGGGGAACGCACTGCTGAAAGAATAAAAATTGAAGTAGGTGCCGCGCTTCCAGAGTTAGATAATCCACCACCAGATTTTGCTGTTAATGGGCGAGATTTGATGACAGGTATTCCAAAACAAATAACAGTGAGTTACTCTGAAATTGCTTCTGCATTAGATAAATCTATCTCAAAAATTGAAGAAGCTATTTTAAGGGCACTTGAACTTACCCCTCCAGAATTATCGGCTGATATTTATTCAACTGGATTATACTTAACAGGTGGAGGAGCATTGTTAAGGGGCCTAGATAAACGCATCGCAACCAAAACTAAATTACCTGTTCACGTAGCAGAAGATCCGCTCAGAGCTGTAGTTAGGGGAACAGGCATGGCCTTGAAGAATTTGAGCAATCATAAATTCTTAATGACATAAAACCAAATTTTGGTTCAAACCAAAACGCATAGGAATTAAAAGAAGACATGAGAAACCTGATATTCTTTTTTTACAAGTATTATACCTTCATTCTCTTCTTTACACTTGAACTGTTTTCATTTGTAGTTTTATATCAATACAACCATTACCAACGCGCTAGCTTTTTAAATGTTACGGGAGGATTTGCTAGTGGTTTTTATGAAACCGTTAATAGCACCACCAATTACTTTGGATTACGCAATATTAACGATAGCTTGATGGCAGAAAATGCTCGCTTACGCTCGCAAATGTTAAATGCCTATTACCAAAATGGATTTACCCAAACATCTATTAACGATACGCTATACAAGCAACAGTATGAATACATCTCTGCCAATGTGGTAAATAACTCTGTAGGCAAAAGAAATAATTATATAACCATAGATAAAGGTAGATTACATGGCATAAAACCAGATATGGGTGTAATTAGTAGCAACGGCATTGTTGGAATTGTAACAAGTGTTTCCGAACATTTCTCAACCATACGCTCTGCTTTAAATGCCAATACAAAAATTAGTTGTATGATTCAAAAGAACAATGCTTTTGGTTCTTTAGAATGGAATGGAGATAATCCTAAATTTTCAAGCTTAAAGTATGTAAATAAACATGTACCACTCAGCACCAATGACGAAGTTGTAACAAGTAATTTTTCTATGCTCTTTCCACAAGGATTACCTGTTGGAAAAGTATATGCGCATAGCATAGATGCCGGTGATAATTTTCATGCTATAAAGGTTGAATTATATACAGATTTTTCTACACTTAAAAACGTTTATGTTATACGCAATATTTTTAAAGGGGAGCAAGAAATGCTTCAAAATAATTTAAAAGGTGATCATTGATTTTTTTAAATATATCGCAAAACTAATATTCATTATTTTGATCCAATTATTGGTGATCAATAATATTGAATTGAACACCTATATCAATCCATATATTTATATCATCTTCATTTTAACCTTGCCAGTTACCATGAAACCATGGCTAGTGGTAATCTTATCCTTTTTCATTGGATTACTTATGGATACTTTTAGCAGCACACCCGGACTACACATGGCTGCTTCAGGATTTGTTGGATATTTTAGAAGTTTCTATCTATCCTTTGCTTGTAGTAAAGAAGATTTTGAAAAACAAATTGCTCCATCATTGGCAAAAAAAGGATTCGCTTGGTTCACATTTTATACCTTGCTGCTTACCTTGTTGCACCATACCGTTTTGTTTTACTTAGAAATTTATAGCTTGAGTGAATTCTTTAGAACATTTTTCAGAATATTATCAAGCACTTTATTTAGTGTGCTTATTATTGTGATTAGTCAGCTTTTATTCTACCGAAATAAAGAAAGCAGATAAATGAATAGTAGTATCAAACAAAAAACTTTGCTCATTATTTTTATTAGTGTAGCGCTGATATATATTGTGAGGCTATTCTATCTTCAAGTTGTAGATTCTAGCTATGTTTTTTATGCCCAAAACAATGTATTACAAGAGCAAACCATTTACCCTGCACGTGGACTTATATACGATAGAAATGGAGAGCTTTTGGTATACAATGATGCCATCTATGATTTATCTGTTATTCCAGATCAGGTTAAAAACTTAGATACCCTTGAATTTTGCAAGGTACTCAATATTAGTAAAGAAGAATTTATTGCCACCTTCGCCCGGTTAAAAAGGCAAAAAGGCTATAGCAAATGGAAGCCAATTGTGTTTCAAAGGCAAATTACCATTCCCACTTATGCGGCATTTCAAGAAAAACTATTCGATTTTCAAGGATTCTTTGTTGAAGTAAGAACCGACAGAAAATATAAGCACAACAATGCTGCTCATGTTATGGGGTATATTGGCGAGGTTACTGATAAGGATATTGAAAAAAGTGATGGCTATTACCGAATGGGTGATTTTATTGGAATTAGCGGTGTAGAGCGAATCTATGAAAAAGATTTAGGTGGTATAAAAGGTACACGCTATGTTTTGGTAGACAGTAAAAATAGAACTCAGGGGCGCTATAAAAACGGAGAATTTGATACGGCAGCCACCGCTGGTAAAGACATACATTTAAGTATTGATCAAGAGTTACAAGCCTTGGGTGAGGCCCTACTTCAAAATAAAACAGGAAGTGTAGTTGCCATTGAACCAAGAACAGGTGAAGTATTGGCACTGGTAAGTTCTCCTTCATACGACCCCAATTTAATGGTGGGAAGAGAACGTGGTAACAGATATATGGAGCTATTGAAGGACCCAAGTAAACCTTTATTTAATAGGCCTATTTCTGCCCCATACCCGCCAGGATCCATTTTTAAGGTAATTGTTAGTTTAATGGGGCAGCAAGAAAAAGTATTGAACTCAAATACTACTTATGGGTGTAACCATGGATACCTTTTTGTAGGTTGCCATCCGCATAGCTCACCTTTGGCGCTCAGAGGTGCTATAGCCGTTAGTTGTAATGCCTATTTTTGTCAGGTTTACCGTTCAATCATAAACAATCCAAAATATAAGCATGTTGAAGATGCCTACACATCGTTCTACAAACACGCCTATAGTTTTGGAATGGGTCAAGCCTTAGGGATAGATTTATTTGGTGAGGGACAAGGTGTACTAAAAAAAGCAACCTACTTTGATAAAATTTATGGCAGGTATCGTTGGCAAGCTTTAACAACAATTTCAATGGGTATCGGACAAGGAGAGTTGGGTATTACACCCCTTCAAATGGCTAATGCAACAGCTGCAATTGCCAATAGAGGATATTTTTATACCCCACACATAGTTAAAAAAATCAATCACCGCGCCAACCCAAATCCCAAGTATACTACTAAAAACTGGACAACAATAGACACCAGCTACTTCCCTGTGGTAATTGATGGAATGCAAGATGTAATAGAAAATGGTACAGCTAGAATTGCGAAAATTCCTGGAATTGAGATTTGTGGTAAAACAGGTACAGCTCAAAACCCGCACGGAAAAGACCACTCTATTTTCTTTGCCTTTGCCCCAAAACATAATCCTAAAATTGCTATTGCCGTTGTAGTAGAAAATTCTGGATTTGGCGCTACATGGGCTGCTCCTATTGCCAGCTTAATGATGGAACAATACCTTACAGGAAAACATGATACCCGCAAAGCCTTATTGGAAAGAATGTTGAACGGAAACTTAACCCACAGAAATGATAGCGCCAGATTCAAAACCAAGTAGAATTGATTGGATAACTTTAGCACTCTATTATTTTTTGGTAATAGTAGGTCTATTGTGCGTGTATGCCTCTGTATTCAAAGAAACCAATCCCAATATCTGGGACACATCTGAAAACTACGGTAAACAATTAATTTGGATTGGCATTTCGTCTTTTGTTGGGTTAATGATTCTCTTGGTAGATGAAAAATTTTTCTACGCTTTTGCTTACCCCATTTACGGAATAAGTATACTCCTTCTTATTGCTGTATTGGCAGCCGGTACAACCGTAAAGGGTTCCTCAAGTTGGATTGAAATTGGTAGTTTTAGAATGCAACCGGCAGAATTTGCAAAGTTTGGAACTGCACTTGCATTAGCCCGCTATTTAAGTGGCTATAATGTTAACTATGAAAAAGACAGGAAAATACAACTCCTCTCGGCAGGGATAATTTTGTTGCCGATGATCATCATTTTACTTCAAAATGAAACTGGATCAACCCTTGTATTTACTTCTTTTATTTTTGTTTTATACCGTGAAGGACTGCCAGGTTGGATCTTATCTGCAGGTTTTATGTTAATTGTTATCTCTATTTTAGCCTTACTCGTTCCTCCAGTTTACATTATTGTTGGCTTGACTATACTGGCTGGTTTATTCCTATTTTTTGTGCGTAGAACCAAACAACTAATTTTAATAACCATTGGTGTAGTTATATTGGCTAGTGCCATGGTAAGCAGTATTGATTATGTTTTTGAAAATGTGATGCAAGCACATCAGCGAACCAGAATTAATGTATTATTGGGCAATGAGGTAGATATAAAAGGGGCTGGATATAATGTTCAACAATCTAAAATTGCCATAGGTAGCGGTGGTTTTTGGGGTAAGGGATTTTTACAAGGAACCCAAAATAAATTTAGGTTTGTTCCAGAACAAAGTACAGATTTTATTTTCTGTACCATTGGCGAAGAATTTGGATTTATGGGTTCACTTATTTTTGTTTCGCTTTATATCTATTTGCTCTATCGGCTACTCATGATGGCTGAACGGCAGCGACAAAAATTTAATAGAATATATGGCTATAGCGTTGTGAGTATTTTATTCTTTCACTTTTTAATCAATGTTGGTATGACCCTAGGTATAATGCCTGTAATTGGTATCCCTTTGCCATTTATAAGCTATGGAGGTTCAGCATTATTAAGCTTTACAATTTTATTGTTTATTTTTATTAGGCTTGATGCCAACCGTGTAAATGAATTGCGCAACTTTTCTTAAGCACTTGTATATTGATTTAGCAATAACAAGAACTCTGCTCTGGTAATCTCTCTAGCTCCCATACTCAGTAAATGCGCAGTGGTTTGTTGGCAATCTATTAGCTTAATTCCTTCTTGCATGGCGTGTAAACAGAAATAAATTAAGGCTGCTTTGCTGGCATTACTTACTTTACTAAACATACTTTCACCATAAAACACCTTCCCTAATTGTATGCCGTAAAATCCGCCAACTAACTCATTTGCTTCCCATACCTCTACAGAATGTGCTAAGCCCAAATGATGCATTCTGGTATAAGCATCAACAATTTCATGGCTGATCCAAGTGCCGTCTTGCAACAATCTGATATCTCTGCATTGCTGAATTACCTCTTCAAATTGCTGATTCATGCTATAGGAAAAGGTGCCTTTTTTCAATACCTGCTTCATACTCTTACTCACCTTTATTTCCTCAGGAAACAGAACCAATCTTGGGTCTGGATTCCACCATAAAATGGGGTCTTCCTCATTAAACCAAGGATAAGCACCTATGCGATAGGCATTCACTAAGGTTTGCGGCAATAAATCGCCGCCTACAGCCAATAATCCATCCTCATCGGCCAACTCAGGATGAGGAAATACACCATCAAACACAAAATGCATATGATTAAATCAAATCCAACATTTCAGCTAACTGATTGTCTTTTTCTGTTATCTTATTTCCTGCATCATGTGTACACAGTTTTACTTCTACCCTATTGTATACATTACTCCATTCTGGATGATGATTTATTTTTTCTATCATAAAAGAAGCTTTTACCATCCAAGAAATGGCATGTGCAAAATCTTCAAACACATAGGTTTTACAGAGCTTGTTTTCAATAATTTCCCAATTCGTATGAGTCATATAATGTTGGATAAATGATACAAAAAAGCCCTTCCCAGATTTGGGAAGGGCTTTTACAATTAATACAATTAATTAGTTTATAGATAAACGCTTACTTGCAACTGAACCTTGGTTGTTTACAATGTTCATTATGTAAATACCAGTGTTTAAGTTTGAAGTGTTTAACTCTGTTTGGTGTGCATTGATGTTATTGAAAACAGCAATTTCACGACCCATTAAATCCATGATTACTACAGATTGGATAGGTGCTTTGCTATTATCCATGCTTACCTTAACCAATTCTTTTGCTGGGTTAGGGAATACCTTTACAAAGTTTTGTAAGTTTAACTCTCTCACACCAGTAGGTGCATTTTTAGTTAAGTTAATTGGGAATGCAGTATTAGATACTTTACCAAAATAACTATTATTGGCAACAACTCTCCACTTCAATGGAAGTGGTGTATTGTCTGGTGCTCCTAAATCATCTAATAATCCCCAAATTGTAGCTTGATCAAGTACAAGTGAATCAGAATCTCCTACTGGTACTTCAACAGCAGGATCACTAAAATCACCTGTTGCTAAATCTAATTGGAATTTATATGTAGCTGAAGCTCCGGCTACCTTTGCATGTGCCCAACGAATATTTACCAATAAAGCAGCACTGTCGTAGATAGTTACAGACGCGCCACTTGCAGGTGAAATTAAATCAAAATTGTTTAAGGTAGCAGAACCAGCTAGGTTAAATTGAACTGCCATACGTGGCGCAACAAATTTTGCAATCGTATCGATGTAGGCTTTTGCTTTTACATCAGACATATTAGGATTGGTTAACATAGATAATGAATCTGCTTCGCGACCATTAGCAGGGATAAAACCAAAAAATGGAGCAGAAGCTGGAGAACCTGCATAAGGAACTGCAGTAATTCCTTGTACAATAGCTCTATTCCACCATTCCCACGGAGAATTTTCAAATGGGAAAGATGATTCAAAACCAAATAAGTTGTTTTCGTTGTTAGAAACAGTTAATGCACGCTGACTAATTGCGTCGTTGTACAATACGCTATTTAGCTTATTGTTAATACCTGAAGCATTTGCTTTCGGGATAACATGTCCGGCTCCGCTTGCATTTGGAATTACAGTAATACCAGTTGTAGGAACAATAACGTTACCTGTTCTGTATGGAGCAAAAGGATCTTTAGTACATTGTAAGCTTACAATTGGAAGACTTGTAGCTTTCATCCAAGCTGTATCGCCCATTGCACCACCAAAATTGAAGGTCATATGTGCTTTGCTCGATACACTTGCATCTGCCCCAAAGTTTAACATTGGAAGACCGCCTAAACCAGTCCAATCGCCCAACGTATCCATGCTTACCATTGGAGATAAATCGTTACGTAAGAACTTTAAGTTACTTTCAATATCAGCTCTTGTGCTAACAGTAGCAGCAGCGTATGAAATATAACCACCAGTACCTTGACCACCAATAATGATTTTAGCAGTATCAATATCATAGGTATTTTGATTCGCTCTAAAGAAACGAACTGCATTACCTACATCTTGTAAACCTCTGTAAGTTGCCTTTAATAATTGTTCGGTTGCAGCAGATTGATTGGTAGTAGTTGGATTCCAACCAGAACGATAATCAATTGCAGCTACTACATAGCCTCTTGCAGCTAATTCGTTTGCTAAAAACACAATACTGCTATCTTTGCGAGTTCCTGTGGTTTGCTTGTTTACAATACCTGGCAAATAACTACCGGTATGAGCCAAAATAACTAATGGCTTTTTACCACTCACAGTAGCTGGTGAGTATACATCACATCTTAATTTGTTCGAAAACAAAGGAGGTAACCCAGGTACCTGACCAGCCAAGATATTCACGGCTGCATTTGAATCGTACAAAATGTTGGTGGTTACATTTACCGAACTTACCTTGTCGATAAACGTCACCTGCGCGTTTGCATTTATAGCAAACATAGTTGCCACAATTGCAATTGATTTTAGGAGATTTTTCTTCATACTGTATATTTAATTTATGGTTGTTTTATAGTTAACAATCAAGTAGCTAAAATAGATTTTAATTTGAATATTCCAAACAATTCCTTTGTCATCTTTATTTTCCAAAATCAAACAACAAAGAAAAATAGGCCATCCGCCCTATTCTTGGTCCGCCATACACCTGTATAACCTGATTATTAAGCACGTTACTGGCACCTAATTTTACGCTCAGCTTTTCAGCGGCAAAAACTTTATTCACTTGCACATCCATCATCCCATAAGCAGGTACAACACCCGTAAACTGGGGAGAACCTTCAAAAGTAAAACCTTGTTGCCATTTCCAATTGATGGCATAACCCCAATCTGAAATTTCAAAATCACCTATTTTCGAATTTATATTTCGCCCGTTTATTCCTACATTATATTTATGCTCTGGCGTATTAAAAGCAGGTATTAATGGATCCGTTGAACCTTGTCTATCCAATTTGTTCCAAGAGTAATTCCCAGAAAAACTTAAATAGGTTTGATAATAGTAATTCGCGCCAATTGTAAATCCTTGCGTAGTAACTTGGTCAACTGCATTTGCGCTAATGCGATATATTTTAACTGAACTTGGATATAAATCTGGCCAATCTAAATCGGCACCAATTTTAAACCCAATAAAATCATCGTACCAAGAGTAATAATAATTAAGATCTACAAATAATTTTTCTCCTAGGTTACCCCGATAGCCAAATTCTATTGTTTTAACCCTTTCAGGCCTAATTGGCGCCACATTAAAATACTGTAATTTCCCTTTGCCGTTATTAAATGCATCAACCAAACTTTCTACCGTAACCAAGCTATCAAACCCTTGCAAATTACCCAATAGGGTTGCTCTTCCTACATTTAAGTTTATATATTGATCGGTAAGCGTAGGGTTTCTTATGGCACTGCTTGCTGAGAATCTAAAAACATGCTGGCCCTGCGTAAAAACAGCACTGGCTGCAGGCGACCATAAAAAATTGAAATTTTGATTTTTATCTAACCTATTGGTAAAACTAATTTTTAATTTATTATCAATAAACTTTTGCTCTAAGCCAATGTATGATCCAAATTCTTGGTTATAAATTCTATCCATACCTGCAGTATCCAAGAAGATTGTTCCTCTGCTATACGGGGCATATAAGCGATAGTTTCCACCCAATTTCACATCTATGTCTTTTACCTTAAATTGCTTTTCTCCCATAAAATGGTAAAGTGCAGATTGGTCGAAAAACCGCGAACCACCCTCTCTGTTTGTTAGCGAAATAATTTCCCTATACGCAGAATCGAATCGAGACGTTCCTGGCTCAAATCGAGCCAATCCACCACGCAAATTATCTGGATTTTTATCGGTTTCACCCCTAACCATTTGGTGATATTTGGTAAGTGAATCATAATAAAAATTATTTAAAAAATGATTGGCATAGCGCTCATAAACAACGCCTGGCGGAACACTATTGGGCGCAGGCCTAAGTCCGATCATAGTATTATATGCCATCGCATTCCAATTCTCTGAATAATCAATCGCCCAATTATTATCTGATTTAGCATAATTCTGAAGCAATAACGCAGTAGCATAAGCATCAAAGCTGTTACCTGCATCTTCCTGCGTATTGTAAGCGCGTATGAAAAAACTATTTTCTTTGCGAATCTCAATGCGATTTTGATTAAATAAAATATCTTTTAAGCTGAACCTATTATCGCCCTGATACACCGTTGTACCTGTACCAAAACTGGTATTCACTATCACCTCTACATCCTTTTTAAGCATGTAATGAAAGGCCATATTTGCTTTAATATTACGAGAATTATAATCTACTAAATCAATTTCTTTATATCCTGTTCGTAAGGCATAGCCATATCCCAAATAAGGTATACCTGTTTGCCTAAATCTATTGGTTGAATACTCGTCGCCATATACATTCACAGCATCATAACCTCCTGGGCTATTTTCTCCGGTTGGACTTTGCGCAGTTTTTTCGTAGTTAGTGGCTTCCCAATCGTAAGCGCTCATGGCGTAGAGATTAAACTTATAGGCTAGTTTATCTTCTCCTTTTTTATTTTTAAACACCTCTGCATACCGCACTGCTACTTCGGTTAGGCGGCGTTCACCAAGTTTCATACTCACAGATAATCCTGGGAACTGAAACGGACTTTTTGTTTGCATATTAATAACGCCGTTAAAGGCATTTGGACCATAATAGGCGCCACTTGCTCCCACAATTAAGTCAACTTTTTGAACGTCTAATTCCGAGGCTCCTAAAAAATTTCCAAGCGAAAAATTTAAACCCGGACTTTGATTATCAACGCCATCAATTAACTGCAAACTCCTTACTGGTGATGTACTATTAAAACCGCGTGTATTTATAATCTTAAAACCAATACTGGCACTTGTCATATCTACACCTTTGAGCAATGCCAAACCTTCATAAAAATTAGCTGCAGGGGTTTCTTTTATGGCAATGGCATCCATTGTTTCAATGGTTAATGGAGCTTGTTTTTGACGCGCTGTAATGCGAGAATCTTTGATGGCAACTTCTTTTAACTCACGTGAATTTTCTTTTAACCTAATTTCAATAGGTTTACTCGGCACATTTACGGTAATTTCAGTTTTAATGTAACCAACATAGGTAACAACCAGCACAATAGGCGGAGCCAGGGTAGTTTTAATGGAAAATGCTCCTTCAAAATCAGTGCTAACCCCAGTATTTGTTCCTTTAACTGAAATGGTAGCGCCAATGAGAGATTCAGATGTTTTGGCATCTTTTACTATCCCTTTTAAAACATAGGTTTGTTGTGCACTAGCCTCTAGCCACAACAAAGAAAAAATCATAAAACAGGCTTGTATAATTTTTTTCAAAGCAATCAATTTGGCACCAATATTAAGGATATTATTGAAATTTCCTAAATCATTTGCAAAACTTGCAAAGAGTCTTAAAAGTTCTCCAAAAAAACTATTCACCGCAACGCAGTATGCAGTATAGCTTTTTAAATAATATTCAAAAACTAAGGTTCAGTGCAAGATAAAAGATGAATTGTAAATTTGTTCTTCTAAAATCACTACCCCAATGCAGGAGTGGCTTCAGGTATATTTGAGGTTGCTCCCACAGTAGATTTGAGTTCAAATAAAGGTGGATATTTCTGCTTTGCCGAAATCGAAGAGATCTGATGGTTGTCGTTTAGGTTCGATTTTTTATTGCTCTTTTAGCGTTCTCACTGCTCAAATACCTTTAACGCATTTTGGGTGGTTATTTCTGCTACTTGGCTCAAACCGAGTTTTTTTAATTCAGCTAATTTGCGCGCTATTTCAATGATATAAAAACTTTCATTCCGTTTACCTCTGTGTGGAACAGGTGCCAAATAAGGTGAATCTGTTTCTAACACTAAATGTTGAATGGGAATATCCTCAATGGCTTTATCTAAACCGCCATTTTTAAAGGTAAGCACTCCACCAATTCCGAGTAAAAACCCTAAATCAACCACCTCAGCTGCTTGTGTTGCATCTCCCCCAAAACAATGAAAAATGCCACGTAGCCGAGGATGTTTCATTTCTTTTAAGATAGCAATTACATCTTCGTTACTATTTCTTGAATGAATAACCACAGGCAAATTTTGTTGAATGGCCCACTGAATTTGCATGCGAAATGCTTTTATCTGCTCTGTTTTAAATTCGGTACTCCAATAATAATCTAAGCCTATTTCCCCAACTGCGTAAAATTTCCTTTTCTTAAACCATTTTTGAATTTGAAACAAATGAGCATCTACATGCATATCAACTGAACACGGATGCAGGCCCATCATTGGAAAACAGTTGTTGGGAAAACTCCAACACAAATCTAACATGGGTTGAATGGAATGTATGTCGATATTTGGAAGAAAAAAATGCGTTATTCCGTTATGGATTGCCTTTTCTATGATTGCAGCTCTATCAGCATCAAATTCGGAGGCGTATAAATGCGTATGCGTATCTATTAATTGCACAGGTATAAATTTAAGTATGCAAATTAAACACAAAAATTTGTGGGAATAGTGATTATAAACTTCCCATTAAAACGGAATAATCTCCAGATTGAAAGCGATTTTTTTTGTTTGCAAGTATTTCTTCTACCTTTTTGGTGTCTGGATAATTACTTTTATGATACAAATGGTATTGAATGGCCCGGTTTTTAATTCTAAGAAAGCGAATTCCTTTTTGCTGCAATCGCCATTCAATATCTGTATCTTCACCAATACCGGCTTGATTATATGCTTCGTCGAAACCCGACACTAATTTAATATCACTGGCATGAATGCTCCAATTATGTCCCCAAAAACCAATTTTCTCTTTGGGTTCAGAAAATGGCAAAAACAAGGCAGCATCTAATCTTTTACAAGTAGTGAGAAAAAGTATGAAAAAATGAAGCAAATATAAGTTTTGAGTAGCCATAAGCTTTCTCGTTAACAGGGCTGATAACATCACTCTGCGTCCGTATACCACACGCCCTTTTTGGGCAAATTGCACATGTTCTCGAATAAAATGTTTGTGTAAAATACAATCTCCATCAATAAAAATTAAATAATCGGCACTGGCCTCTCGAATGGCCTGATTTAAAATCTTACATTTTCTAAATCCAATATCTTCTTGGTGAATATGTTTAATAGGAAAAATATATTGATTGCGCCACTGTTGAACTTGATCTTGCATGTTCAAGCATTGTTTATCTTCTGCAATAATAACTTCAATAGTTCCTTTGTAGGATTGTTTGCAAATACTCTTAAGAATGAGAGCCAATGCAGCCAAATCATTGTAGACAGAAATTATTAAACTAACTTTTGTTTGCGCCATATATTGTAAACCAAAGATATTATAATTTGCACATTACAATACGCATTTATCATTCAGGTAAATAATTTCCGTAAAATGCCTAATACTTTCGTCCTTTCCAATCCATTTTTGTTGGGGAAATAAAAAAAGTAATCATGGCCAAGTGCATTCCAACAGAATAAAATTCATAGCCCAAGAAGGCTTTCCAGGGCAATGGTTCGCGCAGCCTGGCATGTATAAGTAAAACAAAAGTTTGTTGCAAAACCCATTTTATCAACCAAATACGCCAGGCTACTGCTGGGTTAATGTAAAACAGTAAAATTAAACCAATATAAAAAAAGGCTTGAACACCAAAAATAATTCCCCAATACCAAGGTAAATCTTGCGCACCCATCATCCACCTTTTTCGCTGATGTAATAATTTCTCTAATTGTATCTGAGGTTTTGAATAATTTAAACTCAGCTTTTCCATTACATTAGTTGTTTGATAGCCGCACTTTCTAATGGCAGTAAACAACTGAAAATCTTCTGTTACAGAAAAATCCATGGTCTCATAACCACCGGTTGCCAGATAGGCTTCTCGGGTAAACGCCATATTGTTTCCAACCGCTGTGCTAGGCATTCCCAATTGGTTCAACCCAATTAAATACCCATTTCCTATTGTCCAATCAATGGATTGCCCCGCCTGTAAAAATCCAGAGCCCTTTACCAAGGTGGTACCACTTACCATACCCATATTGGAGGTTTGTAAATGCGGCAAAAGTCCCTGAATCCAATTCTTACCTACCGTAATATCTGCATCTGTTACAAAAATGTAATCTGCGGAACATTTTCTTACCAATTGCGCCAACACATTGGCCTTTGCTTTGGCTTTACCCATTTCGCCTGTAAGCTGAAATAAGTGAATATGGGGATGCTTTTTAGCAAAAGTGTCAACAATTTGAGCAGTACCATCTGTTGATTGGTCGTTTCCAACCCAAATTTCTATTTTATCTGTTGGGTAATTAAGTGCTAATAATGACGATAAACACGATGCCACATTTTCTTCTTCATTTCTTGCTGGAACCAAAATAGCAATATGGGGCATATTGATAAAAAGCCACAGCAGCAAAATGATCGCTATTTCCATTCGCACATCTCCTTGGTTAAAGCCATCATTTTAAAGCCTTTGCTGTGGTAATAATGCAATAATTCTGGCAATAATTTTTCTAAATTTTGCCAAGCTTTCTCACTGTCGTGAAAGACCACAATACTCCCATTTGCAACTGTTTTCATCGCCTGTAAACTTTTGTTTATGTCTAATTTGGGGTCGTAATCGCCACTTAGGTGACTCCACATAACAATAGCATATTGGTTCAGCAAGTGTTTGGCTTGTGTACTTTTTATCTTTCCGTAAGGTGGGCGGAATAACTGACTTTGAATATACTTTTCGGCCAATGCCACATCTTCTAAGTAGGGTGAAACAGCTGTATGCCAACCATTTTTATGGTGATAGGTATGATTACCTACCGCATGCCCCTCAGCTAAAATTTGATTGTAAACGGCGGGGAATTTACGCACATTATCTGCCACAC
Organism: Sphingobacteriales bacterium; assembly: GCA_021298155.1. GTDB lineage: Bacteria > Bacteroidota > Bacteroidia > UKL13-3 > UKL13-3 > B1. The sequence goes on along the minus strand of JAJTEN010000016.1, from coordinate 9,720 downwards.
AAAAAAAACTAGCTTTCGCCTCATATTTTGCCAGTAGAGACATAACCCAGGGTGTAATTTCTGGGTGTGGACCATCATCAAAGCTTAAAAAAAGCAGTTTATCAGCCGTATTTACCTTCCAAGTATAGCTTAAAAAGAGCTTTTGAATAAATGAGGGTATTCTGTATTTAAACATTATTTTTGCCTGCAAGCTTTTTAACCATAAATAAACAATGCTTCAAATATTCAAAAAAAATACGAGCCTTTTAGCAATTTGTTTGCTGTTATTTATTTCGGCCACGGGTCAGCAAAAAGAAGTTTGGAGTTTAGCAGATTGTGTAAACCAAGCACTCAGCAATAATATTACTGTTCAGCAGCAAATACTCAGCACTAAATCTGCCCAATACGATTTAACGCAGAGTAAATTGGCCCTATTGCCAACACTTAACCTAAATGCCAATAACAATTGGCAAACTGGTTTTGCCATTAATCCCACTACCAATGATGCCCAAGAAAATGTATCGTTCAGAACCAATTCATTGGGCTTAGGAGGCAGCATGCCGCTGTTTGCTGGCTTCCAAAATATAAACAATGTGAGGGTAAAGGAGGCGCTTTTAAAAGCTTCTTTGAAAGATTTAGAGCAAAGTAAAAATACCATTACCCTAAATGTTTGCAATGCATATTTGCGTGTATTGCAGAGCATAGAACTCTATCAAAGCGCGATAGATCGCATTCAAGCTACCAAAGCCCAGGTAGACAGACAGCAAAAAATGTTTGAATTAGGAAGTAGCAATAAAAGCAGATATTTACAGTTAAAAGCCCAATTATCAAATGAAGAACTCGCTATGGTAAATGCTCAAAATACGCTGAACCAAGCTTATTTAGAATTGTGGTTACTCATAGAAATTAAACCTGAACCTAATTTTAGCATAGAAAAACCCAATACCCAATCGCTATCTATTGAAGATGAGCCGCGCAGTATTGATGATATTTTCACCTTGTTTACGGGTAAAAGTCCGGATATTGCCGCAGCAGAATTACGCAGCAAAAGTGCAACAATTCAACAGCAAATAGCCAAGGGTGCGCGCTCACCTAGGCTTACTTTAAATGGCAACTTAAACTCATTTTATACTACCCAAAGTCAGACCGGCGTTGGCGATCTCAGGTTTACCAATAGTTTAATTGGTGCAGGAGAATATAATGGCACACCTATTCCTGTGTATACAAATAGACCAATTGGTTACGACACGTATATTGTAACGCCATTTAATACACAATTCAACAGAAATTTAGGAAGCAATATTGGAATCAACTTAAGTATTCCAGTATTTAATGGAGGATCCATTCAGAACAATGTTCAGAAATCTCAAATTGGCTATCAGAGTAATAAGTTAAGCGAAAAACTTACCAAAAATAATGTATACAGAAGCATTGCGCAATCTTATGTAGATTTTAAAGCTGCATTTAAACGATTTGATGCCAATACCATAAATCTAGAAGCCAATAAAGAAGCATTTGATGTTTCGGAAAAGCAATTTGAATTGGGCGGTTTAAATATGGCCGATTACCTCAATGCCAAAAACGCATACATTCGCGCAGAGGCTGATTTTACGCAAGCAAAATACGAATTGGTATTTAGAAGAAAAGTGCTCGATTTTTACCTAGGAAAACCATTATATTAATTACTACTATGCAAACGGAGAAAAAGAAAAATAAAACCATGAAATACCTACTTATTGGTGTAGGTGTATTAATTGTTGTTGCAATCATTGGCAAGCAACTTGGCTGGATCGGACAAAAAGATGGCATTTCTGTGAGTGTTGCCGAGGTAGAATTAAGAACCATCATTGAAACTGTATCGGCTAACGGTAGGGTTCAACCTGAACAAGAGATAAAAATTAGCTCTGATGTATCTGGTGAAATTAGGGCATTATTTGTAAAGGAAGGAGATTCTGTAATTGCAGGAACTTTAATGGCCAGAATAGACCCAGAATTATACCAATCTGCCTTAGATAGATCTGAGGCCTCTTTAAACAATACTAAAGCAGGCATGGCAACTTCCAAAGCCAGGTTAGCCCAAGCCGAGGCCAGATTCCAAGAAATTAATGCCGCCTACAATAGAAATCAAAAAATGTACCAACAAAAATTAATTTCAGATGGCGAATTTGAAACGGCTAAAAGCACTTATGTAAATGCGAAAGCAGAAGTAGAAGCTGCCAAACAGAGTGTTTTATCTGCAGAATTTAATGTAAAAAGTTTTGAAGCAAGCTTAAAAGAAGCCAGAAAAAATTTAAGTAGAACCAATATTTATGCCCCCGTAAGCGGTATTGTATCAAGGTTAAGTGTAGAGCAAGGAGAACGTGTTGTTGGAACCTCACAAATGGCAGGAACAGAAATGATGCGCATTGCCAATTTAAACGATATGGAGGTAAGTGTAGATGTAAATGAAAATGATATTATTAAGGTTGGTTTGGGCGACACAGCAGAAATTGAAGTAGATGCATACCCAAATAGGAAATTTAAAGGTACCGTTACCGAAATTGCGAATAGCGCTACCACATCTAACCAAACTACCAGCGATCAGGTAACCAATTTTATTGTTAAAATTAGAATTTTGAGAAGCAGTTATGCAGATTTAACAGCTAAATTTGGGAAACGTAAATCTGTTTTTAGGCCAGGCATGAGTGCCAGTGTTGACATTCAAACAGAAAGAACTGAAAATGTTTTAACCTTACCTATAGAAGCGGTGAGCATGCGACCTGCCACCGCATTAGACACTTTAGAAAAAGAAAAGGATGAATCAAAATCTAATCAATTAAAAGCTACTGAACCTAAAGAAGATATTGAAGTAGTATTTGTAAAAACAGATAATAAAGCAAAAATTAGGTCGGTAAAAACAGGCATACAAGACGATAAGTATATTCAAATAATTCAGGGCATAAGTGCCGGCGAAACGGTAATTACGGGTCCTTACAGCGCTGTGTCTAAATTTATAAAGCACAACGATATTATTAAAGTTGTAAGCAAAGAAGAGTTGTTTAATAGCAAAACAAAAGAATAGTTTTTAGCACTGGTAGAACAACATGACTTAAGGTATGCAGAACAAAAAAAATTACTTCATATGGGTATTTTTATTCAGTATATGTGTTTTTGCTGCCTTAAATAGACATTCTCGCTCGAAACCCTTTCATTACAGCAGTCAAATTATGTCTGATAAAGCGGGGTATTATGTCTACTTACCAGCTTTATTTTTATATGATTTTAACAGCAGTAAATTCCCCCATAAAACTGATTCACTCACAGGTTACGGATTTTATTTAGACCCATCAAACAATAAGATTCAATCAAAATATCCTGTTGGTGTAGCCGTATTCATTTCCCCGTTTTTTGTAATAGCCCATGGCTATGCTGTTTTAAGCCATCAAGTATCCGATGGCTTTAGTATGCCTTATCAAAATGCCATTGATTTTGCGGGCGTATTTTATTTGCTGCTGGGTTTATATTTTCTACATCAGTTTCTCCTTTATTATTGCCATCAAAAAGTGGTATGGCTTAGTTTAGCCAGTATTTTCTTGGGTAGCAACCTCTATTATTACGCAATTTTTGAAAGCGGATATTCACATGTATATACCTTTTTCCTCTTTTCTGCTTGGTTATATTATTTGAAAAAATTTGAAGAAACTAAAAATAATAACTATTGGCTTAGCCTATTTGCTATTGCGGCTTGTATTATTTTGGTTCGCCAAATAAATGTGGTCTTTATTTTACTTTCACTGGGTTTATTTTCTTCCTTTCATACCCTACTTTTTGGCAAAGGATTATTAAATTGGCTCAAGGCAATTGGAATGTCAATAAGCATACTTTCACCTCAAATAATATACAATGTTTACTTAACCCAAACACCATTTACTTACAGCTACCAAAATGAGGGTTTTACCTATTGGCTAAATCCAAAATGGAGAGAGGTAATACTTGGTTTTGAAAATGGATGGCTTAGCACCAACCCTATTTTTGTGTTAAGTAGTTTAGGATTTATTTATGTGTTTAAAACGCAAAAGAAAACGGCCCTTTTACTGTTGTGTATTCTCATAAGTTGCGCATACATTTATGCCTCATGGTGGGCCTACAAATTAGGGTGTTCATATGGGCATAGAGGATTTGTAGATATCTATCCCTTTTTATCTCTTCCCCTTGCTATGGCCATTAAGCAACTGCTCAACAAAAACAACAATTATATTAGAAACTTAACTATGTTATTTCTGTTTGCAGGCATCTTATTTAATTTAAAATACATTTATACCTATGATTCTTGTTGGCCTGTTGACCTTGCAAAATCAGACGCACAAATTTTTTGGAACTTCCTGAGCTCACCAACTAAGTAATGGCTAAAAAGCATTTTTCAGGCCTCTTAAAAGCCCTAAGGAGAGGGCAGGTATGATGCATAGAATTGCATACTCATGGGTTAAATTTTATTGTATTAAAAATTACATAGTAACAGTAGACCTGAACCAAATACCAAAAAAGGGAAGAAGAAAAATTTATCCTACTTACCTGATTTATCTTTATCCATAAATAGCAATACTTCTGAGGCATTTTTGCGCAAATGAAATAGGTTATGGGTTTAGGTTCAGACCGAAATAAACTAAAGCCACTAATATTGCTCGAAAAAAGTCTATGAGCTGGAAAATTACCCCCATTAAACACAAAGGCCACGCGCGCCTTAAGATTGAGTTTACCAATAACCCCATACTAAACAAAAAAATTAGAGCCATAGATGGCGCATTGTGGAGTGCGGGGTTAAGGGCCTGGCATGTGGCAGACACTCCCAGCAATAGGATGCAACTAAACCTATTTGACCCAACAGCAACGCTAAAGGAGGTTGATTTTTCTGAAAGAGAGGCATTAATGCAATCTAGTGAAGTACCTGCTCATGTGGCAGAGGCTTTAAATCAGTTTAATTATTTTTTACAATCGAGGCGATACCGCAACAACACAGTTAAAAGCTACAAAGAGGCTTTGCTGATATTCTTGAAATTCTTATCGCCGAAAAAACCTGAGGATATAAACTTACAAGATTTTATCCTATTTAACAATGAGTATATTATTAAAAATAAACGCTCTGCCTCTTATCAGAACCAAGTAGTAAATGCGGTAAAATTATATTTCTCTACGATAACCAAAAAGAACTTGGAGATAGCGCAAATACATAGACCTAGGAGAAGTCAGAAAAACCCAAATGTGCTAAGCAAAGAAGAAATAAAAAAACTATTGGATATGGAGCGCAATATTAAACACAAAAGCATGTTGAGTTTAGCGTATGCCTGTGGGTTGCGTTGTGGTGAAGTATTAAATTTAACATTAAAAGACGTGGATTCGCGCAGGATGTTATTGTATATAAGAGACGCCAAAGGCGGAAAAGACAGAGTGGTACCTATTAGTGAAAAATTAATTATCTTATTACGCAATTATTATATGGCATACAAACCCCTTAAATATTTGTTTGAAGGAATTAAAAAAGGCAGCAAATACGACGAAAGAAGTTTTCAATTGGTTTTAAAAAAGACGTTAAAAACAGCCAACATAAACAAACCAGCCACCTTACATTGGTTAAGACACAGCTATGCCACGCACTTATTAGATGCTGGCACCGACCTCAGGTATATACAAGAGTTATTGGGACATAAAAGCAGCAGAACTACAGAAATTTATACCCATGTAAGCAATAGAGATTTAAAGAACATTATTTCTCCATTTGATACTTTATAGATTGTTAAGGAGCAAGAAATTTGCAAATCAATCTCACATTCCTTAAATTAGCAGAACCAAATAATTATGAGCCATGAAAACACCCCAAATACCAACTCATTCTCTAAATAAATATTCCGAAATACATACTCGCATATCCACCACCCTGAGTTGTTTAATACCAGTGATGGGACATCGGATATAAAGACGTTAGCGGTCATTGCAAGGCAACCACACTGAGTTCACGAACATTAACGGCTAAATATAAAAATGAACCCTTTTGTAAATTTCATATTACGTTTCGTTTTGCTTTCTGACCATGATATTGATTTGTTAGAAAACGAGCTGACATATAAAAAGTTCAAGGCTGGCGACAAGATTCTCCAAGAAGGTAGTATCTGCAAAAATATTCTATTTGTTATTTCTGGCAAAGCAAGGTCATTCTTTATAAATCATGAAGGACAAGACTTTACTTGGAATTTCCATTTTAATGACACCGAATCAAAATTTGAAAATTATTTTTTGGTTGATTATAATAGCTTCCTTACACAAACGCCTACATTTTTGTCTTTTCAAGCACTTGAAGATATAGAAGTTGTAATGCTAAGTTACGACAGCATTCAAAAACTAACATCAAACTCCCTCGTTCTCGAGAAGGTTGCCAGTAAAATGTCGGGAACTGCCTATCAGAATGTTCATAAAAGAGCATTTACACTTTTAACCCTTAATGCGAAGGAAAGATATTTACAACTTTTAAAAGAAGAACCCTATTTACTAAACAAATTTCAACACTATCTCATAGCCTCTTATTTGGGTGTAGCTCCACAAAGCCTAAGCAGGTTGAGAAAGGAAATAATAAAGTCATAAAATTCATTTCTTCACAAATGTGAATGAATGTGCTTTTCATTCTGTCCACTTTTGCATAATTGTTCAACAATTTAAAAACTAAAAAATGCAAAAGTTCAAAATTTTATCAATCGTATTTGGGCTACTTATAGCCTTTGGGGTTCGCGGACAACAAAATGTGAATACTCAAAAATTAAAAGTGAAAATTACTAATATTCAAAACAAAGGCAAAACGCTTTATGTAGGAATTTACCGATCCAGCGATGAGTTTCCAGAGTTTAGTAAATTTTGGAAAAACCTAAAAATTAATACTACAACAAAAGAAACAACAGTTGAGTTTGATGTTCCGTATGGAGATTATGCCATTGCGGTTTCCCATGATTTAAACGGAAATGGCAAACTTGACAAAAATTTCTTTGGATATCCAAATGAACCTTTTGGATTTTCAAATAATTATAAACCAACACTTTCAAGCCCTGATTTTTCCGATTGTAAGTTTTCGTTTACGCAACAAAATAATTCTTTAACAATCAAACTCATTGACTAATTATGAAAGAAGTAGCAATAATAACTGGTGCATCGGGTGGCATTGGTTATGAAATAGCCTTATTATTTGCCAAACGAAAAATTGATGTATTAATTGTTGCAAGAAACAAGCAAAAATTAAATGACATTAAATTGGAAATTGAGCAACAATTCAAAATTAATGTTTATTGCGTTGCAACAGATTTATCAATAAGTGATGGACTTGTTGATATTGATAATTGTGTTAAATCCAATAACCTTTCTGTAACTTATTTAGTGAATAACGCAGGTTTTGGTGACTATGGTTTTTTTACGGAACGTAGCATGGAAAAATATTCCGAAATGTTAGGTTTAAATGTATTTAGCTTAACAGAACTGACCTATTACTATGCGAAACAAATGATTAAAAACGGTAAAGGAAAAATTTTAAATGTAGCCTCTACCGCAGGCATACAACCTGACCCTTATTTTGCGGTTTATGGTGCATCAAAAGCTTATGTAATAAGTTTGACAGAGGCGATTCATAAAGAGTTTGAGAAGACTGGCGTTACTGCAACAGTTTTGTCGCCAGGTGCTACAAAAACAGAGTTTATGGAACGAGCGGATATGAATAATGCTAAACTTTATGACAGTGGTGTAATGTCAGCTAAAGAAGTTGCAGAAGTAGGCTTCAAGGGTATGATGAAAGGAAAGCTGCATGTGATTCCGGGTTTTAAAAATAGAATTTTGGCATTCTTTTCTAGTATCACTCCATCAAGCAAACTACGTTTAAATATGGCTGCAAAAGTTATGGCATCGAAGTAACAAAACCTATCACTAAAAGAAAAGCAACGTACCGCTAACAGCGGTTTTGCGTCAGGCGGGGTTAGGTGCTTCGTTTGACGCTTTTTGCTATATTTGAACCTAGGTTCTTCGTATCGAGTTTAGTAATAAAAATCCCGCCCGAACGCAAAGCCGCAAACCGTTATAGGGCATTTTAAAAGACGACATTGAGACAACTAATTTACATATTGACAATAATCTTTTTATCAAGTTGCATTAGACAAGACGACTTTTATTCCGTTACCAAAATTATTGACATACAAGATACAATTGTTGTAAACAAACCTTTTGACTTCAGACTTATTTTACGCAATGACAGTTTGAATGAAATGAAATTTACAATTGACGATACAGTTCAAAAATCTGTTTTTTTCAATCTTGACTTTAAATGCAACGACCAATTTATAAAGTATGACGTTGAAAATCCTAAAAACAAGAGACACGACTATCAGAAGTATTTTTTAAATAGTGGCGACTCTTTGACTTATCAATTCAGCGGACTACTTAGACAATTAAACAATGAATTGCAATTGGAAATTAAAGGATACAAGAGAACATACTACATTGATAGCATTTCCTGTGACCATTTGACAATTGACTTTGGTGGAATGTGGCTTTCTGGTGACTTTAATCCACTTGACGCAATGGAAGGATATAATTTTAGAAAGAAAATTTTTGTAAGACGTGACACAACAAAAGCAGACAAATGAAAAGAAAAACGCCCTATAACAGGTGTCTTGCGCAATTGCCGACTTAGTTCTAATTGGCTATTTTGTTTTTGCCCAGAATGTTTTTATCTTGCTTCATGTTGACGCCTCCTTATGCGGCAACTGCGCAAGGCACCAAAACGTTATAGGGCATTTTAGAGACAGACATTAACAATGAAAATATATCTAATTTTAGCATTATCAATTTTGACGACCTTTCAATCTTGTGACTCAAGGACTGAAAAAAAAACTAGCACTAGTAACAAAGACTCATTGGAGTTAACAACAGAAAAGGTTTACTATGACAGGACAGAAAACTTAAAACTTTCTATCGCTGACACGATAAAGAAATCCGCTTATTACTTTTTTTCTAATTCGCAAACTAAGGACTTATTTCTATTGACAATAGAACCAGGAATGGTTAAAAATTCAAAATCTTTATTGCAAATAATTACTGGTGACAACAAACTAATTTACTCTCAATCATTTGACACGTATTATTTTGTAAAATGGATTTACGACCCGCAAACCATTCCAAAAAATATTGGACAAAATGAATACGAAGATTATTTAGATAATTACGCAAAATCAATTACTCCAAAACAGTATGAAACTTATTTTAAAAAGGAAGTTGACAGTTTTTTTGAAGCATTCAATTTTTTAGATAAAACCAAATTTGAAGAATTAAAAGAATTTGGCGGTGACATAAATGACAACGACTTTTTAAACGAGTATTATAAAGACACAACTATCCAACTAATTGACATTCCTTGTTTCGATTGTGACGAAGGAGCTTCGATAATCGGCTTTTCAAAGAATCAAAATAAATTAGTAGAACTATTTGACCATGACTAGAAAAACGCCCTATAACAGCACATTTGCAATAGGCGTGCAATTCGTCTCCGTTTGACGGGATTTTCGTGGTTGGAATATTCGTTTCCCTAAGCTACATTTGAGTTCAAACGCACGCCCATCGCAAATGTGCAAAACGTTATGCGTAATTTTATGAAAAACATTCTACTTCTAATTTCAATCTGCCTTCTTTTTGCTAACTGCAAACAAAAAAGACAACTTGAACAACTGACAGATTACAACA
>JAJTEN010000050.1 GCA_021298155.1 Sphingobacteriales bacterium | reverse complement strand
GGTGGTGTAGCAAATGCAGCGGGTATTATTGCTTTCTCTCAAACTAATCTTCAAATTTCTAATAACACCATTAGAAATAGTCATCCAAGTTTTGGCGCGCCAAGAGCTATTGAGCTAGGTACAATTACCACACTTGCGCCAATCTTGAGCTCACAAGTGAGAATAAATGGAAATACCATAAATAATATTACAACAACAGTACCTGGTGGTGCATATGGTATTTTCCTTAACTTTTTAAATAATAATGCTAACGTAAGTAGAAATATCATTATTTCTAATAATATGATTTCTGGCATTGCTGCTCCTGGTACTAATGCATTAGGTGCTAACTTTGCCAATAATCCTTTTGGTATTTATTTTAATGCTACCTCAAATATTGGAGCTGCGAATACCTTTGTTGGGGTTGGTATTTATTACAACTCAATTAACCTAGGAAGTGGAAGTAGCTTAACAAGTTCTAATGCAATTAGTGCATGTTTGGGTATCCCTTCTTTCATTAGGTCTGGAGTTATGTCACAAAACAACATCTTCCAAAATCGCCTGGGTGGATCTGGTAGTCCGAACAGAGTTTTTGCAGTTGCTATGGGTGGCACAGATAATCCATTTGCTACAAGTGATTACAACAATTACTTTACCAGTGCAAGTGCACCATCTATTGCCACTAACTTTGGTGTAAATGTAAGTTCTGCTACCCCAATTTTACACAACCAGTGGTTTGAAATTATGTCGTTTACCGGCCAAGATACTTTATCGTTAACAAGTTTGGCTCCATTTACAAATGATAATAACTTATTTATTCCTGCAACCACAGCTTCTAACTTATTCCAAGCTGGTAAGCCAATGTTCCAGGTATTAAGTGACATAAATGGAACGCCACGTAATGCTTTCCAATCTTCTATCGGTGCACATGAATTTGATGGTACTTATTTAGATAATGTGGCTCCTAGGATTTTTAATGCAGGCGATGTTACAGCCTGTCAATCTGGTCCAATTGTATTAGACTTTAATATTTATGATAAATTATTAACGGCAGATTCTTTATATTATCGTTTAAATGGTGGTGGTGTTTCTAACATTCAAGCTAGTTTGAGTATTGGAACATTCCGCAGGTACATTATTCCTGCTCAACCAAGTGGAACATTAATTGAATACAGGGTTTCTGCAGTAGATTTCCCAGTACCTCCGAATGTAGGTTCATACCCTGCCGGTAAAATTTGGGATACTTTGAGCACTGGAATTAATTCATTCCCATATACTAATGGTTTTGAGGGTGTAAATAACCCGGCATGGACTTCACAAAGCATTTCAGGTAATGCCATTTGGGAAATTGGGTCAAACGGATCTACTTCAAATCCTCCGTTGGGAGCGCGTTCTGGAGTAAAATCTGCTTTATTCCGTTCATCGGCATACCCAACGCCAGGATCATCTGCTAGGTTAGTATCACCATGTTTAGATTTTTCAAATGCACAAAGTCCAACCTTACGCTTTTATGTTTCTCAAAATAGTGATTTAGCGAACAAGCAAGATTCAATTGAGGTTAAAGTTTCATTTGGTGCAAATATTTGGTCTAACGCTTTACGTTCAGTTCGTCGTGTGAATCCAGATTTCCCATTACCTGGTTACACCATGGTGGAGGTTTGTTTAAGCGCTTTCAAAACAAGTGGTTTACGTATTGCTATTGAGGCTTATGGATCTGGTACTGGACAAAACATCCAAATTGATGATATCACAATTTATGATGATGTTCAAAATCAAACTATTTCTCCTAAGGCTTTCAATCAGTGTTTCAGGGACCCTATTTACGTTGGTTTAACAAATACTGATCCTCGTTTCCTTTATGAAGCAGTAAATTTAGCAACGAATCAAATTTTAGATACGGCTACTGGTAATGGTTCAAGTTTAAATTTAAGTTTCATGACTACCGCTGCAGACACAATGCGTTATGTGGTTGTTGCAAGCAATCAAAATTCGCGTGCTATTAACACCGGTTTTGGTGGTGGTTTTATTACTTGTAGAAATACCTTACCAGACACCATGGTTGCGGTAATCAATAGATTCTATAATGGTCCATTTGTTACAGCTGGAACTCCTTTCCAAGGATCGTACAATGCTGGTGATGCAAATAATCCTGATGGAGCTAAAATAGGTGATGTAATTACGTATCAATTTGTGCCGCCTGCGTTCTATACCAACGCGAGCTATGGTTCAGGTTGGTCTATACCTACGATCAGTGCTTTTGCTGAGGCTAGTGGAATTCCTTTTACAGGATTTAACTTTACTCCGCCTTCTTCATCAGGCCCTGGCTTTATCAGATTTACCACTACAGCAAACATGTTGGATAGTAATATTATTTTTGATTTCAAGGTTAGAATAAATGCTTCAGGTTGTGATTCAAGCTTTAGAAGAGTATTGCGTGTAGCTGTGCCTCCAGTTGCTAATTTCGACTTTACGCCTCCTGCAGCTAATTTATGTGCAAAGAATCCAATTAACTTTAATGCAGTAGGTTCTACCTTGCCATCTAATAATTTCCCATTCTCGTTTACTTGGTTATTTGGCGATGGTACTTTCTCTAATGTACAAAACCCAACTAAGTTGTACGACAGTGCTGGAACCTATCAGGTGCGTTTTGTTCTTACAGATAGATATGGTTTGAGTTCAACAAAAGTTGAAACGATAACTGTATTACCTGCACCAACGGTTAATTTTACTACAAATGTTCCATGTGCAAACGACTCAACTGTATTCACACCAAATACGCAACCTGCTGGTTCAGTGTATTTATGGACCATGCCAAACGCAACTACCCAAAATAGAACGGAAGCTAAATTCAACTTTAGTAAGTTTGATACTACGTATAGGGTTTCATTGAGAGTAACTAATTCAAGTGGATGTTTTAATTCTGAAACCAAGAACATCTATGTGTTTGCTAAACCAACTGCAAACTTTACAAGTGCTCCGCATTGTTTAAGCAATAATGTTCCAATTACAAATAGCAGTACCATTCCTGTTGGTAATATGGGTTACAATTGGAGTTGGGGTAACGGACAAACAAGTTTGAGCGCTGCACCACAATATAAATACCCTGCTAGTGGTACATTTAACGCTACCTTGGTTGTTAGTTCTGCATTTGGTTGTAGAGATAGCGTAACCAAAACAATAACTGTTTATGATCGTCCGTTTGTAGGATTTATCGCAAATAACCCTTGTTTTGGCCAAGATGATGTTACCAGTTTCCAAAACACAACTACCTTCGCTGGTGGTGGTCAGAACTTAAATTATTCATGGAATTTTGGTGACTTATCAACTTCTACTTTACAAAATCCAACCAATGCTTACCGTGGTACAGGAAATTATACTGTACGTTTACTTGCGGTAGATAAGCTAAATGGTTGTAGAGATAGTATTACTAGAAATATTTCTATATTCTATAAGCCAGTTGCCCAATTTGCCACTTCACCAAATGAAAGTGTTTGTGAAAAGAATATGCTACAGGTTATTAATACCTCGTATTCTATAGACCAAACTCCATTGAATTGTAATTGGAATTGGGGAGATGGCAATACCGATTCAATCTGTAATGTAAACCATACGTATATTGCACATGCTTTATATAAAATTACCTTAATCACCACAACTGCTCAAGGGTGTAGTGATACGGCTACTAAAGATATCTCAGTTACCGCAATACCTAGAAATTGGTGCAAGTGTTGGTGTTCAAGATCAATTGGCAGCAGAGTATGATTTAACTGCTTTCCCTAATCCATTCAACGATAATACTTCACTTAGCTTTGACTTACCTAAATCTTCAGATGTGAACGTAGTGGTAATGGACATGTTAGGAAGAGTTATTGAAACTAAATCACTTGGTAGATTATCTGCTGGTAAGCACAATGAAGTATTAACAAGCTTTGGTGCTGCTGGAAGTTACCTTGTAAAAGTTGACATTAACGGTACAATCGTATACAAACAGGTTATCAAACAATAAGATATCTGTAATTCATTTAAGAAAGGCTGTCTTTTAGACAGCCTTTCTTGTTTTAGCTAATAAGGTATATTGACGAATAGGCATAAAAAAACCGAACTAATTTGTATTAGTTCGGTTTTTTTATGCCTATCTACTTTTTTACATGTTACCAACCATATTGCCTGGAACTACCCATTGGTCAAATTGTTCGCTGGTTAATAATCCCAATTCAACAGCTGCTTCGCGTAAGGTCTTATTTTCCTTATGCGCTTTTTTAGCAATTTTGGCTGCATTTTCATAACCAATATGTGGATTTAAAGCTGTTACCAACATTAATGAATTTTCTAGGTGTTTATTGATTATTTCGTGATTAGCAGTAATACCAATTGCGCAATTATTGGTAAACGATACACAAGCATCACCAATAAGCCTTGCACTTTGAAGTACATTGGCTGCCATTAGCGGTTTAAATACATTTAGTTCAAAATGGCCATTGCTGCCTCCAATGGAAACGGCTACATCATTTCCCATTACTTGAGCTGCAACCATGGTCATAGCCTCTGGTTGTGTAGGATTTACCTTTCCAGGCATAATTGAAGAGCCCGGTTCATTATCTGGAATTACAATTTCACCAATCCCACTTCTTGGTCCAGATGATAACATACGAATATCATTGGCAATTTTCATTAAACTAACTGCCACACGTTTTAGTGCGCCACTCATTTCTACCATTGCATCATGTGCCGCCAATGCTTCAAATTTATTTGGCGCAGTTACAAATGGTAAGCCAGTGAAATCTGCAATTTTTTGAGCTACCAAGACATCATATCCTTTGGGTGCATTAAGTCCAGTACCTACCGCTGTTCCGCCTAAGGCCAACTCTTTTACCATTTCTAAGGCATTATTTAATGCCCTAACACCATTATCCAATTGTTGCACATAGCCACCAAACTCTTGTCCTAGCGTTAATGGAGTGGCATCCATAAAATGGGTTCTTCCTGTTTTTACAATATCTTTAAATTCAACAGATTTAGTAGCTAGTGCATGGCGTAATGCAAGGATTCCAGGAATCGTAGTTTCCGCAACCATTTTATAGGTGGCGATATGCATGGCAGTAGGGTAGGTGTCGTTACTTGATTGCGATTTATTTACATCATCATTGGGGTGTAACACTTTTTGATCATCCGTTAATTGTCCACCTGCAACTACATGTGCGCGATAAGCAATTACTTCATTCACGTTCATATTGCTTTGTGTTCCACTACCAGTTTGCCAAATTACTAATGGGAATTCTCCATCTAAGTTACCTGTTAAAATTTCATCACAAGTTTTACTGATTAAATCGCATTTTTCTTGGCTCAAAACACCCAATTCTTTATTGGCATGCGCTGCTGCTTTCTTCAAATAAGCAAACGCATAAATAATTTCTTTAGGCATGCTGGCTTCCGGACCTATTTTAAAGTTATTTCTAGAGCGTTCTGTTTGTGCACCCCAGTATTTGTCTGAAGGAACCTGCACTTCACCCATGGTGTCGCGTTCAATTCTATATGTCATTTTATTAAAATTTTATACCGCGAAAATAAGATTTATTGCATGCCAATACCTAATTTTTTTAGCGTTAAGCTTCCTCTTCTGCTTGGTTCAGGAATACGGTTTTACTAACAGTATTGGCGTAATAGTTTTTGGTAAAGTTGCACCATGTGCAATCGTCTTTATTGCAGCCCTCAGTAAATTCTTTGTTCATGATGCGCTTGTAAGTATCACTAATTTGCTGTTTAACTATCTCAATATCAGAAGGAATAATTATTACTTTTTCTTTATGAAATTCTAATTTTGAACCTTGATTGATGGGTTCAACAAAATCAAATTCACTGCTTCTCATTTCCCATTTTTTGGTAGCGTCATAATCCATTAGGATTTTATAAAAAACAGCCTGCCTCCAATAATCGCCACCAAATTTATCCTCAAATTTGGGTTCAGCATTTTTAGCTAATGAAGCTTCAACCGCCTCTGGGTTTGGTCTGCCAAATTTATTTTTAGCATTTTTATAAGCTCCCGTTTTATAATCCACAACATTCACTTCGTTCCCATCAAACTCCATTTTATCTAATTTTCCATTTATTGGCACGCCATTCACCAACACATTTCTGTAAGATCTTTCAATACTTGTAACTTTGTTCCATTGACCAATATAATGTTGGTAATAGGCAGGTAATATTTCCTCACCATATTCGATTCTCCGCTTATATTCTGCCTCTGTAAAGCTATCTTGGTTTCGCCTCATAAACCATCTAAAATCATTTAATAATATGTCTTCTGTAGCAAATTTCTTATCCTCGCTATTATTCATTTTTTTAAATAACTGTTCTAAGGCAAAATGTATGGCTGAACCAAAGGTCATGCTAGCACTTTTTGGAGAAGGAACTTTTATAAAATTATTGAAATAAAAAGATATTGGACATTTTAAATAATGATTTAAATGCGTTACACTTAAAGAATATTTTTCAAGTAAACTATCTATGAAACCATTGTCTATTATTGTTTTAGGGAGTATTGCTAGTTCATTGTTTATTAAGGAGCTATTTGTATATTTTATTAAATCTTCTTCTTGAGACGTTTTTCGTTCTATCTGTATGGTTTTATCCTCAGTTATCTCTGCGATAAATCTGCTTGGTTCCAATTCTTTTCTCTGTAAATCATATTCAGCAAAACTCATAACTAATTGCTTTTTTGCCCGCGTCATGGCTACATAAAATAATCGTCTATTTTCTTCTGTTTCATCACCAGTTATGCTAAATAAATTATCGGGTAATTGGTAATCCTTCCTGCGTTTTGGTTCGTCCCAGGCTTTGCTATTGCATGCAATGATGTACACATAGTCAAATTCTAAACCTTTTGAAGAATGGGCAGTTAAGAAATTTACACCTGTTTCGCTGTAGGTTATCTTTTCTGCCATTAAGGAAATTTTATTTTCCAGCATCATGTGAATGAGATTGCTGAGCGATTTAAGGGTATGCTGAGGTTTTTTCTGACATTCCGTTTTAATAAAATCAAAAAAAGTGCGCAGAACCTCCATTTGCCATGTTTTTTCTTGATGGCTTAGGGCTGAACCTAATAAGCCACAATCTCTAATGATTTGGTGAATGGTTTCTTGTGGGGTTTGGTTTAGTGCAGATTGAATAAGTTCTTCTAAGGTATTGCTAACATGCGTAAAGCTAATTCCATGCGTGTTTTGTTCAAACAAATCACTCTGTTTTTTTCTGGCTATTTTTGCCAATTCTTCTCTCCAACTGGTCGATTTTTCATTAAAATTCTGACGCGCTATATTCACTGAAAGTCGCGCTATCTCCAGTGTTGGAATGTCGAACTCTTTAAAATGCAATATTTCAAACAAGTAGTTTTCGCCGCTAAACGACTTCTCAGTTTCTGCAGCTAAAAATTGCATCACTGTAAATATCTTTTTGATTATTGGCTCATGCAAAATATCTAATCGCTTTCGGGCATTTATTTCCATATTTTTGCCTTTTAAATGGGCAGCCATTTCATCTGCTTGTTGGTGGTTCCGGTATATAATGGCTATTTCACTTAAGGCAACTCCTTGTGCGTGTAAATTTTCAATCTGCAAACAAATATCAGTGCTTTCATGTAATGGATTATAATAGCTAAACACAATGGGTTGTGTTTTAATTTTTAACCTTTCGGCATTACTTGCAAGCAAATGTTTATCTTGAGCAATACGCTGGTTGTTTTTACTGATCAAGGTTTTTGCAGCATCTAAAATTGGCTGACTCGAGCGGTAGTTTTCTGTTAATGTTACGCGCTTTAGGTGACTAGCAAATTGCGCAATGAAATTCTGAATATTTTCAATATTTGCACCTTGAAATCGATAAATAGATTGGTCATCGTCGCCTACGGCAAAAACATTTGGGATATCCCAATAACTAATTAGAAGGGAGAGTAAATCATTTTGTGAGCCGCTTGTGTCCTGAAATTCATCTACCAATACATACTGGTATTTTTCTTGATAATCTGCCAATAAACTAGGGTGTTCTTTAAAGGCTTTAATCACCCATATAATCATGTCGGCAAAATCGTATCGATAATTGCTTAATAGTTTTTTCTGAAAGTTTTCATATTGCCCAATGGCCGCTTTTAAAAGCTCCATTTTATCTATGGCTGCTTGTAAAGCTTCCTTTTTTACATCTCCTTTTTGATATGAGGTTCCGTCTTTATTTTTTCCAGCTCTTTTGTATAAAAATTCTGGTCTGTTTGGCAAATCTTTGAGGTACTCCTCAATTTTTTCTACCAAAAAAGAAGCGCTCCAATCTTCTTTTTTCATGAGTTGAAACAAAGATTTTAAGCGATTAATTTCAAAGTACACGTCGCCTGTATATCTTTTGAGCGGGTTGTTTTTAGGAAGTTGGTCTACTAATTCACGTAAATATTCAATGGTTTCCAAATCGCTAACGGGGTCGAGGTTTCTGAAACCAAATAGGTCTAAATTGTCTTGAATAACCCGGTTGCAAAATCCATGAAAAGTTGAAATTTGAACCCGATAGGCATCAGGACCGATAAACTCTTGTAATCTTTTGCGCATGGCCACAGCACCTGCATCGGTATAGGTAAGACAAAGTATATTTTCAGGTAAGGCATCTGTTTCCAGTAAAATGCGTGCAATTCGGGCTGCAAGTATCTGCGTTTTACCTGTACCGGGGCCCGCAATAACTAGCACTGGACCTTCAATATGCTGCACAGCGGCTTGCTGCTCTGGATTTAGTGCTGCAAATACAGCTTCAAATTTTGATAAGTAATTTAACATTGCCATGAGGCAAAAGCTAAGTTATTATCATCAAATTCGCAATTATTTTTTCAGCATACACACAACTGCGTATGCAACAATACCTTCTTTTCTACCAATGAATCCCATCGTTTCGTTTGTGGTAGCTTTGATCGATACGTCTGATAAATCAATTTTACAGATTTCAGCAATACATTTTCTCATTTCGAGCGCGTAAGGCATTATTTTAGGAGCTTCGCAAACTACTGTTGTATCTAGGTTTCCAACAATAAATCCTTTTTCTGCAGCGAGGCTAATACACTTTTCTAAAATAATCTTACTGTCAATTCCTTTGTTTGATGAACTTGTATCTGGGAAATGCACCCCAATGTCTCCTAAAGCCAATGCCCCAAGTATAGCGTCTGAAATGGCATGCAATAAAACATCTGCATCACTGTGTCCTAAGATGCCTTTATCAGCCGGAATTTTTATCCCACCTAAGATAAAATCTCTACCAACAACTAGCTGGTGAACGTCGAATCCAAATCCAATGCGCATTAGTTTTGTGGTAATGGGTTTTCGATTTCCTTATTCTGACTGGCGAAAGCGTCTATATCAAACAATAAAGAAAAACGTAATGTTCTTTCTAATGGATTTCTTGTTTCAATAGGAACCAAGTAAGATAAATCTATTCCAAATACATTAAACCTAAACCCAGCGCCAAAAGTTAAAAATTTTCTATTTCCTTTAAATGGATTCTCATAAAAGAAGCCGCTTCTTAGGGCAAATTGTTTATCATACCAATATTCTATACCTGTTGATATATTTACTTCACGCATTTCTTCTGTAAATCCACCTGGTGCGTCATAAAAACTCTGAATCATACCTTGAATAATTGGAACATCAGGGTCTTTCCCTTCAGCTATTATTGGCCTTCCATTAAAAATACTATCGAATCCAGTACTTGCTTTTACATATCTAGGATTAGTGGGTACCAATAATTTATTAAAATCTACCGCAAGGGCAATGGTATTGTATTTGTCTATTTCAATTTGGCCATATGCACCTAATCTTAAATTTATAGGGATGAAGTTTTGAAATTGCTGACTCGTATAAGAAATTTTTGAACCGATATTGTTGAACGCAATACCAAATCCATAGTTTAAATTGTATTTATTTCCTTCGTATTTGATGCGCGTTTTGTTATTGTAATAAGCTGTTACATCTCCCGCAAATGCATTGCCTGCTTGAACAGCGGCCTGACTTTGATTAAAGGCGCCTGCTAAATCACTTCGGATATACCTAAAGGCAATACCCAATGAAAAGTTTTCAGATAATTTAGAAGCATACCCAAGGTCTACGGCTAATTCACTTGGGTTATAATTACCCATGCTTTGTCCAAATTGATCTGTAAATTGAATTTGACCGAGTGAAAAAAATCTGAGTGAGCCTGCAATTGCAGAACGCTCATTAATCTTTCCATATCCACTCATATAGGCCAAAGATATATCTGGAACTAAACTTCTTAACCAAGGTGTATAACTTAATCCAACTCCGCCCTTGCGTTCATTAAAAGGTAATTTGGCAACATTCCAATGCAAGGCAAAAGGGTCGTTTGGTAAAGCAACACCCACATCACCCATTGCACCACCTCTTGCTTCTGGGGTAATCATTAAAAATGGTACGGCTGTTGTAATTGTATTTTGTCTTCCATCTAATTGAGAGTTGGTACCTGCAATTTGAGCTAGCATTGTATTGCAAAAACCGCCTATAAACAGGCCTATTAATGTTAATTTAGTATAAGAAAATAAGTTGCTCATAAGATTTTTACTGAATCGAATTTAGTGGTTCAATTTTAGAATTTAATTTAATATAACCAATTTTTCTGTCTTTTCTGTTGTTTTATTGCCGGCAGACTTCACTTTGCATTTGTAAATATAGACGCCATTTGCCAATTTATCGCCATATTCATCTTTTCCATCCCAACTGAGTTGATCAAAATGAGCACCTTCCCCATTTTGTTCTGCAAATAATGATTTAACCAATTTACCATTAACTGTAAAAATTTGAATCATTACCTGCATCGATTGTCCATTTAGGTTATGGTCGAAATGGAAAGTAGTGAGGTTGTTAAACGGATTCGGGTAATTTATTAGTCTTTCGATACTTGGTTTAGCCAAAGATTTTACTTCAAAATCTATGGTCGATTCTGATACATTATTAAAAACATCATAAGCCCTAAATTTTAATTGATGTTTGCCAGCAGGAAGGCCAGTTATTGGAACATTGATTTCTCCACTTTGATAAGAGTTTAAAGTGGCTTGATAAAAGTCGTTTACAACCACAGCTTGGGTTTGGTTATTATTTAAAACATAAATTAAATCGCGTCCAATTCCTCGCCCAGTAGTATTGATGCCGTTTTCGTCAAATAAACGCGCAATAAGCCTAGGATTTTCGTTGGTTATTCCACCATTAACAAATTTATCATCGTTTAAAAATAAGGTAATTTCAGGACCTTTAGTATCTAAATCTGTACTATCTGCAGTTCCCCCAATTAAAATAGTATTGGTAAAGCCTTTTGCATCTGTAGTGGCATCATGTGCATAGTAACTTATTTTCCCAAAACCATATTCATAGGCAATATCTTTTGGAACAACAAAACTAAAACTAAACTTCCCATTGCTTACAGTCGACTTACCTCTATACAATACATTGTTTTGCATGGTAAAAGGCATTGGCGTACTTGTATTTGGTGTATTACCCATTGTTGAATAATTAGCAAATTTGTCAAAAACGATGGGGTAAATAGTGCCATTGAAACCGCTAATGATTTGACCCTGTAAGTTGGTTACTTGACCTTTAATTTCGAATTTCTTCAGGGCTTTTAAAGTATCTTGAAAGTCTTGAATTGGCACCTCATTGATTTGGCTTGTATTTACTTGATACTTTCCATACGCCAGTTGTAAAAAAGGATTACCCAGCAGCGTAAAATTTCTTGTGTTTAAGTCGGCATAAGCATTTTTAGCACGTCTGGCCACATCTCCTAGGCGAGGCGGATTTTGTTGAGCGATAGAATCAAATCCTATTTGTTCATAAAACTTTCGGTTCAAAATCTCATTTTGCCCTGAGTAAACCAATCGCACGGTGGTAAATAAACCGATGCCTCCGCCAATTGGGTTCAGCAATACCAATTCTCCTGCAGATACGCGGTACGGATCATCAAATCTGCTAAATTCACAGGTTGCAGTAAGAAATAATGGAAGTTTTACACCGTTTGATTTTAATCCATTGGTCCATTTATTAATATCATCAATACCCAAAACACGTTCCGCTGTAAGTCCAACCTCACCTCCATGACCAGTATAGTTAAAAATTAAGCAACCATTTTGAATGGCATTGTTAAAGGCCTTTTGCGCATCAGGGAAACGGGCGCCACCCGCAGTACTTTCCTTTTTATAGGCATCTAAATAAATTTTATCAATATTGTATTCTGGGTATTTATTGACGCTATAAATTTATCTACCATTTGGGCTGCTTCTGCGGCAGAAGAAACAGGAATTCTTCCGATACCAATATCAAGTAGTTCATTTAGGTTTGATCCCATATCCCATTTCCCTTCGTTGTCGTCTAAAAGTCCTAAAAAGTCGTCGCTGCAATAGCTGTTGGTTGGACTAAATGACTCCATTGATTCAAAGGTTGGAATAAAGTTTGAATTCGGATTAATTCTATATTTATAATCGAAAGAAGCTCTGCCAAAAAGGGCAACATATTTAGGCATTTCATCTATGCTATTTGCCCGTTTGTAAAACATCCTTAAGAAATCTCTAATGGCACATAAATCTTGAGAACCAGCCGAAAATTCATTATAGATATCGTGAATATTTATCACATGAATTTTTAAATTATCTTTTTTTCTGTGGTGTTCTGCTAATCGATTGGCTTCAGTAAGGAAACTAGGGTGGGAGATAATAAATCCATCAGGTATACTTAGGCCATGTAAATTTTGATTTGCAATTTTCCCAAAATTAGAAACTTGTAAAAAGTTGCTGCCATCATATACAGCAAAGGTTTTTAAACTATCTGTTGCACAAGTAAAACTATACGTATTATTCGTAAATGTTCCTTCAATTTGAAAAGGTCTTAATGGGTCTGTAACATCTAATACAAAAAGGTTTCGGTTCGAACCAATCTCATAGCGGGTTATTTTATTGGAGCCAATATTAGAAGCATCTTTGTATATAAAATTACCGCCAAGATTCCTCAATGTTGATTTTGCTTGAATTTCAAAAAAATCTAACCAGGCTACACTACCGCTTGAGGGTTTATTGTAGGTGTAATTCAATATAAAATTTGCAGAATTGCTGGTAAAACTTGTTTGGTCTATTTTTAATCCACTGGTATATGGTTGCTCATAGCCAGGGTTTACTAATCCCATGTTTTGGGTTAAGATTGTAGTTCCGTTTGCTTTTATATCGAAAGCACTTGGAACAAACGACCTTGAGGTAACAGAACTTCTAATTTTAATCGGTTCAGACAAAATTAAATTGGGAATACTGATATTAAAATTTTGTTGCGTAACCCTATCAAATTCTTCTCCCACCCATACTTTTCCAGATTTGGTTAAATTGGTCTTTTCATTGTTGTAGAATTGTAAGTGGGTGTATGAATTAACCGTTGCATTTTCACCTGTAAGTGAAGGAGTACTCGTTATTCTAAGTCCGGGCGCATTGGCGTATGTTAAAAAATAATAAGTGGTATCTGAATAGAGATTCGACTGAAATGTATAGTTTTGGGTAGTTGGATTATACTGCCATTGATTTGTTTGAGACTCGCCATAAAACAAAAGAAAATCACCCGGATTAAATTTCCCATCGTTTTCACCTTGAATACGTATGGCAATTTCTTTTAAGTCGTCTATTCTTTGGCTTGCATTTGCTTGCGGAAGCATGCCTGCTCCATGGCCAAATAACTTCAGATTTCTTGGGTCGATATTATCTGGATTTATTCCTAAAGTACGCAAGGTTGCGTAATCTATTCGATACATTCCATTTTGGGTAGTTCCAATTTTAATCCAATCGCCAGTAGCAAGTACTGATTGACTTGCATAGCTTTGCTTTTTATTCGTTGAAAAGCCATTTTGCTGCCTTCCATAGGTAATAGAAAGGTAAAATTTTTCTAGTTTTAGAATGGCTGAACCGGATTTTTTTAGGGGCACAATTCTGTACAAAAGCTTGAACCGCCCTTTTTCAGTAGCTACTGAATAGGAAATTTGATAGTCGCTTTTTAGTTTATCTTGCAGTAAATCAGCAGGTATTGTGAAGGGCTTTTCATCTTCTGTTACCAAGTTAAGCGATAAAATTTCCCTTTCTTGAATATCTAATACACCCTGAATGGCAGGCAAAGAATTGTCTGCTGAAAAAAAAGTTTGCTCTGTAAAAAAAATATTTTTCGCGGGATTTTCTAGCCACTTAATTGTCTGAGATAAGCTATTTTGTTGAGAAAAGGACTGAAAATTACCAAATAATAATTGTAAGGTTACAGTTAGTACCCCTATTTTAAAATTGCTTAATTTTTTTAATAATTGCATGGTTTCTGACAAAATACTTATTATTGAAAATTCGTTATACCGACTTACATAACGACAACAAAGAAAAACAAATTGTGTTGTTAAATATGAAGTTTGTAAAAACAATTTTGTAATATTGCATTTCTCTAGATTATTGAAAGAAAATATAAAGCATTCAATGAAGGAAATTAAAAGCTCTGCTTTAAGGGTATATATAATTGTAAGCATGTTGCTGCTAGTTGTTGCAGAAGCGTGGTCGCAAGACCCTCAGTTTTCTCAATTTTATGCTAATCCAATATACACCAATCCAGCTTTTGCAGGCAGCGTTAATCATGGTAGAATTGTGATGGGTGTGCGTAATCAATGGCCGAGTATTTCTGGTGCGTTTAGAACGGGAGCATTTTCTTACGATGAACATTCAGATAAAATTAATGGAGGTTTTGCCATACAGGCTATGTATGATGAGCAGGGTGTAGGTACATTGCGCACAACTGCAGTTAATTTGATTTATGCATACCAAATTCCGGTAACTAGAAATTTTACCATTCAGGCAGCGATCCAGGCTGGGTTTATGCAGAAAACAATTGATTTCAATAAATTACTTTGGTACGATCAAATTGTTTTAACCCAAGGGTTTTTGAACCCAACTAGCGAGCCTTCTGGAGATAATTCTATCATGACACCAAATTTTGGAACAGGAATTATTGGGTATTCCAAGCATTTTTATGGTGGAGTGGCAGTTCACAATTTGTTTGAGCCTTCGCAAGCTTTTTTTGTTGGGGCATCTAATCCCATACCTAGGCGATATACTGCGCACATGGGCTTGGTAATACCAGTAGTGAGAGATAGAAATGAGAACAGACAGGTAAATGTATATCCTAATGTTATTTTTAAATCGCAAAGGCAATTTAATCAGGTTAATTTAGGTATGTATGTTAGTAAGGGCCCTTATGTTGCTGGTGCATACTATCGTCAGAATACCATTAATGCAGATGCCTTTATATTATTGCTTGGCTTAAAAACGCCAAAAGTTAAGTTTGGCTATTCTTATGATGCCACGCTAAGCGCTGCGCGCACAGGGGCTGCAAATTCACATGAGGTAACTATGGCTTTTGAGTTGAAAAAACGCATTCCAAGATCTAAACCAAGAAAAGTCACTTGTCCGGATTTTTAGTAGTTATCAGGCTGCTAGTTTTTATTAATTTTCCATTAAAAATTAATGATTCTCAGATTTTTATTTTTGTTTAAGTAAAAAGTGCTTAATTTGGACAGCTGAATTAAAGTTGATTGAATGAAAAAGATACTCTTTCTTTTGTGTCTATGTTGTATTGGTTTGCCTAGTATCTTTGCGCAAGATCCTCAGCTTAGTCAATATTATGCATCGCCAATTTTTACCAATCCTGCTATGGCAGGAGCCTCGCGAAAAATTAGGCTAAGTTTAAATGCACGTTCCCAATACACTGCCCTGCAAAATAATTATAAAACAGCAGTGGTTGGCGTAGATGCCTACTTAGGTAAAATTAACAGTGGCTTAGGTTTGGTTAGCATGTATGATGTAGCAGGAGATGGTTTTTTAACAACAAACTCTGTTTCTGGAATTTACTCATACAATATGGAGTTAAACCGTGAATGGGCCTTTAATGCGGCTATTCAAGGGGGTATGATTCAACGCACCTACGATTTCAGTAAATTTGTTTTTCAAGATGAAATAGACCCTGCTAGAGGAGCAGTTTTACCAACTGCAGAAGCCAAAGGGCTTGAATCTGTTACAGTTCCTAATTTTTCAACAGGTTTTTTGTTATATAATTCTAAAATGTTTTTTGGCGCAGCCATTCATAATTTGCTTGAGCCAAATATGAGTTACTACTATAGAGATAAAGATGATGAAGCGCTTAAGCTTCCAAGAAGATATACCCTTCATGGTGGAGTAAACATTGGGCTCAATAAAACAAGATATGAGGAAGATAGAATAATTTTATCTCCCAACTTGTTATTTATGCAGCAACGTGAGTTTTATCAAATGAACCTGGGTTTTTATGTAAAACAAAGGTCTTTAACTTTAGGAACTTGGATCAGACAAACATCAAATAGCACAGATGCTGCAATTTTTTTAATTGGTTTACGTTTTCCATCTGTAAAGGTGGGTTATAGTTATGATGCTATTATTTCAAAAGCCAAACAAGCAACGGTTGGTTCACATGAGGTGTCGTTGGTATTTGAAATAAAGCCAAAGGTTAGATCTGGGGTGCGGTACAACAAAAGATTGGCTTGTCCTGAACTATAAAATTTGTTAAATCTCAAAAAAAATAGACAGATTGAGTGATTTATTGAAAAATATTCTTATGTTTGAAAATTCCTAAATAATATAAAGTGATGAAAACGCTTTCTAAATTTTTTCTATTCGGGCTGCTAGGAGCTAGTGTGATGTACAATTCATCTTGTAACAAGGCAGGCAAATCTAGCACAACAGGCTGGAAATACAACGACGCTAAATGGGGCGGCTTTGAAAAACATAAGTTTAAGGAACAGGAAACTGGTCCGGGTTTAATTTTTGTTGAAGGAGGTACCTTTACCATGGGTTCTTCTGAGCAAGATTTAACTTATGATCATAATAATATGAAGCGCCGCCTTTCTGTGAGTAGTTTTTACATGGACGAAACAGAGGTGAGTAATTTTCACTATTTAGAATATTTACATTGGTTGATGCGCCAGTATGTTGATGATCCAACGGTTCACACCAAAGCTTTGCCAGACACATTGGTTTGGCGCGATAAGCTTTCTTATAATGAGCCATATGTGCTTTATTATTTGCGCCACCCTGCATACAGAGACTATCCTGTAGTTGGTGTTAGCTGGGTTCAAGCTTCAGAATATTGCAAATGGAGAACAGATCGTGTAAATGAAATGATCATGGTTCGCGAAGGATTCATTAATTTGGATATTCAAAAACAAACAGGTCCAGAAAACTTCAATACCGAAGCTTATCTTTTGGGCTTGTATACACCAAGTGTTAAGAAAGAATTACGTGATTACGCTCCTGGAGCCAAAACACGTTCTGTGCGCATGGAAGATGGTATTTTATTGCCAAGCTATCGCCTTCCTACAGAGGCAGAGTGGGAATACGCAGCAGGTGCTTACAAATCTGCAGGTTTCAATGAAAACATTGATATCAAACGCATATACCCTTGGAATGGTTTAACCTTACGTAGAAGTGATACAGAGAAAACACGCGGAAAAATGTATGCCAATTATACCCGTGGTAGAGGCGATGGAGCCGGTATTGCTGGTAACTTAAATGATGGTGCGCTATACACTACTTTGGTAAAAGATAAAAGATATTTGCCTAATGATTTTGGTTTGTTCCATATGGCTGGTAATGTTAGTGAGTGGACAAACGATGTATATCGTCCATTATCTCTTGAGGATATGACAGGTTTCAATGCATATCGTGGTAATGATTACAAGAAGTACAAGAAGGATGCTGATGGATTTATTTCTGAAAAAGATGATTTAGGTAGAATGGTATATGTAGATGTAACTGAAGAAGATAATGCTAAACGTAGAAACTACAAGAAAGCAGATAATATTGGTTACAGAGATGAATTAAATTACCCAGACATTGAGCAAAAATACGAATACAGCGTTTCTTCATTGATAGATAATGCAGCTCGTGTATACAAAGGTGGAAGTTGGGCTGATAAGGCATATTGGTTAAGTCCTGGAAACAGAAGATATTTGGATCAAGAACAATCAACAGCAACTATCGGTTTCAGATGTGTAATGGATAGGGTTGGTGATATGACTAAAAAAGGAAAGAAATAAATTTTTCTAATAGTATTTAAAAGGGCTGTCAAACATGGTTTTGACAGCCCTTTTTTGTTTTGCACTAATCAGAATCAATCTCTAATGAGTGTTACTGTTCCATGTACATCTCGTTTTTTACCAGAAACTAGGTTTTCTATTTTTATGATATAATAATAAACTCCTTCTGAAGCTTCTGTGCCTGTGTTACTTTTTCCATCCCATTTAAAATAACTTACTTGGTCTTCGAATAAGAGTTGACCCCAGCGGTTGTAAATATATACTTCAGTTTTATTACATTGGTCTAGTACCCCTTCAATTTTAAATACATCATTTAACCCATCGCCATTTGGCGTAAAAACATTTGGAATATTAGGAGATTCTATGGAGTCTGGTAAACTTGCATATCCATAGGCCGTATCTGCGCAATTAGTTCCATACTCAACAATTAGCCTGATAGTATCACCATAAAATTTTGGTAGGATTTTTTTTGTTGGATTTTCCTCATAACTGTTTTCACCATCGGGGAAAGTCCAAAAGAAATTTGATGCATTGAGCGTTGTATTTTTAAAGGTAAACACAGATGAACAAGTATCGGCTGTCCAACTAAACCCCGCATTTTCTATTCTAAAGTCGAATTTAAGTGCAGCGTTGCTGCAACGCGGACTCACATTGGTTGGAGCGAAGGCTCCGGGTGTGGTTTTTAGGTCGCTAAACGGAACTGTTCCGCTCGGGCAGCTGGCGCACATGCTTTGGTATACGACACCTTTTTTATCAAATCTGCTAGTCCCACCATCTACATGGTCGCCGGTATTATCTGGATTATCTCCTCCGATAAAAGTTGCATATAATAAACTACTTGCGTTTTTATTGAGTAGTAGGAGATAAAAATCACTTCCATCTGTGTTGGTTTGAAAGGCATCTGGGGTAGTGGGAATACCTTGAGTAGAAGAAGGCGTATTATCTGTTTTAATGGCAGTTTTACCTCCCCAACTGCTTACGTAGATGCGTTTACAATCGTCTACTAAAAAGGCATTAATGGTTAAATCAATTTGGTTTCGGCCCGAGCCAAATACGGTAGACCAGTTGGTTGATTTTAAATCTGGATTGAGGCAGGCTATAAACTGATGTGCATTTGGGTTGCTATATACGCCGGCGCTAACTGGCATATTCCCTGTGCTTTGTCCTACTACATATATAAGGTTATCTTTATCGCGTTCAAGAGAAATGATTTGATCATAATCATTGGTGCCATAATAAGTGCTTCTGATTATATTTTCGCCTTGATTATCAATTTCTACAATTATTCCATCTGCCTCACCTCCGATGAAGTTGACATGTTGGGCACCAGTAGTTTTAGCGATATTGGTGCTATTGGTTCCACCCGATAAGTAAATATTTAGATTTTCATCTAAATCTATGCTATAAAAAGCATCCACTCCATTTCCACCCAAGTATGTGCTCCAGATAAGGTTACTTAGTTGTGGGTTCATTTTAACAATTGCCCCATCTTGGAAACCACTTAAGTTATTTTGAATGCAATTGGCGGTAGTTGGAAAATTACTCGATTGCGTAAAACTTGCCACATAAATATTGCCAACTGTATCTGTAATAACATCTCCTCTATAACTGTCTGCAAAGAAATATTGGGTTACTGTATTGGTATTGATTCCGTCGTTTCCTGTTCCTCCCAAGTATGTTGATCCAATTATTTGTCCATTTTTATCAAATTTACTCAAAACGATATCATGTCTTCCGTTGTGTGAATTATCATATGCATTCGTGCTTACTGGAAAATTATTTGAATAGGTGTTACCTAAAATAATAAGATTATCATCTTTATCTATTACCATAGAATGAGGCACTTCATTGTTTGAGCCGCCAAGGTAGGTGGCATACAATAGTGTTTTCCCATCGCTACTGTATTTGCTATAAGTAATATCGCAGGGGAAACCACCCAAATTTTCCCCCTCTGCTAGTCCGCCTCCTCCATAAGTTAATTGAAAAGCATTGGCTGTTACAGGGTATTTACCCGCCGAAGAAGGGTCGCCAGTGGTTGTACCGGCAGCATACAAAGTGCCATTTTCGCCAGGCGTAGCGGTACACCCAAAATTGTCTTGTGTTGCTCCAGAATAGGTTAGGAATACAATTTCTGGGTCTATAACGAGCGGATATAACTTGTTATAATTAGTAGCCACTTCAAAACTGATCTGCTTATTTTTAACAGTGAAATTTACCTCAACTTGAACCCGTTTGTGATTAATAATTTGGTAAGCGAATGGCTTTTGTTCGCGCAGGGTAACTTTGGGTGTTTTAACAAATAAATCTCCATATTCGGTATATACTTCGGAAGCGCCTTGAATTTCATATGAAATTTGTTTGTAATCTGCGTTTGGTTCAATCCAAAATTCATATTTAAGTGCATTGTTAGCCGAGAGAATTTTCAATTCAATGCCAGGATATAAATGTTGGAGTCCAACATAATTTGAAGCCCTAACTTTGTGGGTCCAATAGTCGGGATTTTGCCCAATATAGAAGTTATAGTAATGGCTTTTTGGGTTTTCTAATATGGGTTTACTTTCACTGGTATTTTGAAATTGATAGTTTAGTGCATAAACAGATAAACTGGTGTCTTGCGGCAATGGTTTGGCCTTAACAGTGCCATGTTGGTGCAAGCGGTCTAATTGAGCTTGATCAAAGAAATAATAGCTAATAAAATCTTTTCCAATTTGTAAATCGAGGGCATGTTGTCTGCATCTAAAAAAAATATCTGGGTGCCATTGACCTTTATTTTCAATCCATTCATACAGGTCATAAGATTTTGGGAGTTCTTTTTGCTGAGCTAAAGCCTCTTCACCCAAAAGAAAGAGGTAACAAATCAAAAAAATTACATTTCTAATTGCCTGCATTTGTGCACTAAATTAAGTTATATTTTTCAATTTTGTGGATTTAGCCAATGATTTAAGAAATTTTAAGAAAAAATTGAAGAGCATTGCAACCAATATACGGCTTATTGCATCTCACCATTAAGAAGGAAAAAGTGAACAAGCAAATTGATGAAAAAATAGTACAAAAATGTTTGGAGGGTGATTTAAAAGCACAGCATGCTTTTTATTCCTTTTTCAGCAACAGTATGTATTCAGTTTGTTTAAGGTACAGCAATACAAGAGAAGATGCAAAAGATATCTTGCAAGATGGGTTTATCAAGGTGTTTGTAAAGTTGAAACAGTTTACAGGAAAAGGTTCTTTGGAAGGATGGATGAAGCGTGTATTTATCAATACAGCTTTGGAGCATTACCGGGTTAATAAGGTATACCAGCAACAAAGTGATGTAATGGAAGCGATGCAAGTTTCAACAGATGCAAATGCAATTGGTCAATTAACAGAGCAAGAAATTTTGCAAGTCATGCAGCAAATGGCACCTGGGTTTAGAACTATATTAAACATGTATGCAATAGAAGGGTATACTCACTCAGAAATTTCAGACATATTGGGTATTAGTGAAGGGACATCCAAAAGTCAACTTTCTAGGGCGCGGGTAATCTTTATTCAAACCTGGGAAAAATTACAAAACGTAAAAAAATAGATATTGAAAAATATAGAAGAATTAGATGGTATATTAAAGCGTGGGATGGAAGGTTTTTCATCAGCGGCGCCAGATGTTTGGGATGCAATTTCTCAGCAGGTTCAAGTTGTAACACCACAAGCTAGCGCACCAACTCAAACTGTATGGCAAGCCATACAGCAGGCAAGTGTTTTATTGAAGTCTGCAGTTTTTATTGGTATATCAGTCGTAACAAGTTTAACTGTTCACTATTATTGGCCTGCAGAAAATTCTGCAAAAAACAACACGCAAACTGTTGTATCAACAGTGCATGCAACTGAACAAGCAGTCACTGAAAATAAGCTTGAGTCTGAGCAATTGAAGTTGGTTCAGCCCGAATTGTTGAAGCGTGAAAAGCATAAACCTAACATTAATTTATTAGTTAATGAGGAAGCAAACAGGCAGGTAGAACCTATTAATCACACACCGATAATTTCTGCTGAACAAGTTACCAATAAAGAGACAAAACTTGTATTGAACGAAGCTGAAAAAACTTTGCCTGTTATAGATAAAATACCCTTAACAGAAAATTTTGATAGTGAGGATATGGCTGAACCAAATGCTGAGAATGCATATTATGATAAGCCCCATTTTGGCAATGTTTTTAGTCCGAATGGAGATGGTAAAAATGATACTTGGGAAATAATTATGGATGCGCCTAAGTATTTTCATTTGCGTGTTTTTGATAGGGGTGGAAAATTGGTATATGAAACTGAAAATGTGGCACAAGCTTGGACTGGTACCTATGGGAAAAGTGGCTTAAATTGTGATGATGGAGTTTATGCATTTCAACTTGAATATCAATATTCTAATCAAAATAAGGTACAGATAATTAGAGGGATGGTAACGCTAATTAGGTAGACTTTGGCATTTTAGCAAAAAAATTGTAGGTTAGCAAAATTATAAAAGAACAAAAATAGATAAACAATATATGATGAAACGTTTAATTACTAGATTATCAATGATGGTTGTGGGGTGGCTTTTTGCCACAGCAGCTATTGCACAATCAGTTTCGCTGGATGTGTTGCCAAAGGTAGTGTGTGTAGGGAATCCCACCCAAGTTACCGCTTATGTTAACGGGATTAGTCCGAGTGAAGTTGACTCATTTCGCTTTGATTGGGGTAATGGTGATGTGAACTTAAACACCACAGGAACACCTGTAACTAATTCACGAATTTACCAATATCCTACTGCAGGTGTTTATTTGGTAAAAGTTACGGCTATTTTTAAGAGTCGTGCACCTATTGAAGCTTCTTTTTGGGATACTGTTTATAACAGGCCTGTAGCTAATTTTCAGCTAACGAGCTTAGATTCGCAATGTTTCAAATACAATCAATATTGCTTTAAGGACTTAACCACACAGGCGCCATTTCCAAGCTTACCTCTGCGATCATTATTGCTTTCTTATGGTGATGGAGATAGTGATTTGGTTGCGCCTAGTCAAACCATTTGCCATGCATTTGGCCAAGGAAATCGCAGGTTCAACGTTACCTTAACCACCACAGATATTGGTGGATGTGAAACCAAAAAGTTTCAAACCATATTTGTTGCACCAAACATTAACCCACGTTTTGCCGTTTCGGGAAATCCACGATGTGATACAACGCCTTATATTTTTGTAAACAATACGCCTGTTTCAACCTCAAATTTATTGTGGTTTAGGTGGGAATATGGAGATGATAGTGTGTATCAGTCGCAGAGCCCGATTGTTGCTGCAGATTTACCTAGGTGGTCAAACTTCACATACAAATATACTAAGAATGGGGTGTTTAATCCACGCCTAATTGTGAGACATAGACAATTTAACTGTGCAGATACCTTTGATTATTCAAACTCAGGAAATCAATTACCTGAGAATATTGTGTTAAGGTTTGATGTCCGCAGTAGAAGAAGTAACTCGAATGATACCATTGCAGATAGTGTGTGTTTAGCAAATTTAAATAGTGCTGGGGTATGTTTATACAACATGTATCCGCTGCAAGGGGTTAACTCTCAAATTCAATTGATCTGGCATTTTAGAGACCCAAATGCAAATCCTCCAGGATCTGATGTGAAGTTAAATGAAGTAACGCCATGTTACAGGTATCAAGGTTTCGGTCATTATTTCCCTCAGTTATTTGTGCTTTGTCCGGGACAGCCAGTTAAAACGATAAATTTTTGGTCGAGGATAGATACAGTTCAATTGAACGACACTCAATATGTGCCACCGCCAAGAGTCAATCCACAATTGAATACCATTAATGGCTATTTCTTTTCGGCAACAGATAATATTTCTAAGTACAGGTGGATTTTAGGATCAAACGGACAGCCAAGAGATAGTATAGTTAGCTATTGGAAATGGTTCACAGATGATCCGGCCGACGCGGGTTATTTGAAGAGAGAAAATCAATTACAAGGTTATGGTATCAATGTAATGGGTCCATTGGTTCAGGTTGAGGACCCGAATGTTCCAATTGTGATAAAACCTTTCTTAAAGTTGCAATGCGGTCCAGATTTACCTGTAGAATTTACGAATGCTACGAATGCTTACCAATCAAACAATTTATTTATACGTTGGGATTTTTCTGATGATTATGCACCAAGATGTACTTCATTCTCTGTGCCTAATCCAAGTACGCCAAATCAAGGTAGAGAGCCATATGTAAGTGCTGCTGATATGCAAAATCGTACCTTAGGTAGGTTTATTCATGATGGTGTTGTATACCCAGGAGCTATGATGTGTAATTTCTCACATGATACACTTCCTATTCACAAATATGAAAAATGGTCTACTATTTACAGATGGTTTTATCATGGACATGATTTTCCACCATTTGATTCATCTGCTAATGGTTGGACAAAAAATCCTGCGCTGGTTACAGCCAACAGAAAGTTAGTTCATCCATTAGATTCTGGTGCGTGGGGTAAGCCAACATTTTCTCAAGGTACAACGCCTGCCAGGACCGATACATTGGATATGTGGCCTGCAGATATACAACCTAACAGAAGGATAACATTAAGAGGAGCAATCCCTGATCCATTTGCCAATTCAAAAGGATATTGGCAGTATACTATTCCTGCCGGAACATCTTTAGATACGAATGGGGTTTTAACCCCGCCACTCACAGATGTATTACCTGATGGAACTTCAAGAAGCGCATATAGAGGTAATTGGAGATTACCACAGTCATCTAAAACATTATATGAATATTTCTTTGACAGGGGAGTGGCCCAATGTTATACCGTACGTTTATTAGAAATAGATAGTTTCAATAATCAATCTGCCGATCCGATTAAATCATTGGAGCGGATTGATATGGTAAATGGTAAGATTGTTATTCAACAAAGAACTGCTAGAACCGGCAAATCTGATGTTATTCACAGAAGTGATACATTTAGTGCAACTACAACACCACCGTCTATTGTAAAAGGGGTTGCGGGTACATCAAATTTAGTTGGAGGAACAGGTTATGTAGACGACAATTTTGTTCCAGCCACTGGTGGTAGTGGAACGGGTATCTTGGTTGGTATTACAACAGGTGCAGGTGGTGCAGTAACATCAGTTATTGTGCAAACGCCGGGTGCAGGTTACCAAGTAAACGATGTGTTAACTATTGCAGGTGGAAATGGTAATGCTACCTTTAAAATCTCAGCCATTGAAGATATATTGTATTATAACTTTAAGGCATACAAAATTTATGATGATGGGGTAAAGCATATTTTCTTTAAGGTAGATGAGAAGCATGTAGATGCCTTTGATTGCGGTTCTGAGGCTACCGTCCAATTACCATTAGTTGGTATTGATGCATATGGATTAGGAAAAGATGGAAAAGAATGTCCGGGATTGAAGAGCGGGCAAAGTGGTGGTGATCCTAGTCCTGGAACCTTCCCAGATTGTGGTCAGCGTAGTTATTTGTTGATTAATTATGATTCAACTTTAGATAGAAACGATGGAACGCCATGTGCATTGGATGGTTTCGTTGACTTTGCCGGAGCCTCTCCGATGACTGGAAATACAATTACTCCAGGAGGTAATACATTCCCAGGTTTCTTTAATATGGTGAATTTCCCGGGCATCCCTGGTGGTCCATGGACAAGTGCTAATGGCCCTGTGAACTGGACGCATTATATCCCAGCAGGACCTTCACCTTATACCAATATGCCAAAAGATAAAAAGGGTTTTGTAACAGTGGGAATTATTTTGGGATCTGGTTGTTTAAATCCAAACGCAAATCCACCTTGTACTTTACCTGCCTGTTTATCTGATACTGTATGGTACCATAACTTCTTCCAGTTTATTACCTTAGATGCGAGCTTTACATACCGTAAAGTGGGTGGATATTCTGCTTATGGAAATCCAAGCAGATTGCCAAGTCAGGATTATACTTGGGATACAGCAGCAGCTTTTGTTAGAATTAACCCAACTGCACCACCACCACTTATTTATGCAAACAATGGCGCATTCCGTCAACCTTGGAGTCGTTTATTTGGAAAAGGAGATATTATTCAATTTGATGCTACTACCAAACAGCAAGATTATATTTTAGCTGATGTATGGTCGTGGGGAGATGGAATTGTAACTGTTGATTCATTTTATACCAATAAGCAGGATACTTTAGTAGAATTAGATCCAGTTGGTAATCCGGGTGTAAAAGCATTTTTTGATAAAAATACCTATCCATTAGCGCGTGTGCGTTATGAATTTGAAACAGGAACCTTCCCATGGACAATCTTGAGTTCATCTATACCATATGAGGTAGGAAAGCGCGTATACAAAGCGGTTCGTTACGATACAATTTGGCAATGTTGGGATTTGGCTCGTCAATTCCCGCCATCTGAAATTAAAGTAGTGAACATATTAATTGACACTGCATTTTTCTTACATCCAATCAATCATCAATATAAAATGTCTTCATACGAAATGCCTGCAGGTCCGGGTTCACCTATGAAGAAAAATGAAATTACAGATGTTCAGCACAATGTAGTAACGGTAACAGAGTGTTCGAATAACGCGTTACGTCAGATAGTAATTGGTGTAATGGATACATTCTATATGAAAGAAGGAGATCAATTCTCTGATGGTATTTTATGTATTGGACAAACAGTTACATTTATTGAT
>JAJTEN010000049.1 GCA_021298155.1 Sphingobacteriales bacterium | reverse complement strand
ATTTGCAACAGGAGTTAAAATTCCATATTGTATGCCCACCTTAGATAAAATAAAGGCAAATTCTCCTATTTGAAACAAGGTTAAACCCGTTAAAATAGCCGTTCTGATATTGTATTTTAATACCACAGCAGCCAACAATGCAATTATCGTTTTTACTAAAAAAACTAAAATGGCAACCCCAATAATTACAATAAAATGGTCTAGAAGAAAGGTTATGTCCATTAACATACCAATAGACACGTAGAAAAAGCTACTGAAGAACTCCCTAAATGGAAGAATGGTGCTGGTTGCTTGGTGATTATAATCCGACTCTGAAATGATTAATCCAGCTAAGAAAGCACCCAATGCCAGGGAAAGTCCGGCTTGTGCCGTTAAGTAACTGATGACAAAACACAAGGCAATGGTAAACATCAAAAACAGCTCTTTATTCTTAGTTCTGGCAATAATGTATAACAATTTAGGAGCTAAATAGCGAGCAGAAATATACGTGCCTAAAACCACTAAAATAGACTTACTCAATAAGATTAAAAGCTCCATCCATAAATTACCACCTTGCCCGGCTAAAATAGGTGTTACCAACATCATTGGAACAACAATAATATCTTGGAAAATAAGAATACCCAACGCATTTTTACCATGTGGTGTACTTATTTCATTTCTACTTTGCAAAATGTTTAGCACAATTGCTGTACTTGATAATGAGAATAAAAATCCCAAAAATATCGAAGCTTCCCAGGTAAATCCACCCCAATAAGCTAACAGAAATGTTACTAAAACAGTTAATCCAACCTGAACCAAACCTCCAATAAAAACTGTTCTTCCGATAGAATAGAGTTGCTTGAGTGAGAACTCCATTCCAATAACAAATAATAGCAATACAATACCGATCTCTGACAGTAATTCTACCTCATGAACTGCATTTATAAGTTGAAATCCGTAAGGACCAATAATGATACCTGTTATTAATAAACCAATAATAGATGGTAACTTTAGTTTATGTAGAACAAATACCATTACTATTGAACTAGAAAGTAAAATAATAATGTCTTTTAATAATGGAAACTCAACTGCCATTAGGATAAGATTAGATAGGTTTTCATTAAATTTGGTGTAAGTTAAACAAAATTTGCAAATTCAATACATCAGATTACTTTTGTAGAGTAATTCTTAGTTAAGAATAATTATTAATACATGTCATTTTCTGCAGCATATTTTAAACAATCTCTTCAAGATGCGGGTTTAAAAGCTACCCTACCTAGAATAGGCATTTATCAATTATTAAGTACTTTTAAGCACCATCCCAGTGCCGAAGAACTATACCAAAAAGTTTCTAAAAAACATCCCAGTATCTCTCTAGCTACCATTTATAAAACCTTAGAAGTATTGGTTCAAAACAAATTGGTAAAAAAAGTGGTTACAGATGAAGATAAAGTTAGGTATGACTTTAGAACAGATCAACACATTCATTTATATTGCGAAAGAACCAATAAAATAACAGATTATGAAGATCCTGAGTTAGATGCCCTATTAATCTCTTATTTTAAAAAGAAGCAAATACCTGATTTTACCATAAAACAGATACAAATAAACATTCAAGGCGAGTGCCAACAATTATTAAAAAAAAATAAAAATAAAGTATGACCATGTTAGTAGGAAAAAAAGCGCCTCATTTTAGCGCAGATGCCGTAGTTAGCGGCGGAGAATTTGAAGAAAATTTCTCATTAAGTAATTACCAAGGTAAGAAGCATGTATTATTCTTCTTTTACCCTTTAGATTTTACCTTTGTTTGTCCAACCGAAATTATTGCCTTCCAAGAAAGAATAAAAGATTTCGAAGCTAGAAACGTACAAGTTGTAGGTTGTTCAATCGACAGTAAATTCTCTCACTGGGCTTGGTTAAATACACCAAAAGACAAAGGAGGAATTCAAGGTGTTGAATACCCATTGGTTGCAGATGTAAACAAAACAATCGCTACTAATTATGGTGTGTTAGCTGGTAAATATACTTACAACGATGAGGAGCAATTAGAGTGGATTGGCGATAATGGCGAAAGTGCTGTTGCCTACCGCGGCTTGTTTTTAATAGACAAAGAGGGTGTTGTTCGCCACCAAGTGGTAAATGATATGCCATTGGGTAGAAGTATTGATGAGGCATTGAGAATCATCGACGCTTTACAATTCTTTGAAGAAAAAGGCGAGGTTTGTCCGGCCAACTGGGAAAAAGGCAAAGATGGTATGAACGCAACCGCAGAAGGTGTTGCGAAATATTTAGGATCTCACTAAGATTTTAAGTTACCAAAACTCAAATATTTTCGTAATTTCGGCAGGTATGAAGAACTATTTCTTTTTACCTGCCTTTTTTTTGTACGCCTTGGTAGGTTTAGCTCAA
Organism: Sphingobacteriales bacterium; assembly: GCA_021298155.1. Taxonomy (GTDB): domain Bacteria; phylum Bacteroidota; class Bacteroidia; order UKL13-3; family UKL13-3; genus B1. The sequence continues at coordinate 17,207 of JAJTEN010000049.1, read as the reverse complement.
GAAAACCCTATCATTAAAGTGCCGTTAACGCACTATGCAAAAGACGATAGGTTTGATAAATACCAAATTACCTTAGCGCTCTTTGAGGTAAAAGGCGACACCATTTTATCAATGGATTTTGAGGGCACCCGGCCTGTAAAACCAATTCGCATTAAAAAGCCAAAAGGACCTAAACAATTTGCTTATGGCAATGTCTTTTTTAGTGGCAGTGCAAATGAATATAACCCAGGATATATTAGTGTTTTAGTGGGCGACCCCTATCACCGGAATCCAATATTGTATGTAGACCACAACCAAAATTTTGATTTCACAGATGATACCAGCTATAAACTCCCCTATTTTAATGAGCAGGCGCTTGAATTAGAATTGTCTAATGCCACCAATAAGGAAGGCAAAATCAAAATTTGTTTGTCGAGAACAAGGCCTCACGGACAAAAATATGAGTTTAGAAAATACATGGATGAGTATTATGCCATGGCCTATCCAGGAAGAACTTTTATGGGCTTTGAGTTTTGTTACAGAGAGCAAAGATATATTGCGCGTGCCGGACAAGTAAAGCAAGGAAAAGAGGGCTTTAAAATTGGATTGATTGATGCCAATGCAAACGGACTTTACAATGATGCAGAAATGGACAAAATTCTGTTCGTAAATACCAATGACACCCTATTAGATGCAACCAATCCGCTCAATTTTGTGGTATTCTCCAAGCATGGTAAACCAACTTACTTTGAAAAAAACGATAAACTCTACCAAGTAGTTGAGGTTGATGAGGCCGGAGCTTTTATTGCGATTAAAGAAAGTACAGATCAAGTTGATTTTAATCGGATCAAAATTGGCAAAAAAGTGCCCAAGGTAAAACTAACGCCAGCCAAAGGAAATGCTTTTAAAATAAATACCTTACGAAGAAAAGAAGTGTATCTATATTTCGGAAACAAAGGCTCGAAAAACTTTCATTCGGATACCCTTTTGTTGCGACAAATTGCGCAGTTAAACCCAGATAAACTCAAAGTAATTTGCGTTTTATATGTGAATAAGAGCTACGAACTTCGCATGTTTAACAGCGATGCTTCGCCTAACTATTACCTCGTGTATGGAACAAAAGAATTAAGCACCAAATTGGGCATTAATAGTGTTCCGCAGTATTTATATCTAGGAAAAAAAAGGCGGGTAAAATCGTATGGATTAAACCCAAATGATTTCTTGAGAAGCTATATGCAACCTAAATAGGTATAACGCAACTGATTTTATTTACCAGCTTCCACCCGCTCCACCACCGCCAAAACTGCCTCCGCCAAAACCACCAAAGCTACTGCTACTTCCGCCACTATACCCGCTACTACCAAAGGTTCCCATAAACGGCGATGGTCCGTGATGCAATCCCCTTCCTCCTTTTCCGCCTCTGCTAGATAAGAAAAACATGAGTATTATAAACGATATAATAATGAGATACGGAATAAAACTATCTTCCCCTGAACCGTTTCCAAAATCATCATTTACAAATTCACCCGAAGCCTTTTGTATAATAAATGTAGTGGCTTGATCCAAGCCTTCATAATAAGCTTGCTGCTTAAAATTAGGCTTAATCACTTCTTCAATCAAACGCCTAGAAAAGGCATCGGTGATGGTAGCCTCAAGGCCATATCCATTTTGAATACGAATTTTTCTGTCGCCAATGGCCACATAAATTAGCAATCCATTGTTTTTCCCTGCCATACCAATTTGCCAGCCTTCTGCAAGTCGTTGACTATAATCAAAATCGTCATCGCCTTCTAAACTTTGCTCTATAACAATGGCAATTTGCGTAGAGGTACTATCACTGTATGCCTTCAGCTTGGCCTCTAGCGCTTCTTGCTGCCCAGCATCTAATACATTAACATAATCATTTACCAACCTAGGCGGATTTGGTTTGGCTGGAATTTCTTTGGCAAATGCCGATAGGCATATCCAACTTACAAGAAAAAGGCTGATAATTTTTTTAGTCATTTTGTCCTCCAAAGGAAATGCTGTCGCTTAATTCATTTACATCTGCCTTTTGGTAAGGAAAATGCATCTTCAATTTGTCACCCACTTGCTCAATGGCTAAAGATAAGCCGAGGGCATATTCATTCTTTTTAAAATGGCTTACCAGTAATTCTTTTTCGGCTTGCCAGAAATCGTCTCCTACTTTTTCATGAATCCCTTCATCGCCAATAATGGCTAACTTTTGGTCTGCTGTTGCCAGGTAAATAAGCACGGCGTTTTTTTGAGCTGTATGTTGCATGCCCAATTCATAAAAAACAGTTTTGGCTCTGTCTATAGGTTCAAGCGGGGTATTGGCTTCTACATGAACCCTTATTTCGCCCGAGGTCTCTTTCTCTGCCGCTTGAATAGCCGCAATAATTTGTGCCTGTTCTTTTTCCGAAAAATATTCTTTTGCCATAAGATAGCGTTTAAAAGAAAAGGTTGCCTAGGGCAACCTTTTCCAATATGTAATAATTATTCAAAACTCACTTCAGGTGCTTTATCGGCACCTTTTTCAGCTTCAAAATACCCTTTTTTATCGAAGCCAAATAATCCAGCATAGAGTACTTGCGGAAATTTACGAATGTATGCGTTGTAGTCTTTAACAGCATCATTAAACTTACCTCTCTCTACCGAAATTCTATTTTCTGTTCCCTCTAATTGAGATTGTAATTCTTTAAAGTTATCAGTGGCTTTTAATTGAGGATATTGCTCGGCTACAACCATTAACCTGCCCAAGGCCTGACTTAACTCACCTTGTGAGGCTTGGAATTTCTGAATCTGATCTGCACTTAGTTTACTCGCATCAACTTTCATTTGGCTGGCACTTGCTCTTGCATTAATAACATCTGTAAGTGTTTTCTGCTCAAAGTTAGCCACTCCTTTAACGGTATTTACCAAATTTGGAATTAAATCTGCTCTGCGCTGATACACGTTTTCTACTTGTGCCCATGCAGAACTAGTAGTTTCTTGTTTATTTACCATGTTGTTGTATGAACTGCAACCGTTAAATAACAATAGTATTAAAGCGGCGCCAAATACCAAAAGAATAATATTACTTGTTTTCATGTTAAAAATGTTTGTTTGAGCAAAGCAAGATACAAATGTTTATCCAAATTGAGTAGTACTGACAAAAAGTCTTTGAGGAAGAGTCCATGGTTCATAGTCCATGGTTCATGGTCCATAGTCCATGGTCCATAGTCCATAGATCATGGTCGATATAAACTATGGTCTATGGTCTATGGACAAAAAATTCTAAATTACTACAAATGCCTGTTGATAGCAGTAAGTATTTTGCTGGCAGGAAGTTCTTCCATGCAGGAAGCTCCATCGAGGCAACCCTTGCCAAATAAATCAAACTCGTGCGGGTTAAAAATATTATTCATCAGCACAATCTTTTTACCCAAGGCCAAGGTTATGTGCATGCCCATGGTTACTTGTGTTACAATTAAATGGCAATGGTTTACCAAATTAATAAATTCGGCTAAGCTAAAATACCCCAAATAGGCAGCGCCTGTTTGGGCTTTAATTTCTTTATTTCGCTCATCTTCTGCCTCACCTCCCAATAATAATACCTGCGCAGCAGGATATTGTTCTTGCAACAATTTAACCAATTCTACCCATTTATCTATAGACCACAAACGGGTAGTCCACCTGCCTCCACAACCCGTATTTAAACCAATAATTTTCTTCCCTTCAGGTAAATTCCAAGTAAAGCCTTTATCCTCATGTTTATCCATTAAATAAGGTTCACCTTGGTGTTCAAAGCCACAAATTTCGAATATTTCTTGCAGGTAACTTTTGGTATTTGCCTTACTCACATCATCAAACATACCCGTGCTAAATTTATGATTGGCCATTGCGTTTACTGGCTGTATTTCATTGTCTTTTAACACATAACCATATTTTTCTTTAGCCTCTATTACTTTTAATAATGCTCCGGCTTCTTTCTCTTTATCTAAGTTAATGGCAATATCCCAAGTGGCTTGCTGAACATATAAAACACTGTTCATATCCCATTTTAAAATTTCATCAATCTCTTTGGCAGGCAAAATATCGGGGGTCCAACTAAGCCAAGTAATTTTACAATTTGGATACAGCTTTTTGTATTTAACTACCAAAGGCGTGGTTCTAATAACATCGCCAATGGCTCCCAATTTTATGATTAAGATTCGTTTAGAAACCGGTGTATAGGCCACACAATCTGCGCAATGATACCCATGCTGTTTATGTGGAGTACAAGGAATATGTCCTTTAAAATGCAAACAATCTGCTTTAAAATTAATGCTCATAACTTATTCGTTTTTTCACTTGCCGAACCAAAATAGGGTTCATCATCGCTATTGGCAAACTTATGGTTTCAAAATTAAAAATGAAAACGAATTATGCGCATTGCTTTAGGCGCTGGGAGATACTTTTCTCACCCACCAAACCATTATGCCAAATGCCATTACATACAATAAGCTCGGAAATAAATATTCATGAAAGAAGGGAAAGTAGGCCGGGTAATGCTGTTTAATGCGCACCAAAGCGTAAAGCCTAGCTATGTTTGCCACCAATAATAAAAACACAGAAAGGGGAACTACCCACACATAATCTATCCATTTCCCTCTGTAGGCAATCAAAAATGCCAATAAACTCATCGCCACACTTAATCCGTTGCAGGCTTCTTTAATATTTACAATGGGTATTTGCTGCAATAAGAATTGAATTTTAGCTTCTCCAGCAATTTCGCGCAGCGATGCATCGGTAAAAAACCAGGTTAAGGCCTTTGCGGTAAATAAACTAGCTGGGTCTATATTCGGATTGTACGCGTTTAAATACAAGGTATAACCCAGTTGAAGCAATAGGTAACTAATTAAAAACCAAATTATGAATTTTATAGAAGCTGGCATCAGAACAAATTTACTGAATTTCCCCATTTAATTCGACTGGCTAAGTATACGCAATACCTCCTCTAAGTAGCGGGCATCTATCTCATCAAAGCAGGCCAAAAATTCACTATCTACATCTAATACGCCAATAACTTCTTGGTTCGAACCAAAAATGGGCAATACTATTTCCGATAAACTGGCGCTAGAGCAGGCGATATGGCCTGGAAATTCGTGCACATTTGGCACAATTATGGTTTTTTGTTGCTGCCACGCTGTTCCACATACGCCTTTTCCTTTGGCAATGCGGGTGCAGGCAATTGGACCCTGAAATGGACCTAAAACCAATTCTTGGTTTTTAACCAAATAAAAGCCAACCCACCACCAATTGAATGCTTCTTTTAAAAGCGCACAAGTGTTGGCCAGGTTGGCTATCCAATCTTCTTCGTCCTGAACCAAAGCCTTCAGCTGAGGTAGGATTTGAAGGTATATTTCTTCTTTCCCTAAACGCTTGTCTATGTATAGGGATTCTGACATTACTTAGCAGGAACTTGCACCGTATCAGCAGCAGCAGCTGGGGTTTCAGCAGCAGGCGCCTCTGCAGTAACATTGGCTCTGTTAACAGAATAGTCGGCTTTCTCAGACTTATACTGTTCGTTGGTTTCTAATGTTTTTTGAGCTTCTGCAGTACCATAATGGCAGGCACTAAAAGTGGCAGCAACAGCAATGGCAATAAATAATTTCTTCATATTGGTAATTTATAATCTTTAATTAATGCGTTTTAGGCGTGCAAATATAAAAATTAGATTCACTTTATTTCAATTCAAACTCTGTTGCACCAATTTTAAATCCTTCACAATATAATTCTGCTTTGTAATTCCCACTCGCAAACTCACTTCCTTTTTCCCAATATATGCTCACTGTTTGTGCCTCAGAATTAAAATCAATTACTTTTTTAGCACTGTACAAGGATTCTACATTTTGAAATTGAAAGGTTCCAGAACCTGCAGCCTGATTGTATACCGTGGCTCCATCTGGACCAATCACTTTGAGGAAGATTTCTTTTTTACCTTGCTCGCTCACATAATTTTCATTGATTTTAAATGTAAGTTTGAGTTGGGTAAGCTGACTCACTCTAATGGTTTCTTTCTCTTTACCATTGCTACGTAATTTAACCCCAGTAACAAAAATATTTTCTGCATTTAGCTTGGCGCCAATGGCAACTTTATTGCTTAGGCGTGCAATATCCATATTGAGGTTTTCATTTTTACGTTTCTGCTTGTCGATATCTGTTTTAAGGGTTTTGTTTTCTAAATTTAATGCAGATATCACCGTGCTTAAAGAATCTATTTGTCCGATATATTTACGTTTATAATAGCGTAATAAATCTAGCTCATCGTTCGCTTTTTCTAATTCTTGTTTGGTTAAATTTCCTTTGCGTAAAATCTTTTCAATTTTATCTGCAAAAAGTTGAAGTGAATCATTTTTCTCTCTTAAAAACTGATCTAATTCTGCATTTTTACCTTTGTATTCTGTTAACTCCAATTCTGTTTCGTTCAATACAGTTTCTAATTCTGCGCGGGCAGAATCTGATTGAAACAACTCCACTTCTTTAAAGGCTAACTTTTTATCGGTTTTAAAATAATTGAATGTAAAAAATCCCAACAATAGCAGCAATAAAATATTGAGCACTGTTTGCATAATGATAATTATGCGGTATTTTCTAATCTTTTTTTCTTCACTTTCCATGCTGCAAAAATAGAGATAGATTCTGAATAAGGAACACGCTTTTTCCACCATGCAGAGATAACTACATATTTTTGTGGGCGATTTCTTATCATTGCGATAAATTTTACCGCTTTGAAAATTACAACTACGCCTATAGAAGGCATTTTAATAATTGAACCTCAAATATTTAAAGACACAAGGGGTTATTTTTTTGAAAGTTACAACGAAAGTAAAATGCATGCGGCTGGCATTCAGCTAAATTTTGTGCAAGACAATCAGTCTTTCTCGCAAAAAGGCGCCATTCGGGGTTTACATTTTCAAGCACCCCCTTTTGAACAAGGCAAATTGGTGCGGGTTATTGCCGGCGCAGTGAGAGATGTAGTGGTAGATATCCGCAAAAACTCGCCTAGCTACGGGCAACATTTTGCGATTGATTTAACGGCAGAAAACCAACTGATGTTTTGGATCCCACCGGGCTTTGCCCATGGCTTTGAAACCTTAGCAGACAATACCATTTTTTTATACAAATGTACCAATCTATACCACAAGGAATCTGAGGGTGGATTGCTTTGGAACGACCCAGCTTTGGGCATTCAGTGGCAAACCCAAGAGGCCATTGTGTCTGACAAGGATATCTTACTTCCTACACTAAAAGATTTTGTTTCTCCGTTCTAATACAATGTGTATGAAATATATATTTAGCTTAGTCGTATTCTTGTTTACCCACATGGCTTGGGGTCAAACCACCGCAGAACAGGTAGTGGAAAAAACCATTGAAGTGGGACAAAAACTTCGGGTTAAACCTTGTGCTTCGGGCAAATCTGAATTTGTTGCTATGGATGTATATGCCCGAACCAAACCATACAACCCAAAATTAGTAAATAAAAAAACTGGCGAGGGGTTAATGGAGGCGTTCTTTAACGACAAAAGTATTGATGCCAAGCGTTTACCTTGCGTAATGGGAAATCATTCTTATACCATTGCAGCGTATCATGAATTTGAGGTGAAAGGTGAACTGAAAAGAGTGGTGCTTTGTTATACCAATTATCCGCTTACCCTTATTTGGATAGAATTAGATAAAGCAATTGCCCTCGGAGAAATTGATTTTGAGTAATTAAATAGTGAAGGTAACAGTATATACAGATGGGTCTGCCCGCGGTAATCCGGGCAATGGAGGGTATGGCATTGTACTCCTAAGCGGTAAACATAAGAAAGAAATGAGTGCGGGGTACCGACTCACCACCAATAATAGAATGGAACTGTTGGCTGTTATTGTTGCCATAGAATCTATGAAAATGCCCATGCTCGATATTACGGTGTATACAGATAGTAAATATGTATGCGAAGCGGTTGAAAAACGTTGGGTATTTGCCTGGGCGCAAAAAGGATTTAAAGACAAAAAAAATCCAGATTTATGGCGCAGGTTCTTAACCTTATACCCCAAACATACCATTCAATTTAAATGGATAAAAGGTCATGCTGGCCACCCCATGAATGAACGTTGCGATCAATTGGCCACCGCTGCGGCAGATGGAAAAGACTTGCTTATTGATGCGTTTTACGAACAAGAAAGTGAAAAGGAGAAAAACCCTAACAAACTGATTTAAATCAGCTTTACTGCTTATTTACTAGGCATTTATCGGGAAAATACATATATTCGTATTACCCATTAAAGCCTGCCACATGATAAAAATATTGGTTCCAACCGACTATTCCCCAGAGGCAAAAAATGCAACGCTCTATGCCTACCAATTTGCGAAATATACGGGTGCTTCTCTCCTACTCTATCATGCTATGCCCAGTGTTATTCCAATTACGGATATCCCTTTTGAAAATTATTATTTAGACCTAAATCAAGAACAAGATTTATTATTAAGCAGTTACACACAACTATTAACTGAAGCACAAGTACAAGCAGATGCGGTTGCAGTAGAGGCAGTAGTAGATCAACAAAACATCGTATATGTGGGCATTGAAGCGTGTTGTAAAAAATACCAATGCGATTTGGTTATTATGGGTACGCATGGCGCAAGTGGATTAAAAAAATTATTCTTAGGAAGCAATACTTCACAGTGCATCGCCCATACAAGCATCCCGCTCATTGCCGTGCCCAGCCAATATCGGTTCGAACCCATTTACCATTTCATTTACGCTACAGACCTCAAAAACTTAAGTGAAGCCTTAGCTATTCTTATTCCGTTTGCAGCCGTTTTTGATGCGGCACTAGAGTTATTGTATTTTGATTATGCGGGTCCAGAAAGTGAACAATTGCTCATAGACGCAAAAATGACTATCGCTTCTTGTGCGTATAAAAATATTCAGCTGAGCATAAAAAAAGGACTGCTTTATTTATCTGTTGCAGAAAATTTAAAACACCAAATAGATTCCAAAAGCACACAACTTATTACTATGGTGAGTGGAGAACACAGTTGGTTCGATTATTTGCTTATAGGGAGCAATACCCAACAAATGGTTTTAGATAGCCAAATTCCGCTCTTGGTATTACGCAAAGCATAAACTTAATCTGCTTCTTTAGCTTCTATCAGCTTACATATAAGTGCATTTACGGCATCTGCTGCTTCTATTTGAACAAAATGACCACAATCTGGAATCATTTCAATGCTACAATTTGGGATCAAGTCTTTCGCTTTTAGGCATAGCGTTTCTGGGGTTTCTGCCTTGTGAACAAATTTATTGGGTATAAAATCATCTTGTTTTCCAAACACAATTAGGGTTTCTTGTTTTAGTTGGTGTAGGTCTAAAAATACGGGTTCGGCTAACATGGCCTCCATATTTTTTAACACCATATTGCGCCAATATTTGGGCGTATCTGCTTGCATCAATTGCTTTAAATCTGATAGGATCTTTTCCGCCCCCTTCCGCTCGGTGCCATAATAACTTTTGTATATCGCCAATTCTAATCCAGCAGTATCTGCATATACCAAACTGCCAATATTTAAAACACCTCTTAATATGGTTTTCTCTAACTCGCTAAAATACTCTAATCCGCTACTGCCTAATAATACCAATTTATTTACCAAGTGCGGCTGCGTAAGTGCTGTAAGTAAAGAAATATGTCCACCCATACTGTGTCCCACTAAAACCACATTGTTTAGGTTCATACATGCGATAAACTTAGCCAGCGCGTCGGCATAAAAACGCATGGTAAATGCATAATCACCCCGAGATGATTGTCCGTTACCCGGCAAATCTATAGCCACGCAGCGCGCATGCTGTTGCAGCATGGTAATATTATACCTAAATACAGGAATATAATTTGCCAAACCATGCACAAAAAGCAAGGTATACGAACCTTTTCCTTGATCGCAATAGGCTATTTGTATGTTTGAACCAATATCACAGTGGTGAATTGGAAATGGGTAATTAATCATTCGTAGTGCGAGTATAAAGTTTATATTTGAAGAAAATTTATAGTCGTGGGAAAAAAGATTTTGATTTTGCGGTTTAGCTCCATTGGCGATATTGTTTTAACTACGCCTGTAGTGCGTTGTTTAAAAAACCAATTGCCTGGTTGTAGCATTCATTATTTAACAAAATCTGCCTACGCGCCTATACTAGAAAATAATCCATATATAGACCAGGTACATCTGCTCAATACCTCTGCATGGGCAAAGGGAATTGCATTGCGTAAGGAGAACTTTGATTTAATTATAGACTTGCACCATAACTTACGCAGTGCCATTATTAAAAAAGCCATGGGCGTTAAGGCCTATTCTTTTCCTAAACTCAATATAGAAAAATTTCTATTGGTTTATTTTAAAGTGAATAAAATGCCCAATAAGCATATTGTAGATAGGTATTTAAGTACTCTTTTGCCTTTGGGTATAGAGAATGATGACGAAGGTTTAGATTATTTTATTCCCGAAAAAGATCGCATCACAGATTGGAATGGATTTAAGCCTGGAAGCGTGGCTTTTTATACTTGGGCCATAGGTGCGCAGCATTTTACCAAACGTTTGCCCAATCATAAGATTATTGAGCGAGCAAAACAACTTGTGCATCCTGTTGTGTTGTTGGGCGGACCAGAAGATAGGGCAAATGGAGATCTTATTGCTGCGGCTTTGGGTGCGTCTTGCATCAACCTTTGTGGCCAATTAAATATAAATCAATCGGCCTTTTTGGTGTCGAAAAGCATGAAGCTGTTTAGTAATGATACCGGACTCATGCATATAGGTGCTGCGTTTAAAATTCCCATCGTGTCTTTTTGGGGCAATACCACACCTACCTTTGGCATGTATCCTTACTATGGCAAATATGTAGTAGCCAATACCTTGGTTGAAAACACCAATATTAGCTGCAGGCCCTGTAGTAAAATTGGCCATCATGCTTGTCCCAAAAAACATTTTCAGTGCATGGAAACTTTGTAGTTAATCTACATAGTCTTGCAGGTAGGCATACTTGGGTTCGAGTAAACCATTTTTGGCTATGGTTGCTTGGGCAATAATATGGTCTGTATCTTCTTCTAATACATTTGGCAATACATGCCTCACCAATTGCTCCCCAAAAGACATACTTGCATCATAGGGTAATTCGCAAGGTAAATTAGCCACTGCTTGCACATCAATTACATTGGGCAAATAAGGCGCTACTTCTTTTTCTGTAAACACATTGTATCCATACACAGGTGCATCTATGGTAGAACTTCTAATGGTGCTAGGAACAGGACCCGGCACATCGCAAGATATATCAGAAATAATTTTAATTCTAAACGCACTATCTTTCATTTCTTCATGCGTAAAAAAGGGCTCTATGCCTTGCCTCCAAAATACGGCATTAATAAAAATATCTGCTTTTTGGGCATAGGGTTTAAAGATGCTTTTATAATCTTCTGGGTGTTTGTAAAAATCTGCTTTATCCCAAGGGGTTCCATCTTTGCGTTCATAATAATCTTCACTGCGCAATTGCACAAACACAGGCTTATTGTGATCTTCTTCTAAAAACTCTTGCCTGCTCACTTCCAATATTTTCAACTTACGCAAAAACTCCATACTGCCATGTGCCACGCGCCCATCGCCGCATAATACAATGCGCACGGGTGGTATTTGTAAGCCTTCGTATTGGTTCAGCAAGGCCGCATAATTAGCCAATGATGCTGCTTTTTGCAAGGTATAATAGCCATACTTTTTACCCAACATATATAGGGCATAATGCGCACCTACAATACCGGCAAATCTACCAAAACCAATAATCCTATTTCCTGCTTCCCAGGTTAAGGTTTCATAATCTATTAGGGTAATCTTTTTAGCCAAAATAGCGCGCAATAAGCCTTTGTTGTGCGGCTGCTTTTTAATGGTATGTGAGAAAAATAAATAAGTTTTCCCTGCAATCAATTGTTCTTCTGGAACCTCTTTAACCCCAAGTAAAATATCACAGGCGCTTAAATCTTCTTGTACGCTTATGCCAAGTTCTTGGTAGGCGGCATCGCTAAAACACCTTACGGGAGATGGCTGAACCAATATGGTAAGCCCTGGAAAATATTTTAGTAGCTCTACACAGTGAGTCGGACTCAATGGTGTGCGTAGGTCGGCTGGTTGTTTTCCTTCTCGTATAATTCCTATAACTTTATTCATTGTGTGTTTCTTTCTAGTGCATTAAAAGTGGCTGTATGCAACAAATGATACTGCTAATGCAAAACCACTGCGCCAATTTTTTTGGAAAGTTCTTGCTGTTTTTCTTTAAGTAATTTATACACCTCCATATTAAGGTTTAAATCTTCTTCTTTCTTGTTCTCTTGGGCTTCTTTAAGATCTAGTTGAACCTGACCCAATAACTTGTGTAGGTGTTGCTTTTCTAAATACAATAAGGCAGAAGTAATATCATTCATAAATACCTCATTGGGGTCTTCAATAATGATATCATACTTGGCCACCCACCTGCTACTCATTTCATGCATTACCACCAATAAACTGGCCGTAGCGGCAGAAATAATTGGATTGGCGTGTTGTATAAATGTATCTGTAGTAAAGGGTATATTTTGTTGGGTGAGTAGTTTAAATTCTTGCAAAAACAAACGCATTATTTCATGCTCAAACTGCACCTCATCTGCTTCAATGCTATGCAATACAAACGCTGCCACATGGGCATAGCCTGGGCAGGGTTTGTGACCGTGTTGCAATAACATTTTAATGATATACTGTTCTTGATCAAACTGCGGAGCATCTGCTAAAATTTGCGCCAATTCTTCGGTATGCGGAACTTCTTTCGGTTCGGCCGAAATCCATTCTTTTTCTTTTTGGCTTAGAAATCCGTTTCTACTTTTATTGAGTTCTACAATGAGCAATTGCTCATTCATTTCGAGCATAGCGGCGCATTCTCTAATAAAAGCCATGCGCTTAATGCCATCGGGTATTTTACTTATACTCTCAACAATATCGCGGGTAACCTGTGCTTTTTTGAGTGGATCGTGCGCTGCATCTTGCAAGAGCAGCTTTACCTTAAACAAAATAAAATCGCGTGCTTCTTGTTGCAAAAATTCTTGGAACCCAGTAGCACTTACTTTTTTTGCATAGCTATCTGGGTCTTCCCCATCTGGAAACAAAAGCACTTTTACATTCATGCCTTGCTCCAACAACATATCTATACCGCGCAAACTGGCTTTAATACCGGCGGTATCGCCATCGTATAAAACGGTTACATTATCTGTATGTCTTTTTAATAACCTTATTTGATTTTCTGTAAGCGAAGTACCGCTAGAGGCCACTACATTTTCTACCCCAGCTTGGTGCATGGCAATTACGTCTGTATAGCCTTCTACCAAATACACAAAATCATTTTGCCTAATGGCATTTTTGGCAAAAAATAAACCATATAACTCATTGCTTTTGTGATAGAGCAAGGTCTCTGGCGAGTTCACATACTTGGCACTCTTATCGTCCTTTTTTAATTGCCTACCTGCAAAGGCAATAACCTTACCCAGGGCATTGTGAATAACAAACATTACTCTGCCTCTATAGGCATCATACAATTTGCCTGCTTCATTTTGCTTGGCTAAACCGCCTTTAAGCAATAACTCGGCATTAAACTGTTGGGTAAGGGCAGCATTGTTTAAATGATCCCAGTCGTCTTGACTATAGCCTAATTTAAACTTCTTAATGATATCTTGCCTAAAGCCTCGTTCTTCAAAGTAAGAGAGTCCGATATTTTTGCCCGCTTCGCTTTCCCAGAGTTGCGTTTCAAAATAGGTAGCTGCCCAGTTATTAAGAATTTGCAAACTTTCTTTTTCCGAACGCAAGGCTCTTTCTTGGTCTATGTTTACATTTTCTTGCTGTGGCCAATCTATTCTGTACCTATCGGCTAAGCTACGCAGGGCTTCAATATAGCCAAGGCTATCGTGCTCCATGATAAAATTCACCGAATTTCCGGCCTTACCACAGCCAAAACATTTATAGATTCCTTTGGCTGGCGAAACCGAAAAAGAAGGTGTTTTTTCGTTGTGAAACGGACACAATCCGGTGAGATTGGCACCCCGTTTTTTAAGGCGCACATAGTCACCAACCACCTCTTCAATATGGGCGGCATGGATAATCTCGTCTATTTTACTTTGCGGTATCAAATCTTGCCGAAGGTACAAAGAAAAGTAATTTGAAAAAAGTTAAAATTGGGGGCTGTGGCCACAGTTCCCTTGCGGCATTAATCCTTCCCTTTTTGCTTGAGCGTATGGCGCATGTGGAAATTTTAAGCACTGCGGTTGATGTGGAGTATGAAAGTGCTTTTGGGGGGAACTGTGATATATGACTGAAATCTAATCGATCTGCTGAGCAGACTTGCGCTTTTGGTCGTATTGGATTGTTTGATGGTTTGTAGGGCTCGCAATTAAATATAACTGTACATGAATTGGGCTGAAATTTATTCTATAACTCTATCAAATATCCCAATTATGCGGAAGGACTTTTCATTTATTGCAGTAGAGTCAATTACAATTTCTTTATATGAAGTGTCAAATGACTTTGGCTTAAGGATTATTGTTTCATGTTGCCAACTTTCCTCATTAACTATTTTCTGACTGTAATATTCCTTAAATGTGTAACAAGAACCATAATCTAAATCTTGATGGTTGTAATATTCAACAATTACCATTAAGCCATTTCTACTGCCGCCCGTATACCTTTTAAACAAAGCGATTTGACCATCTTGAACAATTTTATTCATAGAGTTACCAATTATTTTACAGGCAAAATGATCTTGTGTAATTTTTACGCCATCAGGAACTAAAATGAATTTTTCTTCAGGGAGACTTTCATTAAATTTAAATTCACCTGCAGCCACTTTTAAAGAGTATAATGGAACACTATTTTCAAATGGAATTAACTTAATTTCTTTTAGATCAAATACCTCAATTATTGGGTTTTTATTTTCCTTAAATAGATAAATATGCTTTCTAAAATAATTTCGTAAATTCTCGTCACACACATAAATATAACAGCCCAGTATGCCTCTTAGCATAATAGTTTTATAAATGTTTAATACGTATTCTTTTAGAACTTCTTTATCTCTTATTGTTGCCGTACCATTTCTATCTTTGTAATTTTCCTTAATTATCTCAATTTCTTTTGATAATGGATTGTATATGATTTCAGGACCAAAAATTATTCCTGCATAATTGAGATCGTAACCTTGAGTGGTATGAATACAACCTACTTCTTGTGCATCAATATCAGAATTGATATAATCATTTGAAGTTGAATTCCATTTTAGTTTTATACCTTCTATTTCAATGTCATATGCATTAGTGTCTTGCTGACTTATCCATGGCCAGGCATATCCGGCAATAAATCTTGAAAGCTGATGTTTTTTGTTCTTTTCTCTGAGTCCATTGACGAAATCAGAAAAATTCTCAAATAACAACACATCATAATTGGGATCCTTGTATTTGAATTCTTTATTCTTAAAACTATTACCTAATAAATTATTTACAAAATCAACAAATCCGTTGCCTCCTTTTACCCTGAACTGAGAATGTAATTTAACAATTGTAGCATTAGATGCATTCTTTAAGTTTTCAAAATCAACAGCATCAACATCAGAAGGTTTTATAGATTGGTTAGCATCATAAAAATAGAGCACTTTATCTGATCTTAACTGAGTCCATGCTAACTCCGAAGTATTCAATTTGTCGAGGCCTAGTGCGTTACAAACTCTATCATAAATTTTGAAATATGGACCAAGATTAACTCTTTTTCTCAACCGATGAGATTCGTCTACAAATAATATATCATATGATTCATACTCCAAATCTGATGGACCAATAACGAGATTAGAATTTAAGCCTTTAATATTTCCAAAAACTTTTTTAATCGTTTTTCGAAACGAACCCATTGCTATAACCAAGCCCATTTTAGGATTGGGAAACTTTAACTTTAATTGCTTCACTTTCTCCACAAATTCTTTCTCGTCTTCACCAAATTCTCTATAGTTAAAATCCTCATCAGAAGTTAGCATTAACTTAAAAAGAAAAATAGCGAGTATGGTTTTACCTGTGCCTGCGCCTCCTTCTACTAAAATTGATTTTTTATTTTCAGAAAGAAGTGCGTCAATGATGAGTATCAAATTCTTTCTTTGTTCGGTAGATAGGGACTTATAGGGTGAATATTTAAATAGATCGCTATTTGAGATATGCTCTAAACTATGCTGGGCAAGTCCCTTAGTTATAAGACCATTCCAAATATTTTTAAACATATCCCAATAAAACTCATCTCTTTGATAATAAGAGTGATTTACCAATCCTAAATTGCCATTTAACAATTTGTATTTACCATCAGCATGTAAATATTTTATTAAATTAGATTCAATATCTAAGGTAACTGATTTATTGAATTTTCTACTGGAAATTAAGTGCGCTTCTTTTAAATGGCTTTTGCTCGGTGTTTGCAAGTGTGTGGAAATTCGATAATGAGTATCGATGGTTTCACCAACATAGGCTTGACTTACACCATTGTCATTTAAAATATATACGATAGGCCAATTTTCGTTTACAAAATATTGTGATTGAATAGCATTCAATCCATTATTATCGAATGCTATTTTGTTTATTTCAAAATCTTGATTAAAGTTCATCGTATTTTTTTGATGTTCCTTTTGCTTTGTTTACAGGATATTTCTCCCCATTTGTTTTGATTTTGTCCAATACAATTTCTTTAACATCAAACCCATATTTATTAGCTAGCAGAAAGGCAAATGAAAAAATATCAGCAAGTTCTTCTCTTACTTTTTCAATATTTGCATCTTCTGCTTTCTTCCAAAGAAATAACTCTAAAAGTTCAGCAGATTCAATACTTAAAGCTAATGCCAAATCTTTTGGATTATGAAATTGCTCCCAATCTCTTTCATTTCTGAATTTCAATAGTGCTTGCATTATCTCCTCGCTTTCTTTCATTTTTCTTTGATTTCAGGGTTTACATTAGCTATATTGGATTAGTGGTATTTTTTGCGAACTACAAAAAAGAGGCAGCTATACATACAAATATAGATGCGAATATTTAAATTTCATAATAGACCTAAATACCAAGACACTTCTTACATTTTAACAACATTATTTCTGGATTTATAAAAACATGTTTGAAACCAAAGAAAAAGGTAATGTATTTGCGC
>JAJTEN010000070.1 GCA_021298155.1 Sphingobacteriales bacterium | reverse complement strand
AATCATGAAACAAAAAAAGTATAGCCCCAATAATTGGATAAGTCGTTCATGGCCCGGACAAGATCATTCCGAAAAGTCTTGGAGAAGTAGACTTGAGGTTCCTGTGACTTTTTTATTGAAGCAGTAGACTACCAACCAATATATTTGGGTGGGGTAATTGCATTTAACCTAAGGTATACAATTAATTGTCCAACATGATGAGCTTGATGATCTTGTATCAAATTTAAAAATTGATATTTATTCATTTTACCTCCACTCCAATTAAACGAATTCGTTAAAGTATTTTCATCTAACGACTCCATTGCTTTTAACCCGTATTCGTAAGCATCACTAACAAATTGTATAACTTGTTCTTTGTTCATTTCTTGTGCAATTATCTTTTTACCTTTTACCGGGTTAGACTCTTCTTTAATGTAGGTAGAACTCAACCAATAAATATTTTCAGCTATATGCACTAGCTGCTCATTAAAGCTCATTTCTTCCTTTACGGGCTTAAAAGCATAATTGTTTGCATCCAACTTTTCAGCTATCGCCAACGTATACGTTTTAGCATTTTTAAACTTGATTAAATGGCCTTGAATTAAAAGCTCATTGTTTTGAGCAAAGCCTGCAATGGAGATAAAAAGTCCGAAAATAAAAAGGTTGGTTTTCATCTATTAAAGTTAGCGTTTATAAACAAGAAATGCTATGAGCACACCATTTTGATCATTTATAATTAGTATATTGAAGCTAAATCAGTCATATTGAAAAACAATAAAATTTTTTACTATCTTTTGGCTGGTGTTTTAGGCATTGTTTCTATAGTGCTTCCAACATTATTTATGACTGATTTAAGACAATTTAACGCGCCATTATTCCCTATAATCAGAACGGCAATTGAAGGTATTTCAACATGGAGTTTTGGTCTCTTACTTTTTAGTGGATTTTGCTTAAAATGGTTTAGTAATTTAAGTAGTTGGAAAATTGGATTTGCCACTTTAGCATTTTTCCCCATAATGGCAGTTTTAGAAATATTTATTGATTCTTCATCGCACAATATGCTACCATTTGAATTTGTCTTGTATGCAGTATATTCAATTCCTGCAATTGTTGGAGCTTACTTAGCAGAGGGAATCAAATTGGCATTAGGAAATAAATAATTCGAAATGAGATCAAATTATACCACACTCCTGCTTACTTTACTTTTTGTAATAGCTGAATTCAATATAGTAATTGCACAGCCTAAACGGCCAAATATTTTATTCATTGCCGTAGACGATTTACGTCCATTTGATTTGCCTTCATACGGCAACCCAGTTATTAAATCACCAGCTATAAATTTATTGGCATCTCAAGGCTTTGTTTTTAACAACCAATATGTAGCAGTTCCAACTTGTGGCGCATCTAGATGTAGTATGATAACTGGAATGTATCCAAAAACAAGAGAACACCTTTCAAATGAGGCGTCTGTTTTAACTATTTCCAAAAAACCAAAAACAGAAGTGCCAGAAACATTCATTGATAATCTAAGGCGCAATGGTTATTATACTGTTGGGATAGGCAAAATTAGTCATTCCGCGGATGGATATGTTTATCCTTATTCATCATCTAAAAGCAACGTGCTAGAATGGCCAAATAGTTGGGATGAAATGCTTTTTGATGCTGGCAAATGGGGTACTGGTTGGAATGCCTTTTTTGGATATTCTGATTATAGCAACCGCAACGCACAAAAAAATATGGTTAAACCATACGAAATTGGCGAAGTACATGATGAAGGTTACCCAGATGGTCTAACAGCAAATTTAGCAATTAAAAAATTAAACGAATTAGACAGAAAAAAAGAACCATTTTTTCTAGCAGTTGGTTTTTTTAAACCACACCTCCCATTTAATGCGCCAAAAAAATATTGGGACTTATATGATGAATCTAACATCCAATTAACCCCTGCTCCTAGTATACCAAAAAATATAAATTATGCCAGTTTAAATGAAAGTTCAGAATTTAACGGATATAAACTTGGAGAGGAAAAAGCAACTTTTGAAAATCCACTGTCAGATTCTTATGCGCGCAAAATTAGGCACGCTTATTATGCTTCAGTAAGTTATACCGATACTCAAATCGGTAAATTGCTTACGGCTTTATCTGAATCTGGATTAGATAAAAATACAATTGTAGTTTTGTGGAGCGATCATGGCTGGCACTTAGGTGACAACTCCATTTGGGGCAAACACACCCTTTTTGAATGGGCCTTAAAAAATGTATTTATCCTGAAAGTGCCCGGCATGAAAGGTGGTAAAGGTATTAACCAAATTACAAGTGCTGTAGATATTTACCCAAGCCTTATGGAACTTTGCAATGTCAAAATGCCGCACAAAACCGATGGCAAGAGCTTTGTGCCACTTCTACGTAATAATAAAAAAAATAAATCGGAAAACGTGGCATATGGATATTATAATAATGGAATTACTATGCGAACAGATAGGTATCGATTAACTAAATATTTTAGAAAGAAAGAGCCTTTAGTTGAACTTTATGATCATATTAATGACCCTTATGAAAATGAAAATATTGCCAGCAAAAATCCGAAATTGGTTAATACATTAATGCGCTTATTAGATAATGCTAATATTGATCTGTATAAAAAATAAAATAATTATATGAAAAATATTTTAATAGCTTGCTCGCTATTGTTTGTTTTTGCTTGTGATAAACGAAATGAAGCAAATACACAAATCACCCTAACGACAACAGATATATCTGCATTAACTTCCAATAGTGTTACCACTGGAGGAAACATTACATCAAGTGGCGGCATAAACATAACTGCTAAAGGTGTGGTGTGGAGCACGAGTAACAACCCAACAATACTACTATCTACAAAAACCAACGATGCTGGTACCACTGGCTTTACCAGTAACATAACAGGTCTTAACGCTGATACAAAATACTTTGTAAGGGCTTATGCCACCAATCAAAGTGGAACCTATTATGGTAATGAAATTTCTTTTACAACCCGCGCGGCAAATAGTTTTGGAACCGTTACAAGTGCAAATGGAAGAGTTTGGTTGGACCGAAACCTTGGCGCATCAAGGGTTGCAACAAATATTACCGACACAAGTGCCTACGGCGATTTATACCAGTGGGGACGCGGAGCAGATCAACACCAATCAAGTTGGAGAAGTCCCGCAAATGTAAATTTATGGCAAGGGGTAAATGGTATTAATAATCCATGTCCTACTGGCTTTCGTTTACCAACAGAAGCAGAGTGGAATACAGAATTATCAAGCTGGACAACAAAAAATACCGATGGTGCATTTGCTTCGCCACTAAAACTTACCGTTGCCGGAAGTCGAGAAATAACAATCAATGGCGCAGGCACTAGTGGAAGCTACTGGAGTAGCACCATCAGTGGTGATGGATCTAGGTATTTAAACATTAGCAGCGCCGGTTCATTTGTGTTAACACACAATAGATCTTACGGAGGAAGTATTAGGTGTATTAAAGAGTAAAATTTAATACCTGAGTTTCTTATCCGTAATATCTGGTTTTGTAAATTCTAGATCATGCTCGTTGTACCCAAGCTCTTTGGGATGGGGGCCAACAAATTCGGATAGCTTTCCTTGTATTGTTATATGCTTATCGGTTATTTCTGCAAAAGCATAAATAGAATCTTTATAGGGTGCCGTGTAACGTATGTCAGGGTAAAAAGTGTCAAACTTCTTGCTGTACCTACTTGACAGTGCATATTTTTCACCAAGCCATCTATACGATGAGCTATTGATTTGAATATAATGTATGCCGTTAATTTCTTGATTTTGATCGATATGCGTATGCCCGTTGATACAGGCAATTACTTTTTTAAATCCAGCACGCTTATTTTCTTCTTCAAAAATTGACCTTATTTGCACCCGGTTTATTAATCCTAAATCATCATATCCTACAGGCTGATGCACAAATACAACTACTGGTAGACTTGTCTTTTGCAAATCATCCTTTAACCACTCCTGTTGCTTTTGACCTATATAACGAGGATAGCCTTGTTTAAAATCTGGATCTTTTTCATTTCCGTCTAATACAATAAAATGAAAATTATTTGAATCAAAAGAATAGTAGGTGCTATTAAGCCCATAAAAGTTTTTTACTACCGATAATTTATCGGGCACATTTACCGCATCAAAATCGTGATTACCTATTACATGGTATTTTTTGCCAGGGTAATTATTAAATAAATCAAAAAACTCTTTGTTGGCTTCTTTGGGTTGACAAAAATCTCCAAGCTGAATAATAAAATCGAGATCTTCATTTTTAGCTGCATTTAAAAAAGTACGCAGCCTATATTCTCCATCATGCATCACATCATTATGAACATCCGTTATGATACCAAACCTTACCTTTTTAGCAGGCTTATTTAAAGTATTTTTTGCAGATACGCCAATAGGTAAAGCAGCAACCGAAGTGCCAATGGTTAGATTCCGAATGAATTTTCTTCTTTCCACTTTTGCAATTTTTGACGAATTTAATAATAAATCGCCAATAGATGCATGAACAAATAGTTATATTGCGATAAGGTCAAAAGAGCATAAATTGAAGGCCTATAACTAACTTATGAAAGACCTAAAGGCCGGAATCTATATCAAAAGCACTGACGCATTAAACGGCAGCATCTTCGAAAACACAACCATCTTGCTAGTCAAGCATAATCCAGCAGGAAGTATAGGTTTTGTAACCAATAAGCCTTTGTATAAGTCTTTGCATCAACTTATAGAATTCAATTCTAGCAAACCATTCCCTCTCATGGATGGCGGCCCTGTCGATATAAAACGCCTTTTTGTACTTCACAAGCGGCCCGACCTAATTAGTGTGGGCGAACAAATTACCAATGACCTTTATTTAGGTGGAAATATGGAGCAGGTAATTGAAGCCATTAACCATAAAGGCGCCAATAACCAGGACATTCAACTTTTTATTGGCTACTGCGGATGGGACTCTGGGGAATTGGAAGCAGAAATTGAAGAGGGAAGTTGGGTGTTGTTTCCGTAAATTGTAAATTCTATATAAAAAATAAAAAAATGAAAATTAAATTACTCATTTTGATAACCTGCATTCAATTTGCTTTATGTCAAGCAAATGTTAGAGTACCAAATATTATTGGCTCACACATGGTCTTACAACAAAATTCGAATATTAAATTATGGGGATGGTCAGCACCTGCCGAAAAAATTTCAATTAAAGTTAGCTGGGATACCGCAACCTATAAAATTACTGGAAGCAGGGACGCTACTTGGATAACCAATATTAAAACACCTAAAGCGGGTGGCCCACATACCATCATAATTCAAGGAGAAAATACTATAAACCTAGAAGATATCCTAATAGGAGAAGTTTGGTTGTGTGGCGGACAAAGCAATATGGAATGGTCTGGTGATCAAGGGTTAGAACAAAGCAAAATTGAAGCCCCAAATGCGACAAATAATAAAATACGTTTTTTTTACGTTTCAAAATCAACATCCGCATCTAGACAAGATGACTTAGAGGGCAAATGGATGGTCTGCTCTCCAGAAGAAATGATTCATTTTAGTGCAATAGGCTATTTTTTTGGAAAAAATTTAAATGAAAAATTAAACACTCCCATTGGATTAATTAATTCAAATTGGGGCGGCACCCCAGCTGAAACCTGGACTCCAGCATACGTTATTAATAATAATCAAGCTATAAAAAAGGGGGCAGAAACTTTAAAACCAACTGAGTGGTGGCCTTATAAAACCGAACTAGCATTTAATGCTATGATTTATCCAATTACAAATTTTTCTATTGCAGGGGTTATATGGTATCAAGGAGAAAGTAATACAATCAATTATTACTCATACGAAAAATTATTTACGGGCATGATAGAATCATGGCGTAAAGAATGGAAAATCAACTTCCCATTCTATTTTGTTCAAATCGCACCCTTTAAGTATGAGCATAAAAATATTGGCGCACTTCTTAGGGAAAGCCAAACCAAATCTTCACTTTATGACAATACGGGCATGGTTGTAATAACTGATTTAACGCCTGATACAAACAATATTCATCCTATCTTAAAAAAGGAAGTTTCCTCGCGCCTTTCTAATTTAGCACTAAACAAAACATATGGCTTTAAAAATATTAATTGCGAAAGTCCAATATATCTTTCTCACATCATTGAAGACGATAAAATTAAAATTCAATTTACCAATACAAGTGGTGGTATTATCGTGAAAGGAGA
>JAJTEN010000015.1 GCA_021298155.1 Sphingobacteriales bacterium | reverse complement strand
TCTCATGCGGGTGTTACCTTAAATATCTCCAATGGCTTGGTTTCTGTTGCGCCATTTACACCTGCCGGTAACTATACCATACAATATAGAATATGCGACTCATTAAATACTTCAAATTGTGATACTGCTGTAGTTATTATTAATGTAATTGCCCCAATTGTATTAGCTAATTCCGACTTTTTTACAGCCAACGCATATCTGGGAGGAAATCCAATTGGAAATATTTTTTCTAATGATAGTTTGAATGGCGCAGCCACCAATATTGGTCCAGTTAGCTTAAGTATTATTTCACCTGCAAGCGTAGCTGGAATTACATTAAATACAAGTACTGGAGCCATTTCAGCAAATCCTTTTATTCGTGCAGGTAATTACACAATCGTATATAGAATATGCGACTCGCTAAATACGTCGAACTGCGATACAGCTATTGTAAATATTGAACTCACAGCACCTCCAATTATTGCAAACACTGATTATGTAGCAGTAAACAGTTATAATGGAGGTAACAACGTAATCAATATTTTTAGCAATGATAGTATTAACAATATAGTTGCCAACTCTATTCGCACTACCCTTACCGTATTGTCTTTCCCTAGCGAGCCTAATATCATCTTAAATCCAATAAACGGTAGAATTAGTGTTTTTCCGTTTACTCCAGCTGGCTTATATTCATATACCTATAGATTATGTGACACCGCTAATACCAGTAATTGTGATACTTCAATCGCATACGTAGATGTTATTGCACCTCCAATTATTGCAAATACTGATTTCGGAACTGTAAATGGGTATATCGGACAAAATAATGTGGTTAATGTAATTAGTAATGATAGTTTAAATAATAAATCTACCACATTAGCAGGAATTCATTTAAGTCAAGTAAGTGGGGCCTCCCACCCAGGTGTTAGTTTAAATATAGTCAATGGTTGGGTAAGCGTGGCACCAATTACTCCTGCAGACACCTATGAGATAAAATACAGAATTTGTGATACATTAAATTCGGGAAGCTGTGATACTGGAAGTATTTTTATAACTGTTACGGCACCTACAATTATTGCAAATAACGATAATGCTGCCGTAAATGGATACAACGGAAATAGTAATGCATTAAATGTATTTAGTAACGATAGCATTAATAATATACCTGCCACAGCCTCTAATACACGAATAGGCTTGGTTACTGCCTCCGGTCATCCAGGAATTTTGCTAGATACAGCCACAGGTATTGTCTCTGTAACAGCGCCTATAGCCATAGGCAACTTTACCATCACTTACAGCTTATGTGATACGTTAAATCCATCAAACTGTGATACAGCAACAATTACTATTCAAATTCTTCCACCCGTTTTAATAGCAAATACAGACACTGGGTTTGTAAATGGATTCAATGGTTCAGATAGCCTACTATTTGTATTATCTAATGATAGTATAAATGGAAGTAAGGCAACATTGGGTAGTGTTGGAATTACCATTATCAGTGCACCAACACATCCGGCTATTTCTTTAGATACTACAAACGGGAAAGTAATTGTTGGAAAACAAATTCCTGCTGGAGATTATTTAATAGGCTATAAAATTTGTGACACCCTAAATAACGCAAATAATTGTGCAAATTCTTTTGTAGTAGTAAGGGTTACTGCACCACCAATCCATGCAACAAATGATACCGCATTCGTTAATGGATATGATACTACCTTGGCCATTATTAATGTATTAAACAATGACAGTTTAAACAACGATACAATTGGATTAAAAGCAGTTTTATTGGATGTATATTCAA
The DNA here is from genome assembly GCA_021298155.1 of Sphingobacteriales bacterium. Lineage (GTDB taxonomy): Bacteria > Bacteroidota > Bacteroidia > UKL13-3 > UKL13-3 > B1. Next base: position 67,884 of record JAJTEN010000015.1, on the reverse strand, counting down.
GTATGCCTAATGGTAAAATATTCTTAGATACTGCCACTGGCAATGTAAGTGTATTCCCACGCTTAGCTGCCGGTGAATATGCCTTCAAATATGCTATTTATGATACCTTAAACCCTAGCAGCTTTGATACTGCATTTGTGGTAATTTATGTAGACTCTCCAGCCATTATTGCCAATGATGATTATGCAATGGTAAATGGGTATGATGGGGATACAGCATTAATACAAGTATTAAACAACGACAGCATAAATGCTAAACCTATAGCAATAGGTGGGGTTAAAATGAGTGTAATTTCACCATCTGGAAACTCAGGTGTTTGGCTGAATGATACCACCGGATTTATCTATGTTGCACCATTAACCCCAAGTGGTATATATACCATTAGTTACAAAATTTGTGATACCCTTAATGTATCAAATTGCGATTCTGCAATCGATTCTATTTGGGTAACAGACCCTAGCATTGAGGCGGTAGCAGATACTTTCTACCTCAATGGATATGATACCGCTGCACTCTTTGGAAATGTGCTAAGCAATGATAGCATTAACCATAAATCTGTATCAGTAAACGGAATTAAGTTACGTACACTAATTGCTGCAGGTAACCCAAATATTACATTAAATGATACCACAGGTTTCTTGAGCTTATTGCCAAGAACCGCTGCTGGAACCTATTCTATTCAATACAGTATTGCAGATACCTTAAATCCAAATAATAGAGATACAAATTGGGCCGTTATTCAAGTATTAGCGCCGCAAATAATCGCAGTAAACGATACTGCTTTTGTAGATGGATTGATAGGAACAGACTCTGTATATCAAGTTTTATTAAACGACAGAATCCATACAGATTCGGCGAATGTAAACAATGTTACCTTGCGGGTATTAATAGGTTCAGGCAGATCAGATATTGTATTAGATACCTTAAGCGGATTCTTGTTTGTAGATTCACTAACACCGGGTGGCCAATATACCATTAGCTATACCATTTCAGACACCTTAAATAGCCAAAATATTGATACTGGTTTATTGGTAATTCGTATTGGTAATACACCAATATTCGCATTTGGAGATAGTGGAAGTACCAATGGGTATACCGGCAATTTAAACCTTTTGAATGTCCTAGCAAATGATAGCTTAATCATTAAAGGAATCCAACCAGGTAGTGTACATTTAAGCATTGTTCAAAATCCAAGTAATGCGGGTGTGGTTTTAAATACAGGTAATGGAAGGATTAGTGTTTTCCCTGGCACGCCTGCTGGCTTATATTCAATGATATACCGCATTTGCGATACCCTTAACCCAAGCAACTGCGATACAGCAATAGTAAAAATTAACGTATTGGCGCCAAATATTCTAGCCACCAATGATTCTGCATCTGTGAATGGATTTACTGGATCACCTGCGCTCATCAATGTGCTAGAAAATGATACCTTCTTCCAATTACCTGTTCAATTAGGACATGTGAGACTTAATATGCTTACACTATCTGGAAACCCTGGCGTAAGCTTAGACACAACTACTGGATATGTAAAAGTATTAGCCAATACTTTACCAGGAATTTATACTATGGAATACAGAATTAGTGACACCTTAAATCCAGCTAATACAGATACCGCACTGATATACATACAAGTAAAATCTGGAGAAATTATTGCCAACAGAGATTCTGCACAAGTAAATGGATATAAAGGCTTATTAAACCTAGTAAATATCTTGAATAATGATACCCTAAATGGCAGCACACCAAATGCCAATCAGGTTAAAATAAAAGAGCTAGTTAGTTTTGGTTTCCCTGGTCTGAGCCTAGACACACTCACAGGATGGATAAGTGTTCAACCAAGAACCAATGCGGGCTCATATAATCTCAGGTATTTAATAACTGATACTACAGATATTAATAATACAGATACAGGCGAAGTAAGCATTTCTGTAATCGCGGTTGGACCAGTAGCTATGCCAGACTCTGCTAAAACTGCTGCAGGTTTACCTGTAGTTATCTCTCCACTGGTGAACGACTCTGATATAGATACCAATATCTATGCCGCTACAATGCGTATTACAAGTCAACCTGCATTTGGAACGGCCGTGGCAGATACCATAGCACAAACCATAACGTATACTCCAAATGGAAATTATACCGGATATGATACCTTGTATTATGCCATAAGCGATTCTGGTATGGTTCCAGTGCTTTGGGATACAACCTATATTGTAATCCATATTCAAGATACAATGCGCCTAAGCAAAAGCACCATAAGCGTGCTAAAATGTGTGGGTGATACAAATGGTACAGCATCAATTGAAATTATTGGTGGATTCCCGCCGTATACCATTACTTGGAACACAATTCCTGCACAAACAGGTCCTATCGCAATTAACCTAAGAGCAGGAAATTGGCAGGCCATGGTGGTAGATACCTTGTTTGATACATTATTTGTAAACATTAGCGTTACGGGGCCAACTGTGCCTGTTGCGGCTACAGCAAAACTGATTGAACCTAAATGTAACGGAGGCACAAATGGAAGTATAACGCTTAACCCATTTGGCGGCACGGCACCATATACGTATTTATGGTCAAATGGCAATAGCTTGAAATCAATCTCAAACATTGGTGCAGGTACCTACAGCGTTACTATCATAGATACAAATGGTTGCAGTACAAAAGCTAGTTTCACCCTGCGTGAACCGAACGCCATTAATATAACAGTAGATAGTATTAGGGATGTTTATTGCAAGAACAGCAAAGATGGAATTATTGCAGTGATTGTTTCTGGTGGAAGCGGATCGTATAAATATACTTGGAGCAATGGTGATACCTTGAAAACACTCATGAATGTTTCAAATGGAAATTATTCCCTTATTGTTAAGGATACCAATAATTGTAGTGCAAGTGCTAATTATTCGATCAATTATACCAGAGAAAATTGTGACGATGAAGTATTCATTCCTCAAGGTTTCTCTCCGGATGGCGATGGAATTAATGATGCCTACTTTATTGAAGGAATTCATAAATATCCAGACAACTACCTACGTATTTATAACCGTTGGGGAACTCTGGTATTTGAAGAACGTGGATATAAAAACACTTGGGAAGGAACCTCTGAAACAGGTATTGGTTCAAACGGAGAAAAACTTCCAACAGGAACCTACTTCTATATCTTAGAATTAATACCTGGAAAAGAAGCAAAATCGGGCTATTTATACATCAGTAAATAATAAATGGAAAACAGAAACATGAAACGAATTATCATTTTCAGTTTGTTGTTGGGAAGTCTTCAACTTTTTGCCCAACAAGATCCTATGTACGGGCAATATATTTTTAATAATGCCATAATTAACCCAGCACAAGCAGGTGTTCAAGAACTAAACCAAGTAGGTGTTCTTTCGCGCAGACAGTGGCTTGGAATGGATGGCGCGCCAACAACAAATACAGTATTTGTAAACGCTCGTTTACCAAAAAACTTGGGAATTGCTGGTGGAATTTATAACGACAGAATAGGGCCGGTAAGAGATTTAACGCTTCAAGCAGATTTAGCCTCTCATATTCAGCTAAACGATGATTGGACCTTCTCTGGTGGTGTTCGCCTTATGGCCTCAAATTTAAGTGTTAATTTAAGCGCACTTCAAACCACCCAAATTGGTGATCCTAATTTTAATACAGATTTTCGAACAGGAACCTATCTAAATGCTGGTTTGGGTGTGTTATTTTATAGCGATAAAGTATTCATTGGCGGATCTGTGCCGCGCCTATTTGCTAAAGATATAAGTGACGGAAATTCTGTTATTACAAGGTACCAAGGGCACTTTTATTTATACGGTGGTACTAGCCTAAAAGTAAATGAAGACTTCACATTTACCCCAAGTTTATTGTTTAAAAGGGTATCCAACGCACCTATTCAATATGATATAAACTTAGTGCTCGACTATAAAGATGTATTGGATATTGGACCCATGTTTAGAGCAAATGACGCCATTGGATTCTTAGCAGGATATAAAATTACTTCCCAAATCTATGCAGGATATATGTACGAATATCCTATCAACGATATAAAACTTGCAACCAGACAAACACACGAATTAAGCCTACGTATGTTATGGCAAAGCAGTCAGAAAAAACGAATTAAATCACCACGTTACTTCTTATAACCATAAACTTTCTTATACACAGATATAAAAGAACAGTAGAATGAAAAAATTTATGCGCAACAAATACTTTTTATGGTTTAGTTTAGGATGCCTCACGATCCTAAGCTACCAATCTGCTTTTGCACAGGTAGACAAAGCAATGAAATATGCCTGGTATTTCGACTATGAAAAGGCAGAAAAATTCTTGCTAACAAACGAAAATCAACTAAACGCCGAAATGGTAGTGCAATTGGCAGAGGCCCTTTATGCGCAAGGTAAATATCCTCAAGCATTGTATTATTATAAAATTGCCGACCAAAAAGAAGCTATTAAAACGCAGCAAATGCGAAGAAACTACGTGCATTCTTCTACCATGATGCGCGAAAAATCACCTTATTTTAAAAAGTCGGATTATTTTAAAACCAATTATTTCCTATATACCACTATTGATACATTCAAAGGAAATTCAACCAATGAAGACTTTGCCGCATTTAGTTGGAATAATATTGTATTTGTTACCACCTCCAGAAAAACCGGTAGCAACGAAAAAGCCTTTAATTATTCGCTCACTAAAATGCCTTTCTTAGATGTTTATCCTTTTAATGAACAAGGAAAAAGAGTGCCCTATCCGAAATATTTACCCAAAAACATCAACTCAAATCCCATTCATGACGGGCCTATTACTATTTCTAAAGATACTAATCTCATTGTATTAACCAGAAACTATGCAAAAGCCAATGAAAGTGGCGTTCAAAACTTATATCTTTCTTATTACTTTAGAAATAAAAACGGCGGCTGGAGTAGTCCAAAAACTATGGGATTTTGCAAACCTAGTTTTTCTGCCCAACACCCTGTTTACAACGAAGAGGAAAAAACAGTTTATTTCTCATCAGACAAACCTGGTGGATTTGGCGGATATGATTTATATAAAACCAAATGGAATGGAGAACAATGGTCGAACCCAATCAATTTAGGTGAAGAAATTAACTCAGAATTTGATGAAGTGTTTCCTAGCTTCTCTCCAGATGGAGAATTAATGTATGCCACCAATCATATTGAAACTACAGGGGGACTAGATATTGTTTTGTTTAGTAATGGAAATAGATATTTATTAAATGAGCCCTTCAATAGTATCTATGACGACTTTGGCGTAAATTATAAAAACAGTAAGGAAGGATACTTCGCATCAAATAGATTCTCTAACAAATTCGACGATAATATTTATCACTTTAATTTAAGTGAGCCTGAAAAACAATCTTTATTTGTAAAGGTATTTGATGCTGAAACAGGCATTGAATTAGACAATGTAAAGGTTGCTTTTAGTAACGTGCAAGGAACATATAGTAACAACATTTATACCCGTGCTGGAAGAGATAATATTATGATTGCAGATACGGCAGATGCGCGAATTCCTATGAATTTTATGGTGAGCAAAGATGGCTACCTCAGTGTTATGGCGCAAGACAATGGTTACAATATAAAAGATGGAAAATTAGTTCGCGAATTTCAATTAAAAATTAATCCGATTTTTGCCGCAAACGACGTATTTGATGTAGAGGATAATCAACGGAGTAGCAAGCTTTCTGGCATGCTGGCAAACGACCAGTTAAATGGAAATGCCATTAAAGCAGGTGAAGTTTCGTTATATGTTTTAAGCAATCCACTACCAGGCTATTTAAGCGTAGATCCTGAAGATGGCCTCATCCGATTAGATTCAAAAATAAATCCGGGAACATATTCTTTTGAATATGCCATTTGTAGCAACAAAATGCCTGGCGTTTGTGATACAGCCAATGTGGTTCTTAATATAAGAGGTGTGTTAAATGGTAAATCACTTCAAGTTGCAACCCTTACTCCTTATCAAATGCCGGCTGTAGAGGGTTTGCAGGTTAATAATGATACTGGTTTTGCCTCTGTAAACGGTGGTTATGTGCTTAATCTGAGAAACAATGACCGCATAGATGGTAAAAAACCTAGTTTCACAAATACAGTCATAAAAAATGTTAAAACCAGCGATCCCAATATTTCTGTGAATAGCAAAACAGGTGCTGTGTTTGTTAAAAAAGGAACACCAGCGGGAACATATCAAGTTACTTACGATATGAACCAACGCGGAAATAGAGATAAGATGGGATCAGCAACAGCTACAATTGTAGTGAGAAAAATGGACCAAATTCCAGGTAGAGGCAGCAAACCTAGCAATAGTAAACCTGTTGCAGCCCCTGTAGTATACTTTAATAACGATGAACCTAAACAAGCGCAATTGTTCAGACAAGCTTTCAACTATCAAAATTGCTTTGAGAATTATTTAAATAAAATTCAAAATTTCTACCAAAACTCTTCAGATAGTAAAAGCAGTTTAGATACTTTCTTTACCTATCATGTTGTTGGTGGATACAAAGAAATGAATAATGTGATGGCAATGATTCAACAACGGTTAAATCAAGGGGTACAAGTAGAGATCTCTGTATCTGCCTATTGTAGTCCCATCGCCTCAACAGAATATAATAATAAATTATCTACGCGTAGACTTGTCTCTATAACTAGGTTTTTTAAGAAATGGAATGATGGCGCCCTAAAAGATGCGATTGAAAGCAATAGAATTACTTTTTGGGAACACGCAGTAGGTGAATTAGAATCGCCTAAAGATGTGAGTGAAGATTACGACAAAACAAATGAATCTGTTTATGGTATAAAAGCCTCTCGTGAACGTAGGGTGAGTATTACCGTAAAAATAATTGAAGCTAACTAATAGCTAAAACCTATTTCACAATACTGCCGGGCTCTATGTCTCTCTCTGGGCCCACACTGTATAGTTTTCCAAAATCATTGCCTGCCATAAGCAACATGCCTTGGCTTTCAATGCCTCTGATTTTTCTAGGCGCTAAATTAGCCACTACTGTTACCAATTTACCTACCAATTCTTCTGGCTGATAATATTCTGCAATACCACTCAAAATAGTGCGTTGTTCAAAGCCTAAATCAACAGTCAGATTTAGTAACTTATCGGCCTTAGGTACTTTTACAGCTGCAATAACTTTACCTACGCGCAAATCTAATTTATCAAAATCTTCATAGCTAATATGTGGCTTTAATTCGTTCACCTTACTTACCACTGGCTGAACCAAATTCGCTTTTTTTATGTCCTCCAAGCGCTGCAATTGCTTGTTTATATCTTCATCTTCTACTTGCTTGTACAAGATTTCTGCCTTACCCAAAGAATGGTTAGCAGTAATAATTTCGTTTTCTTGTAACAAGTTCCAACTGAGGCTTTCCAGGTTTAACATGGCAGCTAATTTCTGGGCAGTGTGCGGCAAAAACGGTTGAGCCGCCACACATAATTTGGCGCAAATTTGTAAAGCATCAACTAAAATTTCCTTCACGCTCTCCTCATCTGTTTTAATCAGTTTCCATGGCTCCGTATCAGCCAAATATTTATTACCCGCGCGGGCTATATTAATAAACTCAGCTTGGGCATCACGCAGTTTTATAGCACTTAAATTTAACTCCAAATTATCAATACTCTCTTTCACTTGTTTAAAACATACTGCCTGAGCCGCTTGCAGTTTTTCATCACTTAAAGTGCCCTTAGAAACAGGCACAATACCTTGGTAATATTTATCACAAAGCACCAAAACACGGTTCACAAAATTGCCAAAAATACTCACCAATTCACTGTTTACGCGGGTTTGATAATCCTTCCAAGTAAACTCACTGTCTTTTGTTTCGGGCGCAATACTGGTTAAAACATATCGCAATTCATCTTGTCTATCCGGAAAATCAAGTAAATACTCGTGTAACCATACCGCCCAATTTCTAGAAGTAGAAATTTTATCCCCTTCCAAATTTAAAAACTCGTTGGCGGGCACATTGCTTGGCAAAATAAACTCACCATGGCTAAGCAACATCATTGGAAAAATTATAGCATGAAATACAATATTATCTTTTCCTATAAAATGTATTAGCGAGGTTTCTTCATCTTTCCACCAATCTTGCCATGATTTGCTGCTCGCTCCTGGCTCCTGTCCTCTAGCAAGCATTGCTTCTTTGGTAGCACTAATATAGCCTATTGGAGCATCAAACCAAACATACAATACTTTCCCATCTGCCCCTTCAATTGGCACAGGCACGCCCCAATCCAAATCGCGGGTCATAGCGCGGCTTTGCAAACCTTCTGTTAACCAACTATTACACTGCCCTTTTATATTCGATTTCCAATCTTCAAAACGCTTAATGTATGCATTGAATGAAGCAGATTGTTGTATTTCTCCCATGGGCAAAAACCAATTCTTTGTTTCTCGCAACACAGGCACTGCACCGCTTAAAGCAGATTTTGGATTGATTAAATCTGTTGGACTCAATGCGGTTCCACATTTTTCACATTGGTCGCCGTATGCGCCCGGATTTCCGCAACGTGGGCACGTTCCTGTAATATACCTATCGGCTAAAAATTGCTTTGCTTCTTCGTCGAAGTATTGTTGGGTAATTTCTTCTTTAAAAATGCCTTTATCATACAGGTTTCTGAAAAAATCTTGCGCTGTTTCTTTATGTGTTTTAGAACTGGTTCGGCCGTAATAAGAAAAATCTATCCCAAAATCTTTGAAAGCATTTTTCATCATGCCATCATATTTATCTACCACTTGCTGCGGCGTAATTCCTTCTTTTTTAGCTTTAATAGTAATAGGCACGCCATGTTCATCACTGCCACAAATAAATAAAACATCTTTACCACTTGCACGCAAGTACCTAACGTATACATCTGCTGGCAAATAACACCCCGCTAAATGTCCAATGTGAACCGGTCCATTTGCATAAGGTAAAGCTGCCGTAACCAAATATCTTTTAAATTCCTTATTACTCATATTGCAAACAAAGGTAATATTAGCCAAATAAGTATGCATAAGAATTATTGGTTCGAACCAATTTTTTTTGATCCCAAATCTAAAGACTCAGCGCAATGCATATGTAGATCCCCATAAAAGTTTTAAAACAGAAAAAATTATATGGTATTTTTGCATCAGCTGATAAGCTTACCCTGCATTACCTTATTCAATCATACATGGAAACCTACTACGAAAAACAGAAATTTAATCAATGGTGGATTAAACTGAGTATTTTTATACCTTTTGTAATTGTATTTTGGGGATTAATTACCGGAAAAACACAAGGCGATAATGGTACATCTATGCTTATTGCCTCGGTTGTTCTAGGGTTTGTAGCGGTACTTTTCTACTTCGCAAACCTTGAAACCCGCATCGATACCGAAGGTATTACCATTAGGTTTTTCCCTTTTCAAAGGGTCTATTATTATGTGCGCTGGAACGAAATTCAATCGGCAAGCGTGCGCAACTATAAACCCATTCGTGAATACGGCGGCTGGGGTTTGCGTTACAGCTTTACACATGGTAAAGCTTACAATGTAGCGGGTAGTGTAGGACTCCAACTGGTATTAAAAAGCGGTAAAAAATTTTTAATTGGCACCCAAAAAGAAGAAGAATTACGTAGCTATTTGGTTCAACTCAAAAATCTAAATACTATCGAGTGCATTCAGAATTAATTTCTGAAAACGGAATAGAAAAGCACTTGCTCAAAAATCATAATTAAAGATAAGTGGTATTAACTTAAAGCGGATTAGCCGCTGCCTTACCAGCAATAAATCCTGTCGTCCAGGCCGCCTGAAAATTAAAACCACCTGTAATTCCATCTATATCCAACACCTCGCCTGCAAAATGCAATCCTTTCATGCGCTTGCTTTCCATGCCCTTAAAATCAATATCATCTAAATTTACTCCACCACAAGTTACAAACTCTTCTTTAAATGTAGTTTTACCTTTCACTTGATAGGTATCGTACAGCAAACATTGAATAATCAAATTTAACTGCTCTTTACTTACATCACCCCAATTTGACTGCTCATCTATGCCTGCCTTTTGCAATAAATAAGAATTTAATCGCTTGGGTAAGGAAAATGGAAACAAATTAGAAACTTGCTTGCCTGGATTGGCCGCTTTTAAATTAAATAATTCTTGCCTTACTGCATCTTCCTTTTTATTCTCTAACCAAGATACTTGCACCTCAAATAAATAATCTCGTTCAGCTAAAACCCTCGCCCCTAAAGAAGATATCTTTAAAATAGATGGGCCACTTAAACCCCAATGGGTTATCAAAATGGGTCCACAACACTCTAGTTTGGTATCCAAAATTCTTACCCTAACCGAAGGTATAGCTATACCTTGCAAGGCCAATAAATCTTCATTCGGAATATTAAAGGTAAATAAACTTGGTACTGGCACCTCAATCCTATGCCCTAACTCTTTGATCCATTGAAGTCCGCTTTCTTTCGGACTCCCGCCTGTGGCTATGATCACGCGGTTGCAAAATAATTTATCTCCAGAATCTAATACTAAATCAAAGCCGCCATGAAAATTAGGGGTTAGTTTTTTTACTCCCTTGCCCAACTCCACCTGAACTTTACTCTTTTTTATTTCTTTCTCTAAACAATCAATAATCGTTTGCGAATCGTCACTTACAGGAAACATGCGACCATCTTTCTCTGTTTTAAGCTTCACTTTTCTGCTTTCAAACCAATCAATAGTGTCTTTCGGGCTGAACCTAGCAAAGGCGCTTTTTAATTGCTTCTCACCTCGCGGATAACTTAAAGACAACTGCTTTAAATCAAAACAAGCATGTGTTACATTGCATCTGCCGCCACCAGAAACCTTAACTTTCTGCAACACTTTCATGGATTTTTCCAACAAAATAACTTCCGCATTTTTGTTTGTTTGAGCACATTGAATGGCAGAAAAATATCCTGCTGCACCCCCTCCAATTACAACTACTTTGTGTGACACTTTGCTTTTTCTCCTGTATTAACCGCTTGCAAAAATAAGCAGATTATAGGATATTATACCCTTTTTAAACTTAGATGGTTGGTTTTCAGTCAAGCAAAATCTAATATTCAGGTAAAATTAGCTTAAGATTGTTGTTTGTAGGTTTCATAAAATCATTTATGTTTGCCATTTAGCGTTGAACCAACATAAAAATTTAGTTTTAGAATGAGTAAATATAATCAATTAAACAGTGTATTAGGCTGGCTTCTTTTTGCAATTTCATTGGCCACCTACACCTTAACCCTTGAACCAACTGTAAGTTTTTGGGATTGCGGTGAATTTATTTCTGCTTCCTATCGCCTTCAAATTTGTCACCCGCCAGGTGCTCCGCTATTTTTAATGATTGGGCGCATCTTCAGTTTATTGGCTTCAGACCCAAGCACAGTTGCTTTTTGGGTAAATATGGTTTCAGCTGTTACCAGTGCGTTAACAGTAATGTTTATGTTTTGGACCATCACGCATTTGGCCAAAAAGATCATGACAAAGGCTAACGCTGCACTAGAAACTTGGCAAACTATTGCCATCATGGGCGCTGGAGCTGTTGGTGCATTAACCTTAACCTTCTCTGATACCTTTTGGTTCTCAGCGGTAGAAGCAGAGGTATATGCTTCATCAAGTTTCTTTACTACACTCACTTTTTGGTGTATCCTTAAATGGGAAAATGTTGCACATGAAAAAGATGCTAGTCGCTGGTTGGTATTAATTGCCTACCTCATCGGATTAGCTATTGGTGTCCATTTACTTAACTTATTGGTTATCCCTGCCATCGTATACGTATACTACTTTAAAAAATATACATATACCCGTAATGGCTTTATTGGCGCTTCTGCAATTGCCATCCTAACCATCGGAATTGTTCAATTTGGAATTATCCCTGGATTACCCGGAATTGCTACTAAATTAGACTACTTCACAGTAAATAGCCTTGGACTAAACTTTAACTCTGGAGCCATTTTATTAATCTTTTTACTAATAACACTCATTGCCTCTTTCTTACACTATACACACTCATTAAGCAAAACAAGTCTGTATGTTGCTATTGGTTCATACGGTATGCTTGCTGCAAGTACTTTCTTTGTTAATGCAAGCTTAAGCGGAGTAATTAGCTGGGCAATTATCACAGGCGCTTTGTATTTCTTCATCTTCTACCGCAAAGCTGCCATGGATGTGGTAAATCTTATTGTACTATGCTTCTCATTTGTTGTTTTAGGCTACTCTTCATACTCTATGATTATTATTCGTTCATTGGCCAACCCGCCCATTGATATGAACGATCCAGAACAACCATTTTCTTTGTTGAGCTACTTAAATCGCGAACAATATGGAGAAAATCCATTGGTTTATGGTCAATATTTCTACGCTAAGGTTATTGATTACAAGAAGGGAGCCTATCAATACGCCAAAGGCGACGATGGCCAATACGTAGAAGCAGGACAGAAAATTGAACGCATTTACGATCCTAAAGATTGTACCATTTTCCCGCGTATGTGGGCAGATAGAGCAGATTATGTAAATGCCTACCGCGAATGGGAAAAAATTCCAGAGGGTAAAAAAGCCAATATGGCCAAAAACGTAGATTTCTTATTGAGTTATCAATTGGGCTTTATGTATTGGCGCTATTTCTTTTGGAACTTTATTGGCCGTCAAAATGACGAACAAGGATATGGCGATTTAACGCGTGGAAACTGGATTAGTGGCATAGACTTCATCGATGAATGGCGCCTTGGACCTCAAAAAACCATGCCAGAGCACATGAAAAACAATAAGGCTAAAAACACGTACTATTTCCTTCCTTTAATATTAGGCCTTTTGGGCGTTTTCTTCCACTTCAAAAAAGCAAAAGAAGATGCTACAATCGTAATGACGCTCTTCTTATTCACAGGTTTCTTTATTATTTTATACCTAAATTTCCCTGCCCATCAGCCACGTGAGCGTGATTATGCCTATGTTGGTTCATACCAAACTTTTATGATTTGGGTTGGATTAGGTGTATTGGCATTGGTAGATTGGTTAGCAAAAAAATTAAATAGAAATATCGCTGCTGCCGGAGCTACCGCCCTAACTTTAGTAAGTGTGCCGGTTTTAATGGCATCAGAAAACTGGGACGACCACGATAGAAGCAATAGATATACTGCCCTACATTTTGCCGAAAACTATTTAAATTCTTGTGAAAAAGATGCTATCTTATTTACAAATGGAGATAATGATACATACCCGCTTTGGTATGCACAAAACGTTGAAAATATCCGCAGCGATATTAGGGTAGTAAACATGAGCTTGTTAAATACCGATTGGTATGCAGACGGACTAAAAAGACCTGCTTATGATAGCAAACCCATTGAATTTAGCACGCGCTCAGATCAATACCGCCAAGGTAAACGTGATTATGTAGTGTTCTACGATAATCCTGAATTATCTCGTAGGTATGGAATTAATAAGGATGATTATTATCCACTCAAAAATGTAATCGCATTTATGAATGATGATAATGATCCAATGGGCTCGGTTCAAACACAAGGTGGCGAATCTTTACGCTATTACCCTACCAAACGCTTCTGCATTATCCCAGACAAAGAAGCTTGTATCAAAAATGGTGTGGTAAAAACCAAAGATATTCCATTTATGGTAGATAGTATTAAATGGGAAATTGGCAACAATAACCTCATGAAAGCAGATTTAATTTTACTCGATATTATTGCCAGTAACATTAATACACGCCCTATTTACTGGGCCATAACCACCGGATCTGATGTATACATGAACCTACAGGCCTATTTCCAATTAGAGGGCTTAACCTATCGCTTAGTGCCTATTGCCAATAATGTTCAAAGAGATGGTACCACAGGAAGAATCAATACTGATATTCTTTATACCAACTTAATGGAGAAGTTTAAATTTGGCAATATGGAACAAGAAAATGTATACCTAGATGAAACCATCTTGCGCCAAACCAAAAACTTTAGAAATATTTTCTACCGCTTGTCTGAATCACTATTGGCAGAAAATAAAAAGGATTCGGCAATAAAGGTGCTCGACTATTGCCTTAAAATTACCCCAAATAACAAAGTTCAATATGATGTATTTGTGGTGCGTATTGTAGAAGGTTATTACAATGCAGGTGAGGTTGAAAAAGCAAATAAACTAGCCAAAGAACTTATGCAAATTCATAGCGAAAAAGTAAAATACTTTAACAGCTTTAAAGGCAAACGTGCAGGTGTAAAACCAGATATTGAAGACAATCTTCAAATTATGGGGTATATCCAACAAGTAGTTCAAATGAACCGTCAGGAAGATTTATCTAAAGCCTTCTTACAAGAGCTAACTGCTGCCCAAAACGGACAATAATTATCCTTTCACAATTTTTATAACAAAAAAGCTATCCAATGGATAGCTTTTTTGTTTCTTTGCCATTCAATTAATACAATGAGTCAATCTGTTATTTATGGTGTACACGCCATTAAAGAAGCCCTTCAAGCGGGAAATGAGTTAAGTAAAATAATGGTTCAGAAGGCTATGCAAAGCGCTGCCATAGATGAAATTATAACACTTGCTAGAAAAAATGAAGTGCCGGTGCAATACGTACCTAGAGAGAAATTCTATTCTTTTCAAGATAAAAACCACCAAGGCGTGGTAGCCTACATTTCTCCCATTAGCTTTCATACACTTGAAGAATTAATTCCTGTGTTATTTGCTGAGGGCAAAACACCTTATATTGTTGTACTAGACAGGCTAACAGATGTACGTAATCTTGGCGCAATTGCCAGAACCGCGCTCTGTGCAGGTGCACACGCACTCGTAATTCCGCAAACGGATAGCGCACCTATAAGTCACGATGCCATAAAAACGTCTGCGGGCGCATTACTCAAATTACCAGTGTGCAGAGAAAAACACCTAAAAACAAGCATCGAATTCCTGAACCAATGCGGATTTACAACCATGGCATGCACCGAAAAAGCAAGTAGTAACTTAGATCAAATAGATTTAAGCGGACCACTCGCTATTGTTATGGGAAATGAAGAAACAGGTATTAGTCCCGACTTACTAAAAAAATGCAGTCATATGGGTAAAATTCCAATGGATTTTGGCGTAGCATCCCTTAATGTTTCCGTTGCAGCCGGAATAGCCTTATACGAATCTATGATTCAAAGAAAATTAGCGGGTACAGATTTGTTTTAAGACAATATAATTTTTTGTCTCAACACATCAACTTTATCTCTTAATACCCTAAAAAACTGGTTACGCTGCTTCTCTCCTACGCCACTAATTAAGGTTGATTTGCGTAATAAATTATTTAACCACAATTCATTTTCATGCACAAAATCGGCACTGGTAGTGCTCATCATATTAAAGGTATTATTACTAACATAAGCAATTTTAGTTGACCCAATATTTGCTAAAATACTGTTGTTGCCTATCATTACCTCACTTTTATATAACTTAAAGTTTTCGCGGCCGCTTTCGTTTGAACCAATTAATTTACTGCTCTTAGTAGCCTTCTTTAATACCAAATTTAACTCTTCTATATACAAATCACACAAATGGAGTGCGTCTTGCTTGCTATTAAAAAATCCCGATTCAAAAAAATATTCTACCTGCTTTAAATTACTGTTTAAGGTATCCTCTGTCCATATCTCTACCGAATTTATCTCATTATAGTTTTTAAGCATTTCAGAAGCACTATCTATCATTTCTTGGTCAATAAGCGCTGGGTTATAGTTTTCATCTGCAAATTCAGGGGCATTTAAAATAGACTTTAACCAATAAAACAGCTTAAATGCAGTAAGCTCTTTATCAAAAAAATGATGCCACAAAGGCACATCATCGGCCCCATAAATAATTTGATTGTTTACAGACGTTCCTATCTTTTTAACGTCACCTGCAATAAAGGAAAGCCAGAGTTTAAAATTTTCTTTTTTGTCATCTAGCTTCAAGTAATCAAAGGTTACTTTGTTGCTCATGTGTTGCACATCTGGATCAAAAGACACCCTAAAATGTTTGCAGATTAAGCTTATTTCCTCAATATTAAGTAAGGTTTCACATCTAATTCTTCTGTATGCACTATCATTACTCACTTGTAACAAATCTGCCAACTCATCTACAAAAGAAACATTGGTGGGCAATGCGCTCTTAACACGTTGTATAAATAGTTCTTGAATAATCTTAGATTTATTTTCCATAGGCGGTTTTAAAAAATTAATCCCTTTTTTAGTGTGATAAAAAGGCAATTTAATAAAAAAATGATTAAACTACTTTTTTGCCTTTAAATCGGTCTCGTTTATTACAAAATCCCACTTTACCAGGCCTTTCGAATCATAATTACTAATTTTTAACTGACGCGCTCCTTTTTTTCTGCCAGAAATTTGAACCGAACAATAATTGTTTTCAGCTACCAAAGTATTTGGCACCCGCATAGGATTTTTTTCTTCGTCTGAACCTATAATGCTGCTTGATCCTGCCGTTATACTACTCGAAGTTAAATCGTATAATGGATAGCCCAATGTTGCTGTTACCGCATCGTTTTTAAGCAACTCTGTATGGTGTCTATCACCAGTTAAAAAGACCACTCCGCTTATCTTCTGATCTACTATAAATTGAATTATTTCTTGTCGCTCTTTCTTATATAAATTAAAAGATTCTTTATTGGTATGTTCATTCAAAAATTGTCCGCCCACACAAACAAACTTAAACACAGCCTTACTGTGCGCCAACTTGTTTTTGAGCCAATCTAGCTGTTTTGCCCCCAATTGCGTTTTAGCAATAAACTGCTCATTTAAATTAGATTCATCTCTAAACCAGCGATCATCCAACATAAAAAACTCAACATCGCTGTGCTTAAAGCTATAATAAATACCGTCTTCATACAAATAGTTGCTACTTCTATTAGCCCAATACTCTGAAAATAAATTATGGCTCGTTAATTTATGCTCAAAGGTTTTATTGGCGTCATTGTCACCATAATCGTGGTCGTCCCAAATGGCATAATGATTCATCTTAGCTAACAGCGGCTGTAGTTTTGGTTCAGACCGAGTATGTAAATACCTGCGTTCCATGCCAGATACACTGCTGTAATCTGCTTCTCGCATGTACACGTTATCGCCCAACCAAAGCATAAAATCGGCGGGCGTATTGGCCATAGATTGCAATATATCTGTGCTTTTGCCATAGGGCACGCCTGGCCTATCATAGGCACTGTCATTGATGTACAAACATGAACCCGCCAAAAAAGAAAAATCTGGCGCGGGACTTCGCCATTCCCACAATTCTTGCGTCTTAAATTGCAATGGATATGAAAATTTTTGTAAAGCACCATCGAGCAAAATCTGATACTCGTATGTTTTACCCATCTCTAAATGGGTAAGGTAAAATTTATTGGCTTGAGCTATGTTTTTGCCAGCTGAAAAATTTAAACTGTTACTGCTTTGCCATTCTCCGTTTGATCCTAAAATCTTGTATTGAATGGTGGTTTCATCCACTCCAATGGTCTGCACCCAAACCGCACACTCGGTATGGGTGCTGTATCCCAACATAGGTCCGGCTATAATGCGCCCTATTGTTTTGGTCTGAGCCAAACCCCTTGCCACAAACACAAAGGTAAGCAGTAATAAAATTAGTATCTTCTGTTTCATCATCAATAAATTTTACAAGAAAATAGGTTCAAACCGAATAAAAAAACCCGAAAAGAACCTGTGTCTCTGTCAAAAATAACCCAAAAATTATTTTGCACGAAAACTTTCTTTAGGTTTGCTAAAATATATGACAGACGAAACCCAAACTCCCGATAGCTATCAAAAATATATGCTCGATGATGCCACTAAGGCCAAATGGTATCGCATTGTGTTTGATTTAAAGAAACAATTTGGTAAAAAACCAGATATGAACGGAATCCTTTTTATTATTGGAGTGCGCGAGCTCGGACAAATGCGAACCTTTGAAAAACATGAGAAAATGGACCTTATGCATGTAGCCACCTGCAAATTGCTAAGCTATGAGGGCTATTACCAATTTACGCACACCGATGAAGAAGGTTGGCCGCATTACCAAATGGTGAAAAACTTACCGTATTCCGATTTAATGAGTCAGGAAAACCGACTGAGAAAATTGGTGGTTGCCTACTACGAAGACAACGGATTATTTGAAGCCATGGATGCCTGAGTTTCTGTGATAGCTTCTAAGATAATGGCACATGCCTGCTCAATCTCGGACAAGGTAATGGTTAATGGTGGCGCTATTCTTAAGCGATTATTGGCAAACAAAAACCAATCGGTAATTAAACCTTTTTCTTGGCATGCTTTCACGGTGGCTAAAGTAAATTCAAAAGTGCTCAACGCTACTGAAAGCATTAAACCTTTGCCGCTTACTTGTTTTATTTCGGGGTGAACCAACAAGCTTCTGAACAATTGCTCTTTGGCAGGAATGTCTGCAAGCAAGTTGTTTTGAAGCAACACATCTAATCCAGCCTTAGCTGCAGCCGCCACCACTGGGTGACCACCAAAGGTGGTTATATGCCCTAAAATAGGGTTATTTGCCAAGAGCATCATGTGATCTTTAGAAGCTACTACCGCGCCAATAGGCATGCCTGCGCCAAGCGCTTTGCCCAGCAATAAAATATCTGGCACAACGCCTATTTGTTCAAAAGCAAACAAGGTTCCTGTTTTGCCCATGCCACTTTGAATCTCATCAAAAATAAGCAGCACACCTAGCTCAGTGCAACGTGCACGAAGGGCTTTTAAAAAGTTTGGATCAGCCCAAACATACCCTGCCTCACTTTGAATGACCTCGCAAACCACACATGCCGTTTGCTCATTTATGGCCTTTAAACTAGCCATATTATTAAATTCTATAAAGGATACGCCAGGCAACAATGGCCTAAAAGCATCTTTGTAATAGGCATCGCTGTTTAAGCTTAAAGCGGCGTGGGTACTGCCATGATAGGCGTTTTTGCAGGCCATAATATTGGGCCGTTGTGTAACACGTTTGGCCAATTTTAAAGCCACATCAGTAGCTTCGGCACCCGAGTTTAACAAATAAACCGAATCTAAATTTTGGGGCAATAATTGGGTAAGTGCCTGCGCCAAATTTACCTGCGCACTTTGCACAAACTCGCCGTAAATCATTACATGTTGGTGCTTATTTAATTGCTCAATAATGGCATCTTTTACCTGCACATTGCCATGCCCGATATGACTTACACTAATGCCCGAAATTAAATCTAAATACTTCTTGCCCTGCACATCAAACAAATAATTTCCATGGGCATGCGAAATTTCTAACATTACCGGAAACTCAGTAGTTTGCGCCTGATGCATTAAAAAAAGTTGACGATTAATCATTGCTTAGCACTTTTATTAGGTCTGAACCAATACCCCTGCGAAGGTAAAAGAATTTGTGGTTTGGTAAACATCAATAATCCTATTGAATGCTTGATTAAACATCCTTCCAACTATATTGACTTTTTTCTTTATCAAATAATTAATATACTCTTTGCAGAAAAACCCATTCCATTTTTACGTTTATATTTAGCCAAAAATGTCGGATAGATAAATAAATCTATATTGGCGTTTCCATCGAAAAAATCCTATTCTATACATTGATTCCTAGCACAACGAGATGGATAAGAGATTGTAGAAAAGGTTAAAAAAATCTACAAGAAAAGCTACAAATGATAGCTTAACAAATTTTACTACTTATACCCAAGAAA
Source organism: Sphingobacteriales bacterium (assembly GCA_021298155.1). Taxonomy (GTDB): domain Bacteria; phylum Bacteroidota; class Bacteroidia; order UKL13-3; family UKL13-3; genus B1. The sequence continues at coordinate 48,169 of JAJTEN010000015.1, read as the reverse complement.
TAAAACAGTGCTTTGGAAGCCGGGTTGTTTTAGGTTAATATGGCATGTAAAAGCACTTTTACCATTGGATTCTGAATAAGCAAAATGATTGCCTACATCACCTACACCCTTAACAGTAAAACTCACCACATTTTGCTCTGAAATGCTACCTGAAATATCTTTCCCAAAAACATTAACTGCATCTGTAGTTACAATAAAACCAGCGCCAAAATCAATAATCAGGTTATTGTTTGCTCCTTTTGTTATTAAAACTGTTCTTGCTTCAGTTTGTGTTTGATTGTTGTGCGTGTAATAATAGGTGCCGCGATAAGAACCAACTGCAATGTCTCTTGCATCAGTTTGCGTGGATGTATTATTAGCTGCCTCATCCTTTTTACACCCTGAGGTGAAGCTGGCTAGTGTGCCTAAAAAAATGAATATAAGGGTACTTATTTTTTGCATGCACAAATATATTGATAAACTATTGGAGAGTAATATCTACTCTAGAAGTTTTTAAAATATTGACTAAAAAATCATGATGATCTTATTCTGAACAGAGATCTCATGATTTCATACTAAACAAGGTTTTAAGAAAGGAATTCAATTAAAATTTAACTTTTTACACTAGATTCTAAAAACAAATACACAGAAATAATCATACATATCTTTAATAATCTTACCCATTAAATTTTATGCTTATGAAATTTTGCTCAATCTGCTCAAAACACTACCTTTGCGGCTTATAAACCAATCAATTTAATATGGATAAAATTAAAATAGCAGTTGCCAAAGGCGATGGTATTGGACCAGAAATTATGGATGCCGTAATTCAAATTTTTGAAGCCGCAAACGTTCCTCTTGATTATCAGTTTATTGAAATGGGCAAAACCTTTTACGACAAGGGTTTTAGCACTGGTATGACCAACGAAGCCAAAGAAACCGTTGAGCAATTGGGTATTTTATTTAAAGGTCCGATGGAAACCCCAAAAGGCAAAGGGGTTAAATCTATTAACGTTACCGCCAGAAAAACCTGGAGCACTTTTGCCAATCGCCGCCACTTTAGATCTTTAAACGGAGTAAGCACCGTTTTCTCTAAAGCCGGTATTCCAATAGATTTAACCATAGTGCGCGAAAACATTGAGGGCACTTATGGTGGTATTGAGCATATGTTAAGTCAGGATGTAGCCCTTTGTCGCCGCTTAATAACCAGACCAGGAAGCATACAAGTGCACAAATTTGCCTTTGAAATGGCAAAGAAAGAAGGTTTTAAAACCGTAACCTGTGCCCACAAAGCCAATATCATGAAATTAACCGATGGATTGTTCCTAGAAACTTTTTACGAAGTAGCTAAAGACTATCCAGAAATTATTGCCAATGATATTATTGTAGATGATTTGGCTATGAAATTGGTGAGCAAACCACAGTCGTTTGAAGTAGTGGTATTAACCAACCTTCAAGGAGATATTATGAGCGATTTGTGCGCTGGTTTAGTGGGTGGTTTAGGTTTCGCCCCTTCAGCCAATATTGGCGATCAAATTTCTATTTTTGAAGCCGTACACGGTACAGCTCCCGATATCACAGGTAAAAACATTGCCAACCCAACTGCCCTTTTGTTGAGCAGTTTTATGATGTTACGCCACTTAGGATTAATGGAACACGCAGATAACATTGAAAACGCTTTATTATGCACCCTAGAACAAGGTAAACACACAGGCGATTTTGGCGATAAAACAACTGCTTCATTAAACACTACAGATTTTGCTAATGCCATTATTGCCAATTTAGGTAATAAGCCAAGTGGACCAGAAGGTAGAAAGAGCAAAGCCAGCGCGGCATATAGCTTACCGCAGAAACCAGCTGAGCAAAAAATGATGCAAACAGCTACGCGTAAAACAGAAAAAGTGGTGGGTATCGACTTATTCATCGAATCTAATTTGGTGGCTAATAAACTAGCAGAAGTCTTAAAACTATCTGAAACTGCAGATTGCAAATTAATCATGATTTCTAACCGTGGTACGCAAGTATGGCCTAGTGGTTCTGTTTTTACAGAATGTATAGACCAATACCGAGTGCGTTTTGAAGTAGAAAAAGGCAAAGAAACCAGCCTGGCACAGATGTTCGATTTGGCTGCTCATGCTGCTAAAAACCTATTGGTAACTTCCACAGAAATTTTAAGATATTTTGATGATAAACCAGGTTATTCCCTGGCCCAAGGTCAATAATTAATTTAATAGGCTGAACCTATTTTTAAAGTGCCGATTTTATGCCAATGTCCATCATACATAGGTGTAAAATCGGCATTGTTGTTTAAGAAGTCCTCGTCCATAAGCATTTCTCTGCTACTGTCTTTAAACCAAATTACGCGGTATTGCCCGGGCACATTGCGCTTGGCAAAAACATCATAATCTTCGGCGCTATATTTAGTATACCCACAAGTTTTACCCGTTTTGAGCCAAACCACATCAGGGAAGTTGGAAAGCATTGGTAAATCTGAGTAATTGCTTAGTGCGACATTGTCAATTTCTACCCAATAGGCACGCGAAGCCTTGGTACCCAATCCAACTTGCTTAAAATATAATGCCTTATTAATCAGCAGAAAAAGCGAAATACCAGCGAAAGCAATTAACGCCGTACGTTTTAGGTAAATAGATAAAGACATTTGCTCAAAAAAGAGCCAAAAACCAAAACTAATCAAAACATAAAACACTGAAATATAGCGGGGTAATTGCGACATTTGTAAATTTCGCTGCGCCATTAATCCAATAAACAAACTTAAGCCCATCCAAAACAACAATGTAAGCATCACTTTACCATTTCCATCCGCTTTTAGCCAAGCTAAACCTATAACCAATAAGGCAAATAAATAGTAAGCTACTCCAGCAAAAAGTGGGTTCAAGTTAAGGATACCCCAAATCAAATTGTTCAGGTTTTCTGTAAAGGATGCCAGAGCAAATTTTTGAAGCAATTGGTGTTCACCACTAAAATTTCCGTGCAATTGATAATTCCTAAACACCCAAATACCCGTTAACAAAACACCAAGCCACAACTGCTTAGCCACATAAAAAAAAGACTTTTTCTGGCTGAACCAATATACTAAAATAGCAGGTAAAAAGAACCACACAACATAGCGCTGCATGCATAACAGGCCAAAAAGTATAGCACACCAAAAAGTAGCATGTGATCGATATAATTGACAATATACCCAAGCGCTCAAAAGCGCCATAAAACCCATTTCTGTTAGTGCCCATACATACACTTGCACAAAGGCAAAATAGTTTCCCAACATAAGCGCCAAATACGCCCAAAGAATCAATTTATCTGAGATCAATTGGCGCAGAAGGAAGTAGATAAAAAGCGCTTGCACATTAAAAAATAACACATGCAAAAACAGCGCAAAACTGCCCACATCAATGCCCAGTGCATAAGCAGGCAATAGCAAAAAACTGTATAATGGAACAGCATTTACAAGCGGTAAACCGTCGAATAAAACCAAGTTAAAATTTGCCCATAAACCTTGAGCAGCTGAAAAATAATTTACAGAATCTATGCTTAATCCTATACCATTCTTAGAAAGTGCCAAAAATAGGGCGACATTGAATAGCAATACTATTACAAAGCATAAAACATAAACCTGATTTTGATGCCAAAAACGCTTCACTTATAACAAGGGTTGGTTCAGGCAAAATAATGAAAATGCCTTTATTTAAGGTAAAGAAAAAAAGCAATAGGCAAAACACCTGGTCCTAAAACATGCTTGGCCCCTGGCGCAGGCTGGGTTACCACAGGCAAGGTGGTGTTTAGTTTTACCTCTGCAAAGGTTATCTTACTATCTATAGGCATTACCGTTAAAAATTGCTTGCAGCCATTTGTAAACTGCGGCGATTGCATGGCAAATACTTTTCCTTGTACATTTTCTTGACTAGGCTGAACCATTATAGAGAAAGAGTTTAAGAGGTTCTTTTTGGTTTTGCTGTTTTTGTCATAGATCACCAATTGAGGAGTACCCAAACTAAAAAATGAACGGTCTACACTACCAACTTTCATAAGGTCTATCGATTCAAAACCATTTTCTAAAAAGTAGGAAAAGCGTTTGGCTATTTCCATGTTTTTAGGATTGGGCTCTGGGTGCTGAGCAAAAGTGTTACTGGCTAAAAAAGGAATAATCACCAAAAGTATCAATTGTAATTTTTTCATATTCTGTTTCTCTTGCAAAATAAATGCCTTTATTTCTAAATAATCTCTTTAATCCGTAAAAACAACTTAACTCAGTGTAAAATACTCTACTTTTTCTGTTTGATGCGACCGAATTACACCAGCACTTACTAAACTAACTAACATCTTCTGTGCACGCCACCTAGAAATATTCAATAACTTACAGATTTCTTTTAGCGTGGCCCTATTGTTTTTTTCTAAATGTTTTAGAACAGATCTTTCGTGATCTGTAAACTCAAAAATATTGGGCGATTTACCACTGTTTTTCTTGAGTACATCCACCACAATTTTACTGGCCAATAAAGATTGGTCTTTTACCCGAATATGCACCCACCACTTGCCTTCTTCGTCTTTAGCATAATAAGGCTTATTGTTACCCTCTGGAATAATTGCCTCAATAACCGTTTTGTCTCCCAGCTCCCATTCAATCAATTCAATGTCAATTTCTGGTTTCACATAAAAGTGAGCCGCTAAATCTAACATATACTTTTCATCTTCACTCCTCACGCCAGCTATAGATTTATTATCATTTACCCCAACCAATAAAGTGCCACCTTTGTGATTGGCAAAGGCACTCATCGTTTTAGCAATTTTACTAGCAGAAGAAATGGTTTTCTTAAAATCTAAAACCTCACTTTCGCCACCTGCAATTTTTAAGAATAAAGGATGAATAGCCATGTGGCACAAGATAAAACTATTTTCTGATAAGCCAGAGTCCAGCAAAGGTTAATGCACCATTTAATACCAACAATTCAATTCCAATGTTATAATTCCAACCAAAAAATTGAGGCACAAAGTACTGAAAAGCATAACATAAAACCGGAGCAAGCAAACAAACAATTGGCGTTAAATGATCTTTAATTTTACATGTAGTAAGTATGCCAAATGCAAACAATCCAAGTAACGGACCATAAGTATAACCTGCAATATCCAATAAAATGGTTATGATAGATTTGTTGTTAAGCATTTTAAAATAAAATACCAGCAATAAAAACACTACAGCAAAGCTTAAGTGAACAATTTTTCTGGTTTTGGATTGCTGTTGTTCTGTTAATCCAGTTTGTCTTTTTAAACCAATAATATCAATACAAAAAGAAGAGGTAAGCGCTGTAATCGCGCCATCTGCAGAAGGAAAGAGCGCAGAAATTAATCCAATAATAAATATCAACGATACCCAAACCGGCATATAGTCTAAGGCAATCGTTGGAAACAAATCATCTCCTTTTACCAAAATACCTTTACTGCTAGCAAACAAATACAAAACGCCACCCAATAACAAAAACAAAAAGTTTACCAGCACCATAACAGAACTAAATAATACCATATTCTTTTGCGCACCACCAAGGGTTTTTACACTAATGTTTTTTTGCATCATTTCCTGATCCAATCCTGTCATCGCAATAGTTATAAAAGCCCCGCCAATAATCTGCTTCAGAAAATATCGCTTATCATTTATGTCCCAATTAAACACATCCATGTGGCCGCTATCTGCCAACCGTGTTAAAGTTTGTGAAAAGCTCATGCCCAAATCTCCGATGATGTAAAACACACAAACCACCAAGGCCAAGAGCATAAAAAAGGTTTGTAAGGTATCTGTCCACACAATAGTTTTTACTCCTCCTTTAAAGGTATAAAGCAAAATCATTCCCAGAATAATGCAGGTAGTTAACTCAAATGAAATGCCTAATTGGTTCAATACAAATAACTGCAACACATTAATAACCAAATATAATCTTAGCGTAGCGCCTAAGGTTCTGGAAACGATAAAAAATAAAGCCCCAGTTTTGTACGACACCAATCCAAATCTTTCGCCCAAATAATTATAAATTGAGGTAAGCTGAAGCCTATAATACAGAGGCAACAATACATAGGCCACTACAAAGTAGCCAATAAAATATCCTATAACTACCTGAAAATAGCTAAACTTTGCCAATTCAACTGTACCGGGAACAGAAACAAAGGTAACTCCCGAAAGTGAAGTGCCTATCATACCAAAGGCAACCAGTGCCCAATGGCTGCTCTTGTTACCAATATAAAAAGAATCGTTGGTAGCATTGCGCGAGGTATAATAAGCCACGCCCAATAAAACCAAAAAATAAATTACAATTACAGTTAAAAAAAGTGCTGATCCCATAATACAAATCTACCAGATGCAATAAAAAGTACAAATAGAGTTAACCACACAATAAATAGGTTTTGTATTATTTTTTGGCAATTAAGAATAAGCCAAAACTAAACCGCGTATAGAGCGGTTTTCCTTCACTTATTGCACGGGCGCTCCCAATAAAATGAGTAGCATAAGCAATGCAGCAACAATCATTAATGAAGCAGATAACATAGGTAAAACTGATTTCTTAGGTAAATCATCTGCATCTATAAAATATTTCTTAAACGAAAATTCTACCAACAAAGCTCCTTGTAAAAAATTAGCAAAAATAGTGGTACCAGCCCCACCATAAGGGGTTGATGCCAATAAAGCTGTTAAAAATGCCATCATAATAGAAACCAAAAAAACAATGTTTCCTTCTGCGTTTTTTCGAATGCCACGAAAATTTTTACGCAACATAAAGCCGCCAAAAATGGGACTAAAAAACAAACAAAAACCTAAAATTGCCCATTTAGAATATATCGCCTTTTCTGAGGATGAATTTGACTCTATCATAGGATATGCTAATAAAAATGCTGGCGATTGTTTTTATTCCAAATTTTGATGAGAATAAACCCAAAAAGCATCCCTCCCAAATGTGCAAAATGAGCCACATTATCTGAAGGATTATTAGAAAAACCTTGGTATAATTCTAAAGCACCATAAAATATTACGAAATACTTGGCTTTAATCGGAAACGGGATAAATAACATCATTAAGGTGGTATTTGGAAACAACATCCCAAACCCAAGTAATAATCCAAAAACAGCACCACTTGCCCCAACTACCGGTACATTCATTTTTCTGGCCAACATGTAATCTACAATTTCTTTAGCACCACTAACGTATTCAGGATTATTTGGATCAGCTTTCCATCCCAATAAAAAGTCGGATACCTGCGTGTCGTTCGCCAAAAAATTATCTGATTGTATTAGCTTAAAAAATTGTTCGTAGTCGGGCTGAACCAAAAATGCTGAAACAGCTTGCTTTGCCTGATAAACCTCGTAAGCATTAACACCTAAATGTAAGGCAGCAGCACCAAACGCTGTAACAAAATAATAAATAAAAAACCTTTTCGGACCCCAATAATTCTCGAGAACACTACCAAACATCCACAGAGAAAACATATTAAAAAACAAATGCATGAAAGAGCCATGCATAAATACGTGGGTAATTATTTGAAAGGGCCTAAAATAAACAGACTCTGGATAATATAATCCCAAGGTTTGGTTCAGGTTAATTAAACCTCTTCCTTGAAGCACTATATAACCCAAAAAGCAAATGGCATTTATAATTAACAGGTTTTTTACAACGGGCGGAAAGCTCGAAAAATTACCAGGTCTGTGTTGTTGATACATGAATTTTTTCTGCGAAATTAAAACATTTTGGCAATATCTTGCAGGGTTAACTTGCTTACACATGGCCTCCCATCAGGCGAAGATTGCGGCTCTGAACAGGCAAACAACTCATCTACTAATTTGTTCATCTCTTCCGTTTTTAATCGAACACCCGTTTTTATAGCCGCCCTTTTTGCCAATGTTTTAGCCACCTTGTGGTGTTTGTTAACTTCTCCGCTTAGTTCGGTTTTATAGGTTTCTATTATCCCATTTAACAAAACCTGTTCGTCTTCTAAATGTAACTCTGCAGGCAAACCATTTATTACAAAAGAATTTTTACCAAAGGCATTTACCGTAAATCCTAATGCACCCATTTCTGGTAATATCTCCGTTAAGAGGTGCGCGTCGTTGGTGTTTAAATTGACCACCTTTGGAAATAATAATTGCTGACTCATAATTGGATGTTGAGCCAAAGCCTGCAAATAACGTTCAAATAATATTCTTTCATGGGCATATTGCTGATGTATCAGCATTAAACCACTTTTAATGGGTGTAACAATAAATTGATTGTTTAACTGAAAAAATACGCGCAAATCATTCGTTTCATCTGTTTGTGGCAATAAGCTTGCCGCTTGCTCAAACTTCGGAGATTCTTGATTACCCTGAAATAAACTTTCCCAATGTTTTATATTCTGATTGCGGTGCTGCTGATAACTTTCTTTAATACCACCCCAATCTGGATTACTCACAGTTGCCAAATTCTGAAAATCAGAGGACACTTCTCTTCTCGGAAAATTAAGTTCTGTATGAATAAATTGATTGTCGTCGAATTGGGTTTCGGTGGGACTCTCAGCGTATTCTGCCAATGATTTTCTTATTACTGCGCGTAAAATCTGATATACATTCCGTTCGTCTTCAAACTTAACCTCTGTTTTGGTAGGATGAATATTAATGTCTATGTGTGCCGGATCTATCTCCATATGCACAACAAATAAAGGGTATTGTTCTTTGCTTATAGTGCCTTCAAATGCATTGTGAATCGCATGATTAAAATAAGCGTCTTTAAAAAAACGTCTGTTAACAAATAAAAACTGCTCTCCCCTTATCCGCTTAGCAAATTCTGGTTTACATATAAACCCCTGCACACGTATGATACTTGTTCGCTCATCAAAGGCTATCAGATCGTCTGGTTTCCTATCTGAAAAAACTTCACAAATGCGTTCTTGTAAGGTATGCTCGCTTAAGTCTAATTGCAACTCATCATTATGATATAGTTTGAATGATATAGCTGGATTTGCCAAAGCCGCTCGGTTAAATTCATCCAGAATATGTCGCCACTCTACTGGATTCGATTTTAAAAAATTTCTGCGCGCGGGTATGTTAAAAAACAAGTTCTTTACAGCAATGCTGGTTCCTTTAGGTGTGGCAACAGGCTCTTGCTTTTTTACTTGGGATCCTTCAATAAACAAATAAGTACCCAGTTCATCATGCTCGGTTCGGGTTTTCATCTCTACCTGGGCAACAGAAGCAATACTAGCCAATGCTTCTCCCCTAAAACCCATGGTGTTAATCTTAAATATATCTTCGGTTATATTTAGTTTAGAGGTAGCATGCCGCTCCCAACACATGCGCGCATCTAAATGATTCATGCCTATTCCATTATCTACTATCTGAACCAAAGACTTGCCTGCATCTTTAATGTAAAGGGTAATTAGTGTGCTTTCTGCATCTATCGCATTATCCAACAACTCTTTAACAATGGAAGCCGGACGCTGAATAACCTCGCCAGCCGCAATCTGACTGGCTACATGATCTGGTAATAATTTTATTCTCTCACTCATTCCTACTAGTCACTTTATTTTTTTATCTGCTCTTTATTCTGCTATTTTGTGTCATAATATGATTCGGCATATCAAATGTACACTGTTTTTATTGGCAACCCTGCTTTTCTCTTCTCAAGCTGTTGCACAAAATTACGCTATTAATTGGCAAAAAAATTATCATTGGGTAGATTCTATCATGAATACTTTAACCCTAGATGAAAAAATCGCTCAATTGATGACCGTTGCGGTATGGACGCAAAGAGATAGTAATTACTTAAATGAGCTTGAAAAACTCGTACGCGATTATAAAATTGGTGGGCTCATGTTTATGAAGGGAACACCCCATAAACAAGCTGTTCTTACCAATAGATACCAAAAACAGGCCAAGGTGCCACTCCTTGTTAGCATAGATGGAGAATGGGGCTTAAGTATGCGCCTAGATAGTACACCTGTTTTCCCAAGGCAAATGGTTTTAGGCGCAGCCAACAACACCGAACTCACAGAAGAAATGGGTGCCGAAATTGCTAAACACTGCAAAAGACTTGGAATACATGTTAATTTTGCACCAGATATAGATGTTAATAATAACCCAGCAAACCCCGTTATAAACGATAGAAGCTTCGGTGAAAATAAGTATATAGTTGCTAAACACGGTATTGCCTACATGAAAGGGCTCCAAAATAATCATGTACTAGCCACCGCCAAACACTTTCCGGGTCACGGAGACACAGAATCAGACTCGCACCATGCTTTACCTGTTATTAATGGTAACAGAAAACGTCTCGACTCGTTAGAATTATATCCTTTTAAAGAACTTATAAAAAACAATGTTGGAAGTATTATGGTTGGGCACTTATTTGTTCCAGCAATTGATACTACCAATAATACCGCCAGCTCAATTTCTCCTCTGGCAGTAACCAATTTGCTGAAAAACGAAATGGGTTTTGATGGACTTGTAGTAACAGATGGCCTGAATATGAAGGGAGTTGCCAATTACGCAGCCTCTGGGGAGGTAAGCGCAAAAGCACTCGCTGCCGGAAACGAATTACTACTCTTCGTGGAAGATGTTCCACAAAGCATTTTTTGGATTAAAGAATATATCAGTTGTGGCTACATAAGTGAAGAAATTGTAAACCGCGCTTGTAAAAAAATACTTATCACCAAAAATTGGGCTGGTTTGAACCAATACCAACCCATTAAACTGGAAAACTTACACGCAGATTTAAATTGCTGTTCTACCGATTTGCTGATCAAAAAAGTAGTTAAACAGGGCATTGTAGTTGCCAAAACACTCGATCAAATAATTCCATTAGAAAATCCGCAAGCCTATCATATTGCCAGCATCGCACTGGGAAATAAACTATTTACCTCTTTTCAACAAAGCCTAAATAATTACCTGAAGGCAGATTACTATAGCATAGATAAAAATGAGAGTCAGCTTGTCTTTGATTCTATGCTTGGAGTGTTGCAGAAATATAATTTAGTAATTATTAGTTTGCATAGTACCAGCAGGTTTGTAAGTAGAAAACTCGGACTAACTACGCCTCAAATAGCTTTTGTAAATGCACTATTAAACAGTAGAAAATGCATTTTAGTAAACCACGGAAATCCATATATTCTGCAACATTTTACCCAAGCTAGAAATGTTATTTTAGCCTACGAAGACCTCCCATTATATAACGATTTAGCCGCACAAGCGCTTATGGGAGCATACGGAACCAAAGGTAAAATGCCGGTATCTGTTACGCCAAACTTTCCCCTGGCATCTGGAATAAATACCACCGCATTAAACCGCTTTGAACAGGTAATGCCCGAGGAAGTTGGTTTAGATCATGCGCCATTTAACCTCATAGATAGCATGGTTGTTGAAGGTATTAAACAAAGGGCTTTCCCAGGTTGCCAAATTTTTGTAGCTCAAGAAGGCAAGGTATTGTACAACAAATCTTTCGGTAAATTTACTTACGATTCTGCAGCTACAACAGTTCAAAACCATCACCTATACGATATCGCATCGCTAACTAAAGTTATGGCAACAACGCTTGCTATTATGAAGTTGTACGAAAACAAGGAAATTAACCTAAGCGATAAAATTGGCTTGTACCTTCCATTTTTAGGTGGCACTGCCAAAGAAAAAATTACTATAAAAGATATTTTATTACACCAAGCGGGGTTTCCAGCATTTATTCCGTTCTATAAGAAAACATTGGGAAATCCACTGCCAGATACCACCTATTATAGTTCGGTTCAAACCAATAGACACAGCCTAGAAGTGGCTGATAGCTTATGGGCAGATGTGGCTATAGAGCAGGATATCTTTAACCAAATTGCCATGGTAGATTTAAAACCAGAAGGCGAATACCTCTACAGCGATTTAGGATTTATTTTACTTAGAAAAATTGTAGAGAATATCAGCAATATGCCTTTCGAAGCGTTTATGAATCTGCATTTTTATAAACCACTTGCGCTTGGAAGCTTAACTTTTAAACCTTTAAAAAATGGCGTTAAGCAAAGCACAATTGCCCCTACCGAAAATGATTTAGTGTTCAGAAAACAACTTATACATGGCCATGTACACGATCAAACAGCTGCAATGTTGGGCGGCATAAGCGGACATGCAGGTTTATTTAGCAATGCCAATGATGTAGGTGTTATTATGCAAATGCTACTCAATGAGGGCGAATATGGTAATGTACGCGTTCTTAAAGCAAGCACGGTGCATTTATTTACCAGTAAACAAAACAAAAAATCACGCAGGGGATTGGGCTTCGATAAACCTGAAACCACACCCAATAAACCAAGTCCAACCGGCGAAAATTGTTCGCCTCTTGGCTTCGGACATACAGGATTTACTGGTGTTTGTGCCTGGGCCGATCCCAAACATAACCTGGTATATGTGTTTTTATCGAACCGCGTTTACCCTAGTACAGAAAATAATTTATTGGCTCAAAGCAATTTAAGAACACGGATCCAAGACCTGCTCTATGAAGCCATAAAAAAGAAATAAAGCGTAAGCATTTAATTACTAATTTATTGTAAAATTATTGGTTTTTGTTTTTTTTAGAATCACAAAACTTGGAATTCTCAAATGAATTTTTATCTTTGAATTTCATATTTATTTATTCATGAACATCTACATTGGAAATTTAAACTGGAGCACAACTGAAGATGAGTTGCGCGGCCTGTTTTCACAATTCGGCGAAGTAAGCAGTATTAACATTGTTAACGACAAATTTACCGGCCGTAGCAAAGGATTTGGTTTTGTTGAAATGCCAGACAACGCTGGCGCAACTAGTGCCATCAACTCTCTAAACGGTCAGTCTTTCAAAGACAGAAACATTACCGTTAACGAAGCTCGTCCACGCGAAGAAAGACCTAACCGCGAAAGAAGGTCTTTTAACAACGACAGAGGAGACAGAAGATCTTATTAATATACCTATAAGAACTCAACAAAAAAGCCGTCACAATTATATTGCGACGGCTTTTTTTATGGCATTTTTAAACTTAAACACCTAATCCTTTTTCTTGATCTTCTTCTTCTGAGCCGGACTCATTTTATTAATTTTCTTATAATAGCCCAATTTAGCTCCATCCACCCAAATTATTAATTTTCTTCCATAATTTAGCTTCGTGCTGCGTAATTTATTCCACGATTTAATCTCAGAAGCACTTACATCATACCAATCTGCTATATCGTTAATATTGTCTTTCTTTTTAACGGTATAAATTACTTTCTTCTTGGTAAATGGCTTCACCGCTGCCTTAGGTGCATCAGACGGTGAGGTTTGCATTTTATCTATTGGTTCAGCCTGAATTTCGCTTGCTTGTATTGGCCTATAAACAGAATCTCTCAACATCTCAAAACGCTTAGACTTACTCTTGGGTATGCGCACAAAATAACCTTCGGCATTAAATGGAATTACGTCTTTTCTAAACGTTGGATTTAATAAACGTAACTCATCCACACTTACTTCTGTAACCGCAGAAATTTGCTGAAAAGAAAGCCATTTATTAACCAAAATAGAGTCGGTCTCCCATTCTTGCTTTGGTTCAACCAAAGAAATACCGTGCTCTTTATAGTAATTAAATATATAGGCTGTGGCAATTACTCTTGGATATAACTCTTTACAAAACGCTGGCATATAGGGATAAATATCCCAAAAATAAAAGCTGTTGTTGCTCAAATGTATACACTTATTTAGGGTTACTGGAGAACAACCATAACTGGCAATAGCCAATGGCCAGGTTTTATAAATGCTGTACAAATCTTTAAAATGTTGCCCCGCCACAAGTGTAGATCGCAATGGATCACGACGCTCATCAATGTAGGTGTTCACTTTTACCTTATACATTTTGCTTACTGGGTATGCCATCATCCACAAACCGCTAGACCCACTACTGTTAACAGCAGAAGGATTTAAAGCAGAAACTGTGGCCGCCAAATACTTTAAATCGGTTGGTAAACCCTTTGCACGTAATGTTTTTTCTATAAATGGAAAAAATTGTTTACTCCTACTCAATAGCTCTTTGGTAGCTTCTGGATTCGCTAAATACTCCTCTATAAAAGGCTTTACAGATGGATTATACGCAAACTCTAAAGGACTCTTTAATGCCTGCAACCTGTTTTGGTAAATTTCATCGGCACCAGCATATACGTATACAGCCTGAACCAAACTTATAATTACCAATAATACACTTTTCATTTTCACAACCATACGCTGGCAAATTAATCATAGCTCCTGCCTTTGAAGCAGAAAGTAATTAAGATTTAAACATAAAAAACAGGGAAATGGCCTTTAAGCCAAACACTCCTTAGAAAGTTGCTCAGATAAAGCCAATAGCTTATCGTCTTCGTGCATATTGGCCATAATTTGCAAACCTATAGGCATTCCATTGCTGTCATGGCCATTTGGTATGCTAATAGCCGGAATTCCAGCAATATTGGCATGTACGGTAAATACATCGGCCAAATACATAGCTATCGGATTATTAGATTTTTCACCCAACTTAAATGCCGTTGTTGGCGATGTAGGTGAAAGGATAAAATCAAAATCTTTAAATATCTCTTGTGTTCTTTGCTGAACCAAACGTCTTACCTTTTGGGCTTTGCTGTAATAGGCATCATAATACCCCGATGATAGCACAAAGGTACCAAGCATGATTCTTCTTTTTACCTCTGGTCCAAAACCTTCCGACCTAGATTTTTTTATTGTGCTCTCTAAATCTACAGCCTCAGTACTTCTATACCCATAATGCATGCCGGCAAAACGAGCCAAATTAGAGGAAGCCTCAGCCGTAGTTAGGGTATAATAAATTGGAATTAAATAGGGTAATAAATCAAAACTTAAAGCCTGCACTTCATGCCCTTGTGCCAGCAAAGATTGAATGTATTTTTCAGTAGCTAATTTCACCTCCGGCTCAATCCCTTCTGCCTCTAGAGTCTCTTTTATATAGGCAAATTTATATCTGCTTTGTTTGGGTTCAAACTTGGTAAAATTACCAGCAGGCAACTGAGAGGCTGTAGCATCATGCGCATCAGCGCCTGCAATTACCTCCATTAACAATTGCATATCAGATACGCTATGGGTAATAGGACCAATTATGTCGAATGAAGAAGCGTAAGCAATTAAACCCCAACGCGATACTTTACCGTAACTTGGTTTAAAACCATACAAACCGCAAAAAGCTGCAGGTTGCCTTATACTTCCACCGGTATCGCTACCAAAACTAGCTAAACACATACCGGCTTGAACAGCCACAGCCGCACCACCAGAAGAACCACCGGCTACACGCTCATTGTTGGCATCGTTCAAAACAGGACCAAAAGCTGAGTTTTCGTTAGAAGCACCCATGGCAAATTCGTCGCAATTTAAACGACCAATTATAATCGCATCTTCCGCTATTAAGCGCTCAACAACCGTACTAGAATAAATAGAGGTAAAGCCTTCTAAAATTTTAGATGAAGCCGATACTTTATGGTTTTTATAACAAATATTGTCTTTTAAACCAATAACCATACCCGCCAACTTGCCTGCAGTACCACTTGCCATTTTACTAGCAATTTCTTCTGCACGCTGTTTGGCCTCAAGTTCAAAAACCTCCAAAAAAGCATTTAAATGCTTTTTTTGTTCAATAGTTTGTAAGTATTGATTAACCAGTGCTGGCAAAGTAATCTTACCCGATTGAATATCGGTTTGTATGTGTGCTAAACTAAAATAGGTCATCGGCAAGAAATAGGTCTACGATTTAGCTTCTCCGTCTTTCGACTTCATGCCTTCTTCAATTTGGTCTTTTACGCTTTTTTTAGCTTCGTTAAACTCGCGAACACCTTGGCCAATACCACGCATAAGTTCAGGAATTTTCCTACCACCAAATAAAAACACAATGGCTAATAAAATTAATAACCACTCGCCACCACCTAGGTTGCCGATAAATAACAATGTAAAGTTCATTTCTGATGTATTAATGTTGCGAAATTAATCTATTTTTTCTTTAAAAATTTTTCTATTCATGAATTATTTCATGTGAACGCTTCTTTTAAGTGCTTTGAGCTCTTTTTCATTGAGTTCTCTCCATTCTCCACGCTTTAATGCTCCCTTCTCCACACCCGCATATAATACTCTATCTAGTTTATCTACTGTGTAACCCAAATGCTCAAACATTCTATGAATGATTCTGTTTTTTCCACTATGAATCTCAATACCTACCACATTTTTATTCTTGGCATCAGACTGAGCAATAGCATCTGGCTTAATAAATCCGTCTTCCAACTCAACACCATTAGATAGGGTCCATAAATCTGCAGGCTTCAAACTTTTATTTAAGGTAGCCTTGTACACTTTATTAATTTCATATTTTGGATGCATTAAGCGATTCGCCAATTCACCATCATTCGTAAGTAACAAAACACCTGTTGTGTTTCTATCTAATCTGCCAATTGGGTATATACGTTCACGCATTTTACCATCAAAAATATCCATTACCGTATTTCTGCCATCCGGGTCGTCAGAGGTGGTTATAGCATCTTTAGGCTTATTCAATAATATATAAACCTTTGCTTCTACCGTAAGCTTTTCGCCATTAAAACGCACCACATCGCCGGCCTTCACTTTAGATCCCAATTCTGTTACAACCGTTCCATTTATACTTACCAAACCTGCTCCAATCAATTCGTCTGCCTCTCTTCTAGAACAAACCCCAGCATTAGAAATAAATCGGTTCAACCTTACTTCACCTCCAATGCTAAGTGTATCTTCTGTAATGCGTTCTTTTGACTGCGATTTAGATTTAGATACAAATTCTTTTTTCTCTCCTAAGTCAATTGCTTTGCCTCTTGAACCAGGTCTTTTAAACCTAAAATCTTCCTCTTTCTCTTCCCTAACTCTTGGCTTAAAGCCTTTCAATTCCGACTTCTTAGTAAATTTACCTTTACCCAAACCAGCAGCATCAAAATCAGCTGTACGTCTGGTTCTAGGTCTTGGTGTAGCAGCATCCTTCT
Organism: Sphingobacteriales bacterium; assembly: GCA_021298155.1. GTDB lineage: Bacteria > Bacteroidota > Bacteroidia > UKL13-3 > UKL13-3 > B1. The sequence continues at coordinate 31,177 of JAJTEN010000015.1, read as the reverse complement.
CTTTCTTATCATAAAAACTATCCATGTTTTTACGATCCTTAAAGGTGTCGGCACTGCCATAGGCGCGTTTAGTACGTTCAGGAAAAACGTTTTTATCGCCCCTGCTTATACCCATTTTTTTACGTGGCGTTCTTGGCGCATCTCGTTCGCTGCTGCGCTTATCAAATGTTCTGCCCGTACCTTCTTTTTTATATCGGTCTGAACCAACCGCTTTTCTGGCATATGGCTTATCTGAAGCGCCAGTTCTGCTTGTTGGACGTGCGGTTCTTGGCTTAAACTCATCTGAACCGCTGCTTCTTTTCGCATAGCTAGTTCCGTCGCTCGATTTACTTGTTCTAAATTTGTTACCTACACTACCTGTGCCTCTTGCCGAACTTGTTTTTCGGGGTGTACTACTTTTTCTTGGTGCGCCGGCACCCGTTCTAGATAGGCTGCGTTTGTTGCCGCCTGATTGCTCTCTTTTCATTCCTTTTATGTCTTGTTTTCCATTATCGCAAGTGCCTGAACCCTGGTCTTTATTCCTTAGTTTTTCAAAAATTAAGCAGACTATTGTGAATAATAGCCCGCAAAGATAGCTTTAATTTAAGGATTTATCCTATTTATCCACAAAAAGAAATGGGTTCAGGTAGAATCCTGAATAAAATGAATAGAATTAATTTGCGATTACTTTAACAAGGGCAGATATCCCCGTAAGCAAAACTAAAATCAAAACAATAGATTTAAATTGTATATCAGAAACCCTAAGTAGTATTTTCTTTCCAATATAGGTTCCAAGCACACTTACAAATAGTAGAATGGGCAAAAGATATAGATCATTTTTGTGCACATATCCATTTAAATAATAAACGATACTTCTACTAAAATCTATACCCAAATCTATAATGGCTGATGTGGCAATAAAAGCCTCTATTTTTAGATTATACGAAGCCAATACAATTCCCCGTATTGCGCCACCTGTGCCTAACATCCCGGCAATTAAACCAGAAAATACGCCACCACCAATAGAATTGAATAAAGTAGGTTTCAATTCAAGATGTTTAAAAAGTAGTAATACTAAACTTACCACAATCAAAAAGATGGAGAGAGAAAGCTCTAAAACATCCGTTGACACATACTGGCTAAGAAACGCACCAATTGTAACAAACAATACTGCTGGAATGCCAATAGATAATACAAGTTTTTTATCAAATCCCTTTCTAAAAAAAATAATCTTAGTTAGGTTGCTCATCACATGAAATAATGCCGTAATGCCCAATACAGAGTGAAAATCCAAAAAGTAACTGGCAATAGGTATAAAAAATAAAGATGAACCAAATCCCCCAACTGTTCCCAAAACTTCGGCAAGCAAGGCCAGTAAAATAAACAAGGGCAGATTTTCTATGTTTGAAGGCATTTTTTATACTTTTAGCAAAGCAATAAAGGGTATTTCTATTCTTCTTTAAACACTTCTAATACCGGCAAAGCTAAGTTATTAAAATCAAATAAAGCCTGGTTTTCCCATGGCGATCCATTTGTGGCTTGTTTTCCTTTCCAAGCTATTAATTCTCCTCCCCAATAACAAAAACCAAGTCCAGTTGGACTCTCTTCTACAATTTTCTTGATGTGATGAATAAAATTTCTCTGCCCTTCAGGTAATGCGGGATATTCAGGCAAAATTAATTGGTCACTGAGTCCAACTATATTATTTGTCCAATCATTCCAGGCTAGTGTAAAAGGATAGGCTGTTTCTGCGATTAAAATCTTCTTTTTATACAAATCACCTAGTTGTTGCATATTGAGTTTAAGTTCTGCCAAAGATTTTCCATGCCAAATGGGATAATATGATAAGCCTATAATATCATAATCAATTGTTTTTACTTGATTAAAAAACCAATCCAGCCCTCTAAGTCCCGCAAAATGTATAATTATTTTACAGTCTGAAGAATCTTCCCTCACGGCTAATGTGGCAGACTTCAATAATTCTATAAAACCAGAATAATTGTTGTTAATATGTCCAAATGGATGCAAGAAACCTGTGTTAATCTCATTCCCTATTTGAATATAATCGGGTTTTATTTGAGTCATTATGGATTTGGTGTAATGATAAACACTGTCTTTAAGTGAAGAAAAACTCAGACCTTGCCAATGCTCAGGTGTACGCTGATTTCCTGGATCGGCCCAAGTATCAGAGTAGTGAACAGATAAGCAAATTTTAAATCCCTTTAATTGTAAGGCCTTAGCAAATTCTTTTACTTGTTCAAAACTTGAGTTTTCACCAGGTGGATTTACCCAAAGTCGCAACCTAATGGTGTTTACTCCACATTCTTTAAGGATAACTAGAAAATCTTTGGGGTTACCTTTTAAGTCAAAGAAAGTTGGATCAGACTTTACTATTTCTGGAAAACTAGAAATATCAACTGCTGAAACAAATACTTCTTTATCAACTGAGGGATTGTTTTTCTGCTCTGCTTTACGACAGGAAAAAAAGAAAACTATAACAATCGCTAATTTTACAAAAGTACCCTTCATTTTATCCGTTTCTCAACTAAAAATTTTACTTAAACGGATTGCTCCATTTAACTCCTGTGCTTACACTATTATCTGTTAAGGTTTTGAGAAAAGCTACCAATGCTGCTTTTTGATTTGGCGCAAGATTTAACCTAATAGGGTTTCCGTTAGGGTCTTTTAAAGCTGGAGCAAGTGTTGGGTGCGCTTTAACTCCGCTATTATAATGTTCTACAACTTGCTCTAATGTGGCAAATCTACCATCATGCATATAGGGTGCAGTAAGTTCAATATTTCTTAAACTACCTGTTTTAAATTTCCCTACAAAAGCCGGATTTGGAAATACAGCTCCAGCCCCCAAATCAGAGGTAGATGCAGCATCGAGTCCGTTGTTTTGTGGTCCAATATTAGCGCTAATAAATGCTTCTGTAGTGTGACAACCAAAACATCCGGCTCCACCGTTTGGAATTGCTTGAAAAAAGATGTTTTTGCCCATATTCTCTTCAGGTGTAAAATTAGGAAAAATTGCCCCTGGTGCAGCAACTTGCGCCCTACCGATATCATACTTACTCGAATAAGTAACCATGCTGCGCACAAATTGAGCTAATGCTTTTGCTATTTTAACAGAGGTAACTTCTTCGGATCCAAAGGCCTGTTGAAACAATTTTGGATAATACGTCTGCCCTTGCACTTTGCTTACCAGTTGTCCCAATGTCATACCCATTTCAACGGTATCTTGAAATGGCATTAATACTTGTTCTTCCAAAGTTGCTGCGCGTTCATCCCAAAAAAATCTTCCTCTTTGATAGAATCTGGCATTGAGCAAAGACATAGAGTGTCTGCCGGTTTTACCGCCTTTAAAGCCAGAACTTAACATCGCCTCATCTGAAAAACCCTTTTCTTGTTTGTGACAAGAAGCACAAGAAATAGTAGCGTTAGCACTCAATTTTTTATCATAAAACAAAACCCTTCCAAGCGTTGCACCTTCGTTTGTTATGACATTATCTGTGGGCGTATTATCTGTGCCATTAATGGAAGTAGGTAAAGGGCCTCCAGCATTTGTTAAAAAATGATTGGGTAAGTTGAGACTAGCATAATCAAATTGCCTCTCTGGGAGGTTTAATACCTGCTCTTCAACAGATTTTTCCTCCTCTTTATTACACGAAATAAAGGCAATACTTGCTAAGATTAGCGCTGTGGCAATTGATTTAATTTTAATCATGTTTGAGTTTGTTAATTTTCTTCGTCCTAAGATACTCAAAATAATCAAAGGTTTAATACACACAGCTAATTTTTATAATTAAAATGGACCTAGAAAAACAAATGCTTGCGCAATCCGCAGATTCCTATATTCAACAACAAATTTGATGATTTAATTGGGTTCGGGCATCCGGAATTTAATCACTAATGACGAACTAATTGTTAAAATACCAATAATTAAAATGGCATATTGAACGCCAAAAAAATCTGCAACAACACCAGAAATTATGGCACCAAACGCATATCCTAGATCTCTCCAGAGTCTAAATACACCAATGCTTTCTGCTCTTTGTGAAGCACTTGTAGCCTCTGCAATTGCTGATAAAAAAGTAGGATAAACCATTGCAGTTCCCAATCCTAACAAAGAAGAAATGAACGCTAAAACATAAAAATTAATGCTAAATGGGATAAATACAATAGCTAATCCTTGCAGTAACATGCCCCAAAATAACATTGACTTTTTGGAGTAATTGTCGGATATTCTGCCTGTGAAAAGTTGACCAATGCCCCATACAGTCGGATAAATAGCTGTAATTATTCCTATTTTCTCACTATCAAAATGTAACGAAAAAAGTACAATAGGCAACAAGCCCCATATCATACCATCATTTAGATTATTTACCAGTCCAGCCTGAGTTACAGAACTTAAATTTTTATTTTTATACGTTGTCTCTAAAAACACATTAGTAAGCTGTTTTGTGCGGTCTGTTATGATTTCTTTTTGAATAAAAATGGTGGTATCCTTAACCCATAGAAAAGATATAATAAAACCAATAATTGAAATTAAAATTCCAACATAAAATGGATAAGGAGTAATACCATATTTATTGGCTATATATCCAGTTAAAAAAGCAACAAAACCAAGGGAAAAGTATCCTGCAAATTCATTTAAACCCATGGCAAAACCACGATCTTTTTGGCCAACAAGATCAATTTTCATAACTACTGTGCTGCTCCAAGTTAAACCCTGACTCACACCCAATACCATATTGGCCAAAATCACCCAATTCCAATTTGAAGCATAAATAAGCATGAATGGTACGGGCATAGCGAATAACCAACCAAATAACAGTAAATTTCTTCGTCCAAATGTATTGGCAAGTCGTCCGGTAAAATAATTTGCAATGGCCTTGGTAATGCCAAATGCAGTAATAAAAGAAAGCATCGACGTTTTTGAGGCAAGCCCAAATTCTAACTCAGCAAACATTGGAAAAATAGCTCTTTCCATCCCCAGCATTCCCCCCACAAAAGCATTAACAATTACTAAAATAGTAAACTGTTTCCAATTTTCTTTTAAGCCAAATTTTATGTTATCTGTCATTATTTCAAAACAAAATTGCGGCTAATTGGCCGTTTCATTTGTTACTAAAGTTACAGTGTAATATTTTGGCTGAAAAACTTTTTATCGGTATGGATTTAAATCAACAAAAAATAGAACCTAAAATTAAAAAATATGAATTTAACAACATACCAAGTTGTATTAGCTTTCTTCCTTGTTAATTTGTTGTATCAAAAATTCTTGCCCAAATGTTAACTTTTTAGCCAAGGGAGAATTGGGTGTTATTACTCTCCAAAATGGAGAGATTTCATCTATTTCTTTTCCTAATTGCAGTTTTTCGTAATTTGCTTCTGCCACAATTCGTAAGAAAATACCTGTAGTAACCGGACAGGTATAATCTGCATGATGAGCCAAAGCAAGGTCTTTTCTTAAGGTTTTTATATCAATGCGTCTGCCAAACCCAATTTGTTTTACATACTCATCAATTAATTGCGGTGTAGCAATAAACATATTACTTCCTGCAGGCATATCCGCAAACTGAATTTCTATACGCTTGAGTTGGGGCTCTTTTTTATCGTTTAATTTCTCGATCCAAGACTTACGATTAGCCATAATACCAATTTATTTAATTGTATTTATTGCTCAAAATCAAGGTTTACCGGCTGTTTATTTGCTGTTTTAGACTGATTATCTCTGCCTGTTGTGGGTACCGTATTGTCTACCAATTCAAATTTTATATTATCAAACCAAACTTGACCTGTACCCACCAATAGTGCGCCATATGCAAGATTTGTGGCATTGACTGGAACATCTAAAACTATTTCATATTTTGTCCAATCAGTGGTACCTTTAATAGACCTATCCTTTTTGCCATCTTTCATATTATCAAAACTGATATTACTATTCGATTCTTTTTCATCAACACGAAGCCAAATACCTGCCCAATCAGAAACGTCTTGCGTTTTAACCATAGCTGTCATTCGCACTCTCTTGCCTATGTAATTGTCTGGCAAACAATTTTGCATCAATGTGCCAAATCCTTTTGCTTTTTTGGTATTAGATTTAATGGTAGCTGCATTTTTGCCATCTTGTCCTGCACCTTTATCTATACCCATATCATAACTTTTAGGATCGCTGCCTGCTTTAAACCAAGAGCTAGGTAAGTCAAATGAGAGTAGTGTTAATGTTATTACAGCAAGCATTACACGGGTAAGAAGTTGTTTGGTTGTTTTCATAGTATTTTTTGTCATGATAGTCTATCTGCAATGTATTTTAGACTAAACAAATATAGTATTTTTCGGATTAAAAAAATGATAGTTGCCTGTTAACATTCGATTTGAGTTCATTGCAAAACGGTTTATTTTAGGGTACATTTTTACTGGATTGTATATCAATCTGAAAAAACGTGCTCCATCAAAACTAAGTTACTTATTTTCTGCGGCTAATGGTTCTGGTTTTTCCATTAACTGTTATGCTAATCAATTCATCACAAGCGCCTGAACCAAAATCTATTGTTCTATCCATTTTGTTTTCAGGCTTTACAATCAAAATTCCACTGACAATTTTATGGGTACATGCATTTACTACACGCAAAACTTTACTAATCTCACTGGTAAATGAAATACCTTTTCTATTGGTACCACTTCCTGTTCCCGAAATTTCATACACGTCATCTATTCTAGCAGCCGTATTTAAACCTGCCACCCAAACCCGGGTTCTGTTGCTTTTCCAGGTAAAAGTCTCTGCACTTGGCGTAGTGATTTTTCCTGAAACTTCTATGGTAAAACTAAGCTGTCCCAATGCGTTTAAACCATTGTTAACGATAGATTTCTCACCCTCCACCAAATTATTGTTTTGATAAAAGTTCTCAAAAGTAATTTGGATCTTTGTACCAGGGGTTCTATAGGCGCCTGTCCACTTTACCCAAATAATTCCCCTACGTAAATTTCCATCTTTACACACATAATTTGTTGTTCCATAATCTATTTTCATTTGGTATGGACTAACACTGCTGTCTACAGTTACTATCGGATATCCCGCTTTCTTAAGGCCCATATTCTCAGAAGCCTCATTTACTTCAGAATAAACCAAATCAAAGGTCATCTCTCCTTGAGATTGGTCTTCTAGCGAGGTAATATCTGTATCTACCTCATTGTCTTTTTTACATGCTAAAAAAGTAATGCTCATCAAAAGCATGAAAATGAATGGATAAAGGATTTGCTTTTTCATAAATAATTTTGTTTTGTCTGACTAAGATATAGAAAAAAGAAATTGGTTTAATGGCAAATTTGTATTATTTACAAAATTACTTTGCTATGTTTGACACATGAAGGCAAAAAGACTATTACTTGCAACCCTATCCGTATTGGGATTATTCTCCATTTTATACTTTTTAAATGAGCAAGAAACCATTCAAATTTCTAATCCAATTCTTATTGGCTTAAGATGGATTGCCCTCTTGTTAGCTACCTGGTTTGCCATTGAAAAACGCAACTTAACCGCATGGATTTTAGTGGCTATGTTCATTGGTGTAGCTTTAGGCAGTGATTTTCCTGAAATTAGCAAGCCGCTAAAGGTATTAAGCGATATTTTCCTGCGCTTAATAAAGACCATTATTGCTCCACTTTTATTTAGCACATTGGTTGTTGGCATAGCCGGACACTCAAACATAAAGCAAGTGGGTAGAATGGGGCTAAAATCAATCATTTATTTCGAAATTGTTACCACTGTCGCACTCGTTATTGGCCTATTTGCCATAAACCTTACCCAAGCTGGAGTGGGGTCTAATCTAGCTGCCCAAAATTCCCAAATTGAAAAAGCCAATACCTTATTAGCGCAAAAACAAAGTCACGATGTAATCCTAGATATTTTTCCAGAAAATATCGCCAAATCCGTTGCAGAGAATCAAATCCTTCAGATAGTGGTATTTAGCATATTATTTGGAATTGGCTTGGCCTTGGTAAAAAATGAAGAAAAAAAGAAAGCAATGCTCTTATTTTCAGAGGGTTTAAGTGAGGTTATGTTTAAATTTACGCACATTGTAATGTTGTTTGCTCCACTTGCAGTGGGGGGTGCAATGGCCTATTCTGTGGCTAACCTTGGAATGGGTGTACTTGGCAACTTATTAAAACTGGTTGGCACTTTATATGGGGCTCTTTTTGCATTTGTCGCATTAGTGCTCATTCCAATAGGATTAATAGTTAAGCTGCCATTTAAGAAATTTATTGACGCCATTACTGAACCTGTATCTATTGCCTTTGCTACAGCGAGCTCAGAAGCAGCTTTACCTAAAGCCATGGAGCAACTAGAAAACTTAGGTATTCCGCGCAAAATTGTGGCCTTTGTATTGCCAACGGGTTATAGTTTTAATTTAGATGGAACCACCTTATACCTTTCATTGGCATCCGTATTTATTGCCCAAGCATCGGGCATAGATTTAAGCTTGGGTCAACAAATTCAAATGTGCTTAATTCTCATGCTAACCAGCAAAGGGGTAGCCGGGGTTCGTGGTGCTTCCTTTTTAATTTTAGTGAGCACTGTTTCTTCATTAGGACTTGATCCAACAAAAGCCTTTGCCATTTTAGCGGTAGATGCTTTAATGGATATGGGCAGAACTTCTGTAAATGTAATTGGAAATTGCTTGGCAACGTATGTTATTGCCAAATGGGAAGGTGAGGTTTAAGCCATACAATTCACATTTTGCCCTACAAACCGCCGGAGGAGAAAGCAATGCATTTACCAGTAACGATATTACCAACTATTATGTAACCCTGCCAGCCAACAATATTGAAACGGGCTTTTGGCTTGAAAGCGATAGAATGCTGAGTTTAGACTTTAGCGAAAAAAGCCTTTCGGTTCAGCGCAATGTGGTTATTGAAGAATTTAAAGAGCGATACTTAAACCAACCATATGGTGATGTGTGGCTGCGCATTTTACCATTAGCCTACAAAGAACACCCATATAATTGGGCCACTATTGGCAAAGAAATAAGCCATATTGAACAGGCAGATTTGGATCAAGTTAAGTCTTTTTTCTTTAATTTTTATGCACCCAACAATGCCATTCTGGTAGTAGCAGGTAATATAAGTTTAGAGGAAACCAAACGCCTCTGCGAGAAATGGTTTGAACCAATTCCAAGAAGAAATACGCAAATTAATGCTTACCCACAAGAACCAAAACAAACCGAAGCACGCAAAGAACATGTGTATAGCGATGTGCCCTTAAATATGATTGTAAAGGCTTATCACATGGGTGGGCGTTTAGATACAGATTACTATGCATGCGACTTGCTTTCAGATATTCTAGGCGGAGGTAAATCTGCCAAATTTTACAATAAATTAGTAAAAGAAAAGCGCCTATTCAGTGAACTAGATACTTACATAAGTGGCGATGCAGACCCAGGATTGTTTTTAATCGAAGGCAAATTGAGCAAAGGCGTTTCTTTTGAAACTGCTGAATCGGCTATTTTAGAGGAACTTGAACTGTTTAAGAGTGAGCTAGTGAGCGAAAAAGAACTCACCAAAGTGATCAATAAAACCGAAACCAATATTCAATTTGGAGATATTAGTTTACTAAATAGGGCGATGAAATTGGCTTTTGCGGCGTTTTTGGGCGATATAAATCTTGCAAATACAGAAATAGACCATTACCTAGCAGTTAATCCAGAAACACTTCAAAAAGTGGCTAAAAACATGCTTGTTGAAGAAAATTGTTCCACCCTTTACTACCATGCAAAATGATTGATTTAAACCGTAAAACTATACCGGCTTTTCATACCATTGAAAAGCTGTCATTTCCTGAATATCAGAAAATTGAAATTAAAAATCAATTGTTTTTGTATGCTTTAAAAGCGGGTACCCAGGCTGTAATACGTTTAGACTTTATTTTTGAAGCCGGACTAATTCACCAACTGCAAACAGCACAAGCCAGTTTCACTTCAAGCATGTTAAGTGAGGGCACGCAAACAAAAAGCGCGCTAGCATTAGCTGAAGCATTAGATTACTATGGTTCTTATTTCCAAACACGGGCTAATGCAGATGATGCAGTTGCCACTTTATATTGTTTAGAAAAACATTTGAGCAATTGCCTTCCCATTTTTATGGAAGCACTAACTCAATCTGTTTTCCCAGAAAAAGAGCTAGATATTCAAAAGAAAAATAGCTTATCTAAATTACTCGTGAATGAAAAGAAAAACAGCTATTTGTGTAAGAAAAATTATTACCAAAAAATATACGGTGAACAACATCCATACGCGGCATTTGGGAGCAAAGAAGATATCCAACAGTTAAGCAAAGATAAGCTCATTAGCTTTTACGAAAGCAATTATATGCGCGGCTTAAAATATGTGATGGTGTCTGGCCAATTTAAAGAAAATAGCATTCATATAATAGCTCAAGAAATCAAAGCAAGTGTGTTTGAAAGACAGGTTAATGCAACAGGCCATTTCACTATTCAATCAACTCCTGGCCAACATTTTATTGAGAAAAGCGACTCGGTGCAATCTGCTTTAAGAATAGGCAAAATAAGCATTGGTAGAAACCATGTTGATTTTAGAAAACTACAATTTTTAAACCTAATTTTTGGCGGATACTTTGGTAGCCGTTTAATGAAAAATATTAGAGAAGACAAGGGTTTAACCTATGGAATTTACTCGGTATTAGAACCCAATTTACATGGTGCTAGTTGGTATATAGATACTGATATTAATACCAAAAACAGAACTGAAGGCATTACAGAAATATACAATGAAATCAAAAAAATTCAATCTGACCCAATCCCTCAAAGTGAATTAGAAACAGCTAAAAATTACTATTTAGGTTCTTTCCTGAAAAGTTTGGATGGCCCATTTAGCTTGGCAGACCGACTAAAAATTATCATAGATAATACCTTAGCAGACACCTATTACCCAGAATTTGTTTCCATTTTAAATAGCACTAGTTCAAAAGAATTACAAGAATTAGCTGTAAAATACTTTGATACAGAAAACATCGTTGAGGTTGTTGTAGGTAAAAAATGAAAAAAACAATAATTGGAATTATTTTAATATGCAGCTGCATAACACTATTCGCACAAAATATAGTGCTAAAAAGAGTGTGCAATGGCGGAAATAATAACCAATTAACATGGCAAATACAGCCCAATACCTGCACCATTATTGGTAATGCAAAATTATACGCCAAAGAGAGCGTAGCACAAGCATACTATTTAGTTAATGGTAATATCAACCCAATTGCTGGAACTTACACACACACCAATGCAAATGTGCCTAGTGTAAAAGATTGGCACTATTATTTCGAATACACCAAAATATGTGGAATTGATACTACAACTTTTTACTCAGATACCCTTCAAATAGATGATCAAAAACCCGACTCAACAACACTAGATTCTGTAAGCGTTGATCCAATAAATAATGTAGTTTTATTGGGCTGGACATCCAACAAAACGCCAGATTTTAATACGTATTATTTGTATAATTATGATAGGGCCGACCCAAGATTAATAGAAAATTACCGAGACACATTTTACATAGATCTTTCACCCATTAATCCAAAAACCAAATCATTAAGTTACGATATTACGAGTTCTGACAGTTGTGATAATAGAAAAGAATATGGGGCATACCAACATAAAACAATTTGTTTAAAAGGTAAAATTGACACCTGTATTAATACCATCTCATTAACCTGGAATGCCTACGTAGGGTGGGCAGTTGAAGAATATCACGTTTTTAGAAGTATTAATGGATTGGCCTTTGAGTGGGTAGCTATTCTTCCAGGAAATCAATTGTTTTATGAGGAAAATATTACTCAATTGGGTGCAAATGTAGAATACTTTGTTAGGGCTAGAAAACTAAATAGCGTAAAGATTTCTTCTAGTAGTAATATGAGCCCAAGCTTTACTAGCGGAAAATCTGTTAGTCCAACAAACACAAAAATAAAACAAGTTACAAATAACCAAAATGAAAAATTAAGTATTGAAATTGTAAAAAACCCAGTTGCCAATTATTTATCTATTGAGCTCAGAAGGATTGATATAAACGGACTAAATGAAAGCATATACACATTTACAGGAAATGAAACGCTCTACACAGATGTATTTGCCAACAACAAGCTAAAATACAATTACTATATTTTAAGTAAAAACATGTGTGGTATGATAAGCGACTCTAGCCAATTTTCAAATAATATTGTTCTGGATTTGCTAGGTGAGAATGATAAGATTAACTTAAATTGGAATTCGTATTTCACGTGGAACACGGGGGTCAAAGACTACACAATATTCAGAGCATCAGCTAATAATGTAATAGACGCCGTTAATTTCACGGCAGAGGGACTACCACTAACAGACACATCAATTGTGCTAGACAGGGGTGCATTTGCCGCTAATTGCTTTTATATCGAAGCGCATGATAATTCAGGAACCTTGTATAGCAAAAGCAATACTTCATGTTATGTTAAATCGGGTAAGGTGTTTTATCCAAATGCCATTATGCCTAATGGTATAAACAGGGTGTTTAGTTTTGTAGGAGAAGGTTTAGATCTACAAAATAGCAGTATAAGTATTTATAATAGATGGGGTCAAATTGAATATCAGAAAGACAACATTGAAGCAGGCTGGAATGCCACGAATAATAGTGGAAACGAAGTTAGTACAGGTGTATACTTCTTTATGGCAAAAGTAAAAGTAGGGCAAGAAATAATAGACATTCATGGGAGCATTACAGTTATCAGATAATATATACTTCTGCAATATGGGTAGGAGACCCAGAATTGACAGAGTCAGAATGAAACCCTGGCTAAAAGCCATAGCTTCTCATTACAGAAAAAATATAGATAATTTGAACTATACTTTTTGCACTGATGAAGAGCTTTTAGAAATAAATATACATTATCTAAAACATAACTATTATACAGACATCATAACCTTCGAATTAAGTGATACTAAAAGTGTAATAGAGGGTGATATTTATATTAGCATAGACAGAGTAAAAGACAATGCCAAAACAAATAATTGTATATTTGAAGTTGAACTGAGGCGAGTTATTGCTCATGGCTTATTACACTTGATCGGGTTCAAAGACAAGACAAAAAAAGAAATAAAAGAAATGCGTGAAGCAGAGGACTTAGCTTTAATGCTTTGGGATACAATCCAAGTTTCACGTGAAACGGATTCAGAATCTCAACATAATTAAGAACTTAGGTAATAAAGAAAAGAAAATGTTTATAGAATATGATGTAATAGTGGTTGGTGCCGGACATGCAGGATGTGAAGCTGCTGCGGCGGCAGCTAACTTAGGATCCAGGGTTTTACTTATAACCATGGATATGAATAAAATTGCACAAATGAGCTGTAATCCAGCGATGGGAGGCATTGCAAAGGGACAAATTGTAAGAGAAATCGATGCAATAGGTGGTTATTCCGGACTTGTATCAGATAGGTCAACCATTCAATTTAGGATGTTGAACAGGTCAAAGGGACCTGCTATGTGGAGTCCGCGAACACAAAACGATAGAATGTTATTTAGTCAGTATTGGCGCGAGTATTTGGAACAAACGCCTAATGTTGATTTTTGGCAAGACATGGTTGTAGATATTAAAACCAAAGACAATAGCGTTTGTGCAGTGGTAACAGGAATGGGTCAAGAAATAAGATGTAAGTCACTTGTGTTAACCAGTGGAACATTTCTGAACGGGATTATTCATATCGGACAAAAGCAATTTGGTGGTGGAAGAATTGGAGAAAAAGCATCATTTGGGATAACAGAAAGCTTAGTCAGATTAGGTTTTGAGTCGGGCAGAATGAAAACAGGCACACCACCACGCGTAGACGGTAGAAGCTTAGACTACTCTAAAATGGAAGAACAGGCAGGTGATGAACAGCCTGAAAAGTTTTCGTACAGCGCTGAAACCACAGCTATTAAGAACCAACGCTGTTGCTGGATAACGTATACAAATGAAGAGGTTCATGAGGTGCTCAAAACTGGCTTTGAAGACTCACCAATGTACGCCGGAAGAATACAAGGATTAGGCCCAAGGTATTGCCCCTCTATAGAAGACAAGATAAATAGATTTGCAGAACGCAACAGGCATCAAATTTTTGTTGAGCCAGAAGGTTGGAATACGGTTGAAATTTATGTTAATGGCTTTTCTACTTCACTGCCAGATCATATTCAATATAAAGCCATTCAATTAATTCCAGGGTTTGAGAAGGCCAAAATATTTAGACCAGGCTATGCCATAGAATATGATTACTTTCCACCCACCCAATTAAAACTTAGTTTAGAGACACAATTAATTGAAAACCTATATTTTGCAGGACAAATTAACGGTACAACAGGATACGAAGAAGCAGCATGCCAAGGATTAATGGCTGGCATAAATGCGCATCAAAAAATTAATGAAAAAGATGCATTCATATTGGGAAGATCTGAAGCCTACATTGGCGTACTAATAGACGACTTAGTGAACAAAGGTACAGATGAACCCTATAGAATGTTTACCTCAAGGGCTGAGTATAGGCTTATGCTTAGACAAGATAATGCAGATATCAGACTTACCAAGAAATCTCATGAATTGGGCTTAGCCTCAGATCAAAGATTAAAAGATGTGGAAGAGAAAGTGAAACAGACCAATGAGATAATCAATTATTTTACCAAGACATCCATTAGTCCAAGCGAAGTAAATCCAATGTTAGCGGAGCTCGGAACAACGGCCATACCACAGAATTATAAACTAACGCAAATACTGAGTAGGCCTCAAATTGACTTACCATTAATGATTGATAAGCTGGATAGCGTAAAAGCCTTTTTGGCTGAATATTCTAAAGATGCTTTGATACAAGCAGAGGTTTTAATGAAATATTCAGGATATTTAGAAAAAGAAAAATTGCTTGTAGACAAAATGAATAGGTTAGAAGATTTTAAGATAAAAGACGATTTTGATTTTTTAAGCATTAAATCAATTTCATTAGAGGCTAGAGAAAAGCTAAATAAACAAAGACCAAAAACAATTGGACAAGCAGCACGAATTAGCGGAATATCTCCTTCAGATGTTTCAATATTAATGGTGCATTTGGGCAGATAATTACTTTATTTTGTTGCGTGGAAAAACTAGAACAATGTCCGGTTTGTAATTCAAACCAGTTTTCAGATTTATTTGCTTGCACAGATTATGTGGCTAGTGGAGAAAATTTCATGGTCGTTGCTTGCGGCAACTGTGGTTTACAATTTACCAACCCTAGGCCAGATATGAGCGAAATAGGCAAATATTATAATTCAAAAAATTATATATCACATGCTGGTAGCAATAAATCTGAGCTTGGTGTAACCTATAAAATTTATGATTGGGTTAGAAACTATAGTATTGGAAGTAAACTTAAACTAATAAAAAAATACCATACAAGCGGGAAACTATTAGACTTAGGTTGTGGCTTGGGTTATTTTTTAAATGGTGTAAAATTGGATCAAACTTTTGATGCAACAGGTGCGGATGTTTCGGATGAAGCGGTAAATTATGTGCAACAAGAATTTGCTTTACAAGTGCTAAAAGAAGATAAACTAAATATAACTGAAGATGGGTTTTACGACATCATTACCCAGTGGCACGTTATGGAACATGTACATTTATTAGATGAAAGAATGAAACTCCTGAAACGGATTTTAAAGGAAGATGGTACTATGTTTATTGCTGTGCCTATATCAAATTCGTTTGATGCAAAGCATTACAAGCAGTTTTGGGATGGGTATGATGTTCCACGTCATTTGTATCATTTTACAGCCAATAGTATGCGTTTATTAATGAATAATTATGGCTTTGAGATAATAGAACAACAATCAATGCCTTTTGATGCACCTTATATCTCTATGCGAAGTGAATACCATCAAAAAAATAATATGGGATTTATAAAGGGGGCTATTAAAGGGCTTTATTCGAACATAAAAGCTTATTTTACAGGTAATTACTCAAGTATATTGTTTGTAATAAAACATAAATAAGATGCAGAAAATAGGCTACTTTTATTTAATTAGTGTTCTATTCATTTCGTGTGCCCAACAAGTTGTTCCAAGCGGCGGTAGTAAAGATGAAAAACCACCTAAGATTTTATTACATAACCCTGATAATAAATCAGTTAACTTTAAAAGCAAAGAAATAATTTTAAAATTTGATGAATATATAAGTATCAAGGATCCAGGGCAAATTATTATATCTCCGTTTTTAAAGGATAAACCGAAAATTGAAAGTACGGGAAAACAAATTTCTATTGCATTCTTAAAGGGTTATCCAGAAATAAATACCACCTATACAATTAACTTTGCTAATGCTATTGTAGATGTAAACGAGGGAAATGCACTTAACAATTATTCTTATGTTTTCTCTACCGGTAACTATTTGGATTCAAATTCAATAAAAGGCAAAATATATAATGCACAAAGTACCAAAGAAGAAAAAGAGATTTTGATCGCTTTGTATAAAACGAATTCATTTACAGATACAACTATCTTTAAAAAATATCCAGATTATTTAACAAAGAGTAATGAACAGGGTAGATTTAGTATATATAATTTACCTGCAGATACCTTTTATCTCATCGCATTTAAAGATGCAAATGCTGATAATAAGTATCAAAAAATAGAAGAAATAGCATTTTATGCAGAGCAAATAATACCGAGTATACTATCAGATTCTATTAAGCTAACATTATTTAAAAATCCACTTCATAAACCAAATACGTTATTAGATACACTAAGTAAACAAAAGCATGTTTATCAATTTGTGGTATATAATCCAACACATATTGATATTAAGTCGCTAAAACATAAAGCCAGTTATCAGAAGCTAAACACTGGTAAAAATAATATCGATACCATACACGTTTTTGTTCCGCAAAGTATAGATACATCTGCAGAAGCATTTGAAATAAAAACTATAGACTCAGTTTATACAGTGCGTTTAAGAACGAAGGCTAAAAGTAAACTAATACCCTTTCAAGCATCTATTATTATACCAGATAAACCAACAGACAGTATACGATTAATCAGTAATACTCCAATAGTAAATATAGATAAATCTCGAATTGAAATTTTAGAAGATACTACACAAATAACACTCAGTTACTTTAAAGAAATATCTCCATTTGAATGGGTAATGTATTATCCATACAAGGAAACTAAACCGTATACTATTACGATAAAGGATAGTGCATTACTAGATATTTTTAGCAGATATAACGTTAAAACAACTAATTCATTTATCAATAAAAGCGAAAAAGAATATGGAACAATGTTGTTAAATATTAACGCTAATACCAATCAAAAAATCATTTTACAGCTTATAGAATCGCAGGCTAATGATGAATTAGTGATACAAACCTGGAAATATCCATTACCCAAAGAAACACAAATTCGTTATCTTAAACCTGGAAATTATCAATTCAAAGTAATTGAAGATATTAATAATAATGGGGTTTGGGATACAGGTAATTATTCTCAGAAAATACAGCCAGAGCCTATTTATTACGATAAAACAGTGATTTCAATAAAAGCGTATTGGGACATTGAACAAAGTATCTCTATTGATAATATTATAAATAATTAATAATCAATAATATATATACTATTACTAAATGCGACAAATTCCCAAAAGTGTGAATAAACTAGTGAATAAGTGAATTTTCTGCTGTAGGTAACTTTTTAGAAATGTCGCATTGTGAACAAGCAGAGGTTTAGTGCGACTTTATACACTTTAGATACACAAATTGAATAAAATTAATTATCCCCAATTAACTGTGAAATACACTATACACAGCTATGGATAAAAAGAATAAAGAATTGATTATTAAATAACTAAACAGTTACTAAAATGTTAAGTTAATTTAATAACTAAAAAATCAATGGATGTGAAAATAGGTTCTCCACCATATTCACATCTCTATAAAAAGAATAGATATAAAAGTATATTAAAGAAGAATAGTATATGTGGGTTGAAAACTTTTGGAAGGATAGTGTAGGATGAATTACCTTTGGTTCGAAAATTAAATGATATGAAAAAACAATTAGAGGAATTAAAGATACAAATTGAATTGTTTGAAATAAAACAATTGGAGCAAGTAGAAAATTTCCGTTTAAAGTTTTTATCCAAAAAAGGTACTTTAAATCAATTTTTTGAAGAGTTTAAAACTGTACCTTCTGAAATGAAGCGTGAAGTGGGGGCATTGTTAAATCAGGTTAAGCAAAAAGCACAACAAAAATGGGAAGAAGCTCAGTCTCAATTTGAATCAAATAAGAACCATGGAAAAAATGAGCACATTGACTTAACACTCCCGTCTGATAAGGAGTTTATTGGATCGCGACATCCATTAAAAATCATTGAAAATGAAATTATAGAGATTTTTAAAACCTTGGGTTTTGTGTATGCAGAAGGTCCAGAAATAGAAGATGATTGGCATAACTTTTCAGCTTTAAATTTTCCGCCCAATCATCCAGCTAGAGACATGCAGGATACTTTTTTTATTAGTGAAGATATTGCATTAAGAACACATACATCATCGGTACAAGTGCGTTTAATGGAAAATCAAAAGCCTCCTATTCGCGCTATTATGCCTGGTAGGGTTTATAGAAATGAAGCTATTTCGGCGCGAGCCAATTGTTTTTTTCATCAAATTGAAGGAATTTACATTGATGAAAAAGTAAGTTTTGCAGATTTAAAACAAACTTTATATCATTTCATTCAGGCATTGTTTGGACAAGATGTTTCCCTTAGGTTCAGACCTAGTTATTTTCCATTTACAGAGCCAAGTGCTGAGATGGACATCAGTTGTATGTTGTGCAAGGGTAGTGGCTGTAATGTTTGTAAACACACGGGTTGGTTAGAAATTTTAGGTTGTGGAATGATAGATCCAAATGTATTACAAGCCAGCGGTATTGATCCAGAAAAGTATAGTGGATTTGCCTTTGGAATGGGTATTGAGCGCATTGCAATGCTAAAATTTGAAGTAAAAGATTTGCGTACTTATTTTACCAATGATGTACGTTTTTTAAATCAGTTCGAATCACTAGGAAGCTAGTATTTACCTATACTTTTCAACAAAAATTAAATAGAATAAATCAATTTATACAATGAATAAAGGACCAATTTCTCAATTTATTGAGACACATTACAAGCATTTTAATGCTGCTGCATTGGTAGATGCAGCTAAAGGTTATGAAACCCATTTAACTGAGGGTGGTAAAATGATGGTAACCCTTGCAGGTGCTATGAGTACAGCAGAGTTAGGAAAATCATTAGCTGAAATGATAAGACAAGGAAAAGTAGATATTATCTCATGTACTGGAGCAAATTTAGAGGAAGATATTATGAATTTGGTGGCTCATTCACATTATAAGCGTGTACCAAATTACCGAGATTTATCTCCTCAAGATGAATGGGATTTATTAGAAAATCATTACAATAGGGTTACTGATACTTGTATTCCTGAGGAAGAAGCTTTTAGAAGATTACAAAAGCATATTTATAAAATTTGGAAAGATGCTGATACCGCTGGAGAACGCTTTTTTCCGCATGAATACATGTATAAAATTTTAATGAGCGGAGAACTTGAACAATACTATGAAATAGATCCAAAAAACTCTTGGATGTTGGCGGCAGCAGAGCGAAATCTTCCTATTGTAGTTCCGGGTTGGGAAGATTCTACCATGGGAAATATTTTTGCTTCTTACGTAATAAAAAATGAAATAAAGGCTAGCACAATGAAATCTGGAATTGAGTATATGGCTTGGTTAGCAGATTGGTATATTCAAAATTCTGCTGGTAAAGGAGTTGGATTTTTTCAGATAGGAGGCGGTATTGCGGGTGATTTCCCAATTTGCGTGGTTCCAATGTTATATCAAGATATGGAAATGGAGCAAATACCATTTTGGAGTTATTTCTGTCAGATAAGCGATTCTACTACTTCTTATGGCTCTTACAGTGGTGCTGTACCAAATGAAAAGATTACTTGGGGTAAATTAGATATTCAAACACCTAAATTTATTGTTGAAAGTGATGCAACTATTGTAGCACCGCTCATTTTTGCCTGGATTTTAGGATGGTAATTTTTAAATTAACAGATTTTACACTGCATTAAGTTGTTAGTAAAAGAAGTAAATAATTCCATACGCGGCCAACATCGTAACAAATGTTAGGGTAATGCCAGGCAGCATAAAACTATGATTTAATAAAAACTTTCCAACCCTTGTAGTGCCCGTTTTATCGAAATTAATGGCAGCTACGAGGGTTGGATAGCTAGGTATTACAAAGTCGGCATTTACTGCTGGATACATAGCAATTAAATGAGCAGGTAATATACCTAGTTGCGCGCCAAGTGGCATTATTGCCTTTACCGTAGCGGTTTGACTAAACAACAAGGCACCCATGATAAATACGGCAAAAGCGAACAGCCAAACATGATTGCTTACAATTGGTTGCAAGTTTTGACTTAAAAAAGTACTGTGTGCATTGATAAAAGTATTGCTCATTAAAACCACACCAAATATGCTAACGATGGCCTCTGTGCCTGTTTTGAATATTCCGGTTGAGGCAATATCTGTTGCCTTAATTTTAGCAAAAGTTACATTTAAAAGAACCACACTTAGCATAATTAGTTCAATTGATTCAACCATACTTGTTTTGCGCAAGTTTGGGTTCAGGCCGAGTAAGATAACGCCTAATACACCGCTTAAAAAGATAAATACAGACCATTTTGCCTGAGGAGAGTGAACGACTTTTTCTTTGAAGTCATCCTGTGGCATACTATTTAAAAACTGCGCGTCTTTATCTAAGTTAGTTCCCATAAAATTGGCGACAATAGCTCCAGCTAAAATACCGATGAGTGAGGCTGGCATGATAATGCTGATTATTTGAACAATGCCAAAAGTGTTGTTTGGTATTTTGTTTAGCTCTGTAAACATAGCAACGGTTGCAGCTGATATTGGGCTGGCAGTGATACCAAAATTTGCGGCAACAACAGAAATGCTTAATGGTCTTTCTGGTCTGATTTTTTTCTTCGCCGCAACGTCTGCAATAATGGGCAATAAGGAGTAGCAAATATGGGCCGTTCCGGCCAAAAGCGTAAAAATAAAAGTTACAAAAGGAGCAATAAAAGTAATAGCAGCTGGATTTTTTTTGATAATGAATTCGGCAATACTTACCAAGTATGCGAGGCCTCCAGCGGCTTGAAGCGAAGCTGCTGCGCTGATAACACATAGGATAATCAGCATAACATCTATTGGAGCTTTACCTATAGGCAAATTAAAAACATACACAAAAATGAGCGTACCCAATGCACCCATAAATCCCAAGGCAACACCTTTTAATTGCGCGCCAATAAGTATGAATGATAGCAGAATAAGTAGGTGAAGCCAAAACATATTGCCAGGCAATTAAGCCATTAGCGCGGCCATTTGCAACTGTAAATTTTGCGCTTCTAAGGCTGCTGCTGTTGCAAAATCTTTGGTATTGCTTGCATAAATGATGCTTCTACTGGCATTAATGAGCAAACCAATATCTTTGTTTTTACCATATTTAACGACCTCTTCCAAGCTACCGCCTTGTGCGCCTACCCCTGGTACCAATAAAAAATGATTAGGCGCGTGTTGTCTGATAATTTCAAACTCTTTGGGTTTGGTAGCACCTACAACAAACATTAAATTTTGGTCTGAGCCCAATTTGCAGGTGTTTTGAATAACACGTTCATATAAAAACTGGTCACCCACCATTTGCTGTTCATAATCTGCGCTACCCATATTAGAGGTTAGAGCAAGTACGATGCCCCATTTACCTGGGTAACTAAAAAAAGGTTGAATAGAATCGTTGCCCATGTATGGTGCTAATGTAATTGCATCGGCGCCAAGCGTATCAAAAAAAGCTTTTGCGTACTGATCGCTTGTATTACCAATATCACCACGTTTGGCATCTGCAATTGCCAAGCAATCTTTGGGCATATAATCAAATGTTTTCTGCATACTTTCCCATCCTTTAGCCCCACTGGCTTCAAAGAATGCGGAGTTTACCTTATAAGATACGCAATACTGCTCAGTAGCATCTATAATTGCTTTATTGAAGGCAAAAATAGGATCTGGTTCAGACAGGAGATGCTTTGGTATTTTGGTAATATCTGGGTCTAACCCAACACAGAGAAACGATTGTTTTTGTTGGATTTGCGAGATAAGTTGCTTGCGTAAAAACATATTAAAAGATAAGATTTATTTCGAACACAAAGTTATGCAGCTTCTCTTGATTATTTAGGGGTTTTGCATTTTCAGGCCAAGGATAGCCTAAATTTATATTTCGCAGTCCATATTTTCCAGCCACTTGAATGGCAAAATAGTCTAATTGGTACTGGTATGCAGCAGCTGGAAGCCAATCATTTTTATCAAGAGATGGCGCGTTTGCTGTGGGGTATGCCTTGTCATCTATATAAAGCGCAGCACTAATTAGATGTCCGTATTGCATTCCCAATCCTATTTTATGTGGACTATTTCTTTTAATCTGTTTCATTAAGAATAAGGGCGCATCGATATAGAGTAGGCGCAGTGATTTAATTCCCCCCGCTCCAGCTTGGTAATTAGACCCCCGAAATGAAACTTGAACTTCTTGTTGAAGAGACCAACCCCGTTTAAAATTTATTCGTCCATAACCTCCACCTAAGAGTCCGAACATGGGTCTTGGATCAGGAATGGCGGTACCAGAGATTCCAGAAACTTGCATACCCATTTTTATTCCTAAGCGAAATTTTTCATCAGATGATGGCTTTGACCAAAACACCAAATCATCCTCTTCTTCAGCATTAGGTGTACTGTCGTTTTGCCCAAATGCCAGGTTTGAACCAATGGTGAGGAATAAAATAAAGCTTGTTAAAACTCTTTGCATAGCGCAAAACTATAAGAATGTAGCATTAAAACGTTTAAAACAGTCCTAATATTTTCTTAAAGTATTCGGGTATTTTATTTAACTGTGTATCTAAATCTTTTCACATCATAGCCTACGAAGTAGCCCACTGCACCTCCAGATACATTGGTGGGAAGATTAGCTGGCGGCACTTGAAAAGGACCAGGAATATTTGGGTTTTGACTACTATACGCCGCTAAAAAATCTTTCATTTGATTGTCTATTGATCTAAATGTTGCGAAATAAATATCACCAGAAATAAAACGAGCGAAAGGGATTTCAAACGTATATTGTTTGTTAGCTGGCGTTTGAACATTATCGAATACAATGGTATTACCTGGAATTGAATCTTTTTGTGCAATGGTATCAAAATAACCCTGAATAAATGAAGTGTAGCGTGGCGTTGGTCTACTATCAAATGCAGCGTAACTTAGCGAGTAGCCTGCTGGTAAAAATCCTTGAGCCTCCTTCCAGGTTTGGAAAAAACTATCTACTCGGAACATTGGATAGAGTGTAGTTTGGGCAGTATAAATTTTATTTTCGTAATTTACATTAAGTTGGTAAACAGAATCGGTTTTACCTACAAATCCAGCAAAGGGTTTGTACCGGTTTTGGCTTGGATCAAATAAAAAAGGAATACCATTTACACTAACAGAAGCAGTTTTAATTATTGGCGCCACTCCGGCAGCGTAATAATTGGTGCTTAGACTTAGCTTTACATAGGAACTATCTGTTTCAGTGCTTACTTCTCCTTCAACCACTAAAATGGGGTCCGCATCTGTTATTTCAATTTCAACAATCTCTTTACACGCTCCAATTAGGAGGAGCAGAGGTAAGATATAGATAATTATTTTTTTCATAGAAATAGAGCCGGTGATTAAAATTTGAAATTATACGTAACAGAAGGCACAAAAGTAAACAGGTACCATTTATAAATAACGGGTACATTATTGGTTGTATCATAACTAAGGGTAAAGGCATTTTTTCTTCCATATAAATTGTATAAAGAGAAGACCCAATCGCTTTCATTTTTATATGTTTTTCCTGGTTTTTTCTTTCGAGACAGGGTTAAGGAGATATCGGCCCGGTGATAAGCAGGGAAGCGTGCATTATTTCTTGCACCATAAAAAATAGAAGGTTGGGTATTGCCAAACAGTTGATACTTTTGGCTTGCTTGGGTAA
Source organism: Sphingobacteriales bacterium (assembly GCA_021298155.1). Classification (GTDB taxonomy): domain Bacteria; phylum Bacteroidota; class Bacteroidia; order UKL13-3; family UKL13-3; genus B1. The sequence goes on along the minus strand of JAJTEN010000015.1, from coordinate 7,048 downwards.
AGGCCTCTCCTGTAGCATAAATAAAGTTTCCAGAAATGCTTACGCGATCAGAAATTTGTTGATTTAGCACAAAAGTCAAATAATGGGTTCTATCGAATCTAAATGAGTACCATTGATTATTATTTACGTTATCAGCCTGTCTTTCGCTTTTGGAGATTGTATAGGCAATCCAACCTGTAGTTTTACCCGTTTGTTTTCTTAAGAACAACTCTACTCCATACGCCCTTCCTTGTCCACTAATAATTTGCCCCTCAATGGCTTCATTAAATTGAATATCTGCACCATTTCTTAGCTCTAGGGTATTGCTCATTTTTTTATAATAAGCTTCGGCAGAAAATTCGATGGTATTTTCCTTAAAATTTTTGAAATATCCGATGGCAATTTGATCAGCCATTTGTGGTTTTATATAATTATCTGTTGGCGTCCAAAATTCTTGTCCAGTTGATGCGGTAATGTTTTGAACAAGGTGCATGTATTGAAACATTCTGTTATAAGATGCTTTAATAGAGCTGCTGGCATTGATTAAATAGCTTAGATTTATTCTTGGTTCAAAACCAAAATTGGTATTATATATTTCTCCGCTTTTATAATTTGTATAAGGGTTGTTAGGGTCTTTTTGACTCTCCTTTACAAATCCATTATCTAAAAAGGTTGGCGAACCGTTTACATAATTAATTTTTCTTCCCGAACCAATATTTGAAAATACCGAAATACGCGCTCCATATTCTGCACTAAACCTACTACCAAATTTATAGGCATGGGTGGCATACACATCTTGTTGTATGGCCCGTTTTTTGGGTAATAAGTCTGTTGTAAAAATTGAATTTTTGGTGATTGGGTCGATTCTCCCAGGCAGGAAAACAAAGTTATTTAGTTTTACACCGAATTTAAAGCTGCTTTTGGTTGAAACAAAATAGCTTCCATCCACTTTTAAATTTAAGTCGTCTATATAGTTGCTTCTTGTAAAGTTTAGATTTTCACTGATATTGATATCAAAATTATAGGCATAACGGCTATACACCAAACTGGTATTTAAAAATAGCTTACTATTAACAATGTGGTTCCAGCGCAAGGTTCCGGTGCTGTTTCCCCAGCCAAATCCGGCAAAGCCAGAGAAGCCAAGTACATCTTGGCCGAAATAGCCAGATAGGTATAGTTTATTTTTATCGTTTAGGGTATAGTTTAACTTTAAGTTTAAATCGCCAAAAAACGCTTTAACTCCATCTAATTGGGATGAAAGCGGGAAGAAAACATCAAAATAGCTTCGTCTGCCAGAGATTAAAAAAGAAGATTTATCTTTAATGATAGGGGCTTCAACTGTTAAACGCGATGAAAGTAAGCCAATACCGCCAGAAACGCCCAGCTTTTTGTTGTTTCCATCTTTCATGTGTACATCTAAAACGCTCGCCAATCTTCCACCAAATTGAGCAGGAATACCCCCTTTATATATTTCAAAATCTTTAATTGCATCTCCATTAAAAGTAGAGAAAAAGCCTAAAACGTGGGATGGATTATACACAACAGCCTCATCCAATTGAACCAGGTTATGGTCTATATTTCCCCCTCGAACAATAAAGTTGGTACTCCCATCTCCGGCAGCTTGCACGCCAGGTAATAATTGAATTGCTTTAATAATATCAACTTCACCCAATAGAATTGGTATTTTCTTTACCTGTTTTACGTCAATTTTTACGACACTCATTTTGTTTTGCGTAACATTGTCGCTGTTTACCCTATCTGATTTTACTATTAGCTCATTAAGTTGTTTCTTAGATTCACTTAACTCAAGGTTTAGGCTCGTATTTTTATTGAGGTTAATGGTTTTCTTTTGAATATCGTATCCAATATAAGAAAACTCAATTTCGTAGGTTCCAGCAGGTAAAGTAATGGAGTAAAATCCATATGCATTGGTGGTAGTTCCAGATTTGAGTTGAGGAACAGAAATACTTGCGCCTATGAGCTCTTCCCCATTTTTTGCATCTGTTATTTCTCCGCTGATAGTGAATTTTTGTTGGGCGTAGATTTTAGGTATTGCAATAATCCATACCAATAGAAGGATAAATTTTTTCACAGGTTAATTGATAGATAAATTCGGTTCAAAGCTAATAAGTAATTTTGAATCCTTTAGAAAGAACCCATAAAAAAGCAAAAGGTTTGAGAAGCGGTTATCTTTTGGTTTGAATGGTAGGGTTACCTATTCAGGTGAATTTGCTTGCAACAAGCTGTTTTTTTTGCCAAATGAGAAGTAAATTAATAAGCCAAAAACCAACCAAATACTAAAACCAATCCAGTTGCTCAGGCCAAGTTCTGTCATGAGGTAAAAATTACTGCACAGCCCTAAAACAGGGATAAGAGAGTAATTGCGTAAGTAGCTAAAAACGGCCATGCCAATGCATAAAACCAAAAATGAAAGCAAAGGTACTTGATGCCAAAAATCATTAAATTGAAAAAAGGTAAGGAATGCATCTGTTTGAAAATAGGCTACCGCAAGCAGCGCAATCAAGCAAATGAGTGGCACATAATATTTACCATTGATATAGGGCACTCTGAAGCCAGTATGGTATTCACTGTTGTGGCTTTCCATTCTTATTACACCGGCATTTACCAGAACAAATGCAAACAAGGTGCCTATACTAGAGAGGTCTGTAACCTCTTTTAAGTTCATAAATAGAGCAGGAATGGCAACAAGGATTCCGGTAATTATAGTTGCAAACCAAGGCGTTTTGTATGTAGGATGAATGGCACTAAATTTTTTTGGAAGGAGTCCATCTCTACTCATGCTCATCCAAATGCGTGGTTGACCATTTTGAAAAACCAGTAACACACTAGCCATAGCTATTACAGCCGAAACAGCAACAATGCCATGCATCCAAGGCAGGTTTACTTTTTCAAAAACAAAGGCTAGAGGATCTCCAACTCCTAATTCCTTATAGCTTACCATACCGGTTAATATGAGTGCAATAGCAATATAGAGAACGGTACAAATAATTAAAGAGGCAATCATGCTACGCGGCAAATCTTTGCGCGGGTTTTTACATTCTTCGGCGGTGGTTGCCAAGGCATCAAATCCAATGTATGCAAAGAATACAGAGGATACTCCCTTTAAAATACCGCTCAATCCGTTGGGGGCAAACGGACTCCAGTTGTGGGGATTAACGTAAAAGGCGCCTACTACGATAACCATAACTACCACCAACAGTTTTAATCCAACCATAATATTAGATGCGTTTTTGGTTTCTTTAACCCCTCTATAAATAAGTATAGTAATGGCAATAACAATGGCTAATGCGGGCAGGTCTAAAATTACCTTAAATCCAAACAAGTTGGGAGCGTTTAACCAAGCATTATAGGCTTCTTGCTGAACCGAACCGAGTATTTTACCTTGTTGCAAAAGCGCACTGGCTTCAGCAAAACCTCTTTGGGCAGATAAATAATCCATCCCATAATATTCCGGAATTATCCATCCAAGTCCAGCCATAAGGCCAGTAAAATAATCGCTCCAACTGATGGCTACTACGATATTTCCGATAGCATATTCTACGATAAGCGCCCAACCAATAATCCAGGCAATAACTTCCCCAAAAGCGGCGTATGCATATGTATATGCGCTTCCACTGATAGGAATAACCGAAGCAAACTCTGCGTATGCCATGGCAGAAAATCCACAGGCTATTGCCGTAAAAATAAACAATGTTACTACCGCTGGTCCGCCATTAAAACTAGCATTACCGATGGTGCTAAAAATACCTGCGCCAATAATAGCTGCAATACCCATTGCGGTAAGATCTCTAAAGCCTAAGGTTTTGCTTAATTGATTACCATTTGCTTCTGCCTGTTTGTGTTCAGCCAAGATGCGGGTAATGGTTTTTCTACGAAAAATAGTGTTAAGTGACAAGGCAAAAGCGTTTGTTCAAACCTAAGGTTTGGAGCTTACAATTGCAAGCGATGACTAAATATGTGATTCAATATAATCTATTAATGCATGAATGCATTTAATATGAATTTCTTGGGATCTATCTGCGTATGGGCTATGTGGTGCTCTAATTTCAACATCGCAAATGGATGCCATTTGGCCGCCATCCTTTCCGCTTAGGGCTACAATTTTCATTCCTTTTTGGCGGGCGGTTTCCATTGCTTTAATAACATTTTTGCTATTTCCGCTGGTAGAAATGGCCAACAACACATCGCCTGAATTGCCTAGTGCTTCCAGGTAACGGCTAAACACAAAATCGTAACCATAATCGTTGCCTACACAGGCTATGTGACTGGCATCGCTGATGGAAATGGCAGGAATGGCTTTTCTATCGTGGCGGTATTTGCCTGTGAGTTCTTCTGCAAAATGCATGGCATCGCACATACTACCGCCATTGCCACAGCTAAGTATTTTATGTCCGTTTTTTACCGCCTCTACCATTAATTTTCCGGCATTTTCTATAGCAATAAAATTTGCTTCATTACTTATGAATTGTGCCAGAATATCTTGGGCTTCTTTGAAATGCGATTGTATATTGTTCATACTTTATTGTGCGTTTTTAGCTGTAAATGCTTGTTTTCCGGCATCTAAAAATTTCACAAAATTTTCAACCTTTAAATCGTAGGCTTTTGGTTCGGCCAAGATGTTCTCATTTCCATCTATTAATACGTAATAGGGTTGTGCATTGGCTTTGTATTTACTGATTTGCAAATCTGCATTTTGTTTGCCAATGGTTTTCTTTTCTTTGCCATCATAGCTGCTGGTGTACCATTCATTGGCAGGTAATTCTGTTTTGTCGTCTACATATAAAGCCAATACTACAAAATCATTTTTCAATCGCTTTAATACTGCTGGATCTGACCATACATTGGCTTCCATTTCTCGGCAGTTAACGCAGCCATGGCCGGTAAAATCTATGAATATGGGTTTGTTTACTTTCTTGGCGTAGGCTAAGGCTTGTTTGTAATCGAAAAAGCCATTTAACTCATGTGGCAAATGAAACAAATTATTGAACCTAACTTCTCCCAAATCGCTTTTAGCTTCTGAGTGGTTTTGGGTCGAACTGCCTTTAGATTTGCTTAAATCAAAATCTAGGGTTTCTTGTGGAGGCAGATAGCCCGATAATGCTTTTAAAGGTGCGCCAAATAAGCCAGGTACTAGGTATAAAACAAAGGTAAAAGTAGCAATAGCAAGCACCAATCGCGGTACACTTAGGTAAGGAATATCGCTATCGTGACTAAACTTTAATTTACCTAATAAGTACATTCCCATTAAGAAGAAAATAACAATCCAGATGGCAATATAAATTTCCCTATCTAATAATCCCCAATGGTAGGTTTGGTCTGGAATGGATAAAAATTTGAAGGCAAAGGCCAATTCTAAAAAGCCTAAAACCACCTTCACAGAATTGAGCCAACCGCCCGATTTTGGCAGGTTTTGAATCCATGATGGAAAAATGGCAAACAAGGTAAAAGGAGCAGCTAAACCAGCGCCAAATGCGGCCATTCCAAGTAAAGGTTTTACAAAATTTCCGCCAACTGCTTCAATTAACAAAGAACCTACTATGGGTCCGGTGCAGCTAAACGAGACCAAAACAAGGGTAAAAGCCATAAAGAAAATGCCCATAAAATTACCCATACTACTTTTAGAATCTACCGAGTTTACAAATTTATGTGGCAATGTAATTTCGAACATACCCAAGAATGAAGCGGCAAAAACGATAAAAATAACAAAGAACAACACATTGGGTACCCAATGTGTACTGAGCCAATTTCCAAAATCTGCACCCAATCCAAAGAAGGCAAAAATGAGCCCCAACGAGGCATAGATTCCGATGATGCTAAATCCAAATCCGAAGGCACGCTTAAGCGCTAGGGCACGGGTTTCGCTTCTTTTGGTAAAGAAAGTAACTGTCATGGGTAGCATTGGAAAAACGCAAGGAGTAATAACAGCTACCAATCCGCCTAAAAAAGCAAAGATTAGGAAAGCGATAATGCCCTCTTGTTTACCTCCCGAAACATCACCGCCGTAGTCGACCGAAACATTGGCCGTGCTCACTACAGAATCTTTGTTTGTTTCTATTTTTGTGGCAGTGTCTGCTGCTGCAGTAATTGCTTTTGCAGGGGTCTCAGTTTTTTCTGGCTGAACCGAGGCTGCATTTTCAGCAGACGCGCCAATAACTTTGAATGTATTTGAGAAATCAAAATCGGTATCAAAAAGCACGCACATGCCAGTAATTTGCGAACAGATTTGGTATTCTACGTTGAGTTTTATCTGCGGATTGGCTTGTAAAATTTTTACTTTTTGTCTAAATTCTGCTGTGCCTTCGAAGGTAGAAACTTCGCCACCAAACACTTCATCAAAATGTTTGTGACTGCCCACTGGTTTTACCTTTCCAAGCAGCTGGTAACTTGGGTGTTTGCTGAATTCAAAATGGGCAACTACTGGACCTACATCTTCGCTAAAATCGGATGAATACATATACCAATCTTTTTGAATTTTGGTTCGTATAATGAGTTCTATTTCATCGCCTATCTTTACTTCTGTTTTGCTGGTTTTGCTTTCCCAAGTAGGTTTTTGCTGAATTTGTGCCCACCCCAATAGCGGATATAAACCCAGTAAAATAATAAGCGCAGCGGTGTTTTTTATGGTATACATAGTTCAATTTTAAAAGCACTAAACGATAACAAATAGTGCTTTAGCCTTAATTAATTATTAATATTCTTCAGTTGCGAATTTAGGGTTTGCTAAGGATAAAGCAAGTAACTCAGGTTACATTGGATTTTTCGCATTTAATTTTTTTTGAAATCAAGTGGTGTATGAGCAGTATTAAGCCATTGCATATTAATCTATACACCTCTGTTTTATTGTGGGCAAAGCCATATGGCATACTAAGTTTGAAACAATACTTTTGTATAATTACCATGAGAAAGCTGCCAATTATTCTGTTATTCATTTTTTGTAGCCTGCAAGTTTTGGCTCAAACCGACTCTGTTGTTGTGCTACCTAAAATGACAGTTATTCAATACATAAATCAGTATAGCGCATTTGCGGTAGACGAAATGTATAGAAGCA
>JAJTEN010000048.1 GCA_021298155.1 Sphingobacteriales bacterium | reverse complement strand
TGCAGACAGGGCCTTTTTACTTCAAGAAATACGAAAAATACAGGATAAAGACCTGCAAGAGAGAATAAAATTGTTTCTGCTTAAGGAGGCAAGTCTAACGCAGCAAGAAAGGGCACTTTTACCATGATGCAAGAAATGGTAATATTGGTAGATGAGCACGATAACGAAATCGGACTCATGGAAAAGCAAGAAGCACATGTAAAGGCTTTGTTGCACCGTGCTTTTTCTGTAATGGTATTTAATGATAAGGGAGAAATGTTGCTGCAACAAAGGGCACTCAGCAAGTACCATTCGGGTGGCTTATGGACCAACACTTGCTGCTCTCACCCACGCCAAGGCGAAACTACCGAACAAGCTGCTCACCGTCGCTTACAAGAAGAAATGGGTTTCGATTGCGAACTCAAACTACACCAAACATTTATATACAAAGCACCCTTCGATAACGGATTAACCGAGCACGAACTCGATCATGTATTCATTGGCACCTATAACCAAGATCCGCACATAAACCCCGAGGAAGTAAACGATTTTCATTGGATAAGCCTTAGCGAACTAGACCAACAACTCCGCAACCAACCCGAAAAATTTACCGTTTGGTTCAAAATGATCATGGATAATTACGTGCGTTTGTAATTATACCGCACGGCCGTGCGTCTCTTCAGTGATTGGATAATTCTATAAAATTCATTATTCCTTCACCAATTTCCCTGTTTTTACATAAACGCCATCTATCAACACTTGGTAAATATACAATCCACTACTCTGTCCATCGAGGCTTAGTTTTGTTAATCCTTTGGCATTTTTGATGTTGGTTTTTTGAACCAATTGACCAGCATAATTAAGCAGCACTATTTCGCCCATTTCGTATGCCTGCGGAATATCGTACACAATACTCACCTCATTTTTTATAGGATTAGGAAAGCTTTGTACGGTAATTTCTCTTTTTATTTGGGCTGAACCAAATTCTTGCGCCTTGCCTATTTCGTCCAACTTTTTGCTATATGAATACGCAATTAGTCCGCTAGAATCTACCCTAATAGTATCGCAAACGGTAAAGGTGCCACAACGGTTGGTAGCGCTTAAACACACTACGTAACTGCTATCAAAAAACGGAAAGGTATAAATAGGATTTAACTGCGTGCTGCTATTGCCATCGCCAAACTCCCAAAGGTATTGCGTGCTATAATCAATTGGCTCACTTTGGTTGCTAAAATACAAAGTAGAATCTATCTGAAATTGCACAAAAAACAGCGGCTGTATGTTTTGCTGAACCCAAATATTCACCTGATCGTATTCTACCTTACCCATATTGTTATCTATAACCGTTATTTTATACATGCTAGGTTTGGATAGCGTATCTGTGGCCTTTATCTGGTCTGTGTAGTGCGTTAATACTGTTGAGATGCTATCTTCATATTTCTCCCAAGTAGCATTCATAGAAACTCCGCCTGTTTGGTAAATATCATAGTCGTACTGGTTTAAAAAATCTACAAAACAAATTGGGTCGTATAATGTGTTTGAACCTATATAGCTACTCAAAGTACCATTATTGTTTACCCCAGAAACAAACAAACTAAACGCATCGTCAAAATCGTAGGTATTGCTAAAGGCTTCTAAATACGCAGCATACCAAGGTTCTTGGTAAAATTGCTCGCGATTTAAGGTACTTAAAAATGTGCTATAATTTACGCAGCTGTTTAAGGCTGTTTTGCCCGCATTGCTCAACAAATAAAGCGACAGTTTAGAAAAGAAATTAATGTCTATTCCCAAGCGCTCATTTATTTCATCTAATACCAAATGGTTTTCATAAAACTGATAGCCTAAAAACAAGCTAGCATCAAACGAAGTTCCCAAAATAATACTTTCGCCCGCACAAATGGTATCGGCTGGGCCAGCATAAGCTAAAGTATTATGCCTTACAAACAAGGTGTCGTGTGCCTCACAGCTTCCTTTAAAGGCAGAGAGAATATAAGTTATAGTATCTGTTGGCGTGGCAATTGGGTTTAGTACGTATGGGTTGTCTAAGTCTGTGGTAGGACTCCAAGTGACTAGCCAAAATAACCGCACCCGGTTGTATGTTTATGGTATCCCAACTGGTATTAGATTCTCCGCACCAACCATATTGCGTAAGGCTAACAGCGTAGGTAAAACCGCCTTGCCAATTAAAATCTGGAAACTCAAAAGAATCGCCATAATGTAAGTTGTACAGTTCCCAATCTGCCCCATAAAAAAAGCGATTTTCATCACCATCTTGGTATTGCGTGGTATCTATTACATGTACATGGTAGGTTGCCTTTTCTGCATTAACCAAACTATAATTATAAGCCTTTACAGTTCCATAACCGCCGCAAGCAAGGGTATCTGCCAAAGCCAAAAGTGCACTTGGTTTTTTGGCCACAAAAAAGTAAACACTTTGCGTGTCTTCTATGCCACAATGGTTTTCTACCTTTACAAATATTTTGTACCAAGCATTTCCGCTATCTATATAATTGCAAAGCGGAAACATTTTTAGACTTGCCTCAGAATAATAGCACTCGCTCGATTCGTTATACCCTTGTGTAAGCTGCATGCCTTCTATGCGCATGCTACCAAAACACACTTCACTAGCCAAACCAAATAGGGTATCTATTCTACACACTTCTAAAGAACGAATGGGGTCATTGAGCGAGGCACTAAAATCTATGAGCAAACATTCGCCCTGACAAATGGTATCGTTTGGAACCCAAATATCTGCTTTGGGTTTTAAAATATTGCTAAAGCCCCATTCTCTGTTGGCTATGCCATGGTCTGGCGTTACTGTATATAAATCGCAAAGTTCTACTGGCGTTTCGCTGCCTGTTAATATGGTATCTGTAAGCAATAAATTAACTATGCTAGGTGCAACACCTTTTATGGCAGAAGCAGCAGTTGGCAATTTAGAAACAAAAAATACATGACGGTCTTGGGTATCTCCCACAATTTTAAAGAACTCTAGGTGGGCTTCGTCTTCTATATGCACATACGCACCTGGGTAAACCATAATACTGGCATACGAACACTTTCTGCCATCGCCAATTACCAGTGTGGCCCCTGCTTTAATAACCAAAGTACCCCAAACATGCAATTCGCTGTTGTTGCTAATTTGCGTAACCGAGTTGCTGTCTAAAATCAGGACGCCCCCGCTCATAACAGATATTTTAGAGGCTTTTGCTCCGCCCCCTGTGCCTTCCATAGCGGCAGAAACAGCCCCCGTACCGCTGCCGTCGCAGGTAGTAATGCTCAGCTGTCCGGTATCTTTGCCACAGCCGGAATATAATACCAGAGAATCTCTGTTTCTTAAATATATCCCATTGCAGATTTGCATGTGGCTGCCATTGGTAATGTTTAACAAGCCGGTGGGCTGCACAATGTCTAATTTATGGCCAAGCGTGGCAGTAATGCCCTCGTTAAAATCAAAAGTCTCATGAATGGTTTCAGAGGTAGAAGGAAAATAGCAGCTTACCAGACAAGGGTCTGTCAGCTCTATTTCAAATTGGCTTAAGCCTGTTGGCAATTGTAATGTCAAAACCCTTGAGGTATCGTTATAGGTTGAGGTAATTTCAGGATTTTTTACAGTCATATCCTGACCTAAAATTCCATCCGGAATAAAAACATCAATTGTTGTTTCAGAATCACAAGCAGAAAACGCACGGTATTTACATTTGCCAATTATTTCATAGAAAAAATCAATATTTTTATTGGCATTAAGGTATGTAGTATCATGATAAATTAGTGATTTTCCATGCTGCATTTTCAATTTTCTGAAATTAAGATTAGATATGCAGGTTCCTGATTTAAAAAATGGATTGGAAGAATAACTAAAAAATATGCTTTTTGCATCAGAAGTAATTTGAATATTGGAATCAGAAAGTCCAAATGGATTTTTATCATTTATTAAAGAATCAGCTTCATTGCTAAAATGATAATTTAGCAATGTGTCATTTTCGTGAGGAAATTCAAATAATTGTGATGTAAATCTCGAATCTAATTTTGTTTTTTTGGGTTCAACAGGATTGTTTTGACAAGGTGTTGGAAGCAATGTTGTTTTAATGATGATAGATTCATAGGAACTTGTATGCTTACTAATTTCAATTTGGCTGTGTTTTGGGGAATTTCCTTGGCAAATATGTGTCTGCCCAGATAATAGTGTTTCGTCAGGGTTGTAATTTAGCCGGGTACTAAAGGTTCCATGTGCATTATCATTTTCAATGTTTACCTCACTTGAACCGGGTATGTCTATATAAGCGAAAATTTTCCAGTTATCTAAATTGTTTTCATCCTTAAAGCAAGGATGGTTCCATTCAAATTTTTTATTGGAATGCTGAATGAAAGTTGATGGATTGTCGTCTGAATTACCATTGCCATTTAATCTGAAAGTATTTACAGCGCTAAATATTGAATTATTCTTTATTCTGTCTGTAATATGGTATTGCGGCATTTTTTTGCCAAAAGGTAAATAATATTGCTTTACTACTTCGATGGTTCTGTTAATGGTTGTTCCATAAGTTAAACCTTTTGTGTACTGAATTTCAAGTTCAATCAAATCATAATTTTCGGATGTTTCAAATTTAAGCACCTTCACTTCCGAGGCTCCTGGATTTGGTTCCAGTTCTCCAAAAACTGAATTATCAGAAGTTATTATATTGTGATGCTTTCCCTTATTTATCTTTCCTCTATTCTCGTAGCCTAAATAACTCGGGTCAAAAATCAGGATGTCTTCTCCACTTGATACTATAAGATTTAAGGCATCGCCATGTTCATGTCCGGTACCTAAAATTCTATGGGCATTTAAGGCTTCATTTTTCTCTGCGTTAACATGCAAATAATGTTGGTTGGAAAGACCGTCTTGCTTGTTTGTTCTAACAATAATATCACCAGAATATAGATTTACACTTTCTTTTGTTTCAAGTCGTTTATCGGTTGGGATGAGCGCCAATAAATAATCGGGAGCCAAATTTAAACCTGTTGCGCCCCGTAATTCCATTTTTTCATAATCATCCGGTTCAAAAGCATCATAGGTGAATCCTTTTTTTAATGCCTTTTTTGTTCTGGCAATGCCAAGGGCACTAAAATTTTCTGATTGCCAGCAATCATCATTAGTTGGCGGAAAAGAATTTGGCATTCTGATTTCATTGTACCATTGGTACAGGTTATCGTAATTCTCATCGTACATGTAGTTTCTGACGCTTTCTGTACCAGAAAAAAGTAATGATTCATCATAGCTTCCTGTATGGTCTTTTCCACCTAAAAACAAATCCCAGGAAATAAAAAACGGAATAGCAGATTCAAAAGCATATTCAAAATAGCTCGGGCCATCTGCAAACGGACCAATTTCACCTTTTTTACTTTGTTGCTTATCATGGTTCCAAAGGCTCCGTGAAATATAAAAATGGGCAGCGTTTGCCCAACGTTTAGGATGTTTTTGCGGCAAAAAAAACATGGCAGTTCTTCCGTGCAATACCACAGCAGCCATAGCCGTAGCAGCAGCCGTTAATATTGTGAGATTATTCATTTTACCGTAATTGCCAAGCCAGTTATTTGCCCTGCCATGCAGGCTTTTTGTAAATTCTGCCAGCTCATCTTCAATGTTTTCTATTTGCGTTAAGCTCATGGGGTAGCCGTAATACTCATGCAGGGTTCTCAAATAATCAAATGCCTGAAGATACATGATAAGTTCTTTGGCTCTGTATTGCTGGTTTTCCCAATAAAATGCATTATAAAAGCTTTTAGGGTCGCAGTGCTCTAATATATCTATGGCCTTGTTTTTATATGCCTCTCTTTGCGCGTAGCTTAAGTCGTTCCCATCTTTGTCTATTCCCAGCAAGGCAACAAAGGCGGCACACTTGGCTATTTCTGCATTTTGGTAAACGCCTTTCCATACTTCTTGTTTGCCTAATTTTGACATGTTTGCGTATGAGAGTATTTTATCATCATAAAATTTATTATAGTTTTCTATATTATTGTCAATATTATATTTAAGTTGTGTAATTATTTCCGCCCTTTTACTTTTATCATAAAAGGAGGTAAGTGGCGGATAAGGCGTTTGGCCCGGCTCAAAGTATTCTCCCCACACCGGACGAAGGGGAGACGAAACCCAGTTAAAAAATTGCTTTAAGCCTCCTTGCGCAAAAGTTGGATAATTGCTTAAAAGCACAACACATAAAATAAGCAGGTATAATTTTGTTTTCATTTTGTTAAGATTAAATCTATTTGAGTAAGGTCCATTGTTCGCCACTTTGAAAGCCAAATTTTAAAATGCCAACTCCAACTCCGAAATAAATTGAATCTTTCGGCTGTTTCCCATAAATTAAAATTATATTTTTATAAATATTATTGTTTATCAATATTTCAGTCATATCAAATGGGTCTCTTAATTCCCCCAAATGCGAAATAAATCTATTTCCTTTAAAATAAAAGTCTAGATAATTTGGATAACGAATTTCAATAATTATTTTATCTGCCACATCATTTGAAATAAAAGTATATTTATAGTTATCATTATGTAGAATAGAAGTTGGCCCACAAGCGCCTAAATCTCCATTTTCAACGGTGACAATTTTCTTTTTACCCGTTCCATAAAAGGTAATTGTATCTGCATTATTACGCAAAAACGTAATGGTATCAAACCCGGTATATGGAACCCTGCTTAAATTATCAGGATTAACTGAATTGTAAACATCTCTGGGCTTATAGTCTTTGCAATCGTTTAAGCAGCCATAAAACAAAGCAGAAGAAAGAATGGCAAATGATGTAATTATATTGTGGTATTTCATATTGGTGGGTGTTAATTAAATGGCAAGTTAAAAAGAAAATGATGTAATTGTCTCACCACTTTTACTTTTGTCATAAAAAGAGGTTAGGGGAGGATATGGCGTTTGGCCCGGCTCAGAGTACTCTCCACAAACCGGACGAAGGGGAGACGAAACCCAGTTGAAAAACTGTCTTAAGCCTCCTTGTGCAAAAATTTGATGATTTCTTAAAAGCACAACACATAAAATAAGCAGGTATAATTTTGTTTTCATTTGGTATTGCCATTTACCGTATAGGGTGTATTTAAATATACTTCTACGCTGTTCTAGGGTTTCTTTGTTGTAATAATTGTATTTCACCACAGTAACGAATTGCATCTGATTAGGTAACATTTCGGATTTCGGATTTAGAATTTCGGATTTAGAATTTAGAATTTAGATTTTTTTTGCATATTTGCAGCTATGAGCGTTAGGCAAGAGAAGTTTTCTGGGTTAATACAGCAGCATTTGGCAGATATATTTATGCGCAACCCCGAGTTTGTGAATAAAGAGTTTGTTACCATTAGCAAGGTTGAGGTTTCGCCGGATTTGGGTTATGCCAAGGTATACCTCAGTATGATAAAGGTTAAAGACCGCAATTACCTGCTAAATCTAATTGTATTGCAAGCACCTCAAATTAGAAAACACTTAGCGGCCAAAATCAGAAACCAAGCGAGAATTGTTCCAGAACTCAACTTTCTAATAGACGATAGCCTCGATTATGTGTTTAAAATAGATGAGCTCATGAAGCGTGTGAACGCAGAAGACGAGCGAAAAAGAAATGAAAATAAATCTTAATACTCAGCAAGCATACCATGAATTACGATCCAATAAAAAAAGACTTAGGGATAGTTTTTAACCAAAGCACCTTTTTAAGAAAAATATTTTACTCATTGTTAGATCTACTTTTGTTGCGCACTTGGCATGTGCACAGAGAGCTAAAACTATGGCTTAAATCGAATAGCAGTGCCCAAATATTAGATGCTGGATCAGGCTTTGGTCAATACAGCTTCTACATGGCCAAAAAGGGCAAGCAGTTTCAAATAGATGCGGTAGATGTGAAAGAAGACCAAATTGCAGATTGCAATCAATTTTTTAAAAAGTGTGGTTTAAATAATGCCAATTTTGCTTTCGGTGATTTAACCCTTCCTATTGCCCAAGATAAATACGACTTGGTAATGTGTGTAGACGTAATGGAACATATTTTAGAAGATGTTACCGTGTTTAAAAACTTTAACCAAGCCATGAAAAAGGGTGGAATGTTACTTATCTCTACGCCTAGCGATCAAGGGGGAAGTGATGTGCATGAAGAAACTGGAGAGAGCTTTATTGGCGAACACGTGCGCGATGGATACCCTGTGGCAGAAATGGCAGATAAGCTAAAACAAGCGGGCTTTACTCAATTTGAAATCCTATACAGTTATGGTGCACCAGGTAAAATTGCTTGGAAACTAAGCATGAAATACCCAATGCTTTTATTAAATGCAAGCAAAGTATTCTTCATTCTTATCCCTCCTTATTATTTACTTACCTATCCGTTTAGTTATTTGCTAAATTGGTTAGATACCTATACCAAACATAGCACTGGAACCGGACTCATTGTGAAGGCCTGGAAATCCTAAGCCTTGAACCTATCTTTTAAAATAGCGCGTAGGTATTTCTTTTCCCGCAAAAAACAAGGGGGCTTCAATGCCATTTCATTAATTTCTTATATTTCTCTTTTAGGTTACGCGGTGGGTGCGGCTGCCTTGCTTATTGTATTGTCTGTGTTTAATGGTTTTGAAGGCTTGTTTACCAATATGTACAGCAACTTTGATGCAGATTTTAAGGTTTCGCCTGCCACTGGTAAATATATTCTTTTGTCAGATTTACCGCTACAACAAATCAATGCAATAAACGGAGTACAAGGTACAACGGCTGTTTGGGAAGAAAATGCACTATTGCGCTATAATAGCAAACAAACTATTGCCACCATTAAGGCTGTAGATAAAAATTATTTACAGATAAATCCATTAGATAGCAATCTTTTATACGGCGATTTACTGTTGGAAGCAGGAGTTGATTCTGCTTTTGCCTTGGTGGGGAATGGTTTGGCCTATCAATTGGGCGTAGATCCTGGAGATCAATTTAATTATTTGGGAATCTATTTGCCCAAAAAAGGTAAAGTAGATATGCTTGATCCTGTGGGGGCCTTTTCGCACGGATTGGTTTTTCCTATAGGGGTTTTTAGCGTTCAAGAGGAGGTAGATAATAAATATGTATTACTGCCACTTTCATATGTATTTAAACTAATTGAGGATAGTACCCAAGTATCATCGCTAGAAATTCGGGTAAAATCGGGTACAAACAATGCCTTGGTTCGAACCAAATTAACAGAACTATTGGGGAATAAATATGTAATCAAAAACAGATTTGAACAAAGAGAAAGTTTCTTTAAAGTGATGCAATCAGAAAAAACAATTTCCTATTTTATTTTGGTTTTTATATTGCTCATTGCCGCCTTTAATACCATAGGCTCTTTGTATATGTTGGTTATAGAAAAAAGGGCTGATATGCAATTATTGGCGAGTATGGGACTCAGTGCCAATAGCGCTGCAAGCATTTTTATATATCAAGGTTTATGGATTGCTGTAACAGGTGGTTTATTGGGTATTATGTTGGGTTTGGGCGTTTGTTTGGGTCAGCAACAATTTAATTGGGTTGCTTTGCAAACAAGCGGTAACACTATGATTAGTGCTTATCCAGTTTTAGTAAAATGGCAAGATGCCTTACAAGTATTTTTTACCCTGTTGGCTATGGGCATAATTACTTCTTTATACCCTGCATACAGGGCCAAATCAATGCTTAAAACGCGTTAATTTTCTTTAAAAATTACTTCCAATACTGTTTGTCCAACTGCGCGTAAAGTGTTGCGGTCTATATTATTCATGTTATCATTTACAGTATGCCAATGTGCCGGAAAGCCCGAATTGGTTTGCTCTGCATAATGAATTATATCTATGGTTGGTATGCCTGATAATTCGTTAATGTATTTGTGGTCATCGGTTATAAAACCGCCTTGGTAATAATAAAAATAATTGCTAAAACCCAATTGTATGGCCTGATCCCACACTTTTCTTAATACAGGCTCTGCATGCTTCATGCTAAAACCTTCCCAAACAAATTTAGCATTATAAGCACCAACCATATCTAATAAAATACCGTAATCTGCTTTATAGCCCGGCTTATGTGGAGTTTTGCCCCAATATTGAGAACCCAAACAATATGAGTCGCTGCCTTTATCTGATTTACCTAAATCTTCGGCATCCAAACAAATAAAATCTACGCCAATATTGGGTTTGTATACACTCATTAAACGCGCCATCTCTAACATTACTGCCACTCCGCTAGCCCCATCATCTGCCGCATCTACCGCCTTGTTATGGTTGGATGGATTAGGGTCATTATCGGCATAAGGCCTGCTATCCCAATGGGCACAAACCAACACACGTTTGCTGGCTTTTGGATTAAACGAGGCAATAATGTTTCTGATGTTTAACTTCTTTTTATCCCAGTTACTTACAACCGCTTTTTGTTCAATTACCTCATCGGCATATTTTTTAAACTCTGCCACTAAGTAATCCCCACAGGCCGTATGGGCGGAGCTATTGCAAACCCTTGGTCCAAATGCTACTTGTTTGGCTACATAATAATAAGCCGAATCACCATTAAAAATCGGACTAATCTGCTGGTATTTGGCAGGTGCCGCGGCACTCTGTTCTTTTGTCTGAGGCTTAGGCTCGTTACCACAGGAAATAAACAGGAGGGAAACGATACAAATTACGAGGCATTTAACTTTCATTATCGCAAAAATATGCCTTTTACGGAGAAATGCTATTATTAGAATCTAGAGTCCAGAATCCAGAGTCCAGAGCCCAGACAGATTTTTCTTCATTGTATGTTTCGCAAACCAAATAGGGTTTTAGAAGCGAGAGACGAGAAGCGAGAGACGAGAGAAAACTTCTAACCCCCTCCCCAAACTCGTACCCAAAGTCCCAATGGCACTATAGGTCCTCTTTTAACCAAAAGAAAACAGATTACACGAACACCAGTTGCTCAAAGGGCCAACAGCTAATAGCCAAAAGCTAACAGCTAAAAATTCCCTATATTCGCCCAACAAACTTCTTCATATGAAAATAAAGTTACTAGTACTATTCCTTTTTTCTGCGTTTTTTGGTTCAGCCCAACATACCTATAATAGTTATCATAAAGATGCTACCACCTACAGAGAGCACGCTTTAGATATCATTAAAATGAAGGTAGAAGTAGCATTTGAGCCTACTGCCGGATTGGTAAAAGGAAAGGTTACACATCAATTTAAGGTGCTGCAAAAAAAGGTTGATTCGGTGTTTTTTGATGGTCCGGGTATACAGATTTTATCTGCCACTTTAGATGGAAAATCGCTTGGCTATAGAACGGTTTCTGCAGGTATTTGGGTCTTTCCTGCTATGCCTTTGCAATGGGATCAAAACGGAGAAATTATATTTACCTATACTGCCAAACCACGTAAGGGAATATACTTTATTGGGTGGAATGTACCTGAACCTAAAAGAGCAGATCCGTTTGCTGTGCGCAGGCAAATATGGACACAAGGGCAGGGTATTGATAACCGCTATTGGATACCGATGTACGACGATATGAACGATAAGTTTATAACCGAAACAGTTACCACTTTCGATAAAAATTATCAGGTGTTGAGCAACGGAAAATTGCTGAGTAAAAAGGAAAATAAAGACGGAACCATTACCTGGCACTATGCTATGAGCAAACCTCATGCGGGGTATTTATTAATGTTGGGTATTGGTAAATATGCCGTGGCTACTGCCAAAAGTAAAAGTGGTGTGCCCTTGCAATATTGGTACTACCCCGAGTTTAAAGATAGGCTTGAACCAACTTATAGATACACGCCCATGATGGTAGATTTTTTAGAGGAAGAAACAGGTATAAAATATCCTTGGGAAAGTTATAGTCAGATAATGGTGCAGGACTTTCTATATGGCGCTATGGAAAACACCACGGCCACTATTTTTGGCGATTTTTTTAACGTAGATGCCCGTGCGTATTTAGATAGAAACTATGTGGGCGTAAATTGTCATGAACTTACTCACCAATGGTTTGGCGATTATATTACGGCCCGCGATGGCCGTGATGCTTGGTTACAAGAAAGTTTTGCTACCTATTATCCAAAGCAATTGAGTAGGGTTTTGGATGGGGAAGACGAATGGAATTGGCAACGCAGAGCGCATCAAAACTCCGCCATACAAGCAGGCAAAAAAGATGATTTAGGTGTGCGTGTAAGTGGCGGTGGAACGGCAAGGGTTTACCAAAAAGGTTCTGCTGTTATTAGTATGTTAGAATATGTGTTAGGTTCAGACCAATGGAAAAGGGTATTAAAACATTACCTAGCCAAACATGCTTACGCCAATGTAGAAACCAACGATTTACAACAAGCTATTAAAGATGTTTTAGGACTGAACCTAGATTGGTTTTTCGACCAATGGATAATGCGCGGCGGAGAGCCACATTACCGCGTGCATTATGAAGATTTGAGCTACCAAGATGGCACGCGCGCCACAGAAATAGCGATAGAACAAATTCACGAAATGAATGAAATTGTGCGGACGTTTAAGATGCCTATACGCTTGGAGGTTTATTATACCGATGGCTCGGTATCGGCCGTTAATGAAATGATAAGTGAGGCCTTTGAAGTGGTAAAAGTTCCGAATACAGGCAATAGAAAAATAGCTTTTGTTTTGTTTGATCCAAACGCGAATGTATTAAAACAAGTAACGTTTAAAAAATCGTTGGAAAGCCTACTGGAACAGGCCAAACGTGCGCCTCACATGTTAGATAGATATGATGCTTTGGTGGGTTTAAGAAATTATTCTTTAGACCAAAAAAGAGACGTTTTGATAAGTTTGTTTAAGCAAGAAAAGCATGAAGGAATAGTGAATGAAATTATTTCTCAATTGGCAAATGATGCCGATATGACTAGTAAAAGTTTGCTATTACAGGCGTTCAAAAACAATAGGGCAGCCATTAGAGATCATGCTGTAAAAAGCATTCGTGTAGAAGCACAAAATAGAAGTTATTTTGAGGCTGCGTTAATAGATAGCAGCTACGATGTGGTAAAAAGTAGTTTAGAAAAATTATGTGCGGTCTATCCTAATGAAGCAAGCACATTTTTGAAAGCCACCAAAGAAGTGCATGGTATGTTTCACAGTGTTCGAATGAAATGGCTTGAGTTATGCATTGTGCATGCTTATGAGGCAGATGCGGCTAAAATTGAGTTGGTTCAGTATGCTGGTGCAGACTATGAATTTAGAACCCGTAACCAAGCTTTTCTGGTATTAAAAAGCACCGGTGTTTTTACAGATAAGTTGGCCAATTATTTATTGCAAGCTATGCTTTCTACCAATGGGCGTTTGGCATCTCCGGCAGCTGAATTGGCAGCTCATTTTGCAGTTCAATTAAGCTATCAAAGTGTGATGAAGAAGGCCATTCAAACCGCCTCGTTCACAAAAGAAGAACGCGACCAACTGCTTAAATACAGTTTTCTAAGAGATTAATTATAGCGTGTTGCCTCCTGTGAATAATGGCTTTTCCCCTTTATGTAAAGCTTTTTTCTTTTTTCTTTGTTTTTTAGAGAATTCCAATACTTTTGCAGTACATTAAGAATCTGCTAGCCAGCAGATGCCAACCGGGCTGAACACCACGGTGGTAAAACAATGCGGACTTTTTTGTCAATTACTGTTCAAGCTTGTCAGAAGAGAGTCCACAACGTTTGCTTGGTGTAGAAGATAGAAACGGGAAGCGAGAAACGAGAGACGAGAAGCGAGAGCTTATTTGTTTCATATCTCAAAACTTAAAACTTAAAACTTAAAACTTAAAACTTAAAACTATATACTAAAATATGCCTTATTTATTCACGTCAGAGTCTGTAAGTGAAGGACACCCAGACAAAGTTGCCGATCAAATTTCGGACGCCCTTATTGATAACTTTTTAGCATTCGATCCAGAGTCGAAAGTAGCTTGTGAAACACTTGTTACAACTGGTCAGGTTGTATTGGCTGGAGAAGTAAAATCAAAATCTTATTTAGATGTGCAAGAAATTGCCCGCGGTGTTATTCGTAAAATTGGATATACCAAAAGTGAGTACATGTTTGAAGCTAACTCATGTGGTATTTTATCTGCTATTCATGAGCAATCTGCTGATATTAACCAAGGTGTAGATCGTAAGAAAAAACAAGATCAAGGTGCTGGCGACCAAGGTATGATGTTTGGATATGCTTCAAACGAAACAGAAGACTATATGCCATTAGCCTTAGATTTGGCGCACAAAATCTTAATTGAATTAGCTGCCTTACGCCGCGAAAATAAAGCGATTAAGTATTTACGTCCAGATGCAAAATCTCAAGTAACTTTAGAATACGATGATAACAATAATCCGATTCGTATAGACGCTATTGTATTGTCTACACAACACGATGATTTTGATAAAGAAGCTAAGATGTTGGCTAAAATCAAAGAAGATATCATTAAGATTTTAATTCCACGCGTA
Organism: Sphingobacteriales bacterium; assembly: GCA_021298155.1. Taxonomy (GTDB): domain Bacteria; phylum Bacteroidota; class Bacteroidia; order UKL13-3; family UKL13-3; genus B1. Next base: position 2,276 of record JAJTEN010000048.1, on the reverse strand, counting down.
AAAACTAAATACAAGAAATTCGCTCATTTATTTAATGACAAAATTAAATACCACATTAACCCAACAGGTAAGTTTGTTATTGGTGGTCCACATGGTGATACTGGCTTAACAGGCCGTAAAATTATTGTAGATACTTACGGTGGAAAAGGTGCTCATGGTGGTGGTGCATTCTCTGGTAAAGATCCTTCAAAAGTAGACCGTTCTGCTGCTTATGCTACGCGTCATATCGCTAAAAACTTAGTAGCTGCCGGTGTGTGTTCAGAAGTATTGGTTCAGGTATCTTATGCTATTGGTGTGAAAGATCCAATGGGTATTTTTGTAGATACTTATGGTACTGCTAAAGTAAAAATGAATGATGGCGAAATTGCAGCAGTAGTTTCTAAATTGTTTGATATGACTCCTTACGGAATTGAAACGCGTTTAAAATTACGTAATCCGATATACAGCGAAACAGCTGCATACGGACACATGGGTAGAAAGAACGAAGTAGTTACCAAAGAGTTTAAAGGTCCAGATGGTAAAATGGCTAAATTTAAAGTAGAGCTATTTACTTGGGAAAAATTAGACATGGTAGATAAAGTGAAGAAAGCGTTTAAGATAAAATAAGCTTAAGCACCGCTTCAAATATAAAAAAGGCAGCACTAAAAGTAGTGCTGCCTTTTTTTGTAATCAGCCTTTGGTCAAAGCTTTAATTATTAAATTAATTAAAAAAATTTATTATTATTGAAGTGTAATAATATTAAAATGATATTTTCTTAATCCCTAACCATCCTTAATAAATGAAAAAAACAATTTACTTACTCATTGTATTTAGTCTATTTTTAACTGAAACGGCCAGCTCACAATGTGGTACCATAATGGTTAGTTCAACTAATAATATTTACCCCGATACCCTTACCAATATTCCCACTGCAAATAGGTATCAACCCTATTCCGGTATTATTCAACTTTTTTGTCCAACTACACTTTCAAACTTAAGCATAAGTTCGATTACCGGATTGCCAGCAGGTTTTAATTTTACAACGAACCCTTCAAATGGGCTTATTTCAGGCGGTAATAGTGGCTGTATTATTATTCAGTCTTCTTTTGTTACCAATCCAATTGGTATTTATCCTTTGGTGCTAAATTTAATGGTAAACGGAATGTTTCCTGCTACGGTAAATGGCTATAAATTGGTGGTTTCTGCTGGTAGTTCTTCAAACACTAGTTTAATTGGTTCAGCCACAAGTGCAGGAAATATACAATTTAATCGAATAGGAAAAACGTTTAACAACCAGCAAACAAATACTGCAATCTACAGACACTTGCAGGTATTGCCAGGTAATCAAATAGGTGCGGTATGGACAAGTTCAACAGATGGATCTCCTTTCTTCAATAGAGGTACTGCTTATAACCGATTAACAAGTAATGGTTGGGTAAACGGCGATACAGCAATTTCAAGAATTGAAAATGAGCGCGTAGGATTTCCTTCATATGCGTATAATTCTACCACCAATGAAGAAGTTATATTAGCTCATAAAACACCTACTACTGGCTATTCAGGTGGATTTGTGATGAGTAGAAGAACAGCAGGAACAAACAATTCATGGACGCAAAGTACAGTGTTAGATACTGCTTTTACTGTGCCTGGGGCTATGTGGTGTCGAACCACTATTAGTAATAACTTTTTACATGTAATTGCTAGGTATACAGATTCTAGTGCAGCTCAACCGGTAACGGTAATTAAAAATGGTGTTAGGTCTCCGGTAGTTTACTCACGTTATAATTTTATAAATAATACTTGGGAGGTAAAAAATACCCCGATACCTGGTTATAATAATTCCCGGTATGCATACGGCAATGCTGATGGATACGCCATTGATGCAAATGGAAGTAATGTGGCTGTTTTAATAGGTGGGATGAATCAGGATATTTCTTTGTTTAGGTCTACGAATAATGGTAACAGCTGGATAAAAACCGTGGTAGATTCCTTTAAATATGCTCCTTATCCTATTAGTGCAAATGTTTTGATGCCAGATACGCCATACACCAATGATGGTGCATTAAGTGTTCTGATAGACAATACAGGTAAGGTTCATTGTTTTTGGCCTAAAGCAAGGGTATTAGATTTGGATGCATCTGATAATTTATTTTCTTATTTCTTTGGACAAATCGAATTGAACTATTGGAATACAAGTAGAGTATATGCCAATAAATCTGTAGTTGGCACAGCTATTGATACAGATAATGACAATGTTTTTTCCATCATTATGGGTCCGAACAGATATTTTACCACG
>JAJTEN010000047.1 GCA_021298155.1 Sphingobacteriales bacterium | reverse complement strand
CTAAAAAATACCCGCGGAATTGTGCCAATTTTTGGGTAACTTGCCAACATAGAATGATAGCGAAATGGCTAAGAAAACAAACGATAAATTAAGGAGACAGGTGCAAGGCGTTTTTACCGAAGCAGGTAGAAAAATATTAAATTACAAACAGGTTGCGAGTAGGCTAAATATAGATAGTACTGAAGGTAAAAATGAGGTGCTTCTTGCCATGAAACAATTGGCTAAAGAAAACCTCATAGAAGAAATTGATACGGGTAGATATGTTACCTTATTTGTACATCAATTTGTTACAGGTAAAGTAGATATTACCCAGCAGGGAACGGCCTATGTAACGCCAGATGAAGGGGGAGATGATATTTTTATTGGGGCTAATTTTACCCATACTGCCCTGCATGGAGATCAAGTAAAAGTAAGTTTATTTGCCCATCAGGTTCAGGGTAAGGCCACGGGTGAGATTGTTGAGATTGTAGCGCGTGCCAAAACACTTTTTGTAGGTACCGTTCAAGTGCATTACAATTATGCTTTTTTAATTCCCGATGATAAAAAAATGCGGATCAATATTTTTATCCCAAAAGAAAAAATTGGTTCGGCCAAGCAAGGGGATAAAGCTACAGCGCGCATTACAGAATGGACACCCGACGAGGAAAATCCATTTGGCGAAATTGTTGAGGTTTTAGGCAGACCAGGTGATCATGAAACTGAGATGAATGCCATTGTAATTGAGTATGGTTTTGCCAATCGTTTTCCTGAGGAGGTAGAAAAGGAAGCCGATAAAATCTCACTACACATTCCTGCCGCCGAAATCAAGAATCGCAAAGATTTTAGAAAGGTACTAACCTTTACCATAGACCCTGAAGATGCCAAAGATTTTGATGATGCCTTGTCGTTTCAAGTATTACCTAACGGGCATTATGAAATTGGTATTCACATTGCAGATGTTAGCCATTACATTCCAGAAAATAGTAAGTTAGATGAAGAGGCTTTGCGTCGCGCTACCTCTGTTTATTTGGTAGATAGAACCATTCCTATGTTGCCAGAAAAACTGAGCAATGGGGTATGTTCATTGCGACCCAATGAAGATAAGTTAACCTTTGCAGTGGTGGTAGAAATGAATGACCAAGCAGAGGTATTATCAACTTGGTTTGGTAAAACCGTTATTCATTCTAAACGCAGGTTTTCTTATGAAGAAGCCCAAGAGCGATTAGAAACTAAAGAAGGAGATTTGGCGCAAGAACTTTCGGTATTGAACAACTTAGCCAAAATATTAAAAGAAAAAAGGTTTAAAAAGGGTGCCATTAGTTTTGAAACGCAAGAGGTAAAATTTAAACTCGATGAGCAGTTTAAGCCAATCGATTTATATGTTAAAATAAGAAAAGATGCGCATAAGCTCATCGAAGAGTTTATGTTGCTTGCCAATAGAAAGGTGGCAGAATACGCAAGCAGCTTGGGTAAGGGCGATAAAAAGAAAACTTTTGTATACCGCATTCATGAAGAGCCCAATGAAGATAAAATAAGAATGTTCAATATTTTTGCGGCGCGTTGGGGACACAAAATTTTGACGCAATCGCAAAAAAGTATTTCGCAATCTTTTAATCATTTGCTGGAAGAAGTTGAAGGAAAACCCGAACAAAATTTAATTCAAAGTCAGGCCATACGCACCATGAGTAAGGCCTATTATGGGTGTAAAAAATCGCTGCATTATGGCTTAGCTTTCGAACATTATACGCACTTTACTTCACCCATTCGCCGCTACCCAGATTTAATGGTGCACCGTTTATTACAACAGTATTTAAACCAAGGTGTAAGTGCCAATGAGGCGCATTACGAAGCCATGTGTAAGCAGTCGTCTCAAATGGAAGTAAAGGCTGCAGATGCAGAACGTGCCTCGGTAAAATACAAACAGGTAGAATACATTAAGGAGTTTATTGGCGAAACCTTTGATGGGATTATAAGTGGGGTAACCGAATGGGGAATTTATGTTGAAATTAGCATTTACCGGGCAGAAGGATTATTGCGCTTAGCCAATATGGGCGACGATTACTATGATTATGATCAGCAAAATCAATGGATTATTGGCCGCAGAAGTAGAATTAAATATCAACTGGGCGATCCTATTCAAGTAGTGGTGGTAGCTGCAGATATTTTTAAGAGGCAAATTGATTTGTCTTTAACGGGGGCTGCAAGTTTGCGCGATCTTGGTCGCAGAAGCAGTTCAGATAGCAGAAAACGCAGCGAAAAGGGAAAAGATTGGGGTCTAAAAAGTAAAAAAGGCAACAGAAAAGGCAAGCGCAGGTAATGGGTTAAAGCCGTTTATTTTCTTCTTTTTTATATTGGTTCGAACCCTTTATTTTGACTAAACTTTTTAACGCCTAATTTGCACCTAAAACGCTATGCATGCTTATCCAGAACTGCTTACTTTAATCAATACAAAAATTACGGAAACTTCTTTTGGTTCAAGCCCTAAAGAATTGTACGATCCAATAACTTACATGATGGGCTTAGGCGGAAAACGCTTGAGGCCTGTGCTTACGCTCATGGCTGCCGACATGTTTGGTGCCGATGTAAATAAGGCGCTTGATGCGGCCTTGGCTATAGAAGTATTTCATAATTTTACCTTGGTTCACGATGATATTATGGATAACGCACCTTTGCGCCGCGGAAAAGAAACTGTGTTTCAAAAATGGAACATGCCCGTGGCCATTTTAAGTGGCGATTTAATGCTTATTCGGTCAATTGATTTATTAGCCAAAACAGAAACCAATCAATTTGCTAAATTACTTGCAGTATTTAATGATACGGCCGCTAAGGTTTGCGAGGGTCAACAAATTGATATGAACTTTGAAGTGATGCCACAGGTATCGCATGAAGAATATATTCACATGATTACGCTTAAAACGGCTGTGCTGTTGGGCGCTTCTCTAGAAATTGGTGCCCGCATTGCCAATGCCTCAGATACTGATGCTGAACATATATATGAATTTGGAAAATGTATAGGCATTGCTTTTCAAATTCAAGATGATATTTTAGATAGTTTCGGACAAACAGCGGAGGTAGGAAAGCGCATTGGGGGAGATATTGCCAGCAATAAAAAAACCCTATTGCTTATAGAATTATTGGCTTCGGCACACAAAGATGATAGTAAACTGATCCAACAATTATTAGCCGAACCAAACGATGAAATTAAAATTGCGGGTGTGTTGGCGCTCTATCAAAAATACCAAATTAAGGCCTTTGCCGAATCTCAAAAACAGCAATATCTAGATCGTGCCTTCCATCACCTGCAAGCGGTGTCGGTTCAAGCCGATAGAAAACAAATAGTAATGCAAACCGCACAAGAATTAATGCAGCGGATGAGTTGATTACGGAGTACGAATTAAAAATTACGGATTACGAAATTCTCCCCCATTTTGCGGTTTTTTGATACATCCGCTGACAATGCAGAATGGGTGCATTGGCTGGTAATTGTAATTCGGCGTCTTGTTCTAATAAGGCCTGCGCGCATTGGCGGGCCCGAGCCAAAATGTCTGTATCTTTGGCTAAGTCGGCTATTTTTAAATCGAGTATACCGCTCTGTGCGGTTCCTTCTAGTTGTCCCGGACCACGTAACTTTAAATCTGCCTCAGCAATTTTAAATCCATCATTGGTTTCAACCATGGTTTTTAGCCGTTGTTTCGCCTCGGCACTTAGTTTTACATCACTCATTAAAATGCAGTACGATTGCGCTGCGCCTCTACCCACGCGCCCGCGTAACTGATGCAATTGCGATAAGCCAAATTTTTGCGCACTTTCAATAACCATTACACTGGCATTAGGCACATTAACACCTACCTCTATTACAGTTGTAGCAACCATAATATTTACCTCACCCCGAATAAAGCGTTGCATCTCAAAATCCTTCTCATGCGCCTTCATGCGGCCATGCAAAATGCCCACTTGGTATGTTGGTTCAGGAAATTCTCTGCAAATACTCTCATACCCATCCACTAAATTTTTGTAATCTAACTTTTCAGATTCTTCAATCAATGGATATACCATATAAATTTGTCGGCCCTTCCTTATCTCGTTTCTTATAAAACCAAAAACGGCTAATCTGCTGCCATCATACCGTAAAATGGTTTGTATAGGTTTTCTGCCGGCAGGTAATTCATCAATAATAGAGGTGTCTAAATCGCCATAGAGGGTCATGGCCAAGGTGCGCGGAATGGGTGTGGCTGTCATAACCAATACATGCGGAGGCTTGCTATTTTTCTGCCACAAACGCGCCCTTTGTTCTACCCCAAAGCGATGTTGTTCATCTACAATCGCCATTCCCAAATTTTTAAAATTAACCTTGCTCTCAATGAGGGCGTGGGTGCCCACTAAAATATCTATCTCACCCGCTTCTAAAGCCGCATATATCAAACGTTTTTCTTTGGCCGAAGTAGAACCGGTTAATAATTTTACCCGTACCGGAAGGTCTTTAAGCAAGCTGCTAATGGTAATAAAATGTTGATTCGCTAAAATCTCTGTAGGCGCCATCATGCAGGCTTGGTAGCCATTATCTAGCGTCATCAACATGCTCATTAAAGCCACCACTGTTTTGCCACTACCCACATCGCCTTGCACCAACCTATTCATCTGAAACCCGGCCTTTACATCTGAACGTATTTCTTTTAATACGCGCTTTTGGGCATTGGTTAAGGCAAATGGCAAATGCGTGTGAAAAAAAGTATTAAATAAATCACCAATTTGTTCCAGCTTAATGCCATTAAATAGCTGATGGCGCTTTACTTTATAGCGCAGTAGTTTCAGTTGTATGTAAAAGAACTCCTCAAACTTTAAACGGTAATTGGCCTGAGCCAACACAGTTAGATTCATTGGGAAATGCACCTGCTGCATCGCTTGCATCTTGCCCATTAATTGGTATTCTGTGATAATTTCTTTACTCAATGTTTCATCCAATTGCAACCTTGGATCAAGCAATAGGGTGTTAATCCATTTCATTAAGGCTTTAGAATCTATGCCACGGGCCTTCATGCGCTCTGTGCAATGGTACAAAGGCATTATATGCAAATACTTTTTATTGGCTGCATCTTCGGGGTCGTCTAAATTTGGATGCACAATATTTATTTGGTTGTTAAACGCATTGGGTTTGCCAAATGCCAAATAGTTTTTATTCGCTTTCAGACTCTCCTTAATCCATTTGTGACCCTGAAACCAAACCAATTCTATCATCCCTGTTTCATCGCGAAGTTCTGCCACCAAACGCTCTGTTCCTTTGCTGCCAAGGGTGCGCAAATTACTTAAGCTGCCTTTCACTTGTATGTAAGGCATGTCTGCTGTTAACTCAGCAATTTTATACACCTTACTCCGGTCTATATGCCTATACGGAAAGTGAAACAATAGGTCGTGAAACGTAAATAAGCTCAACTCCTTTTGCAGCAGTTCTGCTTTGGCTGGGCCAATTCCCTTTAGGTAGGCAATAGGAGTGGAGAGAAACTCGTTCAACTTATTTAGGTAATATTTCGCCTGAACTATTTACGTATAAATTGATGCTTTTATAGATAACTTCAGCAATGCCATCTTCAAACACCCCAATACTCTGAAATTCGAACGGAACCTTCACTTTTCCTTCTTTATCAATGGCGCCCCATTTGCCCTTTACTTTAACCGCACACAAGCCTTCATTATAATAACTTAGGTCTTCAAAATAGGGTTGGTAAATATAATTGCCTTTTGCATCTATAATCGCCCATTTACCTTGATAAAAAACACCCGCTCTGCCTTCTGCAAAGGGTCTAATATCATCGTAAATGGCTTGTATAACCAGTGTGTTATTGGCATCTATAAATCCGTATTTTCCGTCTATCTCTACAGCAGCCAATCCTTCATTAAACGATTTGGCATAGGCATAGGTAGCCGGAATAATTAATTCACCTTTCTCATTTATAAAGCCAAATTTTCCAAGCTTATTTACCGCTGCTTTACCTTCATTAAAATTACTAATAAATTCATATTCGGCGGGTAAAATAATTTCAGCTTTTTCATTCAATAAGCCAAATTTAGTGCCTTGCATAAAGCGCGCAATGGGATTCTCAAAATCATCGCCATCATCAAAAATAAAATCGGTGGCCATGCTGCCATCTTTGCGCATATACCCAAACTTATATCCCAAATTACTTATGTCGAACCCAAACTTATTTTCTACCACATCTACTTTTTTGGCTACCTTGGCTAAGCCCCGGTAAAAACTGCGCGAGTCGTATATTTCTTTCGCTAAAGTTAATACTACTTTACCTTCTTTATTTAGGTAATAGCGCCTAAATTTATAATCCATTACCGGAACCAAGCCTTCTGAGTAGGTGCCAATAAATTGATATAGGCCAGTGTCTATTACCCGTTTCTCATTTTTATCTATTAAACACGGCATATTCCCTAAGGCAACAGAGGCATAGCCTTCATTAAAATTTTGTGCCAAATCATATTTAAAATCTATGACTATTTTACCTGCTGCATCCATGTATCCCCACTTATTTTTCTTAAGAATAGGATATATGTTTTGTGCAGCAAGTTGAAGGCTTAACCCAAGCAGTAAACCTGCAATAATTCCCCATTTTTTCATGCCACTAAAATACTCACTTCGCAACTTGTGGCAAATAAACATATCTACAAATGAACTTTTTTAAGTAAATCATGTTAGATTTGTAGACTATTTTAGATACCTTAATACACCAATAATGAGCACCGAAAAAGAATTTTTAAATATATACGCCGAGGAAACGCCCAATCCGGAAACCATGAAATTTGTTTTTAACAAAATGATTTTACCGGATGATGCCGTTGATTTTCCAACCCGTGAGCAAGCGCAGGCTTCGCCATTGGCAAAAAGTTTGTTCGAATTTAGCTTTGTTCATGGTGTATTTATCATGAATAACTTTGTAACCATTACCCGCACGCCGGGCACAGAATGGCACGAGGTAATTCCCATTGTGAAAGAGTTTTTAAAAGCCTACGTAGAAGCTGGCGAATTAATTGTGTATCCGCGCACAGAGCCTTTAAAATATGAAGGTGCCGAATCGCAAGTGGTGGCGCAAATTTTAGAAATTTTAGATACCTACATTAAACCTGCTGTAGAAACAGATGGTGGTATGATTTCTTTTAAATCTTTTCAGGAAGGAATCGTTACTGTTGAACTCAAAGGCTCTTGCAGTGGGTGTCCGAGTTCTACCGTTACGCTTAAAAGAGGCATAGAGGGTTTGCTTACCAAAATGGTTCCAGAGGTAAAAGAAGTAGTGGCAGAATCGCTCTAAGGTTTGCAAACGCGCAAAAAATACCATACCCAAACGGAGGCCATTTTAAAAGCCGCTAATTTTTGTGCCTACCAAGAAAGATGTCACCAAGAGGTACTAGCCAAATTGCAAGAATGGGGTATTTATGGTGATGAAGCTGCTGAACTCATTCTCTTTTTAATTGAAAACAATTACCTTAATGAAGAGCGTTTTGCCAAAGCCTTCGCCGGCGGAAAGTTTCGGGTAAAAAAATGGGGTCGAACCAAAATAAAACGGGAACTCAAACTCAGGCAAATTTCAGATTTTTGTATTGGGGTTGGACTCAAAGAAATAGATCCAGACGACTACCTAATGACCTTACAAGCAGTTTTGCAAAAGCAAATAGACAAATCAAAAATAAAACACCCTATGTTGCTCAAGCAAAAAGTTTTTCAATATGCCATGCAGCGCGGTTACGAGTCAGATATCATTCAAGATGTACTTAAAACTATGGGCTATTAGCAAGCAGTATGGCTCATTCATCTAATACCCGCGCCCTTTTCTTACTCTTTACAGCCAATGCAGTTTCGGGCTTTTCACAAGGCTTAACCATGCTGGCTGTGCCTTGGTATTTTGCCAAACAAAACCAAAGTAGTACCTTCACCTTGGCTTATGGTTTTATTACTTTATTGGTATTGTGTTTTGGTTTGTATGCGGGCACACTGGTAGATAAATATAGCCGCAAAGGAAACTTTTTAGCCATCAATCTTATTTGTGGTTCACTTATTTTAGCCATTGCCAGCGCGGGTTTTTACAACCAAAGCTTGCCTCCTTTTTTTGTGATAGCTGTTTTTGGCATTACCTTGCTCAATTACAATATTCACTATCCAACTCTATATGCTTTTGCCCATGAAATTACCGAACCTGGGCAATACCAACGGGTAAATTCTTGGATTGAAGTGGTAGGGCAATCTACTTCTATTCTCTCTGGTGCTTTAGCCGCTTTGCTAATAGATGGCGTAGATACGAGCTCGGGACAATTAGCGGGCTTTTCTATTCAAGCCCATTGGTACATTCCTAAGTGGGAAATCTGGGAGATATTTTTGCTCGATGCCATCACGTATTTTTTGGCTGCTTTGCTCATTGCAGGCATTCGGTACAAACCGGTTCATACCTTTAATCCCGAGTTGGGCTCTGTTATGAAGCGGGTGAAAACTGGTTTTACCTATTTAAGAAGCAATGTGCCTTTGCTGGTATTCGGACTCTTCTCCTATGCTGTTTTTGCCGCATTATTGGTTTGTATCCATTCGCTTTTGCCAATTTATGTAGAAAAGCATTTACACCAAGATGGTTCTGTTTTCGCCACCGCAGATTTAATTTATGCCATTGGGGCTTTAGCCGCAGGTATGTTTGTGGGTAAAGTATTTGGTTCGAACCAAACCATACAAGCCATTATTTTGCTCACAGCGCTTGCCGCTGGGCTCTTTTTCTGGGCTTTTATTTCGGCACAAGTATGGATTATTTATGTTTTTTGTTTGCTCTTAGGTTTTAGCAATGCGGGCATTCGGGTACTGCGCTTAACCTATTTCTTTCAGCATATTCCAAACGATATTATGGGTCGCGTTAACAGTATATTTAATATGAGTAATGTATTGGTACGCAGTCTCTTTATTTTCTTGTTTTCACTCTCCTTTTTTGCAGATAGCGCCCAAGTGGTTTGGGCCTTTTTTATTCTATCCGTATTTTTGGCCTTATCGGCTGCTGTTTTATACCAGCAGTTTATGCTAAAAAAATAAGTATATTTACCACCATCATGAACAGCATCGCCCACATACTTGGGGCCAAAATTTGGCAAGAGAATGGAACTCCATTTATGTTCCAGGTTATCCTGATTGATAGTAGAAAATTGCGCTTTACAGAGCATGCGGTATTTATTGCTATGAAAGGCACCAGGCAAGATAGTCACGCCTACCTACAAAGCGTTTACGCGGCTGGCGTGCGTAATTTTATTATCGAAGAACAGGCCTTGCCACACATAGATGCAACACAGTTTTTGAACAGCAATATTTGGGTAGTGCAAAGTGGTTTGCGCGCCTTGCAAACACTTGCTACCTTACATCGGCAAAAGTTTAGCTATCCGCTTTTGGCCATTACGGGGAGCAATGCCAAAACCATCGTAAAAGAATGGTTGGCCCATATTCTAAAATCTGCATTTGTAGTGGTTAAAAACCCCAAAAGCTATAACTCGCAAGTGGGTGTGCCGCTCTCTGTTTTACACATGCAGGCGCAACATAATTTTGCCATTTTTGAAGCGGGAATTTCTGAACCCAATGAGATGCAAAACTTGGCCAATATCTTACAAGCCAATCTGGGTATTTTTACTTTATTGGGTGAGGCGCACAGCGAGGGTTTTCAATCCAACCTGCACAAGCTGCAAGAAAAAAATATACTCTTTCAATCGTGTGAGCAAGTGCTGTTTGGTTCAGACCAAGCGCAAGTTAAAGCGTATTTTGATGCACTCAACCAACAATTCATTCAAGACCAACTTCCAAAAAAATACAGAGACTGGTCGAACCAAAACCCAGCAGCCGATTTTTATATTGAAGTAGAGGTAAAGCCACACCACAGCTTATTGCGGTACAAAGGTGCCGAATGTCGGATTCCGTTTACCGATGCTGCCGCCATATGGAACGCCAGCACTTGTCTCGCTTTTTTGGCCATGCAGGGATTAGACTTAACAAATTTACTTCCTCATTTTGAAGACTTACCTGTGCTCGATATGCGCTTGCAATTAAAAGAAGCGCAACAAAATAGTTTGCTAATTAATGATAGTTATAGCGCAGATCTGGGGTCGTTGCGCATTGCCCTCGAGTTTTTAGATGAGCATGCGGGCAGTTTATCGCGCACACTTATTATTAGCGATTTTTTAGAGAGTGGTATGTCGCAAGATGTGCTGTATACACACATTGCACAATTGTGCAAAGCGCATCAAATACATACGCTTATTGGTATTGGTTCGGCCATTGGTAAACATGCTCATTTGTTTAATCAGGCGCACACCTTTTTCTTTCCAAGTACAGCAGAATTTATCCAACAGTTTTCACTCAGTTATTTTAATCAACAAGCCATTTTACTGAAAGGTGCGCGCAGTTTTGCCTTCGAGCGCATTGGTAAATTGCTCGAGAAAAAAGCGCATCAAACGGTATTCGAAATTAACCTCAATGCCTTATTGCATAACCTCAATGTGTACCGCGCCTTATTACAACCCAAGGTAAAAGTAATGGCAATGGTTAAGGCTTTTAGCTATGGCGCGGGGAGTTATGAAATAGCGCGTTTGCTTGAAGCCAATCGGGTAGATTATTTAACGGTTGCTTATGCAGATGAAGGTGTTGTGCTCAGGAAAGCAGGCATTCAATCGCCCATCATGGTCATGAATCCCGAACCGCAAAGTTTCGATTTATTGGGCACCTATACCCTCGAGCCAGAGATGTATCATATTGATATGTTGCAGACATTTATTCAATCGCTTAATGGGGAAGAGGCCAGTATTCACCTCGAACTCGATTCGGGTATGAAGCGCTTGGGTTTTGATACCTCAGAAATTCCAGCTTTAATCGCATTGCTTCAACAGCATCCCAATATTCAGATAAAATCTGTGTTCTCGCATTTAGCAGCCAGTGAAGACCCAAGTCACGATGCATTTACCCAAGGGCAAATTGCCTTGTTTCATCAAAATGCACAGCTTATTTGTGCTGCTTTTCCTTACCCTATTTTGCGTCATTGTTTAAACAGTGGAGGCATTGCGCGTTTTCCGCAGGCTCAATTTGATATGGTACGTTTGGGTATTGGTTTGTATGGCGTAAATCCCGCTCCCAATACCTTGCCATTGCAAGCCATAGGAACACTTAAAACCTTAATCTCTCAGGTAAGAAGTATTGGTGCGCAAGAGAGTATTGGCTATGGCAGAAAAGGTAAATTGGCACAAGATGGTAAAATTGCTATTGTGGCCATTGGCTACGCAGATGGCCTAGATAGAAAGCTGAGCAATGGGGTAGGTGCCATGCTGGTAAATGGTAAACTCGCACCTATTGTAGGTAATATTTGTATGGATATGACCATGCTCGATGTGTCTGAGATCGATTGTAAAGCCGGCGATGAGGTAATTGTATTTGGCGAAAACCCAACTATCGCAACCCTTAGCGCACAAATTGGAACCATACCCTACGAAATTTTAACAGGCGTATCCCAACGGGTTAAACGGGTGTATTTTTATGCATAAACTGTACTTTATTTTGGTATGGATTATGTGCAATATGGCTTGCGTTCAGCCTACTTTACAGGTAAACCATGTACTTACCCAAACGCAAGCGCCCAGTAACAATTTGGGCACCGTGGTATTTATTCAAAGTACAGATATTATTGCCAGCAGAATTGCACAAGATCAATTTACGCGCATTTGGAAATACCCCGCCAAACAGGCTTATCTATTTATGCAAAAATCGTATATAGATTCGCTCAATCTTAGCGATTATCAGTTGCACATGCAGCAGCAACAAATTGGCTACCTGCTTTGTATTCAATTGCAAGCTAAGCCTGAACCTAGGGCGCAGCCAAGCTTTTTAGCCGAGTATACGCAGCATTTTGCCAAGTATATGTATAACCCAATTTATACCTACCCACAGCCAGAGGCTTATGTGCAAGTAGCCTTATATCAGGCAAGCACAAACCAATTAATTTGGGAAGCTATTAGTGGTCCAATCCTGCTTACACACCTGCCAAAGTATTTGCAAGCATTGTATCCTAAGGTGCAAAAAAAATTAGAACAGGCCCATTATTTTTCAATTAAAACATCAAATCGGTAATGGGCATAGGGTTGCCAATTTTCTTGTTCTATCACAGTAGCTTTTACGCCTAACTCATGGCAAATGCGCAATAACTCATTGGGGTGCCAAAATTTGCCCATATCATTGCGTTTGGTAAGTTTTTGTTTGAACCAATTCCACAACTTTTTGGGTGAATGATAATAGCTAAAAAATTTTCGTTTATCGCATATATCGCCAATCAATAGGTGTCCGCCCGGATGGGTGTGAAGCAATAAATTTTGGATCACTTGCTTTCCCATTGCGTAGGTTTCAAAATATTGAAAAGAAAAGTATAAGAGTGTTTTATCAAAGCGTTGGTTCAAAGAGAAAGTACTGGCATCTCCAAGCACAAACTGTATGTTATGGGCATTTAATTGTTGGGCTTCGGCAATTAACTTCTCCGAAAAATCTACGCCAACTATTTCCGCACAATAAGGCAATATTAATTGAGATAACTTACCATTTCCGCAGCATACATCCAAGAGTTTATCGGTTGCTGTAAGCTGCAATTGTTCACGAATGTGTTTGGCTATAGCACCCATCAGGTGAGGCTCCAAGGCCTTACCCTCCATAATTCTCCCCACTTGCTCGGCGCCCTCAGCGGCCAAGGCTTGTTTATCCCAAAAGTGTTTCCAATTCATTTACCAAATAGTTAACAAGAAACAAATAAACAAAGAAAGATTTGAATAAGGGAATATTCCTTTCATTCAAATTTCTGCTTGGATGGTTAGCCATAATTCCGTGCCCTATTGATCTAATTTTTGTTTATTGTAATAAACGTTTTCGCTATAAATTGTTGTTTGTAATAAACATTTATTTACATTATTAGTTGTTTGTAATAAACAATTTTGATACCTTTGTTGACTAATATGCAAGAAAAATGGATCATATTTATATTGAACACAAAGAAATATTATCAGCTTTAAAGCCTAGGTTCAGGCGCGATTTTTTGGATGAAATAGATTGGAATGAGCCATTATTATTTATATTGGGTTCTAGGGGTGTAGGGAAAACAACTCTGATATTGCAACATATAAAGGAAAGATTTGGGAACAATGCTGCTGCTCTTTACATCAGCATGGATGATCTTGCCTTATCTAACCACACTTTGCTTAGCATGGCTAAGCATCATGCTCAAAACGGCGGTACACATTTGTTCGTAGATGAAATTCATAAATATCAAAATTGGAGTCAGGAGTTAAAAAACATCCGTGATAAAATAAAAGAATTAAAAGTAGTTGTTTCTGGTTCTTCTATTTTAGATATATATAAAGGCAATGCAGATTTAAGCAGAAGAAGTGTGGTTTATAACTTGCAAGGATTGTCGTTTAGGGAGTATTTAAATATTGAGTTAAAACTCAATTTGCCTAAATTTTCGCTAGCAGAAATTCTTACGCAACATGAAAACTTAACGCCCCAGCTACTAGATAAATTTAAACCCTTACAACATTTTCCTGTGTATTTAAAGTATGGGTATTTTCCTTTTTATTTGGAGGGAATAAAAAACTACCACCATAAATTGGGTAATGTGGTTAATGTTGTTTTAGAGCAAGATATGGCATTACTGGAAAGTGTGGATTTAATAAAAATACCTAAAATTAGAAAGTTAATTTACCTATTATCTACACAAGTTCCTTATCAACCCAATATTACCAAATTGGCCGAGACGCTAGAAATAGACAGAATCACCTTGCTCTATTATTTAAACTCCTTACAAAAAGCGTCTGTGCTAAATTTAGTGCGTTTAAACGGTAAATTATATACCCAACTTACTAAGCCAGATAAGATTTATCTACAAAACACTAATTTACTTTATCTCAGTCAGTCTGTAGTAAATATAGGCACACTGCGAGAAACGTTTTTTGCCAATCAAGTAGGAATAAATCACCAATTAACCCTAGCTCAACAAGGCGATTTTATCATAGATAATGCCCACACTATTGAAGTAGGTGGCGCCCAAAAAAACTTTAATCAAATAGCCAATGTTCCAAACAGTTATTTGGCCATAGATGATTTACCTCAGGGCATTAAAAATAAAATCCCCCTCTGGCTCTTCGGCTTTATGTATTGAGTCTTTAGCTGTTGGCTGTTAGCTTTTAGCCTTTAGCTATTGTTTATTCGTAATTCGTAATTTTTAATTCGTAATTTTCAACTCACCCATGGTGGTATTTTTCGCCCTTTATAATGGTAAAAGCTCTGTATAATTGTTCGCCAAAAATGAGCGGAACCAATTGGTGTGAAAAAGTAAAAGCAGATAGCGATAATTTGGCATTGGCACGCGCATACACACTGTCGTCAAAGCCATACGCACCGCCCACTACAAAAACCACATGGGCATATTTCATTTGTAATTCTTCTATGTATTGGGCAAACGTTTCACTGCTATATGATTTGCCTTTATCATCCAATAAAATCACAAAATCAGTGGGTGAAATCTTCTTCAAAATAGCTTCTGCCTCCGCTTTCTTCATGGCAGCTTCTGCTTTGCTCTTGCTATTTACCACCAATAACTCATCGCTAAATTTGGTATAATGTTGCAGGCGTTTGGCGTATTCAGCAAATCCACTTTGTGCAAAGTCTAAATGCAGTTTTCCAATCCGGATTAAACTTGTCTTCATACGCAATTCTTTAAATTACGAATTAAAAATTACGAATTCGTAAT
>JAJTEN010000014.1 GCA_021298155.1 Sphingobacteriales bacterium | reverse complement strand
CGTTGATCGATGATTCCAAGAATCGCACAAAAAAAACCCCTCATTGCTGTGAGGCTTTTTGCTCCCCTTATTGACGAAAGATGCAGCTATAATCCGATAATTGAGTATGTGCCTATCAGGAAATTGAAGGGTTGAACTTCGTACAATTTTACAAAAAGTGATAATAAGTGTTACTTATTCTCCTCAATAATTTTTTTCAATTCTTCCGGTATCTCCATACTTTCAAGTGGTGGCACATTTGCTCCGCCGGTATTACCAGCTGGAATTTCGCCAACAAAAGATTTAACACCACCCACTAGTAAGCGGGGAATTTGACCAATAATTTCTCTTACATCCTTTATTTTGATACCAAAGAGTAACATTTTCCAATGAACTAGCGTGTGATGGTACGGATAGGGTTGGCCAAGGATATGGGCTCTCTCAAGATGATACCAGCTAGTTCTGAAATCGTTCATTGAGAAATATTTACCAGCAATTTCTAACTCTTTAAGAAAAAAGGGAGTTAGCCTATCAGGCATTTTAGTATGTATTTTCATTTTTTAAAGAAATAAAAAAGGGTTACACTATACAAGTATAACCCTTTTACTTTTATATCCGCTCCCCTTTTCGACGAAAGATGCAGCTATAATGCGATGATTGAGTATGTGACAATTAGCAAATTGAAGGGTTGAATTTCGTAAATTTTTTAAGAAGGTTCATTCTTTAATTTCCTTTTAGCAAAAATCGCAATAATCAATTTCTAAAATCAAGACTACCGCAAGGAACCATTACAACATCTGTACCGGCTGTAATCTTGTAAAATAGGTTTTTATCTTTTATGACATATTCTGCCCTAACAGGCCATTTTGTTTTATGGATGAAAATTACACTGTAGAATAAATAATTCTCGAAAGGCGAAATTCTATTATTCAAATCCTTTAATTCATTTGATTCATTATTTATAAGAGATGGTATGCCCGTAAGACCATAGTCGAACTCTTGCACTTTGTCAAGTGTCATATTTGACTTAGTAAAGACAACTTTGGCGTACGATTCTTTAGATTTAAAAGTAATGATTGTCGGGAATTTAATTTTTAAATCCAGAGGTAATGATGCTTCATTACGTACATTAGTCCAAAAAATAAAATAGTTGTACTCTTTTCCTTTATGGGAAACGATTCCACCTCCCTTAGGTAGGCTATTGGTAATAATTATTTTATTATTGATTTTAGAATTATAGACAACTTTTGAATACTCCCAATTCTTATTTTGAACTGACTGCCCGTACAAGTTTAAAGAGAGTAATATTAGAAGGCAAGTAGAAAATATATTCATAAAAACAAAAAAGGGTTACACTATACAAGTATAACCCTTTTACTTTTATTCGCTCCCTCTCCTGGGCTCGAACCAGGGACCCCATGATTAACAGTCATGTGCTCTAACCAGCTGAGCTAAGAAGGAATTTATTTCCCTTTCGGGGATGCAATGATAGGAATTCATTTTTAATTTCGCAATATTTGCAGCATAAAATTTTAAAAAAAAATCACATGAGTTTATTAGTCGTTGGTAGTGTGGCATTTGACGCCATTGAAACACCATTTGGAAAAACAGATAAGATAGTTGGAGGAGCTGCTTCCTATATTGCTTTAGCCTCTTCTTACTTTACCAAAAACGCCAATTTAGTGGCTGTTGTTGGGGAAGATTTTCCCAATGAATTTATTGAACACCTGAATACGCATGGCGTAAATACTGAGGGTTTACAAATTAAAAAAGGTGAAAAATCTTTCTTCTGGAGTGGTAAATACCATACAGATATGAACTCAAGAGATACCTTGGTTACCGAATTAAATGTACTTGGTAATTTTGACCCAATTGTTCCTGATGCATATCAAGATTGTGAATTTTTGATGCTCGGAAACTTAACGCCAAAAGTACAACAAACCGTTATTGAAAGATTGCATAAGCGCCCGCGTTTAATTGTAATGGATACCATGAACTTTTGGATGGAAATTGCCCTAGATGATTTAAAGCAAACACTTAAAATGGTAGATGTTTTAACCATTAACGACGAAGAAGCGCGTTTACTTTCGGGTGAATATTCTTTGGTAAAGGCTGCGGCTAAAATCCAAGCCATGGGACCCAAATACTTGATTATTAAAAAAGGCGAAAATGGCGCGCTATTGTTTCATGGCAAGGAGGTGTTTTTCGCACCTGCACTTCCGCTTGAAGAAGTGTTTGATCCAACTGGAGCAGGAGACACTTTTGCCGGCGGATTTATTGGATACTTAGCCAAAACGGGTGATATCAGTTTTGAAAATATGAAAAATGCCATCATTTATGGTTCGGCCATGGCCTCTTTCTGTGTTGAAAAATTTGGAACAGAGAGAATTATAGATTTAAGCAGAGAAGAGCTAGACCAACGCATCAACCAGTTTAAACAATTGGTGAAATTTAATATTGATGCCAACCAATCTGCTGGGCATTAATTTTAGCACATAGCGATAAAAAAAAGAGGCTGCCTGTTCCAGGCAGCCTCTTTTTTTTATCGCGCGCGCAGTGCTTTATTTTAAATCGTATCTATCTAGGTTCATTACTTTGGTCCAAGCCTTTACAAAGTCTATTACAAACTTTTCCTTGGCATCATTACTTGCATAAACTTCTGTTAATGCACGCAGTTCTGAGTTTGATCCAAAAATTAAATCGGCACGGGTGGCTGTATACTTAACAGCTCCGGTTTTGCGATCTCTACCCTCAAATATTTCTGATTTTTCATCTATCGCCTTCCATTCAATATTCATATCTAAGAGATTCACAAAAAAGTCGTTGCTTAAGGTACCCACTTTATCAGTAAATACCCCATGTTTGCTTTGATTGTAATTGGCTCCCAATACACGCATTCCGCCAACTAATACAGTCATTTCTGGCGCTGTTAATTGTAACAGTTGCGCCTTGTCTATCAATAGCGCTTCAGTTGGAAGCGTATACTGCGCTTTTGTATAATTTCTGAAACCATCGGCAATTGGGTTCAACACTTCCATGGCTTTCACATCTGTTTGTGCAGCTTCTGCATCGGTTCGGCCAGGAGTAAATGGAACTTCTATAGCGAAACCCGCATTCTTAGCAGCCTGCTCTACCGCAGCTACACCGCCCAATACAATTAAATCTGCCATAGACACTTTCTTGTCTTTCGACTTATCATTAAATTTCTTTTGAATTTCTTTAAGTTTCGCCAACACAATTTTTAACTGTGCAGGATTATTCACCTCCCAATTTGCCTGTGGAGCAAGTTGAATGCGCGCTCCATTAGCACCACCTTTAAAATCTGTACCGCGGAAAGTAGATGCAGAAGCCCAAGCAGTAAGTACTAAATCTTGCGCACTCAATCCAGAAGTTAATAGTGTTGTTTTTAATGCGGCGATGTCGTTGGCATCTATTACTGTATAATTTAAAGCAGGAATTGGATCTTGCCAAATAAATTGCTCCTTAGGTACTTCTGGTCCTAAATGCAAAGCACGTGGCCCCATATCGCGGTGCGTTAATTTGTACCAAGCTTTTCCAAAAGCGATGGTAAATTCTTCTGGATTGTTTAAAAACCTGCGAGAAATTTTTTCGTATACAGGATCATATCTTAGCGATAAATCTGTTGTTAACATGGTTGGCGCGTGCTTTTTGTTTGGATCAAAAGCATCTGGAAACATTACCTTGCTATCAACCGCTACCCATTGGTTTGCACCGGCTGGACTCTTCGTTAACTTCCATTCTGTTGCAAATAAACTTTTAAAATAACCATGACTCCATTGCGCTGGAGTGGCTGTCCATATTACCTCTAAACCAGAAGTAATCGCATCGGCACCTTTACCAGATTTGTATGAACTCTTCCAACCTAAACCCTGCTCCTCAATTTTAGCAGCTTCTGGTTCTGGTCCAACATGACTAGCAGGACCAGCACCGTGTGTTTTTCCGAACGAATGTCCACCCGCAATTAAGGCAACTGTTTCTTCATCATTCATACCCATTCTGCCAAATGTTTCACGAATGTCTTTAGCAGCCAAAATTGGATCAGGATTCCCATTAGGACCCTCAGGATTTACATAGATTAAACCCATTTGCACAGCAGCAAGCGGATTTTCTAAATTTCTATCCCCGCTGTAGCGTTTGTCTTCCAACCACTTGTTTTCTGAACCCCAATATACATTTGTTTCTGGCTCCCAAACATCTGGCCTACCACCACTAAAACCTATAGTTGGAAAGCCCATAGATTCCATAGCAACATTGCCAGTTAAAATCATTAGATCCGACCATGAAATTTTGCTACCATACTTTTGTTTGATGGGCCATAATAACCTACGTGCCTTATCTAAATTGGCATTATCTGGCCAACTATTGAGTGGCGCAAAACGTTGCTGACCCTCGCGAGAACCTCCACGACCATCGCCTGTTCTGTATGTACCCGCACTATGCCATGCCATTCTAATAAAAAGCGGACCATAATTGCCGTAATCTGCCGGCCACCAATCCTGCGATTCGGTCATTAATTTTTTAAGATCGCTCTTTAAGGCATAATAATCTAAGCTGTTAAATTCTTTTTTGTAATCAAAATTAACGCCCATTGGATTAGAGGCAGCCGTATTTTGCCTGAGCACACTTAAATCCAATTGATTTGGCCACCAATCCTTATTACCTGGTCCGGTTTTTTTTGAAGCAGGCACATCACCTGTGCGCGATTCTGTTTTTGGTGCGGCACCAAAACCCATAGGACATTCGCCCTTTTTAGCAGCCGAAGCCGTTGTTTGCGCCATGAGCTCAAATGAGGCCATACACGCAGCAATCAGTACTAATTTTTTCATTATTGTAGGTGTTAAAAAATTTTGTTTGTTGATACAAAGTAAAGCACTTTATTTGTTTGATAAAAACTATATTTTAAATACTGTCATTGATAAAATAGATGAACATTCAACAATTTAAGTACATTCTTGCTTTGGCAGAAAGCAAACATTTTGAGCGCGCGGCAGAAAGCTGTTTTATTTCTCAGTCGACCCTAAGCACTATGATATCTAAATTTGAAGACGAGCTTGGGATACAGATATTCGACCGCAAAAAAAAGCCTATTGCCTTAAGCATTGAAGGAGAGGCCATACTTGAACAAATAAAAAAGATCAACAAAGAAATTGACAGCCTCACTGTACTTACACAAGAAATTAAAGGAGAAGTAAAAGGCACTTTAAGTATATCTGTTATTCCAACCATTGCGCCTTATGTTATTCCACTTGTATTGCGTAGTTTTTCGCAAAAACTCCCCAAACTTGAACTTAGCGTGCGGGAGCAAACTACCGAGGAAATTATTCGATTGGTAAAATCAAGGCAATTAGATATCGGTATTGTTTCTACGCCACTTCATGAAAAAGAATTGGTAGAGCATCATTTATATAATGAACCCTTTGTGTATTATACAGAAATGGGGTCGATCCAAAAAACCATTAAAACAAATCAATTAGAAACTAAAAATTTATGCCTATTGGAAGAGCGGCATTGCATGCGTGCGCAAGCCCTAGAGCTATGCAATATTCAATTGAAAAAAAGGAATAAAATTGAAAATTTTAAATACAGTGCAGGTTCCATAGACAGCCTAATGAAATTTGTATTGGCAAATAAAATGGATACCTTACTCCCCTATTTAGCTGCTATTGATTTACCGGCAACTGAACAAAATAAAATCGTTCAATTTGCTGCACCGGTGCCATATAGAAGTATAGGCATTGTGGTACACAAACATTTTGTAAGAAAACAAATATTGAGTATACTTAAACAAGAAATTAAAGCTAAAATCGACCCAAAACTACCTAGCATAGGTAGAAAAGACAAACAGTTGCAACCCATTTAAAGAAACGATATTATGCGCAAATCAGTATTACATAAAGCAGAAACACGCGGAAATGCCAATCATGGTTGGTTGGTAAGTAAACACACCTTTAGCTTTGGCCACTACCATAATCCAGAAAGAATGCACTTTGGCGCCTTAAGGGTATTAAACGACGATTATGTGGCACCAGGAATGGGATTTGGGAGTCACCCACATAACAACATGGAAATTATATCTATTCCATTGGAAGGCGATTTGGAGCACAAAGACAGCATGGGAAATGTTTCTGTCATTAAAAACGGAGATATACAGGTTATGAGTGCCGGCACTGGAATAACCCATAGCGAATACAATAAAAGCCAAACAGCACCTGTAAAGTTTTTACAAATTTGGGTGTTCCCCAATCAACGCAATGTAAAGCCAAGATACCAACAAATTAGTTTAAACAAACTAGATAGACACAATACATTCCAGCAAATAGTTTCCCCAAATCAGAACGAGCCAGGCGTATGGCTGAACCAACACGCATGGTTTCACTTGGCAGATTTAACGGCTGGTTCAAACCATACTTACCCGTTAAAAGACAATAAGAATGGCTTGTATATTTTTGTATTAAAAGGCAAAGTGGAAGTGGAAGAATACTTACTTGCAGATAGGGATGGCTTGGGATTATGGGATTGTAGCGAAGTGGTATTTAAACCCAATACAGATACAGCCTTATTGTTAATGGAAGTTCCTATGGAAATTGACTAAGGCCGAGCTAAGAAAAGCACAAATGCAAACAATTGCGGCATATATCAAAATGTTTGCGCCAAATAATTCTGCACCCAAACATATACATGCCAAGGGAGTGTTGGCAGCGCCGGCAAATACAGCAACTAATCCCAAGGCTGCTAAAAAAGTAAGGGGTAATGGGATGATCCAAACCAATGCACTTCCTACACTTGCCCCAATAAAAAACAAAGGCGTTACTTCTCCGCCTTTGAACCCTGCAGAGAGTGTTAATGCAGTGAAAAATATTTTGATAGCAAAAACATAAAAAGCTTGTGGCTCTTCGAAGGCATGTATGATACCTGGAATACCTAAGCCAATATACTCATAAGCCTTAAAATACCAGACTAAAATAGCCATAATAAATCCTGCCAACATTAAGCGCAACGGCAGCGATTGAACATAAGCTAAGCGCTGTGTAAAGTATTTACTTACTGTAATATATAGGCGCGCAGTTAGCCCAAAAATTACCCCTGCTATCATTACCTTAAAAACTACTCCGAAAGATAAATCGGGCAATACTATAGCTGGAAAAACAGTATGGTGAACACCACAAAATAAACAAACAAAATGCGCCAAAAAACTAGCTAAGAAAACCGGAATTGCAGCTTGAGATAGATTTTCTTTCGTCCAGAAAAACTCAAATGCAAAAACAAAGCCTGCCAGCGGAGTGCCAAATACAGCTGCAAATCCAGCACCAATTCCCATAAGTAGCAATAAGCGTTTTTCAGCAAGACTACAAGGATAAAATCTTGCCAATTGAGCCGCCACCGATCCACCCATTTGAACGGCAGCCCCTTCTCTGCCTGCAGAAGCACCAAACACATGCGAAATGAGTGTACCTAGAAATACCAAAGGCGCCATGCGCCAACTCACCTTTACCGCCGAATCTTCATAGGCATGAATGAATACCTCATTTCCTGAGCTTCCTTCATTACCCAAACGCAGGTATAACAAACCCCACAAAAAACCAGCAAAGGGTAGTGCAAAAATAAACCAATGGTGTTCATCACGCAGTTGGGTTACAAAATCTAAACTAAAGAGAAAAAAAGCAGATAATAGCCCAACAATGAGGGCTATTAGCACTGCCCATAGAATGGTTTTAAAGTCCAACATGCCAAGGTATTCTTGAAAGAACCAATACCAAGGCTATCCCGTAAAAAATTAAACTGCGTTTGTGTTTATCTATATCTGCGTAGGCTTTCTTTGAACGAATTCTACCAATTTGAATAAGTGCAACTGCAATAATCATTGTTAAAGGATGCTCAATTAAAATAAATCTGGCAGCCTTGTCTTTCATTGACACGGCCATTTGCGCGAGTGCTGCTTGTACATTTGGACTAATAAACCAAAGTATTAAACCCAACAAAAGCATGGTATGAGCGGCAGCTACCAGCAATGCCCCGGCAGTCATATCACTTTTAGAATACACTGCATTGCCACTAACTCCTTTTACAGCCCTAAACAGCGCATATAAAGCAGCAGCAAGAAAAAACCAACGAACTAAATTGTGAATAGTTAATAGTAAATCGTACATAGTGTTTTTGTTTCAAAGCTAATGAAACATTAAATTAAGTCAAATTTAATTTTCTAATGTGTAAATATCATGCCTAGCTTCTGGCAACAAATGCCTTTTGTTCGAATTTTAATTGCCTTTGTTATGGGAATTATTTGGACAGAACACTTCAGTTTTTCTTGGCTGAATGGTGCTTTATTGGCATTGGCCGCTTTTGTTAGCATTATTCTAACCCGTCTATTTTCTAAAACCATCAATAGCCCATTACAACTGGGCTTAGCCTATTTTACTATTTTTATTTGTCTGGGTGCATGTTGCTTAAAACTAGACATAAATAAGCAGCACTTAGGCCATTTTAGCGCCCAAAATTATTCAGCTATATTGGTTCAAATTACACAAAAACCTCAATTTACACATCAAAGGTGGAAGGCAGAGGCAGAAATTATTGCCTGCTACACAGAAGAAAAAAAAGCTATACCCTGCAGCGGAAAATTACTACTATTTGGTAAAAACACACCCGCATTACCCGCTCATTATGGCAACCAATTTTTAATTAAATCGGGTATCCAAGAAATTGTTGCTAACAACAATCCAGGTGGTTTTAATTTTCGCACATTTATGCAGAGAAAAGGCATTTTTCACCAATGTTTTTTAGCAGAAAACTCGGCCATTCTGTTTAGACCAAAACAAGGAAATACTATCCTTCAACAGGTTTTCACTTTTCAAGATTATATCCATCAATCGCTTCAAAAAAACCTATCGAATAAAAACGAAATTGCTATTGCTGAAGCATTGCTTTATGGCTATGATAAAGACATAGACGAAGAAATAAATGATGCATTTAGTAAAACAGGAACCCTTCATGTACTTGCTGTAAGTGGGATGCACGTAGGCCTAATATTTATGCTACTCAATTGGCTCATGAGTTGGCTTGTAAAACTACCTCACGGCAAAGGTATAAAAGCCATTTTAGAACTCTTTGGCATATGGCTATATGCGCTCATTTGTGGCCTGTCGCCTTCAATACTGAGAGCCTGCGTAATGTTTAGTTTTGTAATAGTTGGGAAACAACTAAGCAGAAGCAGTAATCCATTCAACAGTTTGAGTGCAGCCGGGTTCTTGCTATTGGCCATAAAACCCTATATGCTGTATAATGTTGGATTTCAATTAAGTTTTGCTGCAGTTGCTGGCATATTAGGTTTTTACCCCTTTCTCAATTTACTATTTCAATTTAAATATACTTTATTCAATGAAATTTGGAAAATCATTGCCATTAGTTTGGCTGCGCAAACCCTTACTATACCCATTAGCATTTACTATTTTCACCAGTTTCCAAATTACTTTCTGCTAGCCAATTTACTAATCATACCCCTTAGTACACTTATTATTTATGGTGGAATTATGCTGCTTATTGTTTCACCGATACAAATATTGGCCACTTGGCTTGGCTTTCTTTTAGGAAAACTCATTACGCTAATCACAGGAATTAGCCTTTTTTTGGCTCAACTCCCCTATTCCTCCATAGATTCAATTATTTGGTCAATTCCCAGTATTTGCGCCTATTACCTCATTGGCATAGCCTGTATTCAATACTTTTCTAGCAGAAATAGTATGGCCATCCAAAGTATATTACTCATACTTATTGTGCTTGCCTTTTTCGGTTTGAACCGAAGTTGGACAAATCATAAAAGAAATAGTTTGTGTATTTATGCGCGTAAACATAGCCTTGTGCTGCAAGTGCAACAATCGTACACCTTGCAAATATGGCATCGCGGCAATGATTCAGCAGGAATAAAAGAAAAATTGGTTCGGCCCTACCTAATGGTATACCCCGCAACCCATCAAAAATGGCATAGCCTAGACAGCACTAATTACTGCCTTACCTTGCCAAGCAAACAAAAATTGTATGTATTACAACAAAGCTGTTTAAGCAAAAACTTAGACCATGCAATCGTGCTTTTAGCCGGCAAAAAACCACAAAATTTGATGCAACTATTGGACCAGAGCAAACCTCAACAAGTAATCCTGCATTCCGACATCCCCTTATATCGAAAAAAAATATACATAACAATTTTACAAAAAAAACAAATTCCTTACCATGATATTACCGAAAATGGCGCCTTTGAATTATCATTGTAGTGATGGAACCTTTAGTAGTATATTCAGTAGTTGATAGGGTTGGGTATTTAACCCTAAATAGGCCAGAAAAAAGAAATGCACTTAGTTATGCTTTTGTGCAAGAAATTAAAGATGCCTTAAGCCATGCAGAGCAGGATTCAAACTGTAAAGTAATTGTTCTAAAAGCAAATGGGGATGCCTTTTGCTCTGGCGCTGATTTGGCTTCATTGCAACAACTTCAAAACAATACTTATGAAGAGAACTTAGCAGACAGTAAGCTTTTAGCGGCATTGTATTTGCAGATTTATCAAAGCAAAAAAATAATTATTTCACAAGTGGAGGGAGCTGCATTTGCAGGCGGATGCGGATTAGCTACTATTTGTGATTTTTGCTTTGCAAGCCCAGCGGCAAAATTTGCTTATACTGAGGTAAAGATTGGATTTATACCTGCTATTGTAATGGTATTTTTACTGAGAATGCTAGGCGAAAAAGCAGCCAAAAAAATCTTGTTAAGCGGTGATGTATTTGATGCGCAAAAAGCCTTAGAAATGGGCTTAATTTCTGATGTATTAAACCCCAACACCATACAAGAAGAGACCCATCAATTTGCCATTAAACTTTGCCATACCACCTCTTCTCAAAGCATTGCGGCAACAAAAGAAATGCTTGTAAAGGTGCCCGAGTTAGGTTTATTGGAAGCCATAGACTATGCAGCGAATATGAACGCAAAAGCACGCTCATCCGAGGATTGCAAAAAAGGCATACAAGCATTTTTAAATAAAGAAAAACTTTCATGGTAAAAAAACTGATTCTTGTTTTTACGTTGCTCATTTCTTTTAAATGCGCTTTTCTTCAAAATATTGTAAAAGAAGGTAAAATACTTTATGCTATAAGTTATCAAAATTTACCGCCCGAAATGCTCAGAAATGAACATATGCTCCCACATGATGCCAGCTTTTATTTTAAAGGCTCAAAAACACGCATGGAAATGGGCATTTCAGGAATAGGCAAAAACACCACTATCTACGATGGCGATTCTGCCAGGAACATCATCCTACTCAACATAAAAGGAAAAAAATTTGCCTTAATCAAATCGGATAGCGAGATGGTTGAAATCCGAAAAAGCATGTCGCCGAAAGATTCCAATTCAACTTTTCTTGGCGTTAACATAGTAGATGAATATAAGAAGATAGTCGACTTTAATTGCCAGAAAGCAATTGTTACCAGAAAGGTTAATGGAATAACCAAAGAAACCATATGTTGGTTCACCAAAGAAATCCCTCCCTACAATACCCAAAACGACCCAAACCTGAAATCTATTCCTGGCTTTTTAATGCAATATAGCCTCTTAGAAAGCGGAATTAGCATGACCATGACGGTGAAGTTAGTGATGAAACTCCCAATAGAAAATAGCTATTTTGAAATTCCGGCAGGCTACCAAGTGGTAAGCGAAAAAGAGCTAAACAATATTTTAATGGTTATGCAAAGTAACTAGCAGGCTCAAACTTAGTTTACATGAGAAATGAGGCCGAGCGAACTCTTTGAATCAAGAAATAATATAAAATCTTGAAGCGTATGGATTAACTTTACGTTTTGGCAATTGTCTAAATTACAATCAGAGAACTGCGCTCCCGTTAATATGATTTCGCTATTTGGCCATGAAGTAGATAGAAATTCAACAAAAGCTTGTTTGTTTATATCTGGCTGTGCAGCTGTCATCATCGTAACTAGGTAATTCGGACTCTCCTTTCCAAATGCATCGCGCAAATCTACCAAAGGAACCTCTTGTCCCAAATACAGCACTTCATGTCCACGCGAACGAATTAAGTAATTGGCAAATAACAAACCAATAGAATGTTTCTCACTTTCTGGCAGGAACAACAAAAACTTTTTTCTGTCGCCATTAAACTTGCCTACCTGACCATCTAATGCAACATAAATTTTTTGATTGATTATGTTAGACACAAAATGTTCATGACTCGGTAAAATACATCCAACTTGCCACAATAGACCCACTTCAGCTAAGAACGGAAACACAATTTGCAAAAATGCGTGCTCCATGCCATATTGCAAGATATAGGTATTGAGTAATTTGTGAAAACCAGTTTCATCAAAACTCATCATAGCAGAAATAAAAGAACGAATATGTATTTTGTATTCGGTGCTATGTTGACCCAAATGCATTACCTTCTCGGCAATTTCATGGGTAGTCATTTTAGCTATATCAGAAATTTTATAGCCATTATCATTTAGTGCACTAATATTGAGCAGCGTTTTCAAATCGGCATCGTCATAATAACGTATATTGGTATCGCTGCGCTTTGGAATCACAATGCCATAGCGCTGCTCCCAGATTCGCAAGGTGTGACTTTTGATTCCGGTTATTGCCTCAATATCTTTTATAGAAAAAATTCCCAAAGTATTTTTAATATGAATAGTTAAATCTTTAAACATTGGGCACCTTAAATTGTTTTAGTATTAGCATGAATAAAATTTTAATCACAGGAGGTACTGGACTAGTGGGTTCAAACCTAACAAAAAATCTAGAAAATTTAGGGTTTGATGTTGCTTTTTTGAGTAGAAATCCAAAAAAAGGAAAGCGCGCCATGTACTTCTGGAATCCAGCTGCTGGAGAAATAGATACAGCGGCATTGCAGCAAACACAGGCGATTATTCATTTGGCTGGTGCGGGAGTTGCAGATAGCAATTGGACAAAAGCGTATAAAAAGGAAATTTTAGAGAGTAGAACCCTAAGTACTCAGCTACTGTATAATACCTTAAAAAGTAATCCAAACCAAGTAGAGAGTTTTATTGGCGCCTCGGCAGTTGGCATTTATGGAACCCATCCAATGGGTATTGTAAATGAAGAAAGCACATTTGCTAGCAATTTTTTAGCAGAAGTTTGCAAACAATGGGAGGCAGAATCGGTAAAAATTGCCGAACTAGGAATTCGGACATGTTTGGTTAGAATTGGCATTGTTTTGGCTAAAGAAGGCGGATTTGTGAAAGAAATTTCGCAGCTTGCCCAATGGGGTTTAGCTGCACCATTGGGCGAAAAAAATTTAAAAACCCCTTGGATTCACATAAACGACCTCAGTAATATCTTTATTCATTTAGTTAAAAACAAGCCATATTCGGGCATTTTTAATGGCGTGGCGCCGCAATATGCCACCAACAACGAGCTTACCCAAGCCATTTGCCAAGCCCTACATAAGCCCCAGTTTTTACCTCCTGTACCCAAATTTATGCTAAAAGCACTAAAAGGGGAAATGGCAGACATGTTGTTATCAAGCCAGCATGTTTCTGCCGAAAAAATAATTGAAACAGGTTTCCAGTTTCAATTTAAAGACGCAAAGCACGCTATCATGGATATATTAAAATAAGGAATTCTGCGTTTTTTGAGGCAAAGACTTATATTCGACCAATATTTTATTGGAATTAGATCCAAATTTTTCAAGTGAAAAAAATATGAGAAAAGTTATTTTTAGCATCGCATTTCTTTGGTTCGGCCTGAGCCAACTTATTGCCCAAACAAGCAGCGAAAAATTATACCAACCCGCCGTTTTAATAGAACTTTTTTCCTCTGAAGGCTGCGGCAGTTGCCCTTTTGCCGATCAATTTTTAAAAGAAGTAATTCATATTTCTGATAGCAGTAAATCGCCCGTATACGTTATCGATTATCATGTGGTAATTTGGAATAAATCTGGCTGGGTAGATCCATTCTCTGATTCTGCCTACTCATTGCGTCAGCAAGAGTATGTGTATAGAAAAAACTTAAAAGCACTCTACACGCCCATGGTATTTATTAATGGATCAGATAAGGATTATGCTGGTGGCGATAAACGGGGCATTGGCATGGCCATTCAATCTGCACTTTCCAAACCCAGCAAACACTATTTACGGTCGAGGGTTACTGGAGTTGCCAATGAAGATAGTTTATTAATTGCATACCAGACATGGGGAAATATTGATTCTATGCAACTGATGGCGGCATTTGTGCAAAAAGAAATCAATAGCCAGGTTAAAGGTGGCGAAAATGCCGGATTGGTGCTACATCACCACAATGTAGTTCGGGGTATTTTCACCCAACACATAAAAACCAGCGAAGGCATGTTTAAAATTCCAGTAAATGCAGATTTAAACCTTGAAAATTTTAGAATCGTTCTCTTTCTGCAACACAAACGCACCTGGGAGGTTGTAGCCACCGACCAATTAAACTTTAGTTTTAAACCCTAATGGCTATTTAGCCTGAACCAATTTCTCAAGCGATTGATAAGCCGCTACCTGATCTAAGTTATGGGTTGTTCTGTCTTTTATTTCTTGAAGCACAGACTCCATATGCTTGGCTTTATCTCTATCGCTATTTGTTAGGTAATACTCGGTTAAAATTTGGAGTCCCACCTGCAATTCATCCACACTTTCACCAGATAAATATTTACCATAAGCGCTCAAAATAGCATTTCGGTTGAACCCAAACTTACCCAAAATACTTTTAAAATAGGCATTCTTGTTAGATGCAACCTGCGAAGCATAAATCCAAGCAATACGCTTTTGTAAGGTGGCAGAAGGCAAATGTTCCAACTCTCCACATGCCACAATGCCTTGATCAGGTTCGGCCTCAAAGAGCGCCTGCAGGCAGGTAGCAACTACCGCAAAAGAAGAATCTTTTAAGCCGCTTCGTATTATTGGTTCGGCCAGTTCCCATTTGCTTTTTGCAGCCACCCAAAAACTAGCATCCTCTCGAACATAGGCTTCACGCGATTCCTTTGCCAATGCGCATATTTCTTTTTCAAACGGATAATACAAAGAATCATAAAAGCCAAATAAACTCATTCCTGCTTGTATGTAATAAGGCTCTTTGGTTTGCAAGCAATACTTTACGGCATCAATTAAAACAGATTTATTTTCTTCATATTTTAAGTAAGCAAGCGACTCTAAGGCCAGCATTTTTGAACGGTAATTGGGTGACGATTTTAATTGCAACAAGTTGGCAATAGGTAATTTTACATCAATCAATTCACCAGGTAAATTTCCATACGGATCGAGCCAAAAAGAGACTATTTTCGGTGCATTCTCACCCCCACTTAACAAAGGCAATGGGATACGTTCTTTCTTATTTTGAATGCTTATTGGAATTGTTTGTACTTGAACATTTTCTGAAGCAGAATCTGCTAGCAAATAAGACACATGCGTTTCTATGTTAAATAATCCGAAGCTAGAATCTTGTTGTTGCTGCACCAATAAATTCCAGGCTTTCGCTTTGGCATCAAACTGTAATTGGGTAAGTAATACAGGGTGACCCGTTCCTTCCCACCACTGCTTAAAAAAGAGGTGCAAATCTCTCCCACTTGCCTCTTCCATAGCATGCCTTAAATGATCTATATCTGTGCTTTTATACGCATTTTTGGTTAGGTAAATATGCATACCATTAAAGAATGCTGAGTCGCCCACATAAGACCGTAAATGATGCAAAATCCAACTACCTTTCTGATAGCTCACCACATCAAACATATCATCTGGATGAGCATAAAAATGGCGTACTGGACTCACCTTAAATTTATTAGAACTCCGTAAATAAGCCTGAATATTTTTATCAAATACCTTATCTGCAAAGGTTTTACCATAGGCTCTTTCATTGTATAAATACTCTCCATAGGTGGCAAAACTTTCATTGAGGGGTAACTGACTCCATGTTTTACTCGTAACCAAATCGCCAAACCAATGATGAAATAATTCGTGTGCAATTATATCTTCATGCGGATTGTCTATGTGCTCACGCGGGTTGTGTTGCACATTTTCATAATGTACAACTGCTGTAGTATTTTCCATTGCGCCACTTACAAAATCTCTGCATACTACCTGAGAAAATTTATCCCAAGGATACTCAACACCTGTAATTTGAGAGAAAACAGTTAACATATCAGGTGTTTTGCCAAATATTAATCGCGCGTGAGGAGCATAAGCAGGTTCTAAGTAATAACTAATCTCTTTTCCGCGCCAAAAATCTTTAGTAACTACAAAATTACCTATGGCAATCATGGTTAAATAAGGTGCATGCGGTTTAAGCTGCTGCCAATGATCGAGCCTTTTTCCCTGTGGCAATTTTTGTGAACGCTTTAATACGCCATTACTTAAGCTAACCTCGGCAGAATCTACCACTAAAAAAATATCTTGGGTATGCTTTTCATTGGGTAAATCAATGGTTGGAAACCAACATGAATTATACTCAGTTTCTCCTTGTGTCCATATTTGTCTAGGTTTATTTGGGTCAGTTCCCAACGGATTAATAAAATACAAACCCCGGGAATCGGTAATGGCTTCGCCTCCTTCGGCTTTTAACGCGTAGGGTTTTGCTACATAATCAATATACATTTGAAAAGTATCTGTTGCCTGGTATGCACGAGCCAAATCAATATTAAGTTTTTTTCCATCATACCTATAGGTTCGCTCTATCGTATCTTTTTTTGAAATAATGGCTACTTTTTTGAGTTCAAAACCTTGGGCATGCAATTCTATTTCACTCAAACTTTTTGCGTATGGTTTTATCCATAAATGGGCTGAACCAATAACCCATTGCTTTTGATAATCGAAAGAGAGATGCAATTTGGTATGAATTAAATCGGCCAATTGGGTGGGCATAGGCTGATATTTGGTAGGCTTTACATTTTTTGGCTGAACCAAAACCTCCTCCATCATAAAATTTTCTATGGGCATTGCAGCCTTTTTATTTATTTTGCAGCCCATCACAGCGCTGAGCAAGAAAAATAATGGTAAAATATTTTTTTTCATATTGCGAATAGAGCTGCAAGTAAAGAAATTTCTATGTTAAATATTAAAGTAAACAATCAGGATTTTGTTTACAACGCGGTAAGCGGTGTAGCAATGTTAGATGGAAAACCCGTAGAGGCAGATGTGGTAAAATTATCACCTACTAAATTCCACCTCATTATTCAACAAAAAAGCTATTCTATAGAACTTTTAGAAAAAGCAGAGAATAGTAAAACCATGCGCATTTTAGTAAATGGTGTGAAACAAGAAATTGCTATCAAAGATAAATATGATGTTTTGTTGAGTGAACTTGGCATGGATAAACTCATGACCAATAAAAACAATAACATCAAAGCGCCTATGCCGGGATTAGTATTGCGTGTAATTGCCAGTGAAGGAGATGTGGTAAAAAAAGGCGACCCATTATTGGTATTAGAAGCCATGAAAATGGAAAACGTGATTAAAGCAGATGGCGATGGAACGGTTAAAAGAGTAGCGGTTGAGCCAAAGCAGGTAGTTGAAAAAAACACCTTATTGATAGAAATGGCATAAGTGATTTAGATTTTTTTCAGCACAAGCTTCTATTTCAGCAGTAACAAAGCTTTATTTCTGTATTTTCCGTTTCTAGATGCAATGCGATTGAGCAAAGCTTGATACGCTTCAACCTGTTGTTGCTTTTGATAAATCTCAAGCTGTAACCATTCTGCATCATCACGCCAAAAAGGCATACGCAGCAAAGGGGCTAAACTCGCTTGAGCCGAATCTAAACTTCCCCTATCAAATTGTTGGTTGGCCAATTTCCAAGCTAAACTATCTACTGAACCTAGGTTTTTAACAGGCAAATCTTTGGCATATATCAATCCATTGTTTGGCTCATTATTTTTATTAGACACCTGCGCAGGCAAGATTTTACCTCGCTTTCTAGGACTGTTCAACATCTCATTTTCAGTCTTACTAACTATTTTAGTTTCTGCAGCATCAGACTCAGCCACATCAGCTAAAGAGGCTGAAGAAGCATGCACTTCAGCCAGCTTACTTGCCACAACTACCTCTTCTGTTTGAGGCATAACTACTGCTTCTTTTTCCACCAGATCAGCCATATTGTTATCCGCCCTTTTCTGCGCTATTTGAACCTTAACTGAATGGTTTGCATGCGACTCTTTTTTTAGTGTACCCGTTTTTATTTTTTGATCACTTTCAGGCAAATTATTTGGTGAACTTGGCAATAATTCGGGCTCTATGGCTGCAGATGTAAGCAAGGATTCTTGCGGCAATTGAAAAAACAAAACCGACAAACTTACCAGCAATATGGCCGCCGCAGAAAGCCAATAATAAATAGGTAATATGCGTGCTTTTTTAGTAGCTAATTGCTTATCTATTGCTGTATTCAATTTGCCTACAATGTGAACCAATTGATCAGGATTTGCCATAGCATCTATTCCTTCTTTGATATCGGCACATAGTTCACAAGTTAGCATATGACTTTGCATCAGAGCATGCTCCTGCGCAGCCAGCTTACCTTGCGAATAGGCTTCCCACTGGGTATTATTTAAGCACTCTGTTGCATCCATATAAAACAAATGATAAGATACGTAATTCCATTTTCTGCCAATTTTATTTTCAAATTTCGCTTTCCATTTTGAATCGCACTCTTTACCTCATTTAGCGCATATCCAGTTTGGGAGGCAATTTCTTCGTAGCTCAAATTTTGCAAATAGAATAAACGAATGCAGGTTTGTTGCTTTGGGTTTAAACCGAGCATGGCTGATTCTAAATGCTGTAATTTTTCTTCTAACTGCCAAGTTTCATCTGTTAGATGCATTTCTGGCACATTTTCCATAAATCCCTCTTCATTCTCTTCCTCTAACTGCGATATGTGCTTAAATACATTAGGCTTTCGCAGTTGCATTAAACAATGGTTTTTAGTTACACTGTGCAACCAAGGTTTAAATTGAAGAATGGGTTGTTTGGGGATATTAGTGCAAAGGTTCTCAAAAATTTGCATCACGGCATCGTGCGAAGCCTCTTCATTTTTAAGATATTTATTGGCCACGGCAAAACACATTAATGCGTAACGCTTAAAGAGTTCTCCAAGCGCAGGCGCATCAGCCTCTTTCTGATAGCTCAGCAACAATTCTAAATCTGTCAAATCTTTTAATGCAGCGGGCATGAAAAACAAATATGCATTTTTTTTAAAAAATTTTATGGAATTATATGTGCACCCGCATCTATATAGCAAAACCTTAAATACACACATATGAAAAATCAAATTAAAATTTTATGGATTGCCTTATTATGGGTTCAAAGCCTTAGCGCTAGTAAACCAATTTTTGCTTCATTAGACCGCGTGATGGTTTATTTATCGGGAGCACACTTATATTACAGCGAACAGGTAAATGTGCAAGCAGGAAACAATGTATTTATATTTGAAAACATCTCAGGAAGCATCCAAGAAAATACGCTACAAGCCAATGCTAAAGGTGGAACCCTAATGGAAGTGAATACGCAAATTAGGTACAAAGAAAAAAAATCTATAGCTCCTATTTATGCCAAAGCCATTGCACAAGTAATCGATTCACTGGAAGAAAATGAATACCATTTACTACAAGTTGCGAATCAACTTAGTGCACTAGAACAAGAAAAAAAGATGTTATTAAATCACCCATTAATAAATGGAAAATCGCAGAGAGACTCACTTCCTTTGCTAAAATCTAGCATGGAATTTACTAGAGAAAAACTGAGTGAAATTTTAAATTTAGAGTTAAAATGGAAACGTCGCAAAGACAGCTTTGAAAAAGAAAAAAACAGACTAAACCTAAGACATGAAGAATTAAGTTTATTGCAAAATGGAAATCTAAACGATACAAGATTAGCGGCCGAACCCATTCACCAAATCTTAATTACCGTTTATGCAGAGCAAGCAGGCTTAGCGCTTATCAACTTTAATTATTTTATTGCTAATGCCAATTGGGTTCCAAGCTATGATTTATTGGCCAATGCCAGCAACAAACAAATCGCCATTAAATATTTCGCAAAAATAAGTCAGACCTCTGGTTTAAACTGGCGAAATGCGAACTTAAGTTTAAGCAGTAGCAATCCCATGGAGTTAAATATCAAGCCAAATTTAGCCAACTGGTATATTGGTTTTTACGAATACCAGCAGATGAAGCAAAAAGCGCTGAGCAATGCAGCTAGGCCATTACAAAAACAAACAGTTCGAACCACAGATAACTTGCAAGAATCAGATATGGAAGCCGAAAGGTATGTAGCGCAAAAAAGCTTAAGTGAATATATTCAGATCAGTGAAAACTTAATTAGAACAGAATATGCCATAAAGTTAAAATATGATATTGATTGTGATGGCAAATTTCATAAAGTAATGATTAAAGAACAGCAAATTCCGATAGAACTGGTATTTGCCGCCGTGCCCAAATTGAGCAGTGAATCTTATTTAATGGGTAAAATAAGTGGTTGGGAAGACCTGCAAATATTGCCTGGCGCAGGTAGAATTTATTTTGATGGTGCATTTGTTGGCGAAACTTATTTGGGAGATCAATCGAACACAGATACCCTTCAATTAAATCTTGGCAGAGATAAAAGCATGGTGGTTAACCGCAAAAAAATAAAGGATAAAACCAAAATTAAAACCTTAGAAAACGAAAAAATAGAAACCAGAACCATAGAAATTTTAGTAAGAAATACCAAGTCGCAAAGCATTTTAATAGACATTGAAGATCAAATCCCCGTATCGCAAAACCCCAATGAAATAAAAGTAACTTTAATAGATGCTAATGGCGCTAATCTGGATGAAACTAGCGGTTTACTAACATGGAATTTAAAAATTGCCTCTAAAGAAACAAAAAAAATAAGCTTCACGTATGAAGTAAGATACCCTAAAAATAAAGTCGTTGTAGGCTTATAATGGAACTCTGAGCCTAAAATGTTTACCAAAAGGAAAAGGAATTTTACTTTTTAAACATTCCTTTTTCCTTTTATATTGCTGAAAATTTTTTGACATGAAAAAGCTTTCCTTCACTTTATACTTTTCACTCATCTCGTTGCTATTGTTTGCACAAAACCCGGGCGATACCATAAAGATAAAAACCTTTCATTATGGCAGCAATACCCGCGACACCTTGGCAAGATTTCCGGCCGGAAATCTGAGCTTTGAGAAGATCATTATGAAATACAATATGCGTTGCAAAAACGCTTTGGTAAGCACAAGTGATAACCGCAATTTAGGTTGTGGTGAGTGGGATTATTCTTGCAATACTTACATTGTAGATTCTTCAAAAGTAGAGTCTGTTTCAGCCACCCAAGCTAAATATGTTATCAGCAACTTTACTGGCACAAATTTCCCTTATTCTACCAAAGAAATTTACGATTACTATCGCTTTACTCAAACAAAAGTGCAGGTTAATGGTGTGGTATCCGACTCACAATATAGCATTGGTTCAGGCAATAGCTATTCTGCAGCACCCATATTCACGCCCGCTCGTTCGGGCAAATCTCAATACCTTTATACCGCTTCAGAATTGCAAGCCTTATCGCTGCAAGCTGGCGCATTAAACAGCATAATATTAAATGCCCAAACAAATGGCAGCAAAGCTGGTTTTTTAAAAGTTAAGCTAAAACATACAAATCGCCAGAATTTAGAAAATGGAATGCCCGAGTTAGTGGGATTTACAGAGGTTTATTTTAGCGATTTTGTATTCGTTTCTGGAGCCAATAGAATTCCTTTTCATACTCCGTTTATGTGGAATGGAACCGACAATATCTTAGTAGAATTTTCTTTCACGAATACGATTTCTCAAGACCCAATCCGATTTACTAGCGATTCTTTAGGTTCGGCCATGGGATTATTTGCAATAAATAATTACGCTTTAAATCTTTCTCATTCTGGCGAAGCCAAACTTGATACAGCCAAATTCTCAACAATAAAAAATGAGATTACCATTTCATTTTGGGCATTTGGTAATGCCAATCAAATGCCAATTACCACAAGTATCTTGTATGGGTATGATGCCAACATAAACAATAGGCAATTAAATATTCATTTACCCCATGCCAACACAAATGTTTATTTTGACTGTGGCTTTTCTGCAGGTGGATACGATCGCGTAAATAAAATTGCTACAGCAACAGAAATGGGCGGCAAATGGAACCATTGGGCTTTTGTAAAAAATGCCAGCACGGGAGACATGAAGGTGTTTTTAAACGGTCAATTATGGTTATCTGGAACAGGAAAAGTTAAGCCAATTACGCTGATAAATCTTATTCTTGGAAAAGACCAGAATGGTAACAGCAATTACAAAGGAAATATCAATCAATTAATGATATGGAGCAAAGCCCTTCCAGATTCTATGATTCCAAGAATTACCAGAAACTACGAAACACAACAAGCTCCTTATATAGAAAACTTGGTTTCCTATTACCCAATGAACGAAGGAAGCGGAAACCTAATAAATGAGCGAGTAAACAATAATACAGTTACCGTTAAAAACGCCAGATGGAATTACAATAGAGGCGAACAAATTAGCTATGGATTTACGAATACAATGCACAGACCTAGCCTTATTTTCACCAGATCTACTTTTAATTTGAGCATTACACCTAATGTGGTTACAGATTCTGTTGTGCGTGCTACACACGTAATAGATGAATTTAGTATTACCTCTAAACAAGGTGCATATCCAATTAGCAATGATGTGGTGAATGTAGTTTCTACCACTACCAATTATTACTCAGCCTCTCCAAGCTTAATATTTAATGGCGATGCAGCCAATTTACCGATTGTAGATAGTATAAGCAACCTTGTAGAAGGCAGCCTGGCGATGAGCAATTTAAATTTCTTCCGTAGGTTTCCTTGGTATAATGAAATTATGTCGTTTGTAACGCCATATGGTATTGGTTTAAACTTGGGAGTTGAGGGCAGAACTTGGTATTTTGATGTATCAGATTATGAACCTATTTTAAGAGGTGACAAACGCATTTTAATGACCTTAGGCGGACAAAACCAGGAGCAAAATGATGTTGAATTTTGGTTTATTGTAGGAACTCCACCAAGAAATATTGTTGGTTTTAATCAGATTTGGCAGGGAACTAATAGAACAGGACAAGCTCCTTTAACGGCAATAAATAACCAAAATAGATTTGCTCCAGAAAATGTTTCTATACCTGCAAATGGAAAATATTTTAAAATGCGTTCGAGTATAACTGGACACGGAGCAGATGGCGAATTTGAAGCCAATGGTGGTCAGGTAAATCATTATTTAAATCTTAATGGTGGCGACAATGAATTTGAGTGGATTATAAGTGAAGAATGTGCTTTTAACCCTGTTTTTCCGCAGGGTGGTACATGGGTGTACGACAGACAAGGGTGGTGTCCCGGACAAAGATCTTTGTTAAAAGAATTTAATCTTACACCCTTGGTTACGGCTGGAACTACAGCCAATATAGATTACAATGCAAGCGCACCGTTAAAAACAGGTGGTGATTACAATTATCATGTAGCCCATCAGTTGGTAAGTTACGGAGAATTTAATTTCACGAGAGACGCAAGAATCATGGATATTTTACAGCCGAATAATGGCATTGTACATGGCAAGAAAAATCCCATGTGCGACAACCCAAAAATTGTGATTCAGAATTCAGGCAAAAACCCAATTACACAAATGCTCATCTCCTATGGAATTAATAATGGCACTGCATTAACCCATGAATGGAAAGGTAATTTAGCTGCGATGGAAACAGATACTATTGTATTGCCACACAAAGGAAGTTTATGGAACAGTGGAATAAGTGGCACTACAAATACATTTACCACTCAAATTTTGAAAGTAAATGAAGTAGATAATGATGCCTATGTATTGAATAATAAAATGAGTGTACGCTTCACCCTCCCAGAAATTATTCCGTCAGTATTTACATTAGAATTTAGAACCAATAACAGACCAACTGAAAGTGCTTATAAACTATTTGATGATTGGGGTAATTTAATCGACAGCAAAAGTTTTACAGATGCCAATACTACTTTTAGCAAGCAATATAATTTGGGAGGTTGCTACAAACTAGTGGTAGAAGATAAAGGGCATGATGGTGTTCAATGGTGGGCTAATTCTGCACAGGGCACAGGATTCATTAGATTAAGAAGAGCAAACAATACCATTCTAAAAACATTTCAACCCGATTTTGGTGGTGGCTTTGAGTATTCATTTACCACCAATTGGGCATTAACTATTGCTGAAGAAACGATTGAAAACGAAATTATGGTTTTCCCAAATCCGAGCAAGGGGATGATACATATCAATGGCAACCATTTAGAAGGTGCCAAGCTTGTGTTATACGACCTGTTAGGAAAAGAACTAATGACAATAAATACCTTGAAAGCAAATGAAAATATCCTTTATACAGAACAAATTGGTTCAGGTATTTATGTATTACAAATTGAAACGCACAAAGGATTGTTAAGCAAAAAAATTAGCATTGAATAAATCAGGTTTTACAAAATAAAACCCATTTAATCTTTACATTCATAGGTGTAGTTCTTTGCAAATGCTTCTGCACCGGCCTGAAGTTTCATGGCTTCTCTTAACACATTTCCTTTAGCATCAAAATAATGATACACTTCATAATAATTTGTTGGACCACCTGTAAAAACTACCTGCATACTTTTTACCAAATGCTTACTTGCCGATTTAGGCATATAATCTAAAGAGAAATTTGGGAAGTAATCACATTGCTTTTCAAAAATAGGCTTTCGTTTATC
Source organism: Sphingobacteriales bacterium (assembly GCA_021298155.1). Taxonomy (GTDB): domain Bacteria; phylum Bacteroidota; class Bacteroidia; order UKL13-3; family UKL13-3; genus B1. The sequence continues at coordinate 26,124 of JAJTEN010000014.1, read as the reverse complement.
TACTTTACTGGTATCGTAAGCCATATTAATTACTACCTGAGCACTTACAGTGTCTTTCCCGTAGGAAAGCACACGTGTTAAATTTTTGTTGGTCCACGTGTATGCCATTTTAGAACTAAATACATACCTATCTTTAACCCAAACAAAAGTTCTAGATAAAGCCAATGTGCTATCTACATTATAAACAAACCAAGTTAGGTTTTGAGCGATGGTATCTGTTAAACCCATTTTTTCTAAATTAGCTGGGTATCCATTAGATTTAAGGTTAAACTTTAAAATAGATTTATCTACCTTAGTATCCTTTAAAGTTACAGAATTGGCTGTATACGTATACTCATAATTTGCTAATTTAATAATCCTATTTTGATTATCATAGGTATATTGAGCCGAATCTGCTTGAGATTTAAACCTACATTCACCCGCTGCCAAGCCATTACCTGCATTTGAAGGTGGAACAGTATCTGCATTTTTAGAGCAAGACTGAACCAAAATTAGGAGGCACAATACAACAAATGGAGCAAAAAGTAAACTATGACAAGGTATAAAATTAATAGTGTAATTTTTTGTTTTCATAATATGATTAATTAATAATCAAATGTATATAAAAAGTATAGAATAAAACCAAGAAAAAATTAGCATAGGTTTCTAAGGCCTTGGCAAAAAAATATTCCACAGAGGCGGATTTTCTCCACCGTAGCTCACCGAGCTTGGGAAAACAAAAACACCCAACTAAGTCTAATCTTAATTGGGTGCTCGGTGGCTCACCTAAGCCAAGGCTTCGGTAAGCGAAGGTGGAGTTTAGTGGAGCTGCAGAGATTCGAACTCTGGTCCGGAAGTGCAATGGTCACGCTTTCTACATGTGTAGCGCAACATTAAATTCGGCCTAGGCGGGTTGTTGTGCTTACCAACCTAAACTATATTTACTAAATACTCTTAACAGCCAGTAACCACACTGCAAAAAGTCCCTGTTTGATGACGGTTCTAGTGGATGTGCAACAAGACAAACACACCCGAACCGAAGGCATATGCGTAATCGTCCTGATTAGGCAGCCATTGCGAATTGAGTTTCGCCAACTATGGTTTTGGAAATTGAGATTAAAGTGCCAACTATCCAATGCACTACATGCTTACATGCCAATCAATCACCCCGTCAATACCGGTCAGCCCCAGAAATAAAGAACGCCCTACAAAGGTACAATAATTACTGCAATTACGCATTCACATTCTGATTATTATGAGAATTTATCACAAAAATTCCTCATACACATAATTTTGCTTTATTTTGCACGCTCAACACTTAAATAAATAACACATGCAATACGATGTAATTGTGATAGGAAGTGGCCCAGGCGGATATGTAGCTGCCATTCGTGCCAGTCAGTTAGGTTTAAAAACTGCCGTTGTAGAAAAAGCAGAACTTGGAGGCGTTTGTTTAAACTGGGGTTGTATCCCAACCAAAGCTTTATTAAAATCGGCTCAAGTTTTCGATTATATTAAACATGCCAAAGATTACGGCATAGAGGTTGGTTCGGCCAGCCATGATTTTGGCGCTGTTGTTAAAAGGAGTCGCGATGTGGCCAATGGCATGAGCAAGGGAATTGCCTTTTTAATGAAGAAGAATAAAATTGATGTAATTGCTGGATATGGAAAACTAGTTAGTGGCAGTAAAGTTGAAGTTACAGACGCTGCTGGCGCAAAAGTAACCCATGATGCCAAACACATTATTTTAGCAACTGGTGCGCGCAGCAGAGAGTTGCCAAATATTAAATTAGATGGCAAAAAAGTAATTGGGTACCGCGAAGCAATGGTTTTACCAGAGCAACCAAAAAGTATTGTAGTAATGGGCAGTGGCGCAATAGGCTGCGAGTTTGCTTATTTTTATAATGCGATGGGTACTAAGGTAACGATTGTAGAATTTATGCCAAATATTTTACCTGTAGAAGATGAAGAGGTAAGTAAAGAAGTGGCTAAATCATTCAAAAAATCGGGGATAGAAATTATGACCAATTCTTCTGTAGAATCGGTTGACACTAGTGGTTCAGGCTGCAAAGTAAAAGTGAAAACGGCAGAAGGAATGAAAGAGTTACAAGCCGATATCGTGCTTTCTGCAGTGGGTATTCAAACCAATTTAGAGAACTTAGGATTAGAAACAGTAGGTGTAAAAACAGATAAAGGCAAGGTATTGGTAGACGATTTTTATGCTACCAACATAAAAGGTGTTTATGCCATTGGCGACATTGTTAAAGGTCCAGCTTTGGCCCACGTTTCTAGCGCCGAAGGAATTATTTGCGTAGAGAAGATTGCGGGGCACCACCCAGAGCCATTAAATTACAACAATATTCCAGGCTGTACCTATTGTTCTCCAGAGGTAGCCTCTGTGGGTTACACAGAAAAGGCAGCTAAAGAAGCTGGATACGAAATTAAAGTAGGTAAATTTCCGTTCTCTGCCAGTGGAAAAGCTAGTGCAGGCGGCGTAAAAGAAGGATTTATAAAACTTATTTTTGATGCCAAATACGGCGAGTTTTTAGGCGCTCACATGGTTGGTGCGAATGTTACTGAAATGATTGCTGAAGTGGTAGTTGCTAGAAAACTAGAAACCACAGGTATGGAAATTATTAAATCTGTGCACCCTCACCCTACCATGAGTGAAGCCATTATGGAAGCAGCTGCACAAGCATATGGCGAGTGTATCCATTTATAGGATTCAATCCAAAACAGTTAACAAAAAAGGGCGCCAAAGGCGCCCTTTTTTGTTAAAATAATTTTGTGCCACTTGCCCATTGCAATTGGTATTTTGCTTTGGCATATTTGGCAGTAAGTTCTGCTAATTTAGATTGCGCTTCGAGCAAGGCACGTTCGCGTTGATTAATTAAAAACAAGGAGCTCTCGCCACTTTCAAATCTCATTTCTTCAGCGTTTCGTAATAAAGATGCGTTCTGAACCAAACGCTGTTGAATCTCGATCATTTGCTCGGCTGTTTGCAATTGGTTATAGGCCATTAAAATTCGATTTTCTATTTCTCTTTTACCCTGCTGCAATTGAAATTGATTTTGTTGAATTTTGTAATTCGTAAGCTGCAATTTTCCCCGTTCCTTTCTTAAAAATACACTCGAATAAAAAGATAAACCATATTTATAATTCCGCATAAAAAGGGCATCTACTTCATCTCTGCTGCCCGCCGTATACGATTGAAATGGGATATATTCCAAATTCAGCTGAGGCTTTAAATTTTCCAATGCTAATTTCCGATCCAATTCAGATTGCTTGAGCTTAAACTGTAATTTTAGTAAGTCGGGGTGAGCCGAATTAGCCGCTTCACTCAGCCTTTGAATAGAATCTGCATTTATTTTTTGAATAGCCGAACCAACAGGCGAAGGAATAACAGTAGGCAAAAGTTGCAGGGGTTGATTTTGATCATTCCATAAAAAATTCGACAAGTTTAAACCTGCATTTTGAAACACCAAAGTTTGTTCTAATAACAGCGCCTCACGGCGTTGGTATTCAACCCATGCTTCTACACTATCGATTGGCTTTTCTTCGCCAGCAATGATTCTTTGTACAATAAAATTAATGCGGTTCTGAGCCAATAAAAAATTCTCTTGCATCAATGTATACTGAGCATACGATTGTTGCCAATCCCAATAAACCTTGGCAGCCTCTAGCAATAATTTATTTATTTGGGAAATCTGCTCGGCTTGGTTCAGACCTTGCAAGAGTTGAGCTTGCCTTAATTCATTTCTGCGCACATCTGTAATTAAACCACGCATTAATGGCACTGAAACTCCCGCGTAAAATAATTGGTATTGTATGTCTTTGGTTCCACCGGTTGTTTCATTATACTTCCCAACTTCTGGGTTCACAGATATACCGCTGCTTTGATCCAATCCTGCCTTAATATCAATTCCAGGGAAAGTAGGTATTTTAATTTGCGGCTCAATATATTGGTAAGAATTTTTATCATTTGTTTGCTTACCACGCACATCTGCTTGGACCACGGGATCGAAGGCTCCGCGAGCTGAGCGCAATGCTGCTTTAGCCATTTCTGGCAGTAAATTAGCCGCCTTTGCTATCGGATGATATTTGATTACTTGATCGTAAAATGCATCAAAGACCAGTACATTATTTCCTTGCGCCCGCAACGAATGTTGGTTCAACCCTGCTAAGCTTACGAGCAACAAAAGTGTAAAACGAAAAAAATAAGATAATGGTAGTGTTTTCATTGCTTATTTTTGGCCTTTAGCATCTTTGGGAGCACCTTCAAAACCTGCAATAAAATCTGGTGGAAATCCATTAAATTGACGCCACATTTCGTACCAAACGCGTACACGTTTTAACATAGCCCAGCCATATATTCCACCACCTGCACGAACCAACTCTGGCCAAGGTTTATCTGCCGGATCAGGTACAACTAATACTCTAAATTGCCCATTAGTACTATTTACCCGATCAACAGCTTGTACCAATCCACCAAAAGTTCCCACGCCAACATCTGGCCAACCAGAGAAAACAAGAGCAGGCCAACCATCAAACTGAATGCGCACTGGTGTACCAATTTGCATAAGTGGCAAATCCATTGCTCTAACGTACAACTCTACAGCCATTTTAGAATGCGCAGGCATAATGGTTACTAGATCTTCACCCTCCTTAATTAGTTCGCCAATACCAGATTTCATCGCCTTTACAATATAGCCAGTTTGCGGCGCGCGAATCACATAAAAATTAGCACGTAATTCTAAATTAGAAAGCTCCACCTGCATTTTAGAAATCTCTGCCCTACTTTCAAATAATTCACCCGTTGCTTCATTAATAATCGATTCGGCTTTTGAAATCTTATCTATATAATCTGCTTCAACCGCGTTTAATTCAATTTCTGCATTAATTAATTCATTCTGAACCGAGTTAAATTTATTATCAGATTCTACCAATTTAGCATTGGCTTCTTGGGTTTTATTATTTCTATTTTGCAACTCAGTTAATGACGCTAAACCCTTTTTGTACAGCGCATCTAAACGCGAAAATTGATCCTGAGCCATCTGATAATTAATCTTAGCGGCATCTAATGCGGCACGCTCAGCCTCTACTTTAAAGCGCATTTGTTTTACCTTGTTGCGCGATTGTTCTAACTTAAATCGTAGTCCGTTTTTAAGCGCAGCTACTTGCTTTTGAGTGGCTCCTATTTTGTCTAATTTCGCTTTTACCGCATCTTGTTTATTTGAAATTTGATCGCTGGTTCTGCTGATCATTTTTGGGTCGAAAAACTTATCTTTTACCTCTGTAATAATACAAATCGTATCACCCTTGGCTACCAATTGCCCTTCTTGCACCAACCATTTCTCAATTCTACCTGCAATAACAGACGGAATCACTTGCGGCCTGTCCTCTGGCCTAAGTGGTGTAACCTTACCTTTACCCTGCACATTTTGCTGCCAAGGTAGAAACAATACTAAAAAAAAGAAGCCCAAAACGCCCAATAACCAATTTCTAATGATTTTATAGCGTTTAGGGGTGTTAACCAACCTCAATGCATAAAACTGATTACCTTCATGAGTAGTTTTTTCCATATTAACTTTTTCTGTTCCCATTATAAATCCTACGAATTAGGTAAAGTACTGCGCGACAACAATTCATTATAGGTTCCCATATCAGCTATTGAACCATTTTTCAAAACCACAATTTTATCACAGCGTTGCATCACTTCTGGAATAGTACTGGCAATTAAAATAGCATAATTACCAGAAAATAGCACGTCAAACAATTTACGCTTTTCGGCAGATTGTACATTATGAAAAAACTCATCAATTAAAATTAGTTTGGGATGCTGCACAAAACTTCTTGCCAACAATATTTTTTTAACAACATTACTTGGAAAATTTGAACCTGCCGGAGAAACCATAGACTGCAATCCATCTTGTAATCCCGAAATAAAAGTATCTAAACCTGTAGTTTTACAAGCTTCCAAAATATCTTTCAATAAAATTCCTTTTCTACCCAAGGTTATATTTTCTTCAATGGTACCTTCAAACACATCTGTAATATTTAGGTTATCGCCTATCATATCGCGATAGCTAGTCATATTCAACTCCTTGATGGAAATTCCATTTAATTTGATAACACCCTCGTACTGCTCAAACAATCCTGCTATGGTTTTCACAAGGGTTGTTTTACCCGAATCATTAAACCCAGCAATACAAACTTTTTCCCCCTTATTAATTTCAAAATTTATCTTTTTAAAACTATATTCTTTGGCACCCGGATATTTATAAGACAGGTCGCACAATTCTAAATGAAATTGCTCTTGTATATTCAAATCTGCCACATCTCTTCCAGCGTTTCTCTCCATTTCTAAATCGGTAACCTGCGCAATTTTATCTAAAGCAGTTAGCATATCATACACCACAGCAACACTACCAATTAATTTTTCTACCGAATTAATCACCAATAAAATAATTATTTCGGAGGCTACAAACTGACCCAAATTAATCTGTTCGGTAAAAACCAAAGCGCCACCCAAAATGAGTAAACCGGCCGTTATTGCAGTTTTAAAAATAACAATGGCAGAGAATTGTTTAACCAGAATTGAAAAGTGTTTTTTACGGTAGCTAATGTACTTTTCTAACAAACGATCTGTTTTGGCAATTGGCAAACCCGGGTTTCCTGCTAATTTAAAAGATTGCACAGACCTACCCAATTCTTCAAGCCAATACACAACTTTGTATTTATATTTAGATTCATTAATACTGGTTTCTAATCCGTTTTTACTGGTAAAGTAAAATACCAAGAAAATCACAAAAATGAGAACCAAGCCAAATGCGATAAAATAAATATGATAGAAAGAGAGTAATACCAATCCAAAAAATATTTGAATTATGGCCGAGGTAAAATCTATTAAAATTTTAGGTAAAGATTTTTGAACATTAAGCACATCAAAGAACCTATTTACCAATTCAGGCGCATAAAAATTTCTGAGCGACTCTAGCTTTAATCGCGGTATACGAAAAGCAAAATCAAAAGCTGTTTTGGCAAATAAACGTTGTTGTAAAATTTCAACCAAAGAAAGTTGTTGTATTTGTAACCAACCAGAAACCAGAGTAGCAGCAATAACCAATATCATGAGCACAAACACACTCTCAATCATTAAGCCCCCGCTCATAAGTCCTATAATGGCTTGGATACCCAGTGGCAGAGTAAGATTAACAAGGGCAATCATTATGGCAAAAAAGTACAAATGGTAAATATCTTTCTTTTCAGACTGCAATAAATACCAAAGACGCTTTAATGGCGTAAGTGCTTTTTTTCCAAATGAAGAAGAAAAATTATTTTCTATTTTAAACCCAGTAATGTAAATGATATGATCATCTTCAACAGATTGAGAACCTCTTATATTCTCTTTATTAAAATCATTTTCTCTTATTAATTCACCACATGTTTTAAGCTGATTAATACAATCATCTTCTTGGTCAAAAAATAAGTCCACGCACCCATCCACAGTATCTTTTACTACTTCAATTTTGTGGGTAGATCTATGTTTGATTAACAAGGGAGTTAATCCATTTTTATCTTTGTGAAAAGCAATGATTGGAAAACTTAAACCACTTAATAAGTTTTTAAACTCTGCGGTAGAGGCACTTCTTATGGTAAAATCAAAACAAACAAAATCGCCAATATCTGTAAGTTGATTATGGAATGATTGAAAAGAATTTCCATATACATCGCTGTATCTAAACTTCTGTTCGTGTAAGTCGAAATGATCAATTGCAACCTCAGAGCACATCGCAAATTTTTCAACTAACTCAATTATTTGTTTTCTAAGCATTGCCTCCTAAACGTTTGATGGTGAATATGGTTTTAATTATTTTACAAAAAAAGCAAATACCGACTGATTTTCATCATTTTTTTAATTATTTTTAACTTACAGTATTGAAAATAAAAATTTGGTTTTGATTAGCCAAAGTAAAGATTATTTTTGCAGCACTAGTAAAATAGACAATTGCCTGATTATGACAAATAAAGATATCTCACAAAAAGTAATGGAAAGTGCCAGTAAGGCGCATTTCAACTTAACACCTGAAGAATTAGTTCAACACGCCATTACAAATGGAGAAGGAACGCTAAATGACACAGGTGCTCTTATGGCTGATACCGGAGAGTTTACCGGCAGATCTCCCAAAGACAAATTCACAGTTTGTGACGCAAAAACAGAAAACACAGTTTGGTGGGGAGATGTAAATTTCAAATTTGACCCTACAAAATTTGATGCATTACTTGAAAAAGTTATTGCGCATTATGCCAACAAACAAGTGTATGCGCGCGATGCCTATGCTTGCGCCGACGACCGTTACAAATTAAAATTACGCGTAATCAACGAGACTGCTTACCATAATTTATTTTGCTACAACTTATTTCTTCGTCCAACTCAAGAAGAATTAAGCAATTACGAACCAGAGTGGTTGATCCTGAACGCGCCAAGTTTTAAGGCGGTTGCAGCAGAAGACGGAACGCGCCAACACAATTTTTCGATCATTAATTTCACCAAGAAAATTATTTTAGTGGGTGGAAGTGGTTATACCGGCGAAATGAAAAAGGGTATTTTCACGGTATTAAATTATATTTTACCAGAGGAAAGAAATACGCTTTCAATGCATTGCTCTGCTAATATTGGCAAAAATGGAGATACTGCCATTTTCTTTGGTTTATCTGGAACAGGTAAAACAACCTTAAGTGCAGATCCAGATCGCAAATTAATTGGCGACGATGAGCATGGTTGGGCCGATGACAGTGTGTTTAATTTTGAAGGCGGATGTTATGCAAAGTGTGTTGATTTAACCCAAGAAAAAGAACCGCAAATTTTTAATGCCATTAAATCTGGTGCCTTACTAGAAAACACAAGATTTATTCCAGGAACCAATACGGTAGATTATACCAATATTAGCGTTACAGAAAATACACGTTGCGCTTATCCTATTCATGCCATAGATAATATTGCAGTGCCATCTGTTGGTAAAGCACCAGAGAATGTATTCTTCTTAACAGCTGATGCTTTTGGCGTGCTCCCTCCTATTTCTAAATTAACACCCGAACAGGCTATGTACAGCTTTATTAGCGGATACACAGCAAAGGTTGCAGGTACAGAAGCTGGAGTTACTGAACCACAAGCAACTTTCTCTGCCTGTTTTGGTAAGGCTTTCTTACCTTTACACCCTGGGAAATATGCAAAAATGTTAGGTGAAAAATTAAAGGCCAATCCAAATATTAATGTTTGGTTAATTAATACAGGTTGGACAGGCGGTCCGTATGGTGTTGGTTCAAGAATGAAATTAGCCTATACAAGAGCGATGATTACTGCTGCATTAAATGGCGAGTTAAATCACGTAAATTATGAACAGCATCCTGTTTTTGGATACCAAATGCCAAGCACTTGCCCTAATGCACCTGCAGAATTATTGAACCCACGTAATACTTGGTCAGACAAATCTGCTTATGATGCACAAGCTAACAAATTAGCCAATATGTTTGTTAAAAACTTTGAGCAATATGCCAGTGGCGTTGATGCAGAAATTTTAGCTGCTGCACCAAAAGCTACACAGCAGGCCTAATTATTGTGAATACTTTAAAAAAAAGAGACATCCAATTGGGTGTCTCTTTTTTTATTTTTACCCCATGATGCGAAAAGATCCATTGGCGGGCTTTATGTTTTCCCTGAACCTGATGGTGCTTGGTGGAACTCTGTTACTCTTTACCATCATTAGCCTGAATAAACTATTGGTACACTACCTTAGTAAACAAATGCAAGCATCAGGTGGAATGATGTATAAGATTAACTTCATAGAAAGTGAAACTTTTCAAATCTTCACCACAAACGAATTATACCTCACTTGGTTTAGTTTTTCGCTTTCTTTTATTGGATTAATCATTGTTATTATTAAGCTTGTTAAAACCTGGATAAACTGATTATGCAACTCTTTTACTTACCTCATTTAAACCAGGCCACATTTGAATTTTCTGAAGAAGAATCAAAACATTGCATACGTGTTTTACGTAAAAAGAAAGGCGATGAAATTAGGCTGATAGATGGGAAAGGTACCGAGGCAGTTGCGACTATCACATCAGACAACCCAAAAAAATGTAGTGGCGAAATAATCCAACGTATTTTTCATAAGCCAACTAGAAACTACCACCTGCACATAGCTATTTCACCTACAAAAAGTATTGAACGCATAGAATGGATGATAGAAAAATGTATTGAAATTGGCGTTGATGAAATTAGTTTTATTGAAACTAAACAAAGTGAACGAGATAAAATAAACCTGGAACGCTGCGAAAAAATAGCCATTTCTGCCATTAAGCAAAGCAAACAATTCTTCCTCCCAAAGATTCACCCAATGCAATCTTTTGCATCATTTTTGGATCAAACAGAAGATATAAGCAATAAATGGATTGCTTGGTGCGAAAGTGATAAAACGGGTCATTTAATGCATTTAATGCCAGACCCAAAAAACACCAAAAATATTATTTGTATTGGTCCGGAAGGCGATTTTACCCCCCAAGAAGTTGAAGCCGCTAAGGCGCATAATTTTGCCCCTTGCTCATTGGGTTCAACCATTTTGAGAAGCGAAACAGCGGCCGTTTTAGTATGCGCTTGCTTGGCTTCTAAATCTGTTTTACACCCTTAAATCTGGCCATCAAAAATTTTATTTCAGAATAAGGGATTTAGCATTCATATTTGCACTATGCGCATATTTAAAGTCTTCTTTTACACCCTTGTTGTATTGCTATTTACTTCATTTTCGCCAGCTCCGGCCATAAAAATAGCGAAGTTAAAATACAATGGTGGTGGCGATTGGTATGCCAATAAAACCTCTCTACCTAACCTAATTGCCTTTTGCAACAAACAGCTGAATATGCAAATTGCTGCAGAGGAAGATATTATTGAAGTAGGCAGTGCAGAATTATTTAATTATCCATTTGTGCACCTTACTGGTCATGGCAATATTGTTTTTTCTGAGCAAGAGGCTAAAAATTTACGCAATTATTTATTGGCTGGCGGATTTCTGCATGCCGACGATAATTATGGTTTAGACAAGTTTTTTAGGCGCGAAATGAAAAAGGTATTCCCAGAATTAAACTGGGTTGAATTGCCTTTCAACCATACAATATATCAAAAACCTTTTAGTTTTAATAATGGCTTACCTAAAGTGCACGAACACGACAATAAACCGGCCCAAGGTTTTGGGTTAATGTATGAGGGTAGGGTAATTTGCTTTTACACATATGAATGCGATTTAGGCAATGGTTGGGAAGACCGTGAAGTGCATAACGACCCTGAACCAATTAGGCAAAAAGCCCTACAAATGGGCGCAAATATTGTTAGCTATGCGTTTATGAAATAGTAAATTAACCCAAGGCCTTTATCTCATTTACAAGTTCGGTTAATGCCTTCTTGGCATCACCAAATAACATGCTCGTTTTAGGTTTAAAGAACAACTCATTTTCTATACCCGCATAACCTGCCTTCATTGAACGCTTGTTTACAATAACATTAGCCGCATTTTCTACATCCAAAATAGGCATTCCATAAATAGGTGAATTTGGATCAGTTTTAGCAGCAGGATTTACTACATCATTTGCTCCCACAACCAATACCACATCGGTAGAAGCAAACTCTGGATTGATCTCTTCCATCTCCAATAATTTATCGTAGCTCACATTACTTTCTGCCAACAACACATTCATATGTCCGGGCATTCTACCGGCTACAGGGTGTATGGCATATTTCACCTCCACGCCTTCAGACTCTAGTAGTAATTCCAAATCGTGCACCACATGCTGTGCCTGCGCTACCGCTAATCCGTATCCTGGCACAATAATTACCTTTTTGGCATAGCGCATTAAAATAGCTGCATCACTAGCTGTAAGCTCTTTGATACTCCCCTCAAAACTGCTGCTAGTTGCAGCTTCTCCTTTAGCCCCGCCGCCAAAGTTTCCAATAAGCACATTAAGCAAAGACCTATTCATTGCTTTACACATCACTATGGTTAATAAGGTTCCGGCTGAACCTACCAAAATACCGCCCACCAACATTACTTTATTATCGTATAAGAAACCACCAAAAGCGGCAGCTACTCCAGTAAATGAATTAAGTAAAGAAATAACAACAGGCATATCTGCACCACCAATTGGCAATACAAACAATACGCCATACAATAAAGACAAGGCAAGAACCAAATAGAAGAACAAGCTTGTATGTTCACCATTGCCACCAATTACAAGGTAAGCAAAAGCAAAAATAACGAACAACAAACCAATGTTTATAAGCTGTTGCCGACCCAAACTTTTATCTTTTACATTACCACTTAACTTACCCCAAGCTACCATACTACCCGAAAAAGAAACTGAGCCAATAATCATTCCCAACAAAATGATAATTAACTTTCCCGTTAAGGCATTCGTGAATCCGGGTGTTAAAGCCATCACCAGAGAGATTGGTTCGGCCAGTGTTTGATTTAAATGTTGAAATTCTATAATTGAAATAAGCATGGCACAAGCGCCTCCCATTCCGTTGAACAAACTCACCATTTCTGGCATGGCGGTCATTTGTACTTTTTTGGCAGCAATAAAACCCAACAATGTTCCTATGGCTAGGGCCGCAAAAACAAACCCGATATTATGCAAATGCTTCCCAGAATCGGGATTCTGATATAAGAAAATTGTACCAAATATGGCAATACCCATACCAAATGCAGCGATTAAATTCCCTTTGCGCGCCGAGGCAGGATTTCCCAAAAATTTTAGTCCCACAATAAATGTGATGGAAGCTAATAAGTATATGAGTTGAAGTATATTGTTTTCCATTTTTTTATTTCTTCTTCTTAAACATTTCTAACATTCTATCCGTTACCACAAATCCGCCTACCACATTAAGCGTACCAAGAATTACAGCCAAAAATCCAAGTAGTAATGAAGGCAATTGCTCGGCCTCACCCATAACAATGATTGAACCAATTATAACCACTCCGTGGATGGCATTAGCCCCACTCATTAATGGCGTGTGTAATACACTTGGCACATGACCAATTAATTCGATACCCACAAAAATCATTAAGATAATGAGGTAAATGAGTTCTACGTTTTCTGTTAATATAGTTAGCATGGGTTTTGGGTTTTGGGTTTTGGGTTTTGGGTTTGGGGTTTTGGGTTTTGGGTTTTGGGTTTTGGGTTTTGGGTTTTGGGTTTTGGGTTTTCGTAATTATTTCATCAACTTTCCTGCATGGCAGATTAATGTTCCTTTGGTAATATCTTCTTCAAGTTCCCATTTAAAGGCCTCTTTGGTTGCAAGGAGATTGAGTAAATTTTGAATGTTTTTTGCATACAGTTCACTCGCATTTTGAGGCAAGGTAGCAGGTAAGTTTGCTGGTCCTATTACTTGAACACCGTGTTTAACTATGGTTTTATCATATTCACTTAGTTCGCAATTACCACCCTGCTCTACTGCCATATCAACAATAACAGCACCTAACTTCATTTGCTTTACTTGATCTTCTGTAATTAAAATTGGGGCCTTTTTACCCATCACTAATGCGGTAGTTATTACTAAATCTGCCTGAAACAAACTCTTATTTACAGCTTCCTTTTGTTTTGCTAAATAGTCGGCAGAAACTTCTTTGGCATAACCTCCTTCTACTTTAGCAGTCTCATCAGATTTAACCTCAATAAATTTACCTCCTAAACTCTCTACTTGCTCTTTAGTTTCTGGTCGCACATCGCTTACTTCAACAACAGCACCCAAACGCTTAGCCGTAGCCACCGCTTGGAGTCCAGCCACCCCAGCACCATAAATTAATACACGCGCAGGTGTTAATGTTCCGGCAGCTGTCATTAATAACGGGAAAATTTTTCCCATTTGAGCAGCCCCTAAAATGACCGCTTTATAGCCTGCCAAATTCGCCTGCGAACTCAAGGCATCCATATTTTGAGCGCGTGAAATTCTTGGAATGGCATCCATAGCAAAAGCGCTTATCTTCTTTGCATTCAATTGCTGAACCAAATCTGTGTTAAAGGTAGCATACAGGTATGAAATTAAAACAGTTCCTTCTTTCATCAACTCAATTTCCGATGGATCGGGTGCATTTACCTTAAGTAAAACTTCGGCTCGAGCCAAGATTGCCGTTTTATCAGCAATTTCACATCCTACTTTTTCGTAGGCATCATTACTAAAGTTTGATGCATACCCCGCTCCCTCTTCAATTTGTATAGTATGCCCAACTTTAATAAGTTGCTGAGCTACCTGAGGAGTAAGTGCCACGCGATTTTCGGCATAACGTGTTTCTTTTAATACTGCAATCTTCATTTGGTATACGCTTATGCAATAGCTTACTTTGCCATTGCTAATTTAATTCAATATTACGTTTTAAAATCTATTTTCCTACAAATTATATTATGTTTAAGATTGCCTTTTCGCCTCTATATCAGCATCCTTTACCTGCGGGACATCGTTTTCCTATGGAAAAATACGATCTGATACCCAAGCAACTTTTATACGAAGGAATTATTCAGGAGTCTGATTTGTTTGAACCAACATTGGCTCAAACAGAAGATATTTTGCACACGCACAGCGCGAATTATTTAAGACACTTAGATGAATTAACCTTGGATGCTTCAGCTATTAGAAGAATTGGTTTTCCAATTTCTAAGGCGCTTATTGAAAGAGAAAAATGTCTTATTCAAGGCACCTTAGACTGCGCATATTTTGCATTGCAAGACGGCGTAGCTATGAATATAGCTGGTGGAACCCATCATGCGTTTGCAGATAGAGGCGAAGGATTTTGCTTATTAAACGATATGGCCTACGCAGCTAATATGCTTTTGGTTCAGCAAAAAGTAAAACGAATTTTAATCGTTGACTTAGACGTACACCAAGGAAACGGAACAGCTGCAATCTTTAAAGATAACCCAGCCGTTTATACTATGAGCATGCACGCAGGAGATAATTATCCATTTCATAAAGAAGTATCCGATTTAGATATTCCATTGAAGGCAGGAACAAATGACGCTAGCTATATTAGTCTGCTGCAAGAACATTTACCATTGGTATTATCAACCCACAAACCCGATATCATTTTTTATTTATGTGGCGTGGATGTGTTGGCTAGTGATAAACTTGGAAAATTAAATTTAAGCATGCAAGGTTGTAAAATACGCGATGAAATAGTATTTAATTCGGCCAAAGCACTTCAAATTCCGGTTGTTTGTGCTATGGGAGGAGGCTATTCTCCAAGAATTTCAGACATCGTGGATGCTCATTGCCAAACCTTTAAAGTAGCACAAAATATTTTTTTCTAAAATCTTTTCAAGCTATTGATTTTTTAAAATTTGAAACTTTATTTCACGGAATGAATAGGAAACTTTTTTTTCCTTGACATTTTGAAAATTTTAACGCTTAAATTTGTAAAGAGAAAAAATTCAGGAGCATGACTAAGGCTAAAAAACCAGCAGTAAAAGTGGCGGCAATTAAAAAAGAAGCGCCTAAGAAAACGAGTCCGAAAAAGAACTACCTTGTAGACGATGAGGATGAAGATGATTTAGATGAAAAGAATGATTTGGACGAGAATGAAGAGGACGACTTAGATGCTGATTTAAATGATGCAGATATTGTTATGCCCAAAACCTTCGATCCATTCGACGATGATGACGATGATGATGACGACTTTTAATAAGATAGGCTGAAAGGCATAAAAACATATTTAAAAACCACCTCATAAGGGTGGTTTTTTAGTTTCGCTTCCAAACCAATTCTGGACTCCGCACTACATTACTCTTGTTTAAATTTCTATCATAAACATAAAACTGATACACAACCGTATCTTTAGCATCAAAGTGAGGTGATGGTGCAATTTTTACTTCTATATCACCTCTAATGGCTTTATGCCTTCCTTCAGGTGTAATATTTTCTATTCTGTACACATATTTTAAGGTATCATACACAGGTGGAATTGAATCTGGCTCTAATTCTTTAATAACCTGACTAAATACATTATTATCTTTTTCAAAGTAGTCTATATGTAGGTTATAATAAAAAGGATTAGCTGCTTTATTATACCTATTTCTATTCGGTTGAAATGGTGGAAAGGTATCTTGTTGGTTCAATCCAATATCGCCATCACCATCCTTAAAAGTAAATGTTAAAATCATTATTGAATCTGTACCATCATTGCCACGCAAAAAAACAGAAGACTTGTACTCTATAACAGGAACAGTAGAATAAATTTCCTTAGTTTTACAAGCGCTTAAAAAGGATAGTACAAGTAAAAAATAAATTGATGTATATTTGATGTTATGAATCATCTGGCAGAACGCATATTTGAACCAAATATAACACATTTTGAGGATTTGTGTTTAGCCGTATTTCAATTTCAATTTCAACACAATGCGATATATCAAAAATATTGCAACTTAGTAGGAATAACTTCTGCTGATTTGGTAAAAAACCTAAATCAAATCCCTTATTTACCCATTGAATTTTTTAAAAAATTTGAAGTAAAATCGTTTGAATCACAAGCAGAAAAGATATTTTACAGTTCGGCAACGGGCAAACAAGGCAATAGCTTGCACCATGTAAAAGACTTAACAATATATGAAAAAAGTTTTTTTAAAGCATTTGAACAATGCTTTGGAAACACCTCTGATACTTGCTTCTTAGGATTATTACCATCTTATTTGGAGCGCGAAGGAAGTTCATTAATTTACATGGTTCAAAAGCTCATGCAAGCGTCTAAAAATCCTTTAAGTGGATTTTTTATGTTTGAACACGAAACCCTTCAGAAGAGAATGCTTCAACTCGAAAAAAATAAGCAAAACTATATTCTTTTTGGGGTAAGTTTTGCCTTACTCGATTTCGCAGAAAAATTTCCAACCCAAATGAGTTCAGGAAAGATAATTGAAACAGGTGGAATGAAGGGCCGCAAAAAAGAAATAACACGCAGCGAATTAATTGGCAAACTCAGCAAAGCTTTTGCTACAGATGCTATTTTCAGTGAGTACGGAATGACCGAGTTAATGAGTCAGGCCTATGCAGGTAAAAACGGATTTTACCAGGCGCCCAATTGGATGCAAATACAGGTGGTTGACCCAAATGATCCATTTACTCAAGTGCCTGATGGTAAAACTGGATTAATCCGAATCATTGATTTAGCTAACCTATATTCCTGTTCGTTTATCCTTAGTTCCGACCTTGGTAAAAAACAGCAAGATGGAAGTTTTGAAGTTTTAGGCAGGCATGATAGAAGTGAGTTAAGAGGCTGCAGTTTATTGGCCGTTTAACAAAAAAGGCGAGCCAAATGGCTCGCCTTTTTTGTTTCATTTATGCTGAATGATTAACGTACAATATTCATTTTCTTAACTGCAGTTTTACCACCTGAAGTTAATTCAACAAAATATAAACCATTGATCAATTGCTCGCACTGAATGGTATTGTTTAAGCTGTTTATATCTTGCTTTAACACTTCTCTTCCATTCATGTCTACAATACGAATGGTTGCATTGCTGCTTGCACCTGTAAAGTTAACTTCAAAACTTGTAGTAGCAGGGTTAGGATAAACACTTAAACCTAACTCATCAATTTCAGCAACTGAAACACCTCCATTTGGAGCTGTTGAAGCCGATTGCCAAACAGTTTTATCGTTATCATCTTGCAAGAATACAACAGCAAATAAATTTCCAAATTCTTCTACCGAATGCTCTGTTGCTAAATTAATAATGCTTGCCGCTTGTCCATCTGAAGGTAAACGGTAGTTACCGGCAAATGTAAAGGTTTGTGTGTATGGAACAGCTGTTCCTGCTGTTAAACTAATTGGAGCACCTGCAGCAGATGGCAACATTTTTTTAAATACATTAAAGAATTCAAACTCACCATTGCTTTTCACATTTCTGGTGGTTCTGGTTTCTAACACAGCTACACGTAATTTTAAATTTGAATTGCTGAAAGGTTGAACAGGTGTAACATTACCAGACACAGTAACTGTTTTTCCACTTCTAACTAAATTCGCTGAAATAGAAGCTAATGAAGGAATAACACTTGCATTATTGAAATTCGTTGAAGTGTAAGAGTTAGAATTTGCACTCGCTCCCCAAGCACTATTTCCATCTACCGTTAACCATGGCGCAAAACCAGCACCATAATAACTAAATCTAGTTCCAACTTCAGTGGTATAATATGGATCACCAGTACCTGGGAAATTTACTTGATACTTGATTAAGTTCCATTTGCCTTTGTTAGGATCTAAAACTGTTTTTAAGTTTACATTTCCTGGGTTACATGGACCACAGGTAGATGAAGTAAAGATTTCATGCAAAACCATTCTTGGCACAGTAGAATTTACTATGGTAAGTGTTCCTTTAGCATTGTTGTTAGATGAATCTCCATCAGCGCCGGCATTAGGATTACTTGCCCATACATCAATTGTGTAATCACCAGGTGTATTCGAACTAAAAGGAATATTGTGCGTAAAATCATAGGTACCAGCACCGCTTCCTGCCACATTTAAACCTGTTAACAACATAGATTTAACATCGCCGTTAATAGCATAATGTAATCTAAATGAACTCAAGCTTTGTGAACCAAAATTGGTAATTTTACCTCTAATGCTGATATTTTCATTCTTCTTTTCAAATTTTGGTAAATTTAAACTAGTCATTTCAATATCATTTTCTGGCTGAGGAGCTGGCTTAAATTTAAATACAGTCATATCAGCATACGCATCATCTGCACTTGGAGTTGACCAAGCAAATGCAGGCGAACCTGGAACTGAATAACCCACTGTTCCATCTTCATTGTTAACACCAACAGTACCTGTAATGGCCGAACCAATTTGGTTTAACACAACATCAAAATGCTTACCTTCATAAATCATGATAGCTGCAGAAGCGTAACTAGCAGCTAAATTGGTAACAGATAACCACTGAATTACATGTACACGATTTGGAGCTGTACCATAAGTAAATGATACAATTTGATCTGGCACACCGCCACCTGATGCTAATTTGAAATCATACCAAAAAGCAAAAATTGAATTTTTTGGCGCGTTTGCATTTGGAAGAGCCAATGCAGAACCTGTGTTTAAGGTTTCAGTGGTATTGAAGGTTAAAAAACCATTATCACTTACCTTATAACTTGTTACAGCCTTACCAAAGAAATTCCATGAAAATGGTAAAGTTTGATCTGCTGAGAACACATTGTCTTTTGTTGGTTCAATTAACTTTACTGCATTGTTACCTGTGGCTAGAGAAAACTTGTAGTTGTAGTTAGGGTCTTTAACACCCTTACTTTGAAGGGTGTAATACCCTTGTGCCTGTGCATTACCCAATATACCTAGGGCAATGGTGGCAAGAGTTAGTAATTGTTTTTTCATATTTTTAGTTTATTTAGTTAAGAAATGAATTGAGCTTGAATTTTCTATATTGCTTATTCTTAGCAGATGCAAACTGAGCAAAAAAAAGGAGGAATCAAAATATGTTCATGTTTTTTTAAAAAAAAACAGAGATTTGGGCGTTTTCAAACAAATAGATTAAATTCGATTAAAATTTAGTTGTATGAAAAAGTTGATTTTTTTCGCCTTAATCATGTATTGTTGTTCGAGCAAAATTTTTGCCCAAAAAAGAGGAGAACATGATATTACCAAGCCCTATGCAGATATTGCGCTATCAAACGGTGAAATAATAAAAATAAAAACAGCACCTAAAATTGTAGGCAAGGTGATAGGCGTAATTGGTTCAGATTATATGGCATCTGAAATACATGCAATGCCATTGCGCAGTATCAATAAAATATCAGGACTAACCATGGGGGTAAATTCATTTAACGGGCAAGAACCTATTTTTAAGGGCGCACAAGGCGGAACCGCCTACTTTATTGATGGAGTAAGGGTTAGAAGTGGTTTAGGATTGGCTGGATTTACCTATTAATAAACTTGGGGTGAATGAGATTCTCCACTGAAAAAATCTGATCCCACTTTTCTTGGGTAATTAAGCCTTGCTCCTCTACCACAATTTGATGAATACTCTTTCCAGTTTTTAAGGCTTCACCGGCAATGTTTGCGCAAATCTCATAGCCAAAGATTGGATTCAATTGCGTAACTATACCAATGCTATTCATTACCATAGCTGCACAATTTTCTACATTGGCAGTAATACCTAAAACACATTTATCAATTAAAGAAATAATGGCATTCCCTAAATACTCAAATGAGGTAAACATCGCAAAAGCGATGATAGGTTCCATCACATTGAGTTGCAGCTGGCCAGCCTCTGCAGCCATTGTAACGGTTAAATCTTGTCCAATTACATAATAGCAACTTTGATTTACAACCTCTGGTATAACTGGATTTACTTTGCCTGGCATAATTGAACTACCCGGTTGTCTTGGGGGCAAGTTTATCTCATTTAAACCGGTACGTGGACCACTACTAAGTAATCTTAAATCGTTACAAATTTTAGAAATTTTTACTGCATTCCTTTTTAAGGTTCCCATTATTTGCATATACGCGCCAGTATCGCCTGTAGCTTCTATTAAATCTGGCGCCAAAGTAACAGGAATACCACTTTCTTTTGCTAAATAAGCAACACATAATTCTGGATAGGCCTCTGGTGCGTTTACCCTTGTACCAATGGCTGTAGCGCCCATGTTCACCTCTAATATCAACTTTTGAGCCTCTTGTAACCTACTAATATCTTCGCTAATGGTAGTAGCAAAAGCATGAAATTCCTGTCCCAATGTCATAGGTACAGCATCTTGCAATTGTGTTCTACCCATCTTTAATACCTGATTAAACTCTTTAGCCTTTTTCCTGAATGCCTGCTCTAAATCTTCTAATATTTTCAGATAATCTGTCATCTTCATATATAAAGCCAATCTGAAAGCAGTTGGATAGGCATCATTTGTGGATTGAGAGCAATTTACATGATTATTCGGATGCAAAAATTCATAGTCACCCTTCTTTTTACCCAAATATTCTAAACCCAAATTGGCAATTACCTCGTTTGCATTCATATTGCAAGAAGTACCTGCCCCACCCTGAATTAAATCGCTCACAAACTGATCTTGATACTTGCCTGCGATGAGTTCATCACAACCAAAACAAATGGCTTCGGTAATTTCATTAGTAAGCACTCCACAATCTCTATTGGCAAGCGCTGCTGCTTTCTTCACATAACCCAAGGCCTTTATAAAACGTTGCTCCCTAGAAATGGGAATACCAGTGATATTAAAGTTTTCTTTGGCTCTATAGGTTTGTATACCATAATATAAATGATCTGGAATATCTAATTCTCCCAAGAAATCATGCTCTTTTCTGGTTAATGTCATTATTAAAAATTTTCTCAATGATACTAATTTTCAAAGATAGTTTCAGCGATTTTTCTAAAATAAAAAAGCTTGCACAGGATAGGTATATGCAAGCTCTTTAAAGTAGTAAAAAAAACAATAATTACATATGCAATGCTCTATTTGCCGTTGCAGCAAGTGCAGCTTCCTTTACCGCTTCAGCGTATGTAGGATGCGCATGACTCATTCTTGAAATATCTTCGGCACTTGCCCTAAATTCCATAGCCACTACTGCCTCTGCAATTAAATCGGCTACGCGTGGGCCAATCATGTGAACACCAAGCACCTCATCTGTTTCAGCATCAGCCAAAATCTTTACCAATCCATCAATATCCATACTCGCTCTGGCTCTACCCAAGGCGCGCATAGGGAAAGAACCAACTTTGTATTTAGTGCCCGCTTTTTTAAGCTCTTCTTCTGTTGCTCCAACACCTGCTACCTCAGGCCAGGTATATACCACACCAGGAATTAGATTGTAGTTAATATGCGGTTTTTGTCCCGCTAATATTTCTGCCACAAATACGCCCTCTTCTTCCGCCTTGTGCGCAAGCATAGCACCTTTAACAACATCACCAATTGCATAAACACCTTTTACATTGGTTTCTAAATGTGCATCGGTTTCAATTCTTCCACGTTCATCTAATTTCACCCCAATCGATTCTATATTTAAGCCAGTAGTAAATGGTTTTCTGCCCACACTCACTAAACAATAATCACCTGTAAAACTTACTTCTTCTCCCTTTTCGTTTTCAGCCGTTACAGTAACTTCTGATCCTGCATTGGTGGCTGTTTTTACTTTATGATTGAAGTAAAAAGTAAACCCTAATTTTCTCAAACTGCGTTGTAATTCTTTACCCAAAGTACCATCCATAGTAGGAATAATGGTATTGGTATACTCTATCACTGAAACTTGAGCACCTAATCGAGCATATACCGAACCTAACTCTAATCCAATTACTCCACCACCAATGATAATTAAATGCTTTGGCACCTCCTTCATAGCTAATGCCTCGGTAGAAGTAATGATTCTTGTTTTATCTATGGCAATACCTGGCAAGGTGCTTGGCTTTGAACCTGTGGCAATAATTACCTTATCTGTTTCAATCTTTTGCTCGGTTTCTCCACTTACCAAAATGGTATTTTTATCAATAAATGAACCTAAACCTTTAAAAACATCAATTTTATTTTTCTTCATTAAAAAATCAATGCCATCACATGTAACTTTTACTACGCCATTCTTTCTTTCAATCATTTGAGCCAAATCGAGCTGCAAATCATTTAAGTTAATCCCATGTGTTTTAAAATTATGTGCAGCATTATGAAAATGCTCTGAGCTATCTAATAAAGCCTTTGAAGGAATACAACCCACATTTAAACAGGTTCCTCCAAGGGTATTGTACTTTTCTATCAAAGCAGTTTTAAAGCCCAATTGTGCACAACGAATAGCAGCTACATAACCGCCGGGACCCGAGCCAATAATTGTTACATCGTATTTCATATATGAAAAATTTGTACAAATGTAATTGGAATCAAAGGAAATGAAAAAGTTTGTGTAGAATATTGCAAAGATTTCTTAAATAATTACCTTTAACCTAAACTTGTAGCATGAAAATTCTGCCCATTTCTGTTGTAATAATAAGCAAAAACGAGGAGGCCAATATTGGAAGAGCCATAGCATCTGTATTGCCCGTTTGCGATGATATTATAGTGGTAGATAGTGGCAGCACTGATGCAACAGTTAATATTGCCAAACACTTGGGGGCGCAAGTAATTTTGCAAGATTGGCAAGGTTACTCAAAGCAGAAAAACTTGGGTAATAGCTTGGCTAAACATAACTATGTATTTAGTATTGATGCCGATGAAGCGTTTTCACCTGAATTGTGCGAGGAATTGTGTGTCCTTTTTGGTTCAGCCCAATTAAAAAGCATGTACAGGGTTAATTTAATCAATCATTATTGTGGTAAGCCAATAAAACATGGCGCTTGGTATCCTGATTGGCATTTCAGGTTATTTGACAAAACCAAATTACAGTGGCAGGAGAACGACGATGTTCATGAAGGATTAAACTACACAAGCAGCACCGATAGGGCTAATTTGAAAGAACATTTACATCATTTTACCACCCAAACTGATGCCTATTATTTGGCTAAAATGGAAAATTATGCCCAATTATATGCGAGTAAAATGAGACCTAAAAATAAAAAAGGTGGCAAACTGAAAGCATTCAGCAGTGCCACCTTTAGATTTTTCAAGGAATATATTTTACAGTTCGGTTTTTTAGATGGATTGGCAGGATTAAAAATTGCCAAAGCTCATTTTATTTATACCTACAAAAAATACCTTTACTTGAGTCTACAACCCAAGTAAAAGCTTATTTAAATCGGTTCCTTGCGTTAGTAATAAAGCCGGATTCTCTAAACACTGCTTTACTTTCACTAAAAATCCAACCGACTCTCTTCCATCTATAATTCTGTGATCATAGCTTAATGCTACGTACATTATTGGGCGAATTACTATTTGTCCATTTTGAACCACCGCGCGTTCAACTATATTGTGCATACCCAAAATAGCTGATTGTGGTGGGTTAATTATTGGCGTACTCAACATAGATCCAAACACCCCACCATTGGTTATGGTAAATGTTCCTCCAGTCATTTCCTCAATACTTAATTTGTTATCGCGTGCTTTGCCGGCTAATCTCATTACTTCCGACTCCACCTCTGCTAAACTCATGCTCTCTGCATTTCTAATGACTGGAACCACCAAACCTTTTGGTGCACTTACCGCAATAGAGATGTCACAGTAATCATGATAAATAATCTCTTCTCCATTCAGATATGCATTTACGGCAGGAAATTGCTGCAATGCTTCATTAAAAGTAGTTAACATAGCCGTTTCGTTCTTGGCAGCTAACAAGCGCTTAGAGACAGTTTTGCGTAATGAAGTCATTTTTTCGGCCCTATCCACACGAGATTTTTGCTCATTTTGGGTAGTTTTTAATTCTGCCTTTACTGCATCACTTTTTAATATGCGACCATCTTTGCCTGAACCTACAACTTGTGCTGGACTAATTCCTTTCTCAGCTAATATTTTCTGTGCTGCAGGTCCCGCAGAGCCAGTTGCATAACTTGTTTTGGCAGGCTCATCTGCTTTTTTTGTTGAAGGTGCGTCAGCAGGCTTGGTTGAAACAGCTTTAGCTTCTGGCTTAGCCATTCCCTCTGGACGAGCCGCTTCGGTATTTATTTCAGCAATTAAATCGCCTACCTTAATGGTATCTCCTTCGTTTCCGTGTGTAGTTAAAACGCCTGAAGCCTCAGCATTTAACTCAAAAGTAGCTTTATCACTTTCAAGTTCGCAAAGCAATTCATCCATTTCTACATAATCACCCGTTTTTTTATTCCAGCGGGCAATTGTTACCTCGCTTATAGACTCACCAACAGTTGGAACGTTTATTTTTAGCATAATTTAAAAGCTTAGATAGATTTGCAAATAAAGCTAATAAGAAAAGATTATTCAAATAAATGAATGAATTGTCTTAAAATTAATTGTTTAAGTTGATTTTTTTAGTTTTATTTTGTAGTTGTAAATAATTAAAAACCTTACAACTATGAAAATAAACATACTCGTATTAGTTATGCTAACTCTTGGCGTAGATAACATCTTTGCACAAAGCAGTGCATCGTTACCTGCCAAAGTAAACACGGAGAAAAAAACAGACAGTGAAGTGCTCACTAAAAGGCGATTGGGGATTTCATTACAGGCCGGTTCAACAGGAATTGGAGGCAGTTTGAATATAAAACTTGCAAAAAAAATTGAACTATCAGTTGGCTATTCAATGATTGAAATAAGCAGCAAACTTCAAACCACGTTCGATGGACAATCTGTAGATTTAACTGTTCAAAACAAAAATAATTATACATCCATTATTTTTAACCTGTACCCATCTATAAACTCTTCTTTCCACTTCGTATTAGGTGCTGTTAATTCTGGAAACACCTTCAGAATTGATGCAATTTCAGCAGATTCACAGGAATATGGCAAAATAATATTTGCACCAAACCAATTAGGCAGGTTAACTTTTAACCTACAGGGTGCTCAATGGATGCCACTGGCCGGAATTGGATTTGGAAGAGCTATACCAAATAAGAGAATTGGATTTGGTCTCGATCTTGGTGCTGCCTATTGGGGTAAATTAAATACCACTATTGAGGCCGAAAAAGCATTTAGTCCAACAAATGATGCCAATAATGTGAGCGTTTTAAATGATGCATTTGCTGAATTTAATTGGCTACCATTTATTAATTTTAAATTGAATATAAAATTGTTTTAAGCTTTATGAAAAATATACTAATCACATTTACCAGCTTAACTTGCATACTCCTTTTTCAATGGTCGTGTAAAAATCCTTTAAATGAAATGCAAGATTTCAAATTAAACATCAATGGTGGTGCTCTAATTAACCCAATTGCTACACTAAATTTTGCATTTGATGACAGCTCAAATTCAAAACCTAATAATGTAAATGTTGCTTTTACAGGAAGTGGATCAAAATATCTATACGATGAATTTGGGCAACATATTTTCAAAGTAGCTCAAGATGGTAGTCTAAAATTAATTTTAGGTCCGAATGCCAACCCCAGTAAAGAAAATCCAATTATGGTGCGCGTAGAAATAACAGCAGACGATTGCATTCCATACGAGGATTACCTATATATATTTGATAGAAATGAAATGAAAATAACTTTTCTGTTAAC
>JAJTEN010000013.1 GCA_021298155.1 Sphingobacteriales bacterium | reverse complement strand
ATGGGGAACTTGGATTCGAGCATCGTTAACCGACCTGTATTTGATACATTAAGTGCTGGCTATAAACTTGCTGAAACAGAGGTGTGTTGGCAGTCTGCTTGCGAAATGGAAAAGCTAAGTGGAGGCGTTCCATTTTATGTATACGCATACGACAATGGTTGTCCGTTCTCCAAAAACGTTTCCACGCAATTTGTTGTGAAATTTATTCCTATGCGTGTTACTAGCGCTACCGATTTGCTCTGCATGACCTTAGAGAATAATGCTTCAACCTATGTGTATTATGGTGATTCAACAAGTCTGTCTGATCCAAATTTTGGTGGTTATTTGGTATACCGTGGCATTAACTATCAAAATTTTCAGGTAATAGATACGGTGTTTGCAAAAGAAAAGCGATTTTTTTACGATGGTAATTCTCCGAATTATGGTAAAATAAATTACACCTATTTTATGCGAAGCATTAATAAATGTGGCATAATCGGACCAAGTTCAGATACCTTATCTACCTTTGAACAGCTTTCTTATATTCCGCAAAAACAGTATTTGAAATACGTTACAGTGCTTAATAATGAGCATTTAGAGTTAGAATGGCCAGCCAGCAATGAGCGAGATTTTGCGCGCTATTTTTTGTATAAAAACAAGCGAGGAGAGTCGCAGTTTAAGCTCCTTGCTACTTTTGAAAATGCGAACGAAACAAAATTTATTGATA
Organism: Sphingobacteriales bacterium; assembly: GCA_021298155.1. Taxonomy (GTDB): domain Bacteria; phylum Bacteroidota; class Bacteroidia; order UKL13-3; family UKL13-3; genus B1. Next base: position 76,031 of record JAJTEN010000013.1, on the reverse strand, counting down.
CAGATGTGCGTGTATCTGATACCTCTTATTGCTATCATTTAGTAATGAAGGATACCTGCGATAATATTGGTCCACAGGGTAAAGTTGCTTGTTCAATAGTGCTCCGAGGAAGAGCTGAAAAGTATATGAGTCGCTTAAATTGGCAGGAATATATAGGATGGACAGAGGGTGTTGATTTATATGAATTGCATCGGGCTGATCCGGCAAACGATTATGCAATTGTGAGTACCCATAAGTCGGATGTTTTTACCACTTTGGATGATCAATTAAATTTTAATGAAGGTTTATTTTTCTATTATATCAATGCTAAGCAAAAAGATGATAGTCAGTCGGCTACCTTTTTTAATGCCGAGAGCAGGTCAAATATCATTTCATTATATCAGCCACCCATTGTGTACGCTCCAACTGCATTTACAGCAAACGGAGATGGATTAAACGATAGCTACCAATGGGTTCCAGTTTTTGTAAAAGACTTTAGCATACAGATATACAATAGGTATGGAGAGTGCATTTTTGAGACTAAAAATAAAAATGAACCTTGGGACGGTAGGTATAAAGGTGCACCTTGCCAAGAAGCTGTTTATTTTTACCTCATTCGGTATACAGGATGGGATGGATCAGACAAGTCTCAATCTGGGAATTTTACCTTATTAAGGTAAGTTGCTTTAAATCATTTGATTGGCCCATTTTTTTCAAAATGGGATTTCTCTCAATTCACAAGTTATTAACTTTTATTTGCCTGAGGTTGAAAAACATGGCAAATTTAGTGGGTAAAACCCGAACGATTGGATAAGCTTTTTCGTTTGAAGTTGTAATTTTACACCCTCAAAAAAAAGGAAAAAGTGATGTCAGAAGAAACACCCGTATTATTAAGTAAACGTAAGAATATTCAAGTATTATTAGATTATTGTTTAGATCAACGCATAGCTTTTACTGCAACGCCGCGTGCCATATCACATGATGATTTTGAAATAGAAGTGCATATTAATGGTATCAAGCAAGCGATTGCTTTAGGCATGTTTGTAAAGGAAAACAAATTTGAGGTAACCGGAATGGGTGATTTGGTAAAGCCAAAACCTGTTGCACCAAAGAAGGCAGACAATAAGCCTGAAACAAAAGCGGAAACGAAAGAGGTAAATGTTTTTGCCCCTGTTCAAGAAAGTCCGCTTGTTTCGCAAGCTCCTGTTAAAGAAGAAGGGGCTTTATTAAGTTTCGACTTAAATGTTATCGGTAACTAATTAAGGAAATATTAGTTGTTGCCATATTTAAGATTTCGTTGTGTGTGGTAACGCAGCGAAGATTTGATTGATTACGCAAGAATGGGAGCCTCGGCTCCTATTCTTGTTTTATTAGCTTACCTTTGTAAACTATGCAAGCGTATTTAGAAGAAGAAGCAGATGCTTCAGAAGAGCAAGAATTATTTGAGCATTTTAGATTAGTGGTGGATAAGGGCCAAAAACTCATTCGTATAGATAAGTTTTTGATGAACCGAATCGAGAATGCGAGTCGCACCAAAATACAAGCTGCTGCCGATGCTGGATCTGTATTGGTAAATGAAAAGCCTGTTAAGTCGAGTTATAAAATAAAGCCATTAGATGTTATCTCAATCGTTTTACCAACTCCGCCTAAAGATACAGAGATTGTTCCTGAAAATATTCCCTTAAATATCATTTTTGAAGACCATGATGTGCTGCTTGTTAATAAAGTGCCTGGCATGGTGGTTCACCCAGGCTATAATAATGTGAGCGGTACATTAGTAAATGCACTTGCTTTCCACCTGCAAAACGAAGATTTTATTAAAGAAAATAATGTGCGCCCTGGTTTGGTGCATCGCATAGATAAAAATACCTCAGGCATTTTAGTGATTGCCAAAAACGAATTGGCCATGACCCACTTGGCTAAGCAGTTTTTCGACCACAGCATCGAACGCAGTTACCAAGCTTTGGTTTGGGGCGATTTGGCTCAAGATGAAGGAACCATAACAGGCTATATTGGCCGCAGTTTGCGCGATAGGAAAGTTTTTCAAATGTACGAAGACCCCGAGAAGGGCAAATGGAGCGTTACGCATTATAAAGTATTAGAGCGTTTGGGTTATGTAACCTTAATAGAATGTAGGTTAGAGACAGGAAGAACCCATCAAATAAGGGTGCATTTAAAAAGTATTGGCCACCCTATTTTCTCGGATAGCACCTATGGTGGTGACTATGCCGTTAAGGGAACCACTTTTACCAAGTATAAGCAGTTTGTTGAAAATTGCTTTGCATTAATGCCGCGTCAAGGTTTACATGCTAAATCATTGGGTTTTATTCACCCCAAAACCAAAGAAAAAATATTTTTTAACAGCGATTTACCACAAGATTTTGCAAGTGTATTGGATAAGTGGAGAAACTATGTGCAATACGTGCCAATCGAAGAAAAAGATAATGATTTGTCGAAAGACAAGGAAACCCAAAAATTGTTGAACCTTAAAAAATAATTGGTTCAGACCGAGTTATTGCCTATTTCTATATGAAACAAATACTTGAGGGCAAGGATGAGGATTGTCCAAAAGGAAAATGACAAGAACATAATCATTTTTATGCGCCATTTATTGGGTTCAATACTTGCTGCTAGAATGGTTCCAAGTGGCGGTGTTAGCAATAAAGGGGTTAAAAACGCGATTCCCCAAACCTCATATTTTCGGATAAATAGAACGAGCTTTCGGGTTAAAAGTTTAAATTTAACTGGCTTTGGTTTCTTGGGGAAAAATCGGTAGAAAACAGACAATAGAAGCGCCCAAGCATATAAATAAACCAATACGCCAAGCATACCACCTCCAATGGTTAGCACTATAGTTTCTATTGGGTTGAAGCCAAATCCAATAGCAAAACTAATGCCTACAATATATTTCACGGCGCTCCAAAGGATAACCGTTACCATTTTTAGTAATACTTCCATTTAATTTTTTTGGCAGGCATCAATGGCCTTGCGCACGCTTCCGTGCAAGGTAAGCAGACTTTCGGCTTTTTTCTCTGAAACCTTCAATTCTTTTACAATCATATCTATGCCCCGCTTTACCAATTTGTGGTTACTCATGCGCATATCCACCATTTTGTTTCCTTTCACCTTTCCTAGCTTAATCATTAAGCTGGTGCTAATCATATTCAATACTAATTTTTGCGCCGTACCGGCCTTCATGCGGGTACTTCCGGTCACAAATTCTGGTCCAACTACCACCTCAATCGGGAATTTTGCTACACTGGCTAAAGGAGAATTTTTGTTACATGTAATACAGCCTGTTGCTATGCCCGCTTTGTTTGCCATTTCTAGGGCACCAATAACATAAGGAGTGGTGCCGCTGGCAGCTATCCCAATCACAAAATCATTTTTATTTATTTTGTGTTTTTGCAAATCTAACCAACCTTGCTCTGCATTGTCTTCTGCAAACTCAACAGCTTTTCTTATTGCCTTGTCTCCACCTGCTATTATTCCAACCACCAAGCCAAAAGGTACGCCGTAGGTAGGCGGACATTCACTGGCGTCTACAATACCTAATCGCCCACTAGTGCCAGCACCTAAATAAAATAATCTGCCCCCATTTTTCATTTTTTTAAACGCAGCCTGAACCAATTTTTCTATTTTACCTAAAGATTTTTCAATAGCAAAAGGTACGCTTTGATCCTCTAAATTAATTTGTTGCAATAATTCTTTGGTAGACATCTGCTCTAAATTTTGATGGGTAGATTCTGCTTCAGTGGTTTTGATTATTTTTTTTGTTGTGCGCATTGCTTCAATTAATTACTTGGCCTATTATATTTGCTCAATCCGAATCCAAAAATATGGCAAATAATCAAAATAAGTGGCAGCCTTTTATCTATTCTTTAATTTTAACCATTGGTTTATTGCTTGGCGTAATATTAAAACCATCGGGGAATATAAGTCAATTGATAGGAGGAGATAATAAATTTTCTGAATTGCTATCTATCCTGAATCAATCCTATGTTGATTCTATAGATATGGCTGATATAGAAAATAAAGCGATGAATGATTTGTTGTATCACTTGGATCCACATTCTGTGTACATACCTGCTTCAGATCTAAAGCAAGCAAATGAACAATTGGAAGGAAACTTTGAAGGAATTGGGGTAGAATTTAATATTGTATCAGATACCATAATGGTAGTTTCAGCCCTAAATGGCGGACCCTCACAAGAATTGGGTATACAATCTGGAGATAGAATTATAAAAGTAGATACCATCCAAGTTGCAGGAAATGGGATTACCAGTGAAAAGGTGTTTAAATTATTGCGCGGCCCCGGTGGAACGCAGGTAGATGTGTATATTAAGCGGAACGGAGTAAAAGAGCCAATGCTATATAAAATTACTCGAGGTAAAATTCCAATTTATAGCGTAGATGCTTGGTTTATGTTAAATAGTAATACAGGGTATATTAAAGTAAGTAGGTTTGCAGAGAAAACCCATGAAGAGTTTTTAGCAGCCTACAAAGAACTCAAGCAGGAAGGCATTCAACATTTAATTTTAGATTTACGAGGCAATCCAGGTGGATATTTAAATACGGCTATTCAACTTACAGATGAATTATTGGATGATTATAAGTTAATTGTATACACAGAGGGCAGAAGTAAGCCTCGCAGTGATTATAGGTCTGAACAAGCAGGCGTATTTGAAAGCGGCAAATTGGTGGTATTAATTGATGAGGGTTCTGCTTCTGCAAGCGAAATTGTAAGTGGTGCGATACAAGATTGGGACCGTGGATTGATTGTTGGAAGGAGAAGTTTTGGTAAGGGTTTGGTTCAAGAGCCATTTGGATTATCAGATGGTTCTGCCATTAGGCTTACAGTTTCTCGGTATTACACACCAAGTGGAAGATGCATACAAAAAGATTACACCGATAAATCAGACTATGAACACGATGTAATACGTAGGTATGAAAATGGCGAATTAGAAGGTGCTGGCGCTAAGGCCATTTTTGATTCTACGCCTTATAAAACCATGCGCTTAAACAGGACTGTCTACGCCGGTGGTGGTATTCAACCTGATGTTTACGTTCCCATTGATACCAGTTATTATTCGCGATTTTTAAGTGATGTAGTTTCCAATGGTTTGATAGGAAAATTTGCTTATTCTTATTTAGATAAAAATAGAGCTGCAATTAGTGGGATTAAGTCATTAAAGATGTATGCAAGTGCCTATCAAATTAGTGAGGGTGTATACAATGAATGTATTTCATTTGCGGTTTCTAATGGCGTAAATATGCCAAGTGAATTAGAAAAAGAGAGGTCTAAATCATTTATTAAATTACAGTTGAAAGCCTTGATAGCTCGACAAATTTGGCGCGATAAAGGATACTATACCGTTATCCAAAGTGGCGATAAAGCCATACAAATTGCTTTGCAAAAATTAGCAGAAAAGAATGATTTGCTCAGAAATTAAACTGGGAAAATTACTTCATCTAAGGTAAACTTCATAAACTTAATGGTTCTGCCACGGGCTCTGAAAAGCTTTTCATAGTGGGTGCTGATGTTTCTTACATATTCATCTGCTTCTTGGGTTCCATGCACATCTCTTACAAGTTGTATGGGCTTAATATTTATCTCCTGAAATAAGCTTTCGGTATAGTTAAACAAACCGTCGTCGTCTGTTTTAAAGTTGATAATGCCGTTTTCTGGAAGTACCTCTTTATATATCTTCAAGAATCTTGGATGTGTTAAGCGATGTTTATCATGCCTATCTTTTGGAAATGGGTCGGGGAAGGTTATCCAAATTTCGCTGATTTCACCCTTCTCAAAATGTTCGGCTAATTTTTCAATAATCATGCGAATAAAGGCGGCATTGCTAAGCTTTCGCTCTTGCGCCATTTTTGCTCCCACCCACATGCGGTTCGATTTTATGTCGATACCAATAAAATTTTTATCCGGAAAAGCTTCTGCTAAGTTAACGGTATATTCTCCTTTGCCACAGGCCAACTCTAATACAATAGGATTATTATTTTTAAAAAAATCTTGATGCCATTTTCCTTTTAAGTGATAAGGGTAATCAAAACAATGGGGAAAGGTCTTAAATTCTGCGAACCTGCGTAGTTTGTCTTTTGCCATAAACTGCAAAGAAAGTTATTTTTTTACGTTAAATCGGCAGTTGTTTTACCTTTTAGCAACCAATTCATCATTGGGCCTGCTACAATACTAGTAATTACAGCCATAATAACAATGGCAACAAACACTTCTTCACCAATTAAATTGGCTTGTAGCGCAAGGGTTGCTAAAATAATTTCCATGGCTCCTCTGGCGTTCATACCAAAGCCAATGGCCAATGATTCTTTGTTGCCTAAGCCCCCAATTTTAGCACCAAAATAACCACCAAATATTTTTCCAATAAAGGCTAAAACCAATATAATAATGGTGATTTGAAGATTAAAATGATCTAAGAAATTAACTTTAAAGCCGATAGAGATAAAAAATAGGGGAGCAAAAATGTTGGTTACAAATTGGTTCACAATGTCTTTCATTTTCTCGGTAACATGAACCGAATCTCCAATGGTAATGCCAATAATAAATGCACCAAAAATGGCATGTAAGCCAATAAATTCAGTAAACGCCGCGCCTAAAAAGGCTAAACCCAAGGATAGGCTTAAAAAGCCGCCTGGCCAGGTAAAGTTTTTTTCGGCCCATGGCAATGATTTGTTGATTAATATTCTTACAACTGTAAGCATTAAAATGGCGTAAGCTATGGTATATAATAGGGTTAATAAAACACTGTGGTTTGCGCTTCCTTTAAGCATGCCCATAATCATGGAAAATAATACCCAACCAATTAAATCATTAAACATAGCTGCAGTAATTATTATCGACCCAATTTTGGTTTTAAAGAGGTTTAAATCTATGAGTGTTCTTGCAATTACCGGCAAGGCAGAAATGGCCATTGCAGTTCCCATAAATAAAGAAAAGGCAACTTTATCTGTGCTATTTCTGCCATAATATTCGTAGCCATAATAAGCAGTCACAAATCCCAAACCCAATGGAATAATTAAACTTAGCACACTAGTAGATAAGGCAGCTTTTCCTTGCTGTCTGATAAGCGAAAGATTTAATTCCATACCTGCTACAAATAGCAACATGATAATAGAAATATTAATAATTCCACTTAAGGCAATCGATGCATTAGTATTGTGGGTATATAGAATTTCACTGATGCCTGGTGCATAATTGCCCACCAAGGATGGACCTAAAAATATGCCTGCAATGAGTTCACCAACAACCAATGGCATTTTAAATTTGCGAAAAAATTCGCCAAACATACGGGCAGCAATAATGAGTAATCCTATACTTAGAATTAAACTCAAATTTTCATAATGGCTAAGTACTTGCATATTTATTCTCCTCCTTTAGGATGTACAATGAGCAAGTTGCAGGGCAGATTGGCCAAGGCAAATTCCATATCGTGCGGAAAAACCCTGTCTAGTAAATTGAGTTGTTTGTCTGGTGAGTTGATGACAAGCAAATCGGCCTCATGTTCTCTGGCATATTTGCTAATTACATAGCCTGGTTTGCCTTCAATACGTTCGGTATGGATAGCGAGATTTCCGCAATTACTGCAACGTAAAATCTCCTTTAATTTTAAATCTTCTTCCGATAAAATTTCTTTTTTTCGTTCGCCAGCCTCATGTTCTTTGAGCTCTTCACTTCTAATCAGGGCAATCTTGCTTAGGTCGTTTTCTTGTATAATGTCTATTCTTTCGCTGTTAAAAGCTTTTGCCCATTGAACAGATATGGCTACCGTATTTTCTGTTTTTGGATGATCAGTTCCTTCTACTACCAAATACCTAAATCCTTTGGGATGGATGTTTGGTTCGGTAAGTAGTAACATACTGCATTTTATCTTTCTACTTAATTGCCTAGAAATCCCACCAAACACATAATTAATCAAACTTTCTTTTTCTAGTGCGCCGGCTACTAATAAATCTATTTGTTCGTTTTGGCAGATATCTATAATGGTATCAACAGGTTCACCTGCTTTCCAGATAATTTCATTTTCTGCATTATCTAAGTGAAAACGATGCAGTAAATGTTTCAGATATTGTTCTTCCTGTAATGATTTTTGTCCAACATGTATGAACACCAACTTACATGCAAATTTTTCTTGCAGTAATTTTGCTTCTGCAAGTAATGATTCGCACCTCGGAGAAAAGGCGACTGCTAATGCAATTTTAGAATAGGGAGTAATCTGGTCTATCATAGGGCAAATTTACTCTTTTCGCTGTGCTTTATTTTGCCTAACAGTATTTATTTGCCATTTTTTACCGTTTGGATACAGACAAGCTTGGCTTTTTTATGGTATTTTTTCTGAATAAAAAGGGTTTAGGTTTTGCCTTAAAATAGTTAAACTTGCATCCCACTTATGGATAAAGAAATACTTTTAGAGGCCTATGCGCATATGTGTGCAGCTAGGGCTATGGCAGATATTTACGATGCAAATCGTGCAATTACCAAATATGTGCATTCCACCAGTCGTGGTCATGAAGCTATTCAACTCGCTGTTGGCATGCAATTAACAGGTGCAGATTTTGCCGCTCCGTATTACCGCGATGAAAGTATGTTGTTGGGTATGGGCTTAAGTCCGTACGAACTAATGTTGCAACTTTTAGCCAAAGCCGAAGATCCTTTTTCGGGTGGCCGAACCTATTATGGTCACCCCAACCTAAAACGCGATGGCTTTGTTAGAATGCTTCATTCGAGCAGTGCAACAGGTATGCAAGCTATTCCTGCAACGGGTATGGCTCATGGTATCGCTTATTTAGAAAGCCAAGCTTTGCTAGATACAGATGAAAATCCGGTGGTAGTTTGTAGTTTAGGTGATGGTTCTGTTACCGAAGGCGAAGTGGCCGAGGCATGGCAAATGGCTGTTCTTAAAAAGTTGCCTATTATTTATTTGGTTCAGGACAATGATTGGGGTATTAGTGCAAGTGGCGCCGAAATGCGTGCCATGGATGCCTATGAATATGCGGGTGGATTTAAAGGCATGCAGCGCATGCGTGTAGATGGCAGTGATTTTTTAAAATCGTGGAATGCCGTTTTACAATGTATAGATTATGTTCGTGAGCACCGAGCTCCTATTTTATTGCATGCCAAAGTGCCTTTGTTGGGCCACCATACTTCGGGCGTGCGCAAAGAATGGTACAGAACGGAAGAAGATATGGCCAAACATTCGGCCGATGAGCCGCTTCCTAAATTACATAAGCATTTGTTGTCGATTGGTATTTCGGAAGCCGAGCTTAAAGAAATTGATGAAATAGAAACGGATAAGGTAGCGCAGCAATTTAAATTAGCGGTTTCTTCGCCAGATCCATTGCCAAGTACAGCCGAAGATTTTGTTTATGCACCAAGTGGCGCCAATGAAGAAATTGGCAATAGAAAACCTGAAGGCAGAGAACCTGTAGTAATGGTAGATGCCGCTTTGCACGCCGTAGATGAGTTGTTGGCCAAACATCCAGAATGTATGTTTTATGGCCAGGATGTGGGTGCGAGGTTAGGAGGTGTATTTAGAGAGGCCGCTACTTTGGCCGTAAAATATGGAGAGGATAGGGTTTTTAATACGCCCATTCAAGAAGCCTATATTGTTGGTTCAACCGCCGGTATGAGTGCCGTTGGCGTGAAGCCAATTGTAGAAATTCAGTTCGCAGATTATATGTGGACAGGCATGAACCAATTGGTTTGTGAAATTACGAAATCGAGCTATTTAACAGGCGGGAAATATCCAGTAAGCGCTGTTATTCGTATTCCAATTGGGGCTTATGGTGGTGGCGGACCTTATCACAGTGGTAGTATAGAATCTACCTTACTTACTTTAAAAGGAATAAAGATTGCTTACCCAAGTAATGCCGCCGATATGAAAGGCTTAATGAAAGCTGCCTATTACGATGGCAATCCGTGTATTATGTTAGAGCATAAAGGCCTGTATTGGAGTAAAAATCCAGGTACAGAATTGGCTCGTTGCATAGAACCAGATGAAGATTATGTATTACCATTTGGTAAGGCAAATATTGTTTTAGAAGCCAGTGCAGATGCTATAGATAATGGCGAATCTTGTGTAGTTGTAACATACGGCATGGGAGTATATTGGGCATTAACTGCTGCCAAAGATTTTGAGGGAAATGTAGAAGTGCTCGACCTAAGAAGTTTACTTCCATTAGATGAAGAAGCGGTTATGAGTTCGGTTAAAAAACATGGCAAATGTTTGGTATTAACCGAAGAACCATTAAACAACTCTTTTGCAGAATCATTGGCAGCTAGAATTATGCAGCAATGTTTTACGTATTTAGATGCTCCTGTGGCAACATTAGGCGCAAAGAATGTTCCAGCTATACCCATGAATATGGGCTTGGAAGCGGAGATTTTACCTAATGCAAGTAAGGTATCTGCTAAGTTAAAGGAACTGTTGTTTTCGTAAGGTTGATTAGAGGCACTAAAAATTCGAAATTCTAAGCACGAAAGAAGAAATGTCGAACACCGAACGCTGAATGTCGAATGAAGCAGAAATAAAAACTATGGTCTATGGACTATGGACAAAAAACACCGAATGCTGAATGTCGAATGAAGAAGGAATAAAAAACTATGGACTATGGTCCATGGACTATGGACCATGAAATATCGACCCATACATCACAACACAAATTTTACACTTGATTCTCTTTTATTTAGAACCAAATGATTTAGAACTAATCTAAATCATTTGCTAATTTACATGGAAAGAATACTTTCGCAGAAATTATTATTTATAATTAGTCTAAATAAAAAATTCCAAGTGCCTATGATAGCACCAATTTTGTTGCGAATTTGGGTGATTTAATATCCTTCCGACAAAATTTTGATGCCATGGTAAACGAAGCTAAAAAGGGTAGAGTTAACGGACAAACCGTTTCTAGTCTTGCCATTCAGAATGCCTTTCAAGCAGGAGATTTAAGCATAGCTGCTGTTACTAATTCCGTTTTTAGCGGAAAATTATTCGGTTCAAACAATGATGGTTGGTTTAATAAAATTGAGCAAGTATCGGGTAAAACCTACCATGTAGATTCTGCAAACAATACAGGTGGAACTTTTGGTGGGTATTTGTTTGATGAAAACGGATTTGAACCAGAGCAAATTATTGAAAAGGGTTTGTTTGGTGCGGCATTGGCCAATTATGCCCAAACTGTATTAAAGTCGCCAAGTTTGGCCGAGGTTGACCAAGCTTTATATGTGCTTGGTTTAACCCCTCATTTTGTAAATAGTAACGCAGCTAAACACGGTGCTGCTGCCGATAAATATTTAGCCGTTTACGTGGCCCGCAGAGATAAAAACGATGGCAATGGATTGTATTCAAATACCCGTTTTAACTTTATAAAATTACAGGCTGCCTTAAAAGCTGGTGAAGCGTATCAAACAGAGAAAAATGAAGCCATTGCTGCCATCATTTCTAACATGGAAAAGGCCAATTTTGCTACAGTAGTAAATTATTGCCATACTTCTATTGCTAACTTATCTCAAACCACCCTAACAGATGCTCAAAAGGCAAATACTTTGCACGCCATAGGCGAGTGTATCGGCTTTACGATGGGGTACAAAGGCTTGGTAAATAAAAACATTACAGACACGCAAATTGATGAAATCTTGGAACTACTAAATGCTCCTGTTTCTGGCAATGGAAAACCAGCATTATTTATTACCGATAGGGTAAACCAAATTCAAAAATTGCAGTCAATCATTAATAAAATTCAACAGATTTATGGCTTTACCAATGTCGAAATCGAAGACTTTAAAAAGAATTGGATTGCCGAACAAAACAGATAATGGGTATGAAAAATAAAGCAGTACTATCGCTCATAGTTGGACTATTATTCATAGGCTCTTGTAAAGAAAAAGACAAAGGTATGGACGCTTCCTTGGCTTTTGATAGGGGCGCTTTGTTAAGTAATCTGGCCAGTGGAATGATTATGCCTGCATATGATTCATGCGTGTTTTATTTTGCATCATTAGCACAATCTATACAGCAATTTCGGGCTGAACCAACTGTTCTGCATTTGCAAGTAGCCCAACAAAATTGGAAGCAGTTTGCGCGCTCTTGGCAATACGCTGCTGCCTTCAATTTTGGTCCAGCTGCCGAAAAAGGGATCAAAAAAACCTTAGCCGAAGAAGTGGGTAGCTTCCCAGTTTCTAGCACCAAAATAGAGTCTTTTATTATGGCAAACGATACCAGTTTTGCCAATTTCGACCGCGATTCTCGTGGAATTTTTGCTGTAGAATATTTGCTCTTTGGCGAGAATGAATCTGCCAATGAAATCCTCGCAAAATATGCCAACCAAGCACCTAGGTTTCTTTATTTATTGGCCTGTGCCAACCATATCGGACTGAACCTAAAGTTGGTTCAAACCGAATGGAAAACTTACCAAGCCTCTTTTGTAAGTAGTGTGGGAACCGATATTGGTAGCAGCACGTCTTTGCTATACAACGAGTTTTTAAAATATTATGAGGGATTAAAGAACTTTAAGTTTGGCATTCCTTTGGGTAAAAGACCCGGACAAACCACTGTTTTGCCCAAAAGCGTGGAAGCCTATTACAGCGGTTATAGCACCCAATTGGCCCGCGAACATTGGCGCTGTGTGCAGCTAATTTGGGAAGGTACAAATTTAAATGGCAAAAGTGGGGTTGGATTTAAAGCCTATTTAGACAAAGTAGAAGGTGGCAAAGCTTTAATAGATTTAACCTTGGCCCAAGTAAAAGCTACCCAAAATAAATTAGATTCTCTGCCTGCAAGTAGCTTATCTACTGCCATTAGCAATGATTTTAATAGGGTTGATGAGGTGCATACAGAATTGCTAAAACTTACGCGTTTTTATAAAAGTGATTTGTCGAGTTTAATTGGAATTGCCGTTACTTATAGCAGCGGAGATGGTGATTAATAGAATATGTTTAATCGCTTAAAAACTCACTTCTTTTCACCGCAATCTATTGCACCTTTAGTGGTGTTTAGAATTCTTTTTGGCTTAGCTACTTTAATAAGTACTACCCGGTTTTTGGTTTTAGACTGGGTAGATTTACATTTTGTAGATACCCAAGTGCAATTTAAATATTTTGGGTTTGAATGGGTGCAATTGGCGCCACCTGTAATCATGTATGCCATTCATTATTTACTAATATTGGCTTCGTTGGGAATTGTATTTGGGGCATTTTACCGCATAAGTATTACGCTGTTTTTTGTGCTATTTACCTATTGTGAGCTTATAGATATAACCTATTATTTAAACCATTATTACTTTGTAAGTATAGTTGCATTTATGCTTATTTGGGTGCCCGCCAATGCGTATTTTTCATACGATAGTTTCAACAATAAAAAATGGGTTCGAACCCAAATACCTGCATGGAATATTTACATTTTTAAATGGCAATTGTGCTTGGTCTATTTTTTTGCAGGTCTTGCCAAAATCAATGAAACTTGGTTATTAGAGGCTTTGCCATTAAAAATTTGGTTGCCTGCTAATAGTCATTTTCCATTTATTGGGTGGCTATTTCAATACCCCATTACGGCTTATATTTTTAGCTGGACAGGCATGTTGTTCGATTTGTGTATTGGCTTCTTTTTGTTTTACGCTCCCACTCGGTTTTATGCTTGGTTATTGGTAATCATTTTTCATGCCTTAACCGGCGCGCTTTTTCAAATTGGGGTATTTCCTTTGGTTATGGTTGTTAGCACACTCATCTTCTTCTCTGCTGCCTTTCACCAAAAAATCCTCCACTTTTTAAGTCGGCTCTTTCCTTATCCTTTTCTGTCTGAACCATCAACTATTCGGAATCCAAATTATCCAAGTGCAGGCAGGCAAAATCTGGTTATAATGGTTTGTATACTTTGGTTTTCCTTTCATGTGCTGTTTCCCTTGCGGTATGTATTGTATCCCGGCAATTTTTATTGGACAGAAGAAGCGTATCGTTTTGGGTGGCGGGTAATGCTGATGGAAAAAGCCGGAACCGCTACTTTTTATGTATACGATAAAAATACGCAACGAGAAGGCGTTGTAGATAATACCACGTTTTTAAATTCGCATCAAGAAAAACAAATGGCCATGCAGCCTGATTTGATTTTACAATATGCGCAGTTTTTAAAAAAGCATTACCAAGAGCAAGGATTAGCTGTAGAGAAGGTGCGGGCCGAGGTCTATGTAACTTTAAATGCCAAACCCAGTAAATTATTGTTTAATGAACACCTCAATCTGTTAGCAATTTCAGATTCGTGGGCCCCAAAATATTGGTTAAATCGTTTTGAAGAATAGCATCTTTTTTATGTTTGTTTGCCTGCTTTTAATGCAGAGAGTAGCGGCCCAAGTGGGACTTGTTAAGGGAAAGGTGTATCAATCTAATTATAAAGAAGTGCCTCGTGCGCTAATATCTATTCCAAAGCTTAAGCTTAAAACGCAATCCGATAGTAGCGGTAATTTTGTTTTAGATCAAATTCCATACGGAAAGCATGAGCTCATCATTTTTAAAGAAGGATTTAAACGCTGGACTGTGCAACTGAAAATCTTATCGTATGAAAGTACCATTTACCCCGAGTTGCAGGCTATCACAGGTTATTTAAATGAGGCTACCATTAAAGCGGCTAAAGAAGAAACCAATGGCATGGCGCGGTTAAAAAGCGTAGAGGGTTTTGGAATTTATGAAGCCAAAAAAACAGAGCTTATTGTGCTCAAAGATGTATTAGCCAATACTGCCACTAACAATCCAAGGCAAATATTTGCCAAGGTGCCTGGATTAAATATCTGGGAAAGCGACCAAGCCGGATTGCAATTGGGTGTGGGCGGCAGAGGATTGAGTCCGAACCGAACCTCCAATTTTAACACCCGCCAAAATGGATATGATATTTCTGCAGATGCCTTAGGTTACCCCGAAACCTATTACACACCACCCATGGAAGCCTTAGAGAAAATTGAAGTGGTGCGTGGTGCAGCCAGTTTGCAATATGGAACCCAGTTTGGAGGTATGCTCAATTTTGTGTTTAAAAAAGGTGCCGACGATAAAAACATGGAAATTGTTTCGCGCAATACGATTGGTTCATTCGGATTTTTAGGAAGCTTTACCAGTATAGGCGGCACGCTTTACAAAGGGAAATTAAACTACTATACGTTCATTAACCACAAACAGGCAATGGGGTGGCGACCAAATTCTGGGTTTGATGTAAATACTATGTATGCTTCTGTTATTTGGAAGCCATTGCACCGTTTAAAGTTACAAGCAGATTATACCTTTATGCGCTACAATGCCCAGCAAGCGGGTGGTTTAACCGATGCGCAATTTGAGATTGATCCACGCCGTTCATTCAGGGCACGCAATTGGTTTAGGGTAAACTGGAATTTATTTGCCCTGCATGGCGATTATACATTTACAAATAAAACCAAATTAAATACGCGCACATTTGGACTCCTATCGAGTAGGTATTCATTGGGTAATTTGGAGCGCATAAATGTGGCAGATTTAGGGGGTAATCGTACCTTTATTACCGGTGATTTTGCGAATATTGGAAATGAAACACGCGTAATACATCACTATAACCTATTTCAAAAGTCGCATACCCTATTGTTGGGCACACGGGTATACTTAGGAAATACCCGTTCCGTTCAAGGCGACGGAAGCAGCGGGAGTGATGCTAATTATGTCTTGCTTAATCCGCAAAAGCCAGAAGGCTCAGATTATACTTTTATAAATAGAAATGCTTCTTTTTTCATAGAAAATATTTTTAGGTTCAATGCCAAATGGAGCCTAACACCAGGTATTCGTGCAGAATATATTCATACAGCTTCGGATGGGTTTTATCGCATTTTGAGCAAAGATTTTAGTGGAAATATTATTGCAGATACGAGTATTGTTGGTTCAGAGCAAAATAAACGGTCTTTTGTGTTTGCAGGCATTGGGTTGAGTTACAAAGCCAAAGTTTGGCTGGAGTTTTATGGAAATATTTCGCAAAATTACAGGGCGGTAAACTTCAATGATTTACGCATTGTTAATCCCAATATAAAGGTGGATGCCAATATGAAGGATGAACGTGGATATAGCGCAGATGCGGGTGCGCGTGGAAATTATGAGGGAATTGTAAACTATGATGTGAGCTTATTTTTATTAAGCTACCAAGATAAAATTGGTCAGGTATTGCGAGCCGATAGACCACCTTTGTTTCAAGATTATCGGTTCAGAACAAATATTGCGGATGCAAGGAACACTGGCGTAGAATGTTTTGTAGAAATAGATTTTCTGAAGTGGTATAACAAAAAAACCAAAGCCCATTTGTTGTATTTTGTTAATATAGCTTATGTTAGTGCCATTTATGTAAGGGCCGCAGATAAAGCCTTAGAAAATAATAAGGTAGAAATGGCTCCTCCTGTTATGTTTAGAAATGGTATTACCTTTAAGCGTAAAAATTTTACCACAGCCCTGCAGACAGCATATGTGCAAGAACATTATACAGATGCCAGCAATGCACGCAGGGTTAGTGGGGCCGTAAACGGCATTATCCCGAGTTATTTTGTGGCCGATTTTTCGGTTTCCTACCAATGGCGCAGTTTTAAAATAGAAGCCAGTTGTAATAATCTTTTTAATCGTATGTACTTTACGCGGAGGGCAGATGCCTATCCCGGACCCGGAATAATACCTAGTGACGGACGAAGCGTATATGTGAGTCTTGGTATTCGAATATAATAAGGTTCAGAACCTTATTTACTAATTTTAAAGATCAAGTTTGCAATTACAGACAGATTATCTTTTTGCCAATTGTTATTGCTTACAAATATTGGCGTGCTACTTTGCAAATAGCGTGTTTCTACTCGCAAGATAATACTTGGATTTGGGGTAAAATCTAGATTCATAGAATACCCATTGCAATCAAATCCTTGCTGATTGATAGGAGCAATGTGCGCATTGTTTATGTCGGCAAACCTTTCAATTCTTGCAGCTGTTTTTAGCTTAGTATTTATTTGGTATTGGGCAATGGCTATTGGACTAAACCAATGATGATAATCTGAACTGTTTTTAGCCGTTTGTTGAAGGCCTATATCTAGTCCACCTATTAGGGTTATTTTTTTACCGAATTTCCATTGTGCATATAGGTTTTGGAAATAGCGCATGCGTCTGCTACTATCTGGATCTATTGTTCCAGTAAAAGAACTCCAATTGAATAAAAAGTCAGATTCATTGGTATACGTTACTTGAGTTCCTAAAGCAGGTAAAGTACTGCCTGGTACAAACTGAATACGTTGCCATCCATTGAGCACAGCTGCACTTATTTTCCATGATGCATTGGGTTCAAAACTAAGCTTTGCCCCAGCCATGTAATACGGCGAGTTTTCTGCTAATAATGAGCGGCTAAGATTTATATTTTCTGATGATACTGCGCTTTCAAAACCGATATGCGAGGCAAAAATACCTGCGTCTAACCATAAATTTTTCTTTTTATTTAGTGCAATTCCCGCATTAGCTAGATGAAAATATCTTAAAAAAGAATGGTCTGAGGCATAGTTATCTGAAACATAGGTTCCAGTTTGAACCGCAATATTTGCACGATATTTTTCATGGTTTAGAGTCATTTTAAAATAGCCTAAATTGAGGTCTACTTTTTCAGCCCTATTATGGTTGTACAAAAAATTTTGTCTTTTCTCTGTGCTTTGGCTGCTATTGTCATAGGCCCAAAAGAAATCTCCATAAGCTTCCCATTGTATGGTTGCTTTGCTAGATTTTGTACTATCTGTATTGGCCGCTGCACGATTTATTTGCATGCATAAAATGAGAAGCAAAGGGATCCATTTTGGCGTGAAGCACTTCATATAACTATTTATTTTGTGGCTGCAATTACGAAGTATTTTTCTTTAAACCAAAATGCTACCTTAACCAATGCGATTAATGCCGGAACTTCTACTAGGGGTCCAATAACTCCCGCAAAGGCTTGTCCGCTATGAATCCCAAAAACACCAATGGCCACTGCTATGGCTAATTCAAAATTATTTCCTGTTGCAGTAAAGGCTATTGAAGTGCTTTTGGCATAATCTGCACCAAAATATTTTCCAATAAAAAAGCTCAGTACAAACATAATTACAAAATACATCACCAAGGGAATAGCAATTCTGATTACATCTAGTGGAATTTGAACAATGAGTTCGCCCTTTAAACTAAACATCAATATAATGGTAAAGAGCAGGGCAATTAAGGTTATAGGTGATATTTTAGGTATAAATTCTTCCGTAAACCATTGTTCTCCTTTCAGGTATATCAGGGCATACCTACTAATTATTCCTAGGGCAAATGGTATACCTAAATAAATGCCTACACTTTCTGCAATTTGACCCATACTAATAGAAACTTCAAAACCTTTTAAGCCAAATACAGGAGGCAACACAGTGATAAATACATAAGCATATACACTATATGCCAATAATTGAAACAAGCTATTAAGCGCAATTAAACCGGCGGCATATTCCCTATTGCCTTCTGCTAAATCGTTCCACACTACTACCATGGCAATACAGCGAGCAAGTCCAATTAAAATTAGACCAATCATGTATGCTGGATAATCTTGAAGAAAAAGGATAGCTAATACAAACATTAAGATTGGACCAACTATCCAATTTAAAAATAATGATGCACCTAATACTTTGGTGTTTTTAAAAACTTCACCCATTTGTTCATACTTAACCTTAACTAAGGGTGGATACATCATGAGTATTAGTCCAACCGCCAATGGAATATTAGTGGTGCCACTAGATAAAGATTGAATAAACTGACTGCTATTTGGGAAAAGAAATCCAATAGCAATGCCAAGTGCCATAGCTAAAAATATCCAGAGGCTTAGCCAACGGTCTAAAAATCCTAATTTTTTTCTGCTCACAGCAGGAGCACAGTTATTTGCCGACATATTTTGATAGAGGTATTTAATTTAAGATTTGCTTAGCAACATTTGCTTTTCTTTTTTTCTACCTGTTTAGCCAGGTTAAGGAAATAGTTTTGTAGCTTGGTAAAGGCTTTTTCATCTATGCAGTAGCATATGGCATTACCCTCTATATTTCCTTTAATTAAGCCCGCGTTTTTTAATTCTTTTAAATGCTGAGAAACAGTTGCCTGAGCCAATGGTAATTCGTTAACAATATCGCCACAAATACATGAATCTACTTTCATTAGATAATCTAAAATGGCAACCCGAGCGGGGTGGCCAATTGCCTTGGCCAATGTGGCAATCTGATTCTGTTTAAGCGTAAACTGGTCTGTTTTTGTAATTCCCATATAAGAAAAGTTAATTGCAATATTACGATAAAGTAAGTCACGTATACAAATTCTTTTTTCAATAGATTTTTTTACTCAAAAAGATTTATACTTGAATGCTAAATAATTTTTACATGAAAAGTTTTCAAATTGAAATAAAATGGGCCTTTATTTATACCTTAATGGGTCTTTTCTGGCTTTTCTTAGAGCGTACCTTTGGTTTGCATGATATTCATATTGCTAAGCATGCCATATATACCAATTTTATTGCCATTCCAGCTGTTGCCATATATGTATATGCCTTGTTAGATAAAAAGAAAAATTATTATGGTGGATACATCACTTACAAACAAGGATTGGTTTCGGGTAGTATACTTTCGGTAGGTATAGCCATACTTACACCGATTAGTCAGTTTGTTGGTTTACAGTTTATTTCTCCCAATTATTTTAGCCATGTAATACAGCATGTGGTTTCTGAGGGGCTTATGACACAAGAACAAGCCTTAGATTATTTTAACCTTAAAAGTTATATCATTCAATCGGTGTTTCTGGCTCCAGTGATGGGTGTGCTTACCAGTTTAATTGTGGCATTTGTACTAAAAAGCAAAAAGATTTAAATAGATTAATTTTGCTTTACCCCAACTAAAACGCAAATTTGCGTGTTATTAAAATAAATAGAAAAAGGTAGCATGGCGCTAGATCAATTAGATGATACGCTTTCTGACGGGAAAGAAATGGGGTTTTTTGAACATATTGATGAATTAAGAAAATACATCATTCGTTCTGTTATAGCAATTTTAGTATGTGCCGTAATCGTTTTTATCAATAAAAGCTTAGTTTTTGATACCATATTATTTGGTCCCATTCATACCAACTTTTGGACCTATGAGCAGATGTGTAAACTTTCTTATTGGCTTACCAATTCAGACGAATATTGTGTGAAAGAAATTGGCTTTGTATTATCTAATATTGATATAACTGGGCAATTTAGTCAGCATTTATTCATCTCTTTTATTGGCGGATTTATTGTTGCTTTCCCATTTGTATTGTGGCAATTGTGGGCTTTTATAAAACCTGCTTTGAGTAGCAAAGAAATTAATTATGCCAGAGGATTCGTTTTTTTTAGTTCTGGCCTATTTTTCATAGGTATTTTATTCGGATATTTTTTTCTTTCCCCATTGTCTATAAATTTCTTGGGTTCATACAGGGTTAGTGAATTGGTAAGTAATGAGATTAATCTAGAATCTTATGTATCATTCTTAGCCACTACTACATTTGCCTGCGGTTTAATTTTTGAAATGCCCATGTTGGTCTATTTTTTGGCTAAAATTGGTATTTTATCGAGCAGAATCATGCGGAAATACAGACGGTATGCCTTGATTGTTATTTTAATTTTATCGGGTATTTTAACACCCTCACCCGATATGGCTAGCCAGATTATGATGGCCTTACCGCTATACGGTTTGTTTGAAATTAGTATTTTGGTGGCCAAAAAAGTGGAGGACAATAAAAAATAAAAAACGATTTGTGTGGTACAGAAATAATTAGATATATTCGTACATAAATTTTTAAGAAAATGAAAACAGTAAAATTTTTAGCCATTGCTTTGGCTGCATTAACCATGAGTTTTAGTGCTTGTAAAAAGGAAGATGACACAACAGAAACGCCTAAAGTTTCAGGAAGTACCTTATTAACAGGAAAAGATTGGAGAATTTCTGCCCTAACGGTAACTAGTCCGGGAGGTACCATTGATATATTTGCCACTTTAGACCCATGCGAAAAAGATGATTTAATGGAATTTTTAGCCAATGGAAATGTGGTAACAAAAGCAGGTGCAACCAAATGTGACCCTACAGATCCTGATACTGAGCCAGGTGGACTATGGGCTTTGTTGCAAAGCGATACTAAGTTTAGAGTGATAGATGGCGATACCACACTTTTTGACGTAGTAGAATTATCTGCCACCAATTTTAGGGTTAGATCTACTGAAAACGATAATGGTGTTATTTACACCAACAACATTACATTCGTTAAAAACTAATTTTAACAGAGTATAAAATAAAAAAGCCATCCAAATTTGAGATGGCTTTTTTATTTTAAATACAGCGCTTAATTTTGAATGATGAAAATAGCAATAGGTTGCGATCACGCAGGATTTGAATACAAAGAAGCCATTAAGGCGATGCTTTTGGAACAAGGTTTTGAGGTATCTGATGCGGGTACCCATAGTTTAGATTCTATGGATTATCCAGATTCTGCCCACCCAGTAGCCACGGCCGTAGAAACAGGTGAGGCTAAAATGGGTATTTTAATTTGCGGTAGTGCCAATGGAGTGGCAATGGCTGCTAATAAGCATCAAGGAATTCGGGCTGCTATTTGTTGGGAAAAAGAATTAAGCGTATTAGCTCGCTCACACAACGATGCCAATATTGTTTGTTTACCTGCCAGATTCATTAGCCTAGATATGGCAAAAGAAATTGTACATACCTTTATGCATACCAATTTTGAGGGTGGCCGACATGCAAATAGGGTAAATAAAATTGCTTGCTGTTAAAATACCATGCAGTCTCTTATCGCTGGTATTCAACACGCAGATATGCGCTCCTTAGCTAGGTTCATTTCTTGGATAGAGAATGACGTGCCTGGTTATGAAACCATATTGGCTCAGTTGCAATTCCATGCAACACCAATTATTGGCATTACTGGTCCACCAGGAGCAGGTAAGAGTACCCTCATTAATGCGCTTGTAGCTTCCTTGCTGAACCAAAACAAGCGTGTTGCAATTGTGGCTGTTGACCCAAGTTCTCCTTTTAATAAAGGCGCTTTGATGGGAGACAGGTTGCGTATGAGTGAGCATTATTTGCACCCCAATTTGTTTATACGCAGTATGGCCAGTAGGGGAAGTTTGGGTGGATTGGCACCCAAAATTTTTGAAGTATGTGATGTGTTAAGAGCTGCTCAATTTGATTATATACTAATTGAAACAGTGGGCGTTGGACAAAGTGAAGTAGAAATTGCTGCATTGGCAGATACCACGGTGTTGGTGCTAGTGCCCGAGGCTGGCGATGATATTCAAACCATTAAAAGTGGGGTGATGGAAATTGCTGATATCTTTGTGTTGAATAAGTCGGACCGAGAAGGAGCTGCCATTTTTGAAAAAAATTTAACTGTGCTTGCCCATCAATACGCCAGTAAAGATTGGGAGAATCCGGTCATTAAAACGGTAGCCTCTCAGTATATAGGTTTGGATGAACTCATTCATCAGATTCACTTGCATCAACAATTAACTCAGAAAGGCGAAAAGAAAATTTTGCTCTTATCTCAAAAGGCAATGATGCTTATTAAAGCCATGCGAACCAAAGATATTTCTATGCCAGATCTCACCAGTGAACTAAGTCTGGTGGCAAACAATTCTGATTTTAATTTGTATCGTTTTATAGAAAAGTATAAATAAACTTTTTCTAATTATTTATTTATGAATATTGCCATACTCTCTGGTTCGGCCCGAGCCAATAATAATACCCTTAGGGTTGCTAAAGCGATTGATCGTTTGGTGAACCCAATGCACCAAGTTACTGTTATTGATTTTCAAGAGTATGATATTCCACTGATAGGGCAAGGCGGACTCATTCCGGATCAGTTAACTGATTTTCAAAATAGGCTGATACATGCCCTAGAAAAAGCCCAATTAATTATCATTATTTCTCCAGAATACAATTGGAGTACCACGCCAGAGTTGCTAAATATGTTGCATTTGTTGCCAAACAAGCCATTTATGCAGCTGTTTGAAAACAAGGTTTTTTCATTTGTAGGGGTTTCTACTGGTAAAGGTGGTAAAGCTCCCGCGCTACATTTAATGCAAATTCTAAATAAAATAGTAAGTTTTGCTGATTTAGCATCTATTGTAGCTGCCAAAATTTTTGAATCGCATTTTACAAAAGAAGTTCTTGATGCAAACGGACAAAGTTTAGGTAATGAAGCCTATGATAAGGGCTTACAATCTTATGTCAATTATACCATCCAGGTAAGTGAGCGTTGGCACAAATAATTGCCTATGGTTTCTCTAATGAAAACTCTTCAACCCTAATTCCTGCAGCATAAATAGGTGAGAGCGTGTCTTCGCGCATGTTTTGTTCCAATTCAATTTTATAAATACCTTTCTGATTGAAACGCATTTGGGTGTATATTGGAATTTGAAAATCAAAAATATCGCCTAATCCATTTCCTAACCAATTCCCTCTTTCATCTAGTAAAACAAGCTCTTTTCGCTCTTTTTTACTTTGCCAATTTGGATAAGTTTGGTGCACCATTACAAAAAAATTACTGTATTTATAATCGCTACCCACCCGCAAGTTTACATATACATTGTAGGTTTTATTGGTATCTGTAATGTTCACATCAAAGTTTAATTTATTTTTATAATACCATGCTTGGTTAGGTATGTTAATATTTTCGTCTATCACTCTTAACCTATCGCAAGAAGACAGGAGAGACGCTATTATTAAAATACACAAACCTATACAGCTATTAGAATAAAATTTCATCAATTAGTTCGGGTTTTGGTTGTTCGGTTTGGTTTGGTTTGGATTTCGGTTCGGCCTATTATTCGGATTAGGTCTTCTATGATTTCTATTTCCGTTGCCCTCGCCATTTTGCGGATTTGTTGGTTTTTGTTGTTGTGGCTTAGGCGCATTCCCTTGATTTTGGTGCTGGCGCGATTTGTTTTTATGGCGGTTGTTGGCATTTTTTCTTCGGTCTTTTTCATCTAACCTAGTTAAGCTACCAATACCCATATCATTTTTAAACTCAAGCTCTACCTTTTCTGGCTTAAGTGATTTTTTCTCTTGTAACTCTAAAACTGGGAATTCACCTCTTTTATTCTGTTCTTGGTAGGCTATAACTTGTGAAACAGGAAAACTAAGCCATTCACCCCCAATTTCTGTTTGCGGTGAAAACCACATGATACGCTTGAGAATATCTGTTTTAACCGACTTGTAAATTTTATTTTCAGCAAAGGTAAGTGTTACATAGTTTTCCTGTGGAAACTCCTTAATGGCTTCCATATACGATTCTAACTCAAAGTTTAAACAACACTTTAGCTTGCCACATTGCCCATTTAATTTCAATGGGTTTAGCGATAAATTTTGATAGCGTGCAGCATGGTTGCTTACAATTTTAAAATCTGTAAGCCAAGTGCTGCAGCAAAGCTCTCTTCCGCATGATCCAATGGCACCTAATCTTCCCGCTTCTTGGCGATAACCAATTTGGCGCATTTCTATACGTACTTTAAAGCTTTCTGCTAACCTTTTAATTAATTCTCTGAAGTCTACACGCTCTTCTGCTGTGTAAAAAAATGTTGCTTTTCTTCTGTCTCCTTGGTATTCAACATCACTTAATTTCATGCTTAGCCCTAATTCCATAGCAATACTTCGGGCTTTATACATGGTAGGAACTTCCAATTCCTGATTTTCTTTAAATTTTGCGATATCAGCCTCGGTAGCTTTGCGCAAAATTTTACGAAAATCAGTATCGTGTTCGCTGCGGTTGTACTTTTTTAATTGCAGTTTTACGAGTTCCCCTTTTAAACTTACTTTTCCAATATCGTACCCATTTTCTGCTTCTACTACAACATACTCGTTGGTGAAAAAGTCTACAAAGGTGCTTTTATAAAATTCTTTGCGCGTTCCTTTAAATCTAACCTCTACAATATCGAAAGGTTTCATATGTGGTGGCAAATCCATTTCTGCCAACCAATCAAATGTGTTTAATTTATTACAACCACCGCTGCTACAACCACCGCTGCTACAACCGCCACTACTACATCCTCCTGATCCACATCCCATATATATTTATTCAAATAATAGTTTAACCATACATTATACCCCAAATAGGCATAATTAATTTTATACTGTGCTCTTCTGAGCTTGCTTTAATTGTCTGCCAATATACAAAGAAAGATTTAAAAATAGGATTTTTAGATTGGCGTTTCTTTCCACTGCCACCACTGCCTCATCTATGTTTTGTAGGATTAGACCTAGGTTATTGGCATTTAAGAAACTCGAAAACTTCTCCAAAAATTGCCTTTCTGTTTGATTTACCCGTACTAAATTTGCTTCGCCATATTTTAAGAGAAATGCCGCACGCATCATTTGAATGGTATAACCTAAAAAGTTCTTCACGTATTCTCTGCCAGAACCTGCCATTTCATCCACCCATTTTTGCAGTTCACCCACTTTTCCGCTAAAACAAAAGCGCATCCAGCTGCTATAACTATTAAAATAACCGTCTTGATCCATCTCAATAAGCATCATAGCTAAATTGAAATCACCATCTGCTAGTCGCGCAATATCATTGGCTTTTTGCGGTAAACATTGGTGCCTAGCAATCAAGGCCTCTTCAATTTCCTCATCTTTTAGTTTCGGTATTTTTATGGTTTGCGCTCGCGATAAAATAGTAGCAAGCACTTTTTCGGTATTGTTAGCCACTAAAATAATTAAGGTTCCAGTTGGCGGTTCTTCTAATAATTTCAGAAGAATATTACCGCTTAAATGCAAATATTCTGGTAACCAAATAATTTGGGTTTTAAATTTGGCTTGGTAACTGGTTAAGCCAAGTCTATTAATGATATCTCTGCATTCTTCGGCAGTTATGTTCCCTTGCTTATTGGCGTTGCTATCTATGGTTTGCAGCCACTGAAAATCGCTGATATACGGATTTGCTAAAAATGCCTCTCGCCATTCTACCAAAATTTCTTTGCTTTGTTTGTATGGAGAAATAGTGGGTACAGTAAAATGTAAGTCGGGATGAATAAGTTTTTGAAATTTTACGCAACTGCTGCAGGTTCCGCAACTATCCTCCGTATTTGGGTTCAAACAGTTTACATATTGCGCATAGGCGAGTGCCAGGGCTAAATTGCCGCTGCCTTCGCTGCCCAAAAATAGTTGGGTATGACTAATTCTGCCGGTATTAGCCATTGCAATAAGCTTTTGTTTTATAAAATGCTGACCTATAATTTGATTGAACTGCACTAGTTTGATTAATTTAAGTTGGCAATTTAACTTTTTTGTGCTTTCAAAAGAATAGTCATTTTTATTTTATCAATTTTAGTTTCGTAGTTGGTAATTGAATGTTTTTATCATTCAAATCTTTCCAAACATTAAAATAGAATTAACTTTAAATAAGCTATTTAACACTTAATATTTTCTTTATTCTATTAAATATTTCCATCATTCTGTGATAATTTCTATTTTTGTAAATTAACAAATGAATAGTCATTTAATACGGTTTAAGCTTGGGGCTCATTGTCCCAATTGTGGTTCATGGGATATAGAACGTGTTCAGCGTCCGTTTTGGGCAAAAAATCTATTCTTTTTTCTCAATCTAAAGACCTACATGGCTTCTGCCAAGTGCTCTATTTTAATTTCTTCAGAACCGGCTAAATCGCTTATGGTTCTGGCTACTTTTAAAATCCTATCGTATGCCCTTGCAGATAATTGCAATTTGTTCATGGCATTTTTTAATAAGTTTTGACCTACAGCACTTAGCTGGCAGTAATCCCTTGCCATGGTTGAACTCATCTGGGCATTGCTATATACTCCTTCTACATTCGCATATCTAAGGCTCTGAATGCCTCTTGCCTTAATAACTCTTTCTCGAATGAGTAGGCTAGATTCTGCTTTCCTTGTATCTGATAATTGCTCAAAATCTACTGGCGTAACCTCTATGTGAATGTCTATTCTGTCTAATAACGGTCCGCTAATCTTACTGAGGTAGCGTTGAACTTGAGGCAAGCCACATACACATTCCTTTTCTGGGTGGTTAAAATAGCCACAGGGGCATGGATTCATGCTGGCAAGCAACATAAAGCTTGCAGGGTATTCTATTGAAAATTTTGCCCTCGAAATAGTTACCCTTCTTTCTTCTAAGGGTTGGCGCATTACCTCTAAAACTGTGCGCTTAAATTCGGGTAATTCATCTAAAAATAATACGCCATTGTGTGCCAAAGATATTTCGCCCGGGTTGGGATTATTTCCGCCTCCAACCAATGCAACATCACTAATGGTATGATGTGGAGATCTAAATGGGCGTAGGTTCATTAACGTAGCGTTTTTTCCCAATCTTCCAGCAACAGAATGTATTTTGGTTGTTTCTAAAGCTTCTTGTAATGTTAATGGCGGCAAAATGCTAGGGAGTCTTTTAGCCAACATGGTTTTTCCGGCTCCGGGAGGCCCAATTAATATGGCATTGTGACCACCAGCGGCGGCAATTTCTAATGCCCGCTTTATGTTTTCTTGTCCGCGAACATCTGCAAAATCATCAATTAACTTAAGCTGACTCTCTTCAAATTCTCTGCGCGTATCCATTTCAAATAAGGGAAGTGCTTGCGTATCTCCATTAAAGAATTGAATGACCTCGCCAATATTATCAGCACCATACACCTTAAGATTATTTACAATGGCTGCCTCGCGGGCATTTTCTTTCGGCAAAATAAAACCCTCAAATTCCTCTTTTCTGGCTTGAATAGCAATAGGTAAAGCCCCCTTTATGGGCTTTAAAGTTCCATCTAAGGCAAGCTCACCCATAATGATGTATTTATGAATATGCTCTGTTTGTATTTGATTGGTTGCGGCCAAATATCCAATAGCTAGCGGTAAATCATATGCACTACCTTCTTTTCTAATATCTGCAGGTGCCATATTTACCACTATTTTTTGCCTAGGCAAGGCATAGCTATTAAACTTTAAAGCACTTTCTATGCGTTGTAAACTTTCTTTTACTGCATTATCTGGCAAGCCTACTAAAAAATATCCAATGCCCGTATTTTGTCCGGCATTTACCTCAATTGTTATGGTTACAGCACTTACACCATAAACCGCGCTTCCAAATGTTCTAATAAGCATAATGTAATTTCAAAATTGTTGGTTCGAACCAAATAGACACTCGTATTTTTTCTTGCAAGTAAATCTTTCATGTTCAATAAAAATTTTAGTTACGCTGCATGCGTACCAATTTTAATCCCGTTCCAGTTCTTTTTTTTATCCAAATTAGGTAGCTATAATTTTATTTTATCCTGTTTTTGAGTCTATTATATAGGAATAAAAGCCAGCAGTCAGAAAAATCATATAAATCAGAAAAAAATCAATTTTTCTTCATTTCAAACCCAATTGCTAGTACATGAGAATTATCATTTTGAACCTATTTAGAAAAAGTCTAAATTGCCGCCCCAATGAATTTGTCAGAAATTAAAAAAGGCCAGCAGGCGCAAGTTACCAAGGTAAATGGAGACATTTTGGCCTTAAAATTATTTGAAATGGGTGTATTGCCCGGCGAGTTGGTGATGTTAGAGCATATTGCACCCTTTGGAGATCCCATTGCCATAAGTATTGGTGAGTCGAAATTGTGTTTGAGATTAGAGGATGCGGCGCATGTAGAAATAGAATTAAAAGCATGGAAAGATTGATTACTGTTGCCTTGGTTGGCAATCCCAATTGCGGGAAAACTTCTTTATTTAATGCTTTAACCGGGCTGAACCAAAAGGTAAGTAATTTCCCTGGCACAACGGTTGAAAAAAAGATAGGTGAAGCTCAATTGAGTAAGCAAGTTAAATTGCAAATAATAGATTTACCCGGTACCTATAGTTTATATCCGAAATCTGCTGATGAACTGGTAACCTATGAAATTTTAAGGAATAAATCGGAAACCAATTATCCAGATTTGGTTATTTTCATAGCCGATGCATCTAACTTAAAACGCAATTTATTGTTGTTTACCCAGGTTTGTGATTTGGGTGTGCCTGCGCTTATAGCTTTAAACATGATAGATGTGGCAGAGCGTAGGGGTATAGCTTATGAAATACCTGTGCTAGAAGCTCAATTAGGCGTAAAGGTTATTCCTATTAATGCCCGTAAAAGGGAAGGTATTGATACCTTGAAACAGGTATTACTTACAGATATACCTGATACACACAAAGAATATTTTTCTCTGGCCAATGTAGATCATGCAATGCTCAATGAGCTAAGTAAAGCCACTGATAAAAGGAACGCTTATGCGGCGCTGCAATATGCTATCAACGCTAAAGATTTATTATCTGAAAAATCGCTTCGCTTGAAAACAATTTTTGACCAAGCAAATTTTAATATCAGGCAATTTTTAGAAGATGAAGTTTTTGCTAGGTACCACATAATAGATGAGGCTGTAAAGGCAGCTCGATTAAAGCCCAAAGATAATTTAAAACAATCTATCACCAGAAAAGTTGACGCTGTTCTTACCCATCGCTTTTATGGAATAGGTATTTTTTTAGTCTTAATGTTTTTGATATTTCAGGCTGTTTTTAGTTGGAGTACCTACCCAATGGATTGGGTAGAATTGGGATTTGCTTCTTTATCTGAATATGTAAAAAATGCCTTACCAGCAGGAGTATTAAATGATTTATTGGTTCAGGGCGTGTTGGCAGGCTTAAGTGGGGTTATTGTATTTTTACCACAGATTGTGGTACTCTTTTTCTTTATAGCCATTTTGGAAGATATAGGCTATATGGCGAGGGTTGGTTTTATCATGGATAAAGTAATGCGCCCTTTTGGGATGAATGGAAAATCAATTGTGCCACTTATTGGAGGAATGGCCTGCGCCGTACCTAGTATTATGGCCAGCAGAAGTATTGAGAATAAAAGAGAGCGACTGATTACTATTTTGGTTATTCCCTTAATGAGTTGTTCTGCCCGATTACCTGTATATACTTTATTAATTTCTATGTTTATTCCAGATGCTGCTGTATTTGGTCCGTTTAATATTCATGGTCTGGTTCTCATGTTTATGTATTTAGTAGGCTTTATAGCAGCCTTATTTAGTGCTTGGATGTTCAAACATTTTATAAAGTCTAATCAACAAAATTACTTCTTGATGGAACTGCCCGGTTATAAATTGCCCTTGGCTTCTAATTTGTTAATTACATTATATGAGAAAGCAGGTGCTTTCGTGCTGGGTGCAGGTAAAATTATTATTGCTGTTTCAGTTATTTTATGGGTGTTGGCTTCAACCGGACCCAAAGCAAAGATGGATGCAGTGGCAGAAAAATATGCCACGCAGATGGAACAAATGAAGGATAATGAAACAAAGGAAGCCTTAATGAGCGGATTAACTTTGCAACAAAATGCAGATTATTTAGAGGCGAGTTATGCCGGACAATTTGGGAAATTTATTGAGCCTGCCATTTTACCCCTTGGGTTTGATTGGAAAATAGGTATCTCCCTGTTAACTTCTTTGGCAGCAAGAGAGGTTTTTGTGGGAACCATGAGTACTATTTACAGTGTGAGTGGATCTGATGACGACCTGGATTCTATTAGAGAAGCTATGCTTAAAGAAAAGAACCCAAATACAGGAAAGCCTACTTATTCTTTAGCAACTGTATTTTCATTGCTCTTGTTTTATGCTTTTGCATTACAATGTATGAGCACCGTTGCTATCGTGAAAAAAGAAACAGCTTCTGCCAAATGGGCCATTATTCAATTTGTGTACCTAACCGTTTTGGCATATGGCAGTAGTTTATTGGTTTATCAAATATTTGGTTAACAGTATTTTAAAGAGTTAAGCAGAAATATGACTGCCAAATGGGAAATTCGCTTGGCAGATTCATTAATTGTTTGATTTATAGATTATTAGTAAATTATTCTTGATTTTTTGAGGGATAAACATATCTTTTCACGAAATTTGCAGATTCTTAAAAATTATAAGAAGGGATAGTATATAACATGAGGCAGCTTAAAATAAGCAAACAGTTTACCAACCGCGAGAGCAAATCGCTAGATAAGTACCTAAATGAAATTAGTAAGGTACCTATGATTGATGCACAGGAAGAAGTTGAGTTGGCAAGAAGAATTAGAGAGGGCGATCAGGTTGCATTAGAGCGTTTAGTGAACGCCAATTTGCGTTTTGTGGTTTCTGTTTCTAAGCAATATCAAAATCAAGGTTTAACCTTAGGTGATTTAATAAACGAAGGAAATTTAGGTCTTATAAAAGCAGCCAAACGTTTTGATGAAACGCGTGGTTTCAAGTTTATATCATACGCTGTTTGGTGGATTCGTCAGTCTATTTTACAAGCATTAGCAGATCAATCTAGAATTGTACGCTTGCCTTTAAATAAAGTAGGTTCTATTGGTAGAATTGGAAATACATCTGCTCGTTTAGAGCAAGAACTAGAACGTGAACCAACCGTAGAAGAAATTGCAGAAGCAATGGATATTCCGTTGCAAGAGGTAGAAAATGCTTTGCGCTCAACGGGTCGCCATTTAAGTATTGATGCGCCATTAACTGATGGTGAAGACAATACTTTATTGGGTATTCTTGATACCAATGATGAACCTCGTCCGGATGTACAATTAATTAACGAGTCTTTACAAAAAGAAATAAACCGCGTAATTTCAACACTAAGTGAAAAAGAACGTGATGTGCTAAAATATTACTACGGTTTAGATGGTGGTCCGGCTCACACATTAGAAGATATCTCAGAAAAAATTGGTCTAACCCGCGAGCGTGTTCGCCAGATTAAAGAGAAAGCCCTTCGCAGGTTGCGTAAATCGAGCAAGAGTAAAATCTTAAAAGCGTATTTGGGGTAGTTCTTTGTCGATGGTCCATAGACCATAGTCCATAGAATTTAGAATGGCCTGGAGTTTGCTTCAGGCCATTTTTTTTGTTGAGAAGTAATCCTCATCCAATATATCCATCTTAAGTTGTAGGTTTTATGACTTTGGCTTGCTTTAGTTTGTGAACCTACTTTTCTAACGAATTGCCGATTAACCCCATTCAACAAGCATTTATTCCCTTAAATATTTTTACATTTGGGCAAATAAATTATTTGTGAAAAAAATAAGATGCCTACTGTGGTTCATACTGCTCGGTTTGAACCTACAAGCACAAACGCGGGTGGATACCACCTATTATGATTCATATGGTTCTCCCAAACGCATTCGTTCCATAAAGGTAATCAGAGGGAATAAAGCCAACGTGGTTGTATTTAATCAACGCGGACAAAAAACCGAATCTTTTACATTAGTTGATAATAAAAAGAATGGTAAGTATACAACTTATACTGCCAGCGGAACAGCAATAAGCATTGTGAATTTTTACAATGACTTAAAGCATGGCGAAGAGGTATTGTTTTTTAACAATGGGAAAAAGAAATCGAGTATCGAATATGTAGCCAATAATCCCCTGGGAAAATTTAAATTCTGGAATGAAGCTGGCGTATTAATACAAAAAGGTTCATATGATACTTTGATTAAGGTTTTTGCTAATAGACCAAATGAAGCAAGCAAGGTGCTAAGCGGGAAGTACGAGAGCTATTTTCAAAATGGTAAAAAGGAGAAGGAGTCTTACTATGAAAAAGGGAAGCAAAATGGGGAAAGCAAAGAGTGGTATCCATCTGGTAAACCTAAATATAATGTGGAGTATAAAAATGGCTTGGTT
This sequence comes from Sphingobacteriales bacterium, assembly GCA_021298155.1. Taxonomy (GTDB): domain Bacteria; phylum Bacteroidota; class Bacteroidia; order UKL13-3; family UKL13-3; genus B1. The sequence goes on along the minus strand of JAJTEN010000013.1, from coordinate 43,309 downwards.
TATGGAAAAGAAATAGCATGGTTTGAGAATGGGAATAAGTCAAAAGAGACAGAAGTATATCAACAAGAAAATAACAAAGGGAACTACGTAAAACCTTTGCTTAATGGCAATCAGTTTCACTATTTTGAAAATGGCAAGCTGAGATTGGTTCAGCCATACAAAGATTTTTTACCCCATGGAAAATGGGTAGAATATTCTAATAGTGGCAAGCTGATTTCGGAGAAAAATTACCAAGCCGGACAATTAATGGGGGCTGATATTGCTTATTATGATAATGGCAATATGAGAGAAAAAACGCCCTATCAATTGTTTACAATAAAGGGTAGAGATACCTCACTGATGCATGGATTGCAGCAAAGTTTTTTTGAAAATGGAGCTGTAAATAGAGATATGAACTATGTGCAAGGAATTCCTTATGGATTGTTAACGATGTACTTTGAAAATGGAGCCATAGAAAGGCAATTATTTGTATTTGGCAGTTTAGATAATTATGCCTTGCTTAGTGAGTATAGCAAGGAAGGTAAACTCCATAAAGAAGGGACTTATGTGCAAAATGAAAAAGATTCTATGCGTTTTAAGAAGTTGATTTTTGCCAGCTATTATCCTGATGGAACTTTGCAATATCGCACTAAGCATCAAGATGCAAAGGCTGTTAAACAATTTGAATCGTATTATGAGAATGGCAATTTACTTTCAGAAGCCTATATTTTTAAGTGGGGAAACGATGAATATTTATATACAGAGGGGTTGGGAACTGCTTGGCAAGCTATTTATTATCCTAATGGCGCTTTGCGCTATGAGTTGCTTTCGGTAAATAACTTTCGGCACGGACAATTTATGGAATGGTTTCCGGATGGAAACCTGAAACGTTTTATTGATTTAGCTGGTTTAGATATTCAATGGCTGCAAGATGGTAGTCTTATGACCTACCATGTATATAACAACTTTAATAATTTGCATAGAGATACTGTATTAGCAGAATCTTGGCTGAACCAATTATATGCTAGTTTAAATGCCTCACCAAAGAAACAAATGCGCATTCTAAAACAAGCAGATGGCATTCAACAGAGTTATTACACTACTGGCAAAAAACACATGGAAACTTTTGTGCGCGGAGGAGAATTTGACAAGTATTTTTTGGTCTATAATTATGCAGGAGATACGCTTGTTTACATGGAATTACAAAATGGTTTATTGCATGGAAAATACTTGGTTAACAATGTAAATGGAACCTTACATACTAGCGGTTTTTACAAGGAAGGTAAAGAGGTAGGCGAATGGAAAATACATGGTATACGTGGCTTACCGCAGAGGTATTATGCGTATGATGAGAATCCGCAACAGGAGAAGCAATTTACCTATGAGTTTACCTTTTATGAAACAGGTGCGATTGAGAAAAAGTCGTTTTTTAAAGCAGGTAAATTAACAGATTGGGCAATATCTTATCATCCCAATGGAACAATTAAAGATAGCCTCTTTTTTATGAATGATACCCTACATGGCAAATATGTTGATTATACAGATGAGGGAAAGTTATATGCTTTAAAATATTATGAAAAGGGTAAACGAGTTGGTCTGAACCAAGACTGGTATTATAAAACAGATGGCAAAGGATTGATGCGCGAAGAATTTTATGTGGCAGATAAACGGCATGGTTTGGCTAAGTATTACCATACAAACGGTTCTCTTCAATTGTTGGCTTATTATAAAAATGGGATAGAAGACAGCACATGGGTGTATTATGATACAACTGGTGCAATAAGTCAAACAGTTTTTTATGAAAATGGCAAAAAGAAAGAAGTTCCCCTTGAAGGTAAATGCGCTTGTAAAGATAAGTCGCCCAGCAAAGGATACGCTCAAGCTTTAAGCAGCCTATTGTCTGATGAAACGGATACTAGATTATGGGAGTTTCCTTTTCATGAGAGCATAGTGCCTTTGCTAGACCAATGTTATTTTAAAAATTTGCAAAACAGTAATAGTCAGAGAAGCACTTATTTTAGCTTTGATTTAATTACTTTTAGGCCTCTACAAATTGGCATTCCCAACAAAAGTGGAATGAAGCTTTGGCTTAATCCATGTTTGCGTGAGGGAGAAGAAAGCAACTTAGATTTTTCGATTAACATTACCCAAAAGAAACCACAAGAAACGCGTGTAGATATTGGTTCAGACCGATTGGCTTATATATTGCCTGCACGTATATTTAAGCCAATTGGGGTAAATCAAAAACAAGTATTGGCCTACTTTAAGGTGCCTTATTTATCTTATACAGTAGAAGGAATAAACTTTGAAAACGCTACATCTATATGTATGGATGATGCGTATGTTTTATCAAAAAATTATGTTTTAAAAATAGATACTTTCTCTGTACTCAATGTAGATCCAAATCCTCGGCATTCTGAAATGAGGTATTTAACATTTTTTGGTTATCATTTATTGGGTAGAGATATAGAAAAGGCGCTGGGTAATGATCCAATTTTGATGCACAACGGAAAGGGAACCATGCGCTTGATGCAGGCAAATAAACCAGTACAGGCTAAGGTTTCGGAGCTTTTAGTTGCCAATAAAGTTATTGCCGGATTTTTAACTATTGAAAATGTGCAAGTGAAAGATGCTAGCTTATTTTACATGGATGGCAATACCAAAATAGGGTTGGATGAAAAAGCTTTATACCAACAAATGAAACAAGATGGTTTTAGCAAAGTAATAGGCCAGTATAATCCCGAAAGAAAAGTGTTAGAAATTTTATTTTATATCCATAAACCCTAGTTGCATGTTAAAAAGAGTATTTTTTGTTTTCCTCTCCTTGCTTGTATTTTCAAGGGTTTATGGTAATAATAAACCAGAGCGCGTATTAGATTTGCAAGGAAACAGGCAAATTGATTTTAAAACCCTACAACAATCTTTGGCCAAAACGGCCTATAATAAGTTTGAAAGAATATATATCGATTATCCTGTTTTAGAGGCTAAAAATCGTGGTGTTGCAGTTAAAGCTATCAATGATTTTATGTATAAAAAGGCCTTTTTAGACATGGAAACGGATGCCTTTAAATTTGAATTTTTACCATTTGCCTATGGGGCTTTGGCAAGTACCTTGGGTAAAAATTACCCAGATAATTATGCCTATTATTCTGCAAATATGGGTATTCCAACCATACAAGAAGTAGCTCCTAAAATCTTGTTTGTATCGGGTGATATATTGTGTTACCAAGTATTGTTTGAGTTCTATTTTGAACCTCAGTCTAACTATAAATTAGATGGATACTCTTTTGTAAAAACCTACTATTTGCAGCTTTCTACGGGCAAAGAAATTTCATTATTAAACTTGTTTGAACCCACACAACGGAAAGGACTACAAGATTTATTGTCGAAAGAATTAAATCAAATTTTGCAATCTAATATGCAGTATGTAAATAGTTTTAATTGGGATCAAGGCAATGAATTAGGCATGTATGCCAATGATGAAGATGAGTACCTTGTGGAAGAGGAGGAAACAGGGGAGACTGGTGAAACACAATCTGCTTCAAGCAAAGATAAAACCAAGATGCCCGAATTTAGATCCCAAGATTTAAATCATGTGTTTTTGAACCTCAATCCATTTTCTGCACAGTTTATTCTGCCTCCCTTTTACAGCTCATTTGAAGCGGGCAAACAATTGGGTGTGCTCATCACTATTCCACTTGAATCTTTAGCCAAGTTATTGCTTAAGCCCTCTTTGCTGGGAAATTGGTTCAGCAATAAAAAGCAGGCAACAAAGGTCTTGCAACACATCAATGTATTACAAAAGCAGCAAGGGAATTATACGCAATTGGTAAATCCTTCTGATTACAATAGTAATTTTACCACAAAGGTAGCAGTGGGCACTAAAACCCAATCTTTGTTTGTATTAGAGCAAGGGATTACAGATACACAGTATAGTTTGCAAAGAACCGCCCATTATGATAAATCTGGTAGGCTAATTAAGCTGGTTTTTGGCTCAGGTAAACAGGCTGATAATTGGCTGTATTTCGAATATGATAGTATTGGAAATTTACTAAATGAAATTAATTATGCCTACAATCAAATTGAAGCGCAAAAGACGTATGTATACAATGCGCAAAATTGTTTGTGGCAAGTGATTAGTTCGGCTAATACTGATTTGCCTAGTGTTACGCAGTATTTTTACCGTGATTCTTTTGTGTATGAATCTCGCTTAGTACAGCTTTTTACCTCTATGGATAATTTTAAAGAAGGGAATGTAACGGTGTATGCCCTAGATGCCTATAACAATATCAAAAGCAGTTACGGTTTGAACCAAACGCCCAATTACATTTCAAAATACCATCAAGATAACATTATGGCGAGTTTTTCTGTGCAATACCCTAACCTAGATAACGTGATTTATGCCTATGATAAGGAAGGTAATTTAGAAACAATTATTGGAGATAATGGCAGGCGTTTGCATACGTTTACGCATAAAAATAAGCGCTTACAATCTTACACGCATTACGATACGTATGTCATACAAAATCAATATTCCTATCAATACGATGACAAGAATAACCTAATAAAATATGTAGAAAGAGGGCAATATGGCAACAAAGACCGCATGTATATTTTAAAGTATACGTGCTATGAGTAGGCTTTTTTATTTTGAAGCAAATAGTGTAGAATTGAATAAATTTTTTAATCCATGGCATTAAGTAGATTTTGGAGTTGGATGATAGCCTTAAGTGCGCTGTATATTTTTTACATGTTGGGCATAAACCAAGTGTATTCTTTAAACGGATTGGTTAATGGCAAACAAAACGATCCTGTGTTAATGTCGGAATTGCCCATAAAAGAGTTTGGATCAGACAGTGTTTTGCTACTTGCTTTACAAGCCAATAAGGGTAGCAGTTTTGAGCATATAGATGGTAAATCATATAAGCTGTTGGCTACAGGAATGGTAGAGGTAGGTCAAGGAAAGCAAGCGGCCGATGGTATTTTTCCTACCTGTAAAAATACCATCATGGATATTTGGTTGCCGCTTATTGGGTATTTAACTTTTTTCTGTGGTTTGCTTAATCTGTTGAATGATTCGAATGCTATCTTAAAATTAGCCGGAATTATGGCGCCATTTTTTGCGCGTATTTTTCCAGAATTGCCTAAAGGGCATCCAGCGTATGGGTTTATGACCATGAATTTTGCAGCCAACTTTTTGGGTTTAGATAATGCCGCTACCCCTTTTGGATTGCGGGCTATGGAGAGTATGCAGGAGATAAATACCGATAAAGAAAAGGCGAGTAATAGTCAGATTATGTTTCTGTGCTTACATGCTGCCGGTTTAACCTTAATACCCACTTCTATTATTGGATACAGAGCGGCGCAACAGGCGGCAAACCCTGCAGATATTATGTTGCCAACCATTATTACTTCGTTTATTGGCACCTTAGCCGCGCTTATTTTTGTGAGTATCAAACAGCGTATTAACTTGGTAAATTTGGTGGTGCTTGGTTTTGTAGGTGGCATTACGGCCATTATTGCGCTCTTGTTGGTTTATATTCATACCTTAACAGGTCAGGCTAAAATTCATTTTACAGGCAATTTAAGCAATGCTGTTTTGTTGTTTATCATTATGGCCATTGTAATGTATAGCATTTATAAAGAAAAGGTATTTAGGCTGAACCAAACCAATGTATTCGACTCGTTTGTACATGGGGCTAAGGATGGATTTACCACAGGTTTGCGCGTATTGCCGTATATGATTGCCATGTTGGTTGCCTTGAGTATTTTTAGAAACAGTGGCTTAATGCAAATTATCTTAAATGGTATTACGGCTGTAATGGAAATTTTTGGGGTAGATGCACAGATTATTCAGGCCATTCCGGTTGCCATTATGCGACCATTTAGTGCGGGTGGTTCAAGGGGCTTTATGCTTGATGCCATGAAAACGTATGGGCCAGATAGCCTTACCGGACAATTATCTTGTTTATTCCAAGGCGCCGCCGAAACCACCTTTTACGTAGTTGCCCTCTACTTTGGTTCCGTAAATGTAAAAGACAGCAGATATACCCTCGGCATTATGCTATTAGTAGATTTGGTTTGCGTAATAGCTGGTGTTTTTGTGGTGAATATGTATTTTTAATTTGTGGCTACAAATCTGGCTTTAACCAAATTTCTTTGCCACAAACTAACTGGTATCTATTGCCAAAAACGAGGCTCAGGTTTTTGGGTTCGTGACCAGCAGGGGCGCCAAAAATAACAGGGTAATCGTAGTGTTTTACAGTATCTGCAATAATCTCGTAAGCGCTTTTGCCAAAGGGGATGGTATTGTCTTTCATATCGCTCATATCGCCAATTACTAGAGCCGCTAAATTTTCTAGTCTGCCAGCTCTTTTAAGGCCTTGCATCATTCTATCTATGTGATACAAATATTCGTCGAGGTCTTCTAAAAACAGAATTTTATTGGCATACGAAGGCTCACTGGCTGAACCTAAAAGTGAGTAAATAACGGATAGATTTCCGCCTATTAGTATTCCACTTGTTTTGTCTTCTCGATCGTTTAATGGATGTTTAGCAAATTTGATTTCTTGTGGCTTATCAAATAAAGTTTTGTGTAAAAAATCGAGGCTTTCTGCGTGTAATTTTTCGGGTAACCAATTTATGGGCATAGGTCCGTGCAGCGAGCTATAGCCAATTTTTTTGTGTAAGTGCAAATGCAAGGCGGTAATATCGCTGTAGCCAATAATCCATTTGGGGTTTTCCAAAAACATGTCAAAGTCGAGCCCATCTAACATTCTAACGGTTCCGTAGCCGCCACGCGCAATAAAAATAGCTTTTATTTTGGGGTCATCCAAAAGTTTTTGAAAGCTATTTCTTCTGGCCTGATCCGAACCTGCAAACTGATTTTCTTCCTCAAAAAGCGATTCACTGAAACATACTTTTAGTCCCCAACTAGTAAGTATTTCTACAGCAGGTTTCATTTCCGCTTCAGAAACTTTTCTGGCAGTGGCGGCAATAGCAACTACATCTCCTTTTTTTAACGACTCCATGTTTTGGTTCAGGCCAAAAAATTATTTGCAAAATAATATGCTAACTATACTTCTCGTTAAACTTAATTTTAATATCAGTAGCTACTTCTTTTACTTCTTGCTCTTTGCTTTTATCGCAGATAAGTAAAACATCTGGCGTGTCTACTACAATTAGGTCTTTAACGCTGTTGAGTACAATGATTTTATCGGTTTTAATTTGAGCGGTATTAATCATGCAGCCGCTGCTTTGGTAAATATGTATGTTTTTACCGTTGCTAACATTTTGGTTGGCGTCTTTTTCCGAAATTTCGTAGAGGGAAGTCCAGGTACCTAAATCGCTCCAGCCAAACTCGCTAGGAATTACAAATACATTCTCTGCTTTTTCCATGATACCATAATCTATGGAAATGCTGCGGGTTTGCTCGTAAATTTTGAGTATTGTTTGCCCTTCTTTGTCGGTAAAATAATCGTTTGAAGCCTCGTCGAATAAAGAGAATTGCTCATGTAAATGAGTATCAAATGCTTGCTTTATGCTGGCAATACTCCATACAAAAATGCCTGCATTCCATAAAAAATCTCCACTTTTTATGAAAGTATTGGCAATTTCCAAGGTTGGTTTTTCGGTGAAAGTTTTTACTTTATGAATAGTAGTAACTTCTTTGTCTTCAATGTATTGAATATAGCCATAGCCTGTATCTGGTCTGCTTGGTCTAATACCAAGTGTTACCAAAGCTGGATGTGTGATCGCAAATTGCATGGCTTGATCTACCACATGTAAAAAGCCTTCTTCATCCAATATAAGATGGTCGCTTGGAGCAACAATGCATACTGCGTCTGGGTTTATCTTGCTAATTTTGCCACAAGCATAAGCAATGCAAGCTGCAGTATTTTTCGCGATAGGTTCACCCAATATTTGCTGTGAATGGATAGTAGGTATTTGCTCCTTCACCAAATCAACATATGCAGCGTTGGTAACAATGTAAATATTTTCGGGAAGGAATCTCTTTAGAAATCTCTTATAAGTATGTTGGAGTAGGGAATTTCCAGTACCTAAAATGTCTAAGAATTGTTTTGGGAAATGTGTTCTACTGCTTGGCCAAAATCTACTCCCAACGCCACCGGCCATGATAATGGCATAATTATTTGTATTCTCCATGTTCAATTTTTGGTTTAGACGTATAATTTACGCCAATAAACAATTGCAAATAAATAAAGATTTTCGACCATTTGGTTTTATTTATTGAAATTATTGTGTTAAATTAGTGAACTTTTTTGATAAATATCAGCAATATGGCGGCAGCGAAGCGTGTAAAAGATAAATCCTCGGATGTTAAAAACGATTTAAAAGGGGCTTTAAAAAATTATTTTGGTTTTGATCATTTTAAAGGAGAGCAAGAAGAAATAATCGAGAATTTGCTTTCAGGGAAAGACACCTTTGTTATTATGCCTACTGGCGGGGGTAAATCTGTTTGCTACCAATTACCTGCTTTAATTATGCCCGGAACAGCCATTATTATCTCTCCCCTAATTGCATTAATGAAAAATCAAGTGGATGCCATTCGTTCACTTTCTCATGAGAGTGTGGCGCACTTTTTAAATTCATCTTTAAATAAAGGGGAGATTACTGCGGTTAAAAAGGATATTAATGAGGGGAATACCAAAATGCTTTACATTGCCCCTGAGACCCTAAAAAAAGATGAAACGATAGAGTTTCTTAAAACGATAGACGTTTCTTTTGTTGCGGTAGATGAAGCGCATTGTATATCTGAGTGGGGTCACGATTTTAGACCAGAATACCGCCGAATAAAGGCAATGGTTAAAGAGATTAAGGATGTGCCTCTAATGGCATTAACTGCAACTGCCACGCCAAAGGTTCAAAGTGATATTATTAAAAATCTTCAAATGGGAGATGCAACGGTTTTTAAATCGTCATTCAACCGTTCAAATTTATATTACGAGGTTCGATCTAAGGGTAAAAAGGGTGAAGCAATCAAAGAAATCGTTTCATTTATCAAAGCAAGGCCAAACAAAACAGGTATTATTTATTGTTTAAGCAGGAAGCGAGTTGATGAAATCTCGGGGATATTACAAGCCAATGGAATTAAAGCTTTACCCTACCATGCCGGACTTGATGCTAAGGTTCGTGCAGAGCATCAAGACAAATTTTTGATGGAAGATGCTGATGTAATTGTGGCAACAATTGCTTTTGGAATGGGTATAGACAAACCAGATGTGCGCTTTGTAATTCATTATGACATTCCAAAAAGTATTGAAGGATATTACCAAGAAACGGGCAGAGGAGGCAGAGATGGTTTAGAAGGAGAATGTGTCTTATTTTACAATCCGGCAGATATTGAGAAATTAGAAAAGTTTTTAAAAGATAAGCCTGTAGCTGAGCGTGAAATTGGCGAATTGCTAATTTTTGAAACGGAAGCTTTTGCAGAATCTGCTGCGTGTAGACGTAAATTTTTATTGCATTATTTTGGAGAAGAATTCCCAGAGAAAGATTGCAATAAAATGTGCGACAATTGCAGGCATCCAAAAGAAAAAGTGAATGCGCAAGAGGCTGCAATTAATGCCTTAACCTTAATCAAAGAAATTAAAGGGAAGTATAATCTAAAACATTGTGTAGATATTTTAATTGGCAGTAAAACACATGAGGTAGCTATGAGTGGGCACCATGAACTCACACTTTTTGGCATTGGAAAGGATCAAGACGAAAATTACTGGAAGTCTGTTATCCGCCAATTGTTATTACGTGGAATGGTTACCAAAAATATTGAGAATTATGGTTTACTTTCCATTAATGAGGCTGGTGATACATTCCTTAAAAATCCTTCCACGTTTGACATGGCCATCGACCGTAAGTTTGAACGCCATACAGATATGGATGAAGACGATAGTCAGGTAGAAGCCGTTTACGATGAAGTTTTATATGGCATTTTAAAGGATCTATGTAAAAAGGTAGCCAAAGCAAAGAATTTGCCACCATACATCGTATTTCAAGAACCATCGTTGCAAGAAATGGCCTTTAAATATCCCATTACCATGGAAGAACTATCTAAGGTAAGTGGTGTAAGTTCGGGTAAGGCCATTAAATTTGGAAAAGAATTTTTAGCCGTAATAGATCAATATGTTAAGGAAAACAATATTGAACGCCCAGAAGATGTTACCATAAAATCTGTAGTTAATAAATCTGCCAGAAAAATTGCGATTATTACCAATATAGACAAACGTGTATCGCTCGATGATATTGCTAGGGGGCAGGGGTTAAAGAAAGATGAAATCTTAGTTGAGATTGAGAATATTGTTAATAGCGGAACCAAGCTAAATTTAAGTAGATACGTACAAGAACTTACCGAGGAAGATATTTTGGAAGAAGTGATGGATTTCTTTAGAAAAACCAATGATAATGTAATTGAGGCTGCATTGAAAGAATATGGGGAAGAGTTTAGTAAAGATGATTTACACTTAATGCACATCCATTTTATTAGTGAGATGGCCAATTAAAAAATGTAAAAATATTTCTTTGTAAATTGTTTTCAGTTCCTACATTTGTACCCTAATTTTTTATAAAGTGAGTGGTAATCATCATGGTAAACAGCAACTTTCTTTAGCTGGAATAGTTGTTGCTTTGGGTATTATTTATGGAGATATTGGCACTTCGCCACTCTATGTTTTTAAAGCCATTATTCACGGGAAAGAAATTTCAGAATTGCTTATTTTAGGTGGCTTATCATGTATTTTTTGGACGCTTACTTTGCAAACAACCATTAAATATGTGACTATTGCCCTTAATGCAGATAACAATGGTGAAGGCGGTATTTTTTCATTATTTGCATTGGTTCGTCGACGTAAACCCTTTTTAATTGTTCCTGCTATTATTGGTGGCTGTGCGCTGCTTGCTGATGGGATGATTACACCGCCAATATCGGTGTCATCCGCCATCGAGGGATTAACCATTCGTTACCCAGATTTACCTACCATTCCCATTGTTATTGCTATCATTACCGGAATTTTCTTCATGCAACGCATGGGTACTTCTATTGTTGGAAAAATGTTCGGACCGGTGATGATTATTTGGTTTGGTATGTTGGGTATTTTAGGGGTAATGGGACTTGGTGCAAATCCTGGAATATTTAGAGCATTGAATCCAATGTATGCTTATGAATTACTCACTGTTTATCCAAATGGTTTTTGGTTATTGGGTGCTGTTTTCCTTTGTACCACAGGTGCCGAGGCTTTGTATTCTGATATGGGGCATTGTGGTAAACAAAATATTAGGGTAAGTTGGATTTTTGTGAAAAGTGCATTAATGCTCAATTATTTGGGACAAGGAGCGTATCTTCTTAATCATATTGGATCTCCCTTGCCAGAGGTTAATCCGTTTTATGCGATTATGCCTGAATGGTTTTTACTTATTGGGGTAATTATTGCTACCTTGGCCACTATTATTGCCTCTCAAGCCATGATTACCGGTTCTTATACCTTGGTGTCGGAGGCTATTAGACTAAATGTTTGGCCAAAAGTTAAAATTAAGTTTCCTTCCGAATTAAAGGGGCAAATTTATGTGCCAAGTGTAAATTGGATTTTATGGGTAGGTTGTATAGCCATTGTATTGTATTTTAAAGAGTCGAGTGCCATGGAAGCGGCATATGGTATGGCTATCGTTATTGCAATGCTTATGACAACCATATTATTGGTTAATTTCTTAGAACGTAAAAAGACTCCACCCTTATTATTAGTTATTCTTCTATTAATATATCTTGCCATTGAAGGTTCATTCTTAGTAGCTAACATCGTTAAAATTCCGGCAGGTGGATGGATGACATTGCTTATTTCTATGTCGTTTATGTTTGTGATGTGGGTGTGGTATAAGGGTAGAAAAATTAAAAATAGGCTAACAGAATTTGTGAATCTAAGGGAATATTTGCCCAAGTTGCACCAGTTGAGTATAGACGAATCGCTTTCTAAATATGCAACGCACTTGGTATATTTAACCAGTGCAGATCACCTATATGAAATAGAAAATAAGGTGATGTATTCTATTTTTCAAAAGCGACCAAAGCGTGCAGATGTGTATTGGTTAGTGCATATTCATGTAGACGATCAGCCATATACCATGGAATACAAAGTAGATCATATTCGTGCCAATGATGTGGTTCGCGTAGAGTTTCGACTTGGGTTCAGGGTAGAACAAAAGATAAATTTCTATTTTAGAAAAGTGGTTGAGGAATTGGTGAAAAATGGAGAGATAGATGTAACGTCAAGATATACCTCATTGCGCGATCAAAAAGTAACGGGCGATTTTAGGTTTGTTGTTTTAAAACGCCATCTTTCTAATGAAAATGATTTAATGGGTATTGAGCGTTTTATTATGCAAGCCTATTTTGCCATTGATAGTCTGAGTTTAAGTGAGGAAAAAGCATTTGGCTTAGATACCTCGTCTGTAACCGTGGAGAAGGTACCTTTGATAGTATCTCCAATGCGCGATTTTAAATTAAAACGTGTTTACGATAAGGGCTTTATGTATGAACCAAGTCAGGCCGCTGTATCTGATGATGGACTATGCAATTAGTTAAGACGTAATAGAATTAGTCTCTTTTCTTCAATACGTAATAACAGGTAGTTGTTACGAAATCTCTGAACCAAGGAATACTGGCAATAATCTTATTTTGCTTCTTGGGTTTTGCGCCAAATTTATATTTATAACTTGGGTTAATAAACCAAAACTCTCGTTGTGCAATGGCAAAACCAGCTTCTTTGGTTATACGTTCAAAACGATTAATACTGATTTGCGTTTCTTTTACTTCTAATACATCCACAATTCTTCCTTCAACCTCCCCAAACGCCCGCATGAGTCCGGTATAGAGAAAATTAGGTAACAAATGAAAATAGGGAAGTTTATCTAAGAACTTACTATCTAAACTTTGTTGGTGGCCACCAAATGGCATCATCCAAGGTGGAAATGCGAAAAATATAACCCCATCAGGTTTTAAAAAATGAATAATATGTTTAACAAACTTTTCCTGATTGTGGATGTGTTCAATGGTATCTTTAAGTAAAATGATATCGAACTTTTCAGCTAAGTCTGTTTCTGGGTTAATTTCGTATATGTTTTTGTTGAGTATCTCGGCATTTCCAGAAGCTAAGTCGGCTTTCAAAAAATCTTTGGCAATATCGCTGGCCCATTCTAATAATTCTATCCCTGTTATTTTACAACCGGCTTCAATAAAGGCTTTACAAACACCGCCGTAACCGCTTCCTACCTCGAGGAAACGCATACCCTTTTTAATTTCTTTTTCCTTCTGAATAAAAGGAATAATAAACTCGGTGGTGGTATCAAACTGCTGTTTAAAGTACCTATTATAATCGCCTTGTAACTCTATCATTTTTTCAAATAAGTGTTAGCAAAATAACGCTTTTTTTATTAGTTCCTACTATAATTTGGAGCCTCTTTGGTGATGGTAATATCGTGTGCGTGACTTTCCTTAGAGCCAGCTGTGGTTATTTTAATAAACTTACCATTTTCTTGAAGTTCCTCAATGGTTTTTGCGCCGCAATAGCCCATACCTGCTCTTAATCCACCTACAAATTGGTATACAACCTCTTTTAATAAGCCTTTGTATGGAACTATTCCAACAATTCCTTCTGGAACAAGTTTGGCAATTTCATCCTCTGCATCCTGGAAATAGCGGTCTTTGCTACCTTCTTTCATCGCTTCAATAGAACCCATACCACGGTATGATTTGAATTTTCTGCCTTCATAAATTATGGTTTCACCCGGAGATTCTTCTACTCCCGCAAAGATTGAACCACTCATTACAGTGCTTGCACCTGCAGCGATGGCTTTTACTAAATCGCCACTATACCTAATTCCTCCATCTGCAATAACGGGCACGCCACTTCCTTTGATAGCCTTTGCTGCTTCGTATACCGCAGTTAATTGTGGTACGCCAATACCTGCAATAATGCGTGTGGTACAGATTGAACCCGGACCCACACCAACTTTTACCGCATCTACGCCCATATCTACCAATGCCCTTGCCGCATCACCAGTAGCAATATTTCCAGCAATAATATCAATGTTTGTGAATGATTTTCTGAGTCTTTGTACCTCATTCATAACCCCACGAGAATGCCCATGTGCCGTATCAATGATTACTACATCAACGCCTGCTTTAACCAATGCCGCAATGCGGTCTTCTGTTTCGGCTGCAACGCCAACTGCTGCCCCAACAATTAGCCTACCGTGCTTGTCTTTACAGCCCATCGGATGATCCTTAATTTTAAGAATATCCTTGTATGTAATTAAGCCTTTTAATTTACCATCCTTGTCTACAACAGGTAATTTCTCAATTTTATATTGTTGTAAAATACTTTCAGCTTGTTTTAAATCGGTTCCTTCAGGCGCAGTAATTAACCTTTCTTTGGTCATAATAAGCGCCACACCCTTGTGTAAATCCTTTTCAAAACGTAAGTCGCGATTGGTTAAAATACCCACGAGTTTACCCTCGTCATTTACAATAGGGATACCACCAATTTTATTATCACTCATCATGCGTTGGGCATCTTTAAGTGTAGCCGAAACATTAAGCGTAAGCGGATCCATGATCATTCCACTTTCACTGCGCTTTACTTTTCGTACCTCATCAGCTTGGCGGTCTATACTCATGTTTTTGTGGAGAATACCTACACCACCTTGCTGAGCCAAGGCAATAGCCAACTTAGATTCTGTAACTGTATCCATAGCTGCGGAGAGCATTGGGATATTGATACGAATATTTCTAGAAAGTTGAGTGGCTGTAATTACCTCTCTAGGGAGAACCTCAGAGTAGGCTGGCAATAGGAGTACATCATCGTACGTTAAACCTTCACCAAAAAATTTTTTATTGTCTTGAAACATGGCAAATAATACCTTTTGTTATTTGCCGTGCGAAGATAGGGTTAACAAGGCACATAAACAAACCTGTAATTAAAATGCCAATTTTTGATAGATTATTTCTAACTTACACCCGTATCGTTGAATAAAACCTTTGAATTATGCACCTGATAAAAAAAGAAATTGAAATAGAAGTTTATGATTCAGAATTAGAATTGCAGATTGAAGATCAAGATTTATTGCGTTTAGCGCGCGAATCTATGGAGAATGCCTACGCACCCTATTCTAGGTTTTTGGTTGGTTGTGTATTGTTGCTTGAAAACAATACCATTGTTAAAGGCAGTAATCAAGAAAATATGGCTTATCCTAGCGGACTTTGTGCAGAGCGGGTGGCAATATTTTATGCGGGAGCTAACTATCCTGGTGTGGCTGTTAAAACAATGGCCATTGTGGCTCGGGCGAAAGATTACACAATACAAAATCCAATTGTTAGTTGTGGGGCTTGTTTGCAAAGCTTAACTGAATATGAAAAGCAGTATAAAAAGCCAATTAGAACCATATTGCAAGGGGAAGGTGGGAAGATTTGGATTGCCAACAAAGGTACGCAAGCATTTATGCCTTTTCAATTTAATGTAGAGGAATTGAAAAGATGATAACAACCTATTCTGGTCAATACATAGATATTTTTAAGCAAGTTATTTATCCAGCCCACATAGTGGTACAGGAAGGGAAAATTATTGAAATTATAGCATGTGAAAAGGCTCCAGAGGTATTTATTTTGCCTGGTTTTATTGATGCTCACATACACATTGAGAGTTCTTTATTGCCGCCAGCAGAGTTTGCGCGTATGGCACTTATTCATGGCACCATCGCAGCAGTTAGTGATCCTCATGAAATTGCTAATGTGTTGGGTATGCAGGGTGTAGAATTTATGATAGAAAACGGGGAACAGGTTCCTTTCCATTTTTATTTTGGAGCTCCGTCTTGTGTTCCTGCCACCTCTTTTGAAACAGCTGGTGCAGCATTAAATGTAGAAGAGGTATCAGCCTTGTTGGCTAACCCTGCTGTTTATTATCTTTCAGAAATGATGAATTTTCCTGCTGTTTTGCAAGGAGATCAAGAAGTAATGCAAAAAATTGCCGCAGCTCGTGCTGCCAATAAGCCAATAGATGGTCACGCTCCGGCCTTAAGCGGAGAAAATCTTAGAACCTATGTGAATGCCGGAATAAGTACCGATCATGAGTGTTTTAGTTTGGAAGAAGCAGAAGAAAAGTTGCAATTAGGTATGCATGTTTTAATTCGGGAAGGAAGTGCTGCCAAAAATTTTGATGCACTCATACCCTTGCTAAATAAGTATTACTCCCAAATGATGTTTTGTTCAGACGATAAACATCCTGATTCTCTTCTTTTATCACATATTAATGAATTGGTGGCAAGAGCCATAGCTTTAAAATGCGATTTGTTTAAGGTGCTGCAAGTTGCTTGTTTAAACCCTGCAAGGCATTATCAGACCAATCACGGACTCTTGCGGGTGGGAGATTGGGCCGACTTTATCGTAGTAAATAACCTAACAGATTGGAAAGTGTTACAAACTTACATTAAAGGAAAATTGGTTGCAGAAAATGGTTTATCTAAACTCCCAAAAGTGAATTCAAAAGTAATCAATCAATTTTTGGCTGAATCTATTAATCTGACTGATATTGCCTATGCAATTTCTGAAGAAGAACCTGTTATTGTGTGCCTTAATGGGCAATTAATTACTGAACGCTTACTGGTAAAAAAAGAAGCTTGTACACCACAAAACGATTGCTTAAAATTGGTGGTTGTAAATAGATATAAACAGGCAAAACCAGCGGTGGCCATTGTAAAAAACTTTGGTCTGACCCAAGGCGCCATTGCCAGTTCTGTGGCCCATGATAGTCACAATATTATTGCCGTAGGGTATGATGATGCTTCATTGCTAAAAGCGATTAATCTAGTAATAAAGGAAAAAGGGGCCTTAGTAGCTTGCACTGCACAAAATCAAATGGTATTGCCACTCCCAATTGCAGGATTAATGAGCGATGCAGATGCTTGGCAAGTGGCTGATAGCTATTCGCAAATAGATGCGTTTAGCAAAGATGTTTTAGGGTCAAACCTAGCAGCACCATTTATGAGCCTATCCTTTATGGCATTGCTTGTAATTCCACATATTAAATTAAGTGATTTAGGATTGTTTGATGGCGATTCTTTTTCGTTTATTACTAAATAATCATGATAATTTTACTAAGAAACTGCTGCTATTTTTCTACTTTATCTTATTATTGTACGTTGTTCAAACTTAACGAATATGTAAGCACTCCAAACATTTTAGGTGATTATATTTTATAGGGAGGCAAATGGGATAGGGCATGCAGTTACACAATCATTTACTTGTTCAAAAATTAGATGCATTCATACGGAAGTATTACAAAAATGTATTGCTAAAGGGACTTATTGTTTTTATTGGCTTGTTTGTGTTGTTTTTCTTGAGCATATCGGCTTTGGAGTATTTTGGTAGGTATAACTCATTAACCCGGGCTGTTTTATTTTATGCATTTCTTACTTTTTCAATTGTATTACTCATTCGTTTTATCCTGTATCCGCTTGCTCAATTATTAAGAATGGGGAAGCAAATTTCTCATGCACAGGCGGCACAAATTATTGGGTCTCATTTTAAAGAAGTAAATGATAAATTAATGAATGCCCTGCAATTGCTTGATCAGTTTGATGAAACGAATGCATTGTTAGCAGCAGCCATTCAACAAAAAACCCAAGAGCTATCCCCATTACCTTTTACCTCTGCAGTAAGTTATAAGCAAAATATTAAATATGTACCTTGGGCACTTATCCCTATTGTAGTATTAGTACTTGTTTTAATTGGTTCGCCTAATCTATTAAGTGAGGGCGCCAAAAGGGTGATCCAATACAATCAAGTATTTAAAGAGCAAGCACCTTTCTCTTTTCAAATTACCAATGATGTATTACGGGTAGCACAATTTGAAGATTTTGAATTGAAGGTAAATGTGATTGGAAATGAAATTCCGAGTGTGGTTAATTTACATATAAATAACCAAAGCTTTCGCATGCAGAAAGAAGGTGCTAGTATGTTTTCATACACGTTTAAAAACATGCAAAAAAGTACGACCTTTTTTTTGGAGGCTTTGGGTTTTGAGGGAGATAGGTATCAAATTCAAGTATTGAACCGACCAATTATGTTGGCCTATTCTGTGCAACTGGATTACCCTGCTTATTTAAATCAAAGAGATGAAACCATTAATAATCCGGGCGACTTAAACATTCCGGCAGGAACTGTTGTGAATTGGCAATTTACAGGAAAGCAAACAGACCATTTGCGCCTACAGTTTAATAAGTTTGAAGTACTTGCCCAAAGCAAAGATCAAATACATTACCAATACAGTAGAAAGTTTTTTGCATCTGATGCCTATGCCATTAAATTGAGCAATAATATGGTGTCTAAAGGCGATTCTTTATATTTTCAAATTTCAGTAATACCCGATGCCTTTCCGCAAATTACTATAGAAGAACAAAGAGATTCAGTTACAGGTAAAATTTTGTATTTTGGTGGTTCTGCTTCAGATGATCATGGCTTAAGTAAGTTAACGTTTAATTATAAATTTTTAAAAGCGGCTGATCCCAAAAAACTTGAAAAGGGATTGATTAGCGTAAATATTCCAATTAATCCAGATAAACAAATAGACATTGTTCATGTATTTAATTTATTTGAAATAGCCATCGATTTAGAAGATGAAATAAGCTATTATTTCGAGGTTTGGGATAATGATGGGGTTTATGGTTCAAAATCTACCCAAACCAAACCATTTGTGTTAAAAGCCCCATCTAAACAAGAGGTAAAAGACCAAGCGCAGCAGGATAGTAAGGCTTTACAAGAGAAAATGGAGGAAGCGCTGAAAGAATCTAAGGACTTACAAAAAGATTTAAAAGAGGTACAAAAGAAGTTAAAATCTCAACAAGCCCTCACCTTTGAAGAAAAGAAAAAGTTGGAGCAACTGCAAAAGCGGCAGAAAGAATTGGTTCAGAAAATAGAAGAATTGCAGCAAGATTTTAAGCAAAAAAATCAAAAGGAGCAATCATTTAAAGAAGAAGATCAACGCATACTAGAGAAGCAAGAGCAATTACAAAAAATGTATGAGGAGATGCTTACTGATGAGATGAAGCAATTAATGAAAAAGCTTGATGATTTGGTGAAAATGCAAAACAAAGATCAAATTCAGAAAGAATTAGATAAAATGGATTTGAATAATAAAGATGTAGAAAAAGAGCTAGATAGAATGTTGGAGATGTACAAAGAAATTGCTTTGGATCAAAAGATGGAACAAACCATGAAAGACCTTAAAGATTTGGCTCAAAAACAAGCTGAATTAGCAAAGGATACAGAGCAAAAATCAAAAACCAATGAAGAGTTAGTAAAGAAGCAAGAGGAAATAAATAAAGCTTTTGAGGATGTTAAAAAAGACATTCAAGATATGCAGAAACAAAATAAGGAATTAGAAAACCCCAAAGATTTACCAGATACTAAAGATGCAGAACAAAAGATTAAAGAGAAGTTGCAACAAAGCAAAGATGAGTTAAGTAAAGGCAACAATAAGAAAAGTAGTAAATCTCAGAAAGAGGCTGCAGAAGAAATGCAACAAATGCAGGAAAAGATGCAGGAACAAATGGAGAAAGAGGAAGAAGAGCAAGAGGAAATTGATGAGAAAGCGTTGCGTGAAATATTAGAAAATGTTATTCAATTGAGTAAAGACCAAGAAGATTTGTTGGAACAAATGAAAGGCTTACAAGGATATAATCCACAATTTGTGAAGCTTGCTCAGGAACAAAAAAACATAAAAGATAATGCGCGCATGGTTGAAGATAGTTTACTCGCCTTAAGTAAACGTGTACCTGCAATTAAATCTTTTATAAATCGTGAGGTAACTAAATTAAATAGCCATTTGGATCAGGCAAATACAAGCTATTCTACCCGAAATGAGTCCCAAATACGTGTTCAGCAACAGTATGCCATGACACGCATGAATAATCTTGGATTACTATTAAGTGAAGCATTGCAGCAGATGCAACAACAATCTCAAGAGAAAAAGGAATCTAAGAAACAAGGAAAAGGGAAGCCTTCAAAAAAGCCGGGAAAAGGGAACAAACCGAGTATGAGTCAGCTTAAGAAAATGCAGGAAGAAATGAATAAGCAGATGAAAGAGGGCATGAATAAAAATGGGAAAGGAGAAAGTAGCAAGCCAGGAACAGAGCAGTTTGCCCGAATGGCTGCCAAACAAATGGCCATTAGGCAGCAAATGCAAAAAATGCTGAGTCAGATGGATGCCCTTGAAAAGGAGAAAATGGGAGGCGGAAAACAATTGGGTGATTTGCAAAAATTAATGGAAGAAACTGAAAAAGAATTAGTGAACAAACGCCTTACGCAAGAAACATTAATGCGCCAACAAGAAATTTTAACCCGATTGTTAGAGCATGAAAAGGCAGAGAAAAAGCAAGAAGAAGAAATGAAGCGGGAGGCAACAACAGGAAAAGATATTCCGAAGCCGAATCCAAAATATTTGGAAAAATTTGAAGGTAAAAATCAAAAGAACAAAGAAATTTTACAAGCATTACCCATAGAAATGCAACCTTACTATAAGCAAAAAGCAAAGGAGTATTTCGATAAGCAGTAGCCGGTTATGCTAATTTCCTCTCATGTTAACCATGGGTTTGATTGCTTATTATTTTTGAAAAGGGTAAGTTACTTTGCTTAAAAATAATCCTCTTGCTTCAGCACTCATGCCTGCTTCACTTCTATTTTTATTTTTTAAAATTTGTTCAAAATCAATCAAACTTAATTTGCCATTTCCAATATCTAAGAGGGTACCTACAATGGCTCTAACCATATTTCTTAAAAAACGATCGGCTTCTATGGTAAAAACCAAAAAGTTATTTGGTTTCAGTTCCCATTGGGCATAGCTAATTTTGCATATAAATGTTTTTACATCTGTTTTTACTTTGCTAAAACATTCAAAATCTGTGTGACTAAGCAGCAAGTTAGCTGCGGCATTCATGGCATCAATATCTAGGGGCTTTGTATACAGTAAGCTCTGTTCCACTGCAAATGGATTTGGCTTGGTACTTATCCAATATTCATATTGTCTGCTGATGGCACTAAAGCGTGCATGAAGTGAATTTTCTACCTCAAAAACTTCAAATATGGAAATGTCTTTTGGCAACATTGCATTTAACTTAAAGCAGACTATTTCTGCATCTATGGCCTGATCCAAGTCTACATGAAGGTAAAATTGCTTGGCATGCACACCCGTATCGGTTCGGCCACAACCTATTGTTTCGACAGGTTTTTTTAATAAAATGCTTAACTTATTTTCGATTTCTTCTTGCACACTCAATGCATTGGGTTGTTTTTGCCAACCATGATAATTTTTACCAAAATATGCAAGGTGGATAAAATAACGCATGCTTTAGTTTTGAGGAATAAGGACTTCGTAACATTTTTGAGCAGCCATCTGTTCTGCTTTTTTCTTAGACGTATGTTGGGCTTCACCTTTGAGTTCGCCCTCATATTTTACGCTAATTTTGTAGATTCTATTTTTCCCATCTGGAATCTCTTCCACTTCAAAATCAATTAATTTATTGTTTTTCTGGGCAAATTCTATGAGTCTACCCTTAAAATTAGTTTCTGTGCTTTGTAATTTATCTACATCAATATGAAAACGAAGCAGGATATCTACAATAAACTTTTTGCAGCCCTCGAATCCATAATCTAAGAAAATGGCACCCAGGAAAGCTTCCAGGGCATTCCCGAAAATACTATTTCGTAGGGAAATATTTTGCAGTGCTTTTTTATCGTATTCAACCAGCTGATTTAGGTTAATTTTAATAGCCAATTCGTTTAAGCTTTCTCTACTAACAATTTTCGACCGCAATTGGGTTAAAAAACCTTCGTCTTTAAAAGGATATTTTAAAAATAGAAATTCTGCAACAATGGCATTGAGCATTGCATCACCCAAAAATTCGAGACGTTCATTGCTATCTTTAGAACCTGAAGAAGCATGAATCGTTTTAGAAACCGAATGGTGTCTGAGCGCTTGCTCATATGGTTTGAGTCGGAGCGGAGCGTAGCCTGTAATGTGTTTAATTTTGAGCGCTAGTTCACGTTGTTCAGCCGTTTTGGGCCTTAATATAGAAAGTAAATTTCGGAGCAAAGTCTAAGGTTCAAATCTTTTTACAATCACAGAAGCATTATGGCCACCAAAGCCAAATGTATTGCTAATAGCTGCGTTGATTACCCTGTGTTGTGCTTGGTTAAATGTTAAATTTAAACGAGGGTCGAACGCGGGATCGTCTGTAAAATGGTTGATGGTTGGAGGTACAATGCCTTTGTGAATGGCAAATATACAGGCAATTGTTTCGATGGCGCCTGCTCCACCCAATAGGTGGCCAGTCATAGATTTGGTAGAACTAATGTTCATGTTGTATGAATGTTCTCCAAACACCGATAAAATTGCTTTAATTTCTTGAGGGTCTCCAAGCGGAGTAGAAGTTCCATGAACATTTACATAATCAATGTCTTCTGGTTTCATGCCTGCATCTTCCAAGGCATATTTCATCACATTTGTAGCGCCTAATCCTTCTGGATGCGGTGCAGTCATGTGGTAGGCGTCTGCAGATAAACCACAGCCCATAATTTCGCAATAAATTTTTGCCCCACGGGCTTTAGCGTGCTCATATTCCTCTAAAATAAGGGCTCCAGCACCTTCGCCAAGAACAAATCCATCTCTATCTAAATCGAAAGGTCTAGAAGCAGTTGCCGGATCATCATTCCGTTCACTTAAGGCCTTCATGGCATTGAAGCCGCCAATAGCTGCTTCATTTACACAGGCTTCAGATCCGCCGGTAACAATAATATCGGCTTTATTTAAACGGATATAATTAAATGCATCTGCAATCGCGTTGGTTGATGATGCGCACGCTGCAACGGTTACAAAATTTGGTCCCCTGTAACCATGTCGGATAGAAATTAGTCCAGCAGAGATGTCTCCGATCATCATCGGAATAAAGAACGGACTAAATCTTGGGGTTCCATCTCCCTTAGCGAAAGCCGTAACTTCGTTTAGAAAAGTGTGTAAACCACCAATACCAGTTCCCCAAATTACACCTACCCTGTCTTTATTAATAGTATCGTTTAATCCAGCGTCTTTAATGGCTTCATCAGCCGTAACGATGGCAAACTGTGTAAAGCGGTCCATTCTGCGGGCCTCTTTTTTATCAATAAATTGGGTTGGGTCAAAATTCTTTACTTCACACGAGAAACGAGTTTTGAATTTGGATGTATCAAATTGGGTAGTGAGCGCAGCGCCACTAACCCCATTTGATAATCCGTTCCAATACTCCTCTAAAGTGTTTCCGATTGGTGTTAAAGCACCTAATCCTGTAACAACAACTCTGCGGGTAGGCATAAAAGTAAGTAGTTAATTAATAAATAATTAGCCTTTTACGTTTTGCTCAATGTAGGAAATTGCCTGACCTACTGTACCAATCTTTTCAGCTTGATCGTCTGGGATGGCAATGTTGAATTCTTTTTCAAATTCCATGATTAACTCAACGGTATCCAACGAATCGGCACCTAAATCGTTTGTAAAACTTGCTTCGTCGTTGATTTCACTTTCCTCAACTCCAAGCTTGTCCATAATAATGGTCTTTACTCTTCCTTTAATATCTGACATTTTCTTAAGGTTTAATAGTCTGCAAATAAACTACTTTTTAGATTTAAAATGCAAATTTTCATTTTGAATATTAATTTATCTGTTAATCTTTTGCTTATATACCTTTAATTTTACACATCAATCACCTGAATTAAAAATGAATTCCTTTAATTTGTAGTTGTGAAAAAACTGCAATTAGAGGTTGAAGCGGATTTATCTTTTTTGCTATTTGGTTTGGTTTCGAACCACAAAGCAAGTAAATTACTTTTTCACCTAAACCAGTTAGAATCATTAAATTTTGAGCGGGTGGCTGATTTGGATCTACCAGATTACAATCCAAATTCTGAAATTAGTTTCTCTAAATTCGCTTTTCACGACGAAGAAAACCATTTAGATTTCTATTTGGTAACGAATAAAGAATTTGGTTTGTGTTTATTTGCTGATTTAAAGCAGTTTGATTATTTACTAATCGTGAGGGGCGGATTAGAATTTTTTGACCCAAAGCAATTTACGCAATCTTGCATGCAATTATCTGGAATACAGTTTATGACGTCAATCACTAGCCCCAAAATATTGTCTAAAATTAGTTGGATTATCTAAAAAAATGAGTGAAATTAAATTTAACCGAACCAAAATAATTGCCACCATCGGTCCGGCAACCAGTAGTTATGAAAATTTAAAATCTATTATCCAGGAGGGTGTAGATGTTTGTCGTTTAAATTTTTCGCATGGGTCTTATGAAGACCATTTAGTAGTTATTAATAATATCAACCGCATCAATGAGGAGTTGGGATCACACGTATGCATGCTTTTGGATTTACAAGGCCCTAAATTGCGTATTGGCGAGGTTGAAAATGGTAAAATTGAGCTCATTACGGGTTCAGAATTAGTAGTAACCACTGAAAAATGTATTGGTTCAGCCCAAAAAATATACGTTAACTTTGATAATTTGGCCAAAGATATTAATACAGGTGAGCGTATTCTATTGGATGATGGTAAGCTAGAATTAGAGGTTTTAGAAACCAACAAGAAAGACCTAGTTAAAACACGTGTTTTAGCGGGAGGTTTTCTGAGCAACAAAAAGGGGTTTAATTTACCAGACACGAAAATGTCTATTCCGAGTATGACTCAGAAAGATTTAGATGATTTAAAGTTTGGACTTGAACACAAAGTAGAGTGGGTAGCTTTGAGTTTTGTGCGTTCTGCCGATGATGTGCTATTTATTAAAAACATTATTGAGTTAAATGAATGGAAACCACGTGTTATTGCCAAGATTGAAAAGCCAGAAGCTATTGTAAACATTGATAAAATTGTTCAAATTGCAGATGGTATTATGGTGGCTCGTGGAGATTTAGGTGTGGAAATGCCGATGGAACAGGTGCCTGTTTTACAAAAGGCCATTGTGAAAAAGTGTATAGAGGCATCTAAGCCAGTAATCATTGCCACTCAGATGATGGAAAGTATGATTAGTAGTCCGGTTCCAACCCGAGCAGAAGTTAATGACGTGGCCAATGCGGTAATGGATGGTGCTGATGCGGTTATGTTAAGTGCTGAAACTTCGGTAGGTGCTTTTCCTAATTTGTGTGTGCGCGCGATGCAAAAAACAATTGCCCATGTAGAAGAGGCTACCAATGCTCCTTATTTTAAAGGAAAGCGCCCTGATGACAATTCACCTACCTTCATATCTGATGAAATTTTATTTACATCGGTAAGGATATCAGACCATTTAAAAGCTGCTGCTGTAGTGGGTATGACATTCTCTGGATATTCTGCCTATCGATTATCTTCTTACCGTCCGAAAGCACCTATTTTTATTTTCACAACCAATCCACGTTTACTTAAAACGCTTAGTTTGGTATGGGGAGTTCGCGGGTTTTTGTATCGTGGTTTTGAAAGTACAGATCAGTCTATCGGAGATATAAACGATTCTTTGAAGCAGATGGGATATGTTAGAGCTGGAGATGTGGTTATTAATACGGCTAGTATGCCCATTACAGATAGGTCGAGAACCAATGCAGTGAAAATTAGTGAAATTAAATAATCTAAACCTTGAATAGGATGAATAAATTAAAGGTATTCCTTTTTGCTTTGCCAATTATTTGGGTATCATGTACCCGCACAGAAACTGTCAATCCTGAAAAAGATTCAGGAAGCATTGTTTTAAATGATAGTTCAGAATTTAATGGGCGTTTATTTGTATATACTTACGATTTTTTTACCAATAATCGCCTAGCTGCAGATGTGTATTTATATACTCAGTATGAAGACATACAAAGAGATTTATTTTTATATTATAAACGCACACAAAGTAACACTGCAGAGGCAGATTTTGGATATCTATTACAAGGAAATTATTACGTTGTTTCGCGCAGCAACAACCGCTCTGATACAAGTTTGGTGCAGGTGTTAGGCAAAAGAGAAGTTAAACGTAATGTGTATTTAAAATGAGTGAAGATCTAATAGAAAATAAAGTAGCGGCATCTGGATTAATTACCATAGACCTTGCCGATTTTAGTGCGCAAGTTCCCATTGTTGAGTTAGATATTAAGCCCTGGTTATTTAGGGAACTTATTTTACAAGAAAAGAGTTTTAGAGAACAGGTAAAGGCTTTTGATTGGTCTGTTTTTCAAGATAAAATAGTAGCCTTTACTTGTTCAACCGATGCCATTATTCCGGTATGGGCTTATATGTTATTGGGTGTTTCGGTTCAGCCTTACGCTACCAGATTTTTCTTTGGTTCGACCCAAATTGTGGAGGATATTTTATTCACAGAAGCGATAGCTCGGGTTGATTTTGAAATATATAGAGATGCTCGGGTTATTTTGAAAGGTTGCGGCGATATACGTATTCCTGAGAATGCTTATGTAGCCTTTACTGCTGGTTTATTACCTGTGGTAAAAAGTATTATGTACGGCGAGGCATGCAGTAATGTTCCGGTATTTAAAAGAAAATAAAAATTATACATGAGTTATATCACTAAACTTAAATTGAGTCCGGTTACCAACCTAGCCGACGCGCGTTTTGCCGCCGCTGCAGGTATTGAATATATTGGCTTTTGTTTAAACCCCAATGATGCTGATTTTATTTTACCAATAAAAGCAAAAGAAATATTAGATTGGATTAGTGGGTCGCATGCGATAGCCTATTTTGGAAACCAAGATTTGGATGAAATTATCTCTTTAAGCGAATTATTACATATGGATGTTGTGGCGCTCGAGAACGCTATTTTGCCAGATGAGTTACCCCAAATTGGAAAGTCGATTATAAAGGTTATAGATATTAGTTCGCAACAACTTGATTTTATTACCAAAGAGATTGCAGCCTATCAGGCGTATGCAGATTCATTTGAGTTAAAAGGGGAGTGGCATGAGGGATTAGATATAGAGGCGCTTAAGCACTTATGTTTGAACCATAAAATATTCTTGAACCTAAGTATAAAAGGGTATTCTACCAGAGAGTTATTAACTCAAATACAGCCATACGCTTGGCATGTAAGCGGAGGAAAGGAAGAAAAAACAGGATTAAAGGAATACGATGAATTGAATGATTTATTAGAACAATTGAGAAAGTAACCCTTAAATTTCTTTTTTTACAACTTCAATAAAACGATCTATTTCATTTGTATTATTATAAATATGGGTGGAAACCCGAACGCAATTAATTTCATTTTCAGCCACCATTCGTATTCTAATTTTTTGATCGGCGCATTTCGCATAAAATTTAGTGAAATCAAATCCTTTTATTCTAAATCCATTTACTGAGCAGCGCGATGCTTGTTCTGTAGGCGTGAGCATTTCTATTTTATCTCCTAAAGCCAATAAGTTATCTTGGGTGTATTTTCCCAAATAGTTGATTCGATTGTAAATATTTTCCATGCCAATATGTTCTATAAATTGAATAGCTGCATCAACACCTTTGTACAATCCTAAACCCTGTGTGCCTCCATAATATCTGTGGGCAGAATTTGCATAGGCACCAGGTTGAATAGGTGTACTGGCCATATTCCACTTTCCATTATCGCTGCCTCCACCTACAAAATAGGTTTGTAATGTGTCTTGAAAATCTTTTCGAACGTATATAAACCCAGTTCCTTTTGGTCCGAGCATCCATTTATGGCAACAAGATGCATAGGCATCGCAGCCCATTTGGTGTAAATCTAATAGCAACATTCCAGGGCCATGAGCGCCGTCTATAAATGAAAATATACCCTTTTCTTTGGCCCAAGCGCAAATTTCATTTACCGGAAGTATTTGCCCGATTGTGCACGGAATGTGCGGTACAGCAATAGCCCTGGTATTTTTTGTATAGAGAGCCTTAATGCGCTCCAGTGTTTCGGCAGCTGTGGCAGCTGGAGTAAATACTTTTATTTTTATTCCGTGTAATTTTTGTCGGTTCAGCCAAGGGAATGCGTTACCAACGTGTTCGTGTGTTGTTAAAATTACCTCATCTCCTCTTTTAAGCGGTAATCCCCAACACGCTATATTTATGCCATCTGTAACATTGTGGGTGAGGGCAATTTCATCCTCATTTGCACCCACAAATTGCGCAATTTTGGCCTGTGTGGCCTCCCAACCGCCATAGTTGCCATACACATCTCCATCCATCATGCCTTTGTGAACGGCTTCTATAACTGGGTATGGCGAAGGTCCCATTGTGCCATTATTTAGGTAAGCCCAATCTTTATTTAATGGAAATTGCTGCCTAACTAATTTCCAGAATTTTTCGTTTTCCGGATCTATTTTGTCTTCTAATTTGGGCAAGGGCGCTGCTTCTAATGGATTAAATATGGAGGGTGCAGCAATGGAGCCTAATAGGCCTAAACTACCTTGCTTTAAAAATTTTCTTCTGGCATTTTTCATGATTGGAAATTTAATACAAGTTAAAAAAGTTTCAGTAAAAACAAATCAATTGGTTTAAATTCGTACCCACTTTGGTTAACACAACCCATAAAATATTCCGCGTAATAGGATTAATGAGCGGCACTTCTTTGGATGGAGTTGATGTGTTGTGTGCTCATTTTTCTTTTGAACATAAGGAGTGGAAGTATCAAATTTTAGCTGCAAAAACGTATCCATACTCGGAAATGTGGCTGGCACGTTTGCAACATTTGCCGCAAGAGAGTGCCGTTAATTTTGCTAAAACACATGCCTTTTATGGCAGGTATTTGGGGCAATTGGTTCAAGCCTTCTTGCAAGAAACGGGTTTGGAGGCAGATTTTGTTTCTTCTCACGGGCATACCATTTTTCATCAACCTGCGGCGGGCTTTACTTCACAAATTGGAGATGGTGCTGCGCTTTCTGCCTCTTGTGGTTTACCCGTAGTATGCGATTTTAGGAGTATGGATGTGGCTTTAGGCGGACAAGGTGCACCGCTGGTGCCAATGGGTGATGCCCTGTTGTTTAACAAGTATGATGCCTGTTTAAATTTGGGAGGATTCTCAAATATTTCCTTTACACGCAACAAAGCCCGCTTGGCATTTGATATTTCGCCCTGTAATTTGATCTTAAATAAGGTGGCACAAGAACTTGGCTTGGCTTTCGATAACAAAGGAATTTTGGCTCAAAGTGCCCTGCCAAATCCAGCATTAATTGCCCAATTAAATGCCTTACCTTATTATACCTTATCTGGGCCAAAATCTTTGGGTGTAGAATGGCTGAACCAACATTTCTGGCCTATTGTTGAAGCGGATCATACCTGCAGCAAAACAGAATTGCTAGCTACCTTTACCCAACACATTGCTATGCAAGTTGCGCAGGTATTGAACCAAAACGCGGTGCAAGAGGTTTTGGTTACAGGTGGCGGTGCTTTGAATAACTTTTTGGTTCAGCAAATTCAAGCCAATACAGCAGCAAAGGTGCTTATACCTGAAATAGAATTGGTACAATTTAAAGAGGCGCTTATCTTTGCCTTTTTGGGGGTGTTGCGAATGAGCAATCAATACAATATTTTACAGGAAGTAACAGGCTCAAAACAAGACCATATTGGTGGGGCGGTGTATGGAAATTTTAAATTATTTGAACAATAAATATAGTATATAAAGTATGCAATTACTAAAGTTAATTAAGAAATACGAAGAAAAACAGCCAGAAATTGTTTTTGAATGGAAAGATAGTGAAACGGAGGCTGAAGGTTGGGTGGTAATAAACTCTTTACGTGGCGGCGCTGCTGGAGGTGGAACGCGCATGCGCAAAGGATTGAATAAGCATGAAGTAACTTCATTAGCTAAAACTATGGAAATTAAATTTACCGTTGCTGGTCCGGCTATTGGCGGTGCCAAATCTGGGATAAATTTTGATCCATCAGACCCACGTAAAAAAGGTGTATTAGAGCGCTGGTACAAGGCTGTAAATCCATTATTAAAAAATTATTATGGTACAGGTGGAGATCTAAACGTAGATGAAATTCATGAGGTAATTCCCATTACAGAGAAAAATGGTTTATTGCATCCGCAAGAAGGTGTTGTAAATGGACATTTTAAAGCAGAAGGAGATTCGAGAGATTCACGCATCAATAATTTACGCGTTGGCGTTTCAAAGGTGCTTACCGATGAACGTTTTACGCCAGCACTTTCAAAAAATTATTTGGTAGCAGATATGATTACTGGGTTTGGCGTAGCCGAAGCTGTGCGTCATTATTATTCAATTTGGGGTGGTAATGTAAATTTTAAACGTGCGATTATTCAGGGATGGGGTAATGTGGGTGCGGCCGCTGCCTATTATTTGAGTTTATATGGTGTAGTTATAGTTGGTATTATTGATAGAAATGGTGGATTGTTGAAACCAACCGGATTTAGCAAAGAAGAAATTAAAGACTTATTTTTAGCTAAGCAAGGCAATACATTGGTTCACCCAGATATGCTTAGTTACGAAGAAATGAATGAGAAGATTTGGGAAGTAGGAGCCGAGATTTTTGTGCCTGCTGCCGCATCAAGATTGGTAACGCAAGCTCAAGTAGAGAAAATGAGAGATAATGACTTGGAGGTAATAAGCTGTGGCGCCAATGTGCCTTTTGCCGATCAAGAAATATTTTTAGGTCCGATTGCCAATTATACAGACGACCAGGTAGCCATTATACCAGATTATATTGCCAATTGCGGTATGGCGCGTGTGTTTGCCTATTGTATGAGCAATGATACGGTAGACCTAACTGATGAAGCAATTTTTAAGGATACCTCAAAAACCATTTGGCAAGGCTTGATGCGCTTACATCAGTTTAACCCAAAACACAAAGGCTTACTCAAAAAGGGTTTGGAGATGGCCTTAGTGAATTTGGTATAACAGGGTAATTGGGAATCGGACTAAGGATATTATTTTTAGTCCGATTCTTTTTTAGAAAGCGCTCGAAAGTTTTTGTAATTTAGCTGCTCACAAGAATGCGTGTATATGATGGAAATTGATTTTTATTCGGTTTATTTTTTAGGGAACTCATTGCAAAAATGGGCAATTAGTTTAGGCATTATTGTATTAACCTTAGTTTTTAATGGACTAATTGCCAAATTGGCATCAAAGGCTTCATACAAGTTTTTTAAAAATATTGCGAGTCCTCATTTTTACGAAGAATTTAGTCGCCTATTTAACCAGCCATTTATTAATTTAATCAATGTTATTGCCATCTATGCTGCGTGTAATTATCTCACATTTCCGAAGGAATGGGAATTGGCACATTTGAGCGATTTTGGACTCAGATGGGTGTTGCATGCGTTGTTTATTGTGGTTTTGATTTATACCATCACGGTGCTTTTTTTGAGGGTAACCGATTTTATGGAGTACGTTTATCACAACCGTGAGGATGGACAAATGAGTAAAGATTTGGCTACTTTTATTAAGGAGTTAACCCGAGTTTTAATTTATATTTTTAGTTTTTTTGCTATACTGGCCAAGGCTTTTGAGGTGAATATAACGGCATTGGTTACCAGTTTAGGAATTGGAGGTTTGGCTATAGCGCTTGCTGCACAAGATACTTTGGCTAATTTAATTGGGTCATTTATAATTTATTTAGATAAACCTTTTCAGGTTGGCGAGCTTATTGAGGTTGGCGATATTAAGGGAACGGTAGAAAAGATTGGATTTAGAACTACCAGAATTAGAACCTTAGATAAATCGTTATTGATTGTTCCAAATAAGAAAATAATCGATTCTAACTTAAATAATATTGCCCAAAGTACCCAGCGCCGTGTGCGTTTTGTGATTGGGTTAACCTATCAAAGTGAATCGCATAGTATTTTAAATATTGTAGAAGATATTAAACATGCGATTTTGGCTGAAGAGCCCAGTACCGCATCAGAGGTAACAGTTCGCTTTTTAGATTTTGATAGCAGTTCTTTAAATCTATTGATTATCTATTTTGTAAATTCAAACGATTACAACGTAATGGTAGAGGTGAAAGAAAAAATTAATGTAAAAATAATGGAAATTGTGCGTAAGAATGGGTGTGAATTTGCCTATCCATCACAAACCATATTTTTGAATAAATAAAATTAGTTCTGCAAGGGATTGTATGGTGTAAATCATCATTTTATTTCCATACATTTGCGGTTCCTTTTATGAGTGATTCAATTAAACATGAGTGCGGAATCGCAATGATTCGCCTGCTTAAGCCTTTAAGTTTTTACGAAGAAAAATATGGCTCAGCTCTGTACGGATTAAAAAAGTTGTATCTTCTGATGGAGAAACAACATAATAGAGGTCAGGATGGTGCCGGAGTTGGGGTAATTAAATTTGACCCTGAGCCAGGTGAACAATTTATTTTCAGACAGCGGGCCAATGGAAGTGGGGCCATTGCCGAAATTTTTGAAGGCATTAATAAAAAAATTAGCAAATCTGGTTCAAGTGAAGAAGTTAAAAAGCATGATTTTTTAAAAAAACACGCTCCTTTTGTTGGTGAATTATACCTTGGCCATCTTCGCTACGGTACTCATGGAGGCAACAGCAAAGACTTAACTCATCCTTTTATTAGAGAAAATAATTGGATGAGCCGAAATTTACTCTTAGCAGGGAATTTCAACTTAACCAATGTAGATGAACTTTTTCAGGTACTTATAGAATTGGGTCAGCACCCGAGAGATCGCGCAGATACGGTGACCATGCTCGAAAAAATGGGACATTTCTTAGACGAGGAGGTGCAACGTAATTTTACGCGATTTAAGTTGGAGGGGCATTCTAATCAAGATATCAGTAAACACATGAGCAGCCATGTGAATGTGGAAACCATATTAAAGCGTTCTTTAAGAGGTACAGATGGCGGGTATGTAATGGCAGGAATGATAGGACATGGTGATGCTTTTGTGGTGAGAGATCCAAATGGAATTAGACCTTGTTTCTATTATAAAAACGACGAAATTGTTGTTATAACAAGCGAGAAGCCGGCTATAATGACAGGTTTTAATATTGCTTACAGCGAAATTAAAGAACTTGGTTTGGGTAATGCCCTTATCATGAAAAAAGATGGCGATGTACAGGAAGTTAATATTATGCCTCCGGGCGAGCGCCTATCTTGTAGTTTTGAACGTATTTATTTTTCGAGGGGTAACGATAAAGAAATATATCAAGAGCGTAAAATGTTGGGACATTTACTTGCACCAAAGATTATGAAATCGCTCAATTATGATTTTGACAATACCGTATTTTCTTATATCCCTAACACCGCTGCGGTGGCATTTTACGGGATGATAGAAGGGGTATATGAAATTTTAAATGAGTGGAAGGTTCAAGAAATTCTAAAATTGGGTCCGAACCCAGATCCCAAAAAGCTCAAACAAATTTTGGATGTGTTATTGCGCAGGGAGCGTGTGGCTATAAAAGATGCTAAATTAAGAACTTTTATTACAGACGATGCCCACCGGGAAGATATGGTTGCCCATGTTTATGATGTGACCTATGGATTAATTAGAAATAATCGAGATACCTTAGTAGTGATTGATGATTCTATTGTTCGTGGAACAACTTTAAAAACAAGTATACTTCGAATTTTAGATAGGTTACATCCTAAGAAAATTATTATTGTTTCATCTTCACCTCAAATTAGGTATCCAGATTGTTATGGAATTGATATGAGTAGAATGAAAGATTTTGTGGCTTTTCAGGCCATGGTATCTTTATTAAAAACACATCAATTAGAACATTTGCTCACCGAGGTGTATCAAAAATGTAAAGCCCAAGAAGCTTTGCCAAAAGAAGAGATGGTGAATTATGTAAAAGAGTTATATGCTCCATTTAGTGCCGATCAAATTAGTCAGCGTATTTCAGAAATTGTAAAGCCAGATGATATTGATGCAGAGGTGGAGATTATTTATCAAAGCATCGAAAATTTACATACTGCTTGTCCGCGACACCTTGGTGATTGGTACTTCACAGGGAATTATCCTACACCTGGAGGAAATAAAGTGGTAAACAAAGCGTTTATCAATTATATTGAGGGAAACAGCGGCAGGGCTTATTAATATTTTGCCATGATTTTAAAAAGTAGTAACTTAGTTAAACGGTATAAAAAGCGCACAGTAGTAAACAATGTTTCTATTGAAGTGCACCAGGGCGAGTGCGTTGGATTATTGGGTCCGAACGGAGCTGGAAAAACAACTACTTTTTACATGACAGTAGGTTTAATTAAGCCAGATGAGGGAGAGGTATATTTAGATGATGAAAAAATTACACAATTGCCCATGTATCGCAGGGCACAAAAGGGATTGGGGTATTTAGCACAAGAGGCCTCTATCTTTAGAACACTAAGTGTAGAAGATAATATCATGGCTGTGCTTGAAATGACCTCATTAAGCAAAGCAGAACAGAAAGAAAAGCTCGAATCTTTATTAGAAGAATTTGGTCTAAACAGGGTTCGAACCAGCATGGGAAATGTATTAAGTGGAGGTGAGCGCAGAAGAACAGAAATTGCCCGCGCATTGGCTGTTAATCCAAAATTTATATTGCTTGATGAACCTTTTGCGGGTATTGATCCAATTGCGGTTGAAGACATTCAACAAATAGTTGCCAAACTTAAACATAAAAACATTGGCATATTAATTACCGATCATAATGTGCATGAAACCCTGAGTATTGTTGATAGAGCCTATCTTTTGTTTGAGGGTAAAATATTAAAAGACGGAACCGCTCAAGAATTAGCTGATGATGAAATGGTGAGGAAAGTTTACCTCGGTCAGAATTTTGTTTTACGCTAAGAAAAAAATTGTAATTTGCTCAACATAAATTTAACTCCAGTGAATATAACTAAAAGATTCTGTAGCCTTTTATTTGTTGTTGGATTGCTTTTGGCTTGTAATAGTGAACCAAAATTAACCCAACAAGAAGAAAATGCCGTTCAAGTTCAATTAGAGGCTGATCAAAAATCAATGGATTCTTTAGAGGCAGTCATTTTATCTCAAATGGAAGAAGTGAACTTAGACAGTTTGGATGCAGAATAATCCTTTTGCTTAACTTGTTTTAATTTCAACTCTTCCATCAGCGTGTTTGGCAAATCTGCTTTTGTTTCTGTCGTGCACCTGATCATATCTTGGCCAAGGCCATCCACCAAATTGCGTGCGGTGATAATCTTCAAACGCTTGGTTAATTTCTTCTTTGGTATTCATTACAAATGGCCCGTATTGGATTACCGTTTCACCTATAGGTTTTCCCTGTAATACCAAAATACTAGCCTCTTTGTTGCCCGCTACTATAGATAAATCTACATCTGGCTGAACCAAAATAGCATGATAAGGCTGTACCGATTGCTTGGCTACTTGTAAGGTATCTCCTTCATAGAAATAGAGGGTTCTGTTTATTCCTGGACTAGCTTTTGGAAGAATGAATTGCCCTTGAGCATCTATTTTAATATTGAATACAGCCACCTCATTTTTTTCATCTGCTGCCCATGAGTTTGGTGGCGGCGCAGCTGCTTTATAGTTTCCTAATTTACCTGCAATAATTTCAACCTTTGTTTTTCGGCTTTGGCTATCTGTATGTAAGTAATTTGGTATGGTATCTCGCCATAGCATTTTAAAATGGGGTTCAACCATTTTATTCTTTTTAGGTAGGTTCAGCCAGATTTGAAAAAGTTCCATGGGGTTTTCTTTTTCTTGACTTAATAGCGGAAACATTTCTGAGTGTTGTACGCCTTTTCCGGCTGTCATCCATTGCACATCTCCGTCTCCGTATCTGCCCGCAGCACCCAATGAATCTGCATGGTCTACCATTCCTTTTCTAACCACAGTTATGGTTTCAAAACCCCTATGAGGGTGACCCGGAAAGCCGGGAACAACTTTGCCGTGATACATTCTAAAGCCATCCTTAATAATGAAATCATCGCCCATTTGGCGGCCCAACATAGAGGTGGTTGGACCCATTTGTGCATTGCCTTTTGGGAAATGGTCTTCGTGGTGCACACAGAATAAAAATGGATCGGCGGTTTCCCACTGAAAACCGAGTGGTTTTATGCTAATAACTGGGTTCATACGTTTATTTTGAAAAGCTTCTTTAAAAGATTGGGCAATATTATTTACCGGCAGGGCAATGCTGCCGCCAACTGCCAGCGATAATTTGCCTAAAAAACTTCTACGTGCTAATGGTTTTTCCATGGTTGCTATTGTTTGTAAATGTAACGTTATTTTAGAAAATATGTTTGTTGGGTTATTATTGCGGATTATTATGCCACAAAACGAACACCATTCCATCATTGCCCGCGAATTGGGCCTGCCGGTTAAATCTGTTGATGCCACCATTCAATTGATAAATGATGCCTGTACCACGCCGTTTATTGCGCGTTACCGCAAGGAAATTACAGGGGCTTTAGACGAGGTTGAAATTGAAAATATACGAATAAAAAACAGCTATTTTATTGAGTTAATTAAGCGCAAAAAAACCATTGTAGACACCATTGCCGAGCAAGGAAAACTAGATAAAGACTTACAAAATAAAATAGAATCTTGTTGGGATACACATGTGCTGGAAGACCTATATTTACCCTATAAACCAAAGCGTAAAACCAAAGCCAGTATGGCCAGAGAAAAGGGCTTGGAGCCACTTGCTTTGTGGTTGTTTAAGGAGTATCCAGAAGACCCTTTTTTGCAGGCCGAACGCTATGTGAAAAATGGGGTTAAAGATGCCGAGGAAGCCTTACAAGGGGCCCGTGATATAGTGGCCGAAATGATTAATGAAAATGCTGAAGTGCGCGAGCGCTTGCGTAATTTGTTTCAGAAACGCAGTGTGCTTCAAAGTAAATTGGTGAAGGCGAAAGAGGCAGAAGCGCAAAATTACAGAGATTATTTTGCTTTCGACGAAGCGCTCGAAAGATGTCCCTCGCATAGGGTTTTGGCTATGTTTAGGGGTGAGGAAGAAGGTTTCTTAAGATTAACAATTTGTCCGGAAGAGCAAGACGCTATTGATAGAATAGCAAGAGTGCTTATTAAACGTAATACCTCTAGCAGTAAACAATTGGCAATAGCAGTTACTGATGCGTATAAGCGATTGTTGCTGCCATCTTTGGAAAATGAAATTCGTTCACAGGCCAAATCTAAGGCCGATGAGGATGCCATATTGGTGTTTGCAGAAAATTTGAAGCAACTTTTGTTGTCTCCTCCATTAGGCAAAATGCGCGTGTTAGCAATAGATCCGGGTTTTCGCTCGGGTTGTAAGGTAGTAGCATTAGATGAAGCTGGTAATTTGTTGGCAGAGTCTGTAATATACCCACACGAACCGCAAAAGGAATTAGATAGGGCTGAGGTGCTCATACGCAAATGGGTTGCGCAATACCAAATAGCAGCTATTGCTATTGGAAATGGAACCGCTGGAAGGGAAACTGAAAGCTTTGTTCGTAAGCTTGAATTAGGTTCAGACATAGCCATTTATTTGGTGAATGAAAATGGGGCTTCTGTCTATTCAGCATCAGCAATAGCTCGTGAAGAGTTTCCAGATTATGATGTAACCGTGAGGGGAGCCGTTTCTATTGGTAGGCGACTAATAGATCCTTTGGCAGAGTTAGTTAAAATAGATGCAAAAGCGATAGGGGTAGGGCAATATCAACATGATGTTGATCAACATAAATTAAAAGATAGGCTCGAAACGGTAGTGCAAGGATGTGTGAATTTGGTTGGCGTAAATATCAACACAGCGAGCAAAAGTTTACTTACTTATGTATCGGGATTAAATGCACAAACTGCCCAACAAATAATAAATTACCGCCAACAACATGGGGCATTTACAAGCCGAATAGAGCTTAAAAAAGTACCTCGCTTAGGACCAAAAGCCTTTGAACAATGTGCAGCTTTTTTGAGAATTCCAGGGGCTAAAAATGTGTTGGATAATAGTGCAGTACATCCAGAAAGTTATGGCATTGTTGCTAATATGGCTAAAAAACACCAATGTACTTTGGAAGATTTAATTACAAATGAAAGCATTCGAAAGCAGATTCATGTGGCAGATTTTATAACAGAACATGCAGGGTTATTAACCCTAAACGATATTTTAAAAGAATTAGATAAGCCGGGCAGAGACCCACGCGGACCATTGGTTCAGTTTGAATTTGCAGATGTAAAAAAGCCGGAAGATTTATATGTAGGCATGGTGTTGCCCGGCATTGTAACCAATATAAC
This sequence comes from Sphingobacteriales bacterium, assembly GCA_021298155.1. Classification (GTDB taxonomy): domain Bacteria; phylum Bacteroidota; class Bacteroidia; order UKL13-3; family UKL13-3; genus B1. The sequence goes on along the minus strand of JAJTEN010000013.1, from coordinate 5,104 downwards.
GCGCTTTGGTTGCTTTGTAGATATTGGCGTTAAACAAGATGGTATGGTACACATTTCTCAAATGGCAGATAAGTATGTGGCTGATCCAAACATGGTGGTAAAATTGCAACAGCAAGTGAAGGTAAAAGTGTTGGAGGTAGATTTACAACGAAAACGTATTGGATTAACGCTTAAAATATAAGGCTTATTAGAACTAATACTGTTTAGTTTTTATTGTATTTTCAATCATAAATATACCTAATTTTAGGTATTTTTTCTATTTATATATTAGTTAGTTTTGTTAGTGGAGACAAACCCTAATATGAAAACAAACTATTACACCCTAACCCATTTTATTTATTGTTTTTTCTTCATTCTGTTTTGTATCCCGAATACCCATGCGCAAAAACTGAAAGAGCTTAAAGAAAGTGGCACCTATAAAATGCGCATAGAAAAAACTATGAGTGAAGCAGAAGCGGAAAGACTATGCATTGAAAGAGCCAAAATTAATGCCATTGAAAAGGCATTCGGCCAAACAATTATTCAGGGAAATTCTACCTACATTAAAAACAAAACCACCGGTGAACAAACAGAAAGTTCTAATATTTTCAGTAACATTTCTGAATCCCTAGTGAATGGAGAATGGGTTCAAGATTTAAAAAAACCTGTGATCAATAAGCTTTTAGAGAACAACGAGTTGTGGATGCAAGCCGAAGTTTACGGGATAATTAGGGAGTTAAAGAGTGTTTTAACTAACTTTCAAGCCTTACCACTCAATTGTACCAACACTACATGTAGAACTCAAACTTTTAGAGATGGAGATGATTTTTATCTATATTTTAAAGCACCTGAAGATGGATATATCTCTGTTTACCTGGATGATCCTGAGCAGCAAAAAACGTTCAGACTATTGCCGTATAAAAAATCTAAGTTAAAAACAACAAATTATCCAGTCAAGGCAGATGTTGAATATTTTTTCTTTAGTGAGGCAAAAGCTGCCAAAAATGAAGAGGTAGATGAAACAACTTTATTTTTAAATAATCCCAAAATTCCTGAGATGAACAAGTTGTTTGTTTTGTTTAACCCAAAGGAAGAATTTGGAAAGCCGATATTGAATCAAGCTTCTGAACCTTCAGGAAAAATCGAGACGCCATTGGAATTGGCCAGTGAAGATTTTCAGCGGTGGCTGCAATTAACCCGAAAGGGAACTGAAATTCAACTAATGAGTCTGATTCTAAATATAAACCCTAAGAAGTTATGAGTAATTTAAAAATAGTAATCTTTTCGTTTTTAATTATCCTGAGGCCATCTGTATATGCCCAAAAGATTGAGGGCAAAAGCAAACCCATGCAATTAAACATTGTAAAGCCCTACATAAAAGATTTGCCACCCAATTTATACGCAGATATTCAGTTTATAGATGATAATGCGAACGGTATTATAGAAGCAGAAGAACATGCAAGAATTTTACTCACGATAGAAAATAAAGGTAAGGGTCCTGCTCAGGGATTAGAGGTAAAGGTGGCCACAGAAAAATATGACCCAGAATTACAAATTATTTTACCCAAAGTAATTAGGCGTATTGAACCGAATGAAAAACGTGAAATTGAAATTGGCTTCAAGGCAGGCTTTAATATCAAATCAAGCGAGCACAAGATAAAAATTGATATTCTAGAGCATTTTGGATTTGATTTAGACCAAGCTACCATGATATTTAATTCGCTGCAATATCAGCAAGCAAAATTAGATTTTAAGGGAATGGAGTTATATGACCAAGGGGAAGGTGCTGCACCAATTATTGCCGATGGTTTATTGCAAGCAGGTGAGCAAGTGAAATTAAAATTGGTTATTCAAAATATTGGACAAAATGTTGCCCTAAACTCTCGTTATAAGGTAGAATCTCGTGATCCAAATATATACATAGAAGAGGGAGAAGGAGATTTAGGAAATATAAAAATTGGTGAAGTGAAAGAGTTCTTCATCAAAGTAACGCCAAATAAACGCGTTAAAACAGAAAAGGATTTACCCATTTTTTTGAGCGTAAATGAAAGTAAATTATATGGCAATATATCTGAAAAACAGTTGCCAATTGCCCTTCAAAAACGCATTCAAAAGCCACAAATTGTGCAAGTAAAGGTTGATATTGATAAGCTAAAAAAGCAAGTGGCAAGGGTTGAAGTTAATTCAGATAAATTTACCTACAATCGGAGTAATGTTAAAAACATTAACTCGGTTCCTATAAGTAAGATGAAACGGCCCAATGCCATTGCCATTATTATAGGTATAGAGAAATATGAACATTTACCGGCTGCGCCATTTGCTGCAAATGATGCAGAGCATATGGAAAAGTACTTTGAAAATACCTTTGGCATTTCTAAACAAAATATTCTGAAATTTACCAATGAAGAAGTTAGAGGTTTCTTTTTTAGAAAAACGTTTGATGCTGATAACGGACTCATAGCCAATAGAATTGTAAAAGGCGAAACGGAATTATTTGTGTTTTACTCGGGGCATGGCGTACCAGATAAAAATGGCGATGAATCTTATTTGTTTCCGCAAGATGGCGATTATCAATACTTGAATGAACAAGGATATAGCCTTAATAAATTTTATGAATCATTGAGTAAAATGGGCGCCAAGAATGTGACAGTAATTCTAGATGCCTGCTTCAGTGGAGCATCTCGTCAAACCAATATTTTAGCTTCTGCAAATTTAACCGGAACCAAAGCCGTTGGAATAAAAGTTAAGCCGGCGAACATCAGACCATGGGAGAATAATCCGCATTTTAGGGTATTTGCCTCTTCACTAGATGATGAAACTTCTATGGGTTTCGATGCTTCTGAATCGGGTTTATTTAGTTACTATTTTATGATTGGTTTGCAGGGCGAAGCAGATACAAATAAAGACAAAAAAATTACCTCAGAGGAATTAGCGGAGTTTATAAGAATTAACGTGAGTGACTTAGCAAAAAAAATGTATGGAAAGCCGCAAACTCCTGTTTATTTGGGTGAGCCAGGTTATGTATTGATAGATAATAATTAAGGTATGTTTAAAAATAGTTGTCTTTTTATTCTGTTTTCAATTTTACTCTCTGTGCAAAGTTTTGCTCAGAAAACGGATGTATCTGTAATTAAAACTGAATTGACTGAAAATAATACCAAGGTCAATGTGTATTATAATGTATCCTTTTTATCTGAAACGAAGTCATACGTATCTTTTCTATATGTTAGTTTAGATGGCGGGAATACATACAGAAAATTAAATGCCGTATCAGGAGATATAGGTATTGTGAATCCACTTAAAACTAGAAATTTAAAAGCAGTCTGGGATATTTTCAAAGACATAGATGAGTTAAGTGGAGATGTAGTTTTTAAAATTGTACTTGAGTCGGATAATATTCCTTTACCTGAAAAGAAATTATGGATTTATCAATACAGTCCTACTGCCCCTTTTGGGGTAATGTATGTTAAATACGCCCGTAAAGGATATTATGCATCACTTCAAACCAATTTTGGTTTTCAATCTGCTAATGCTGCCTTCGAAAATGAAATGATTCAAGGCATTCCTCAAGGCGGATATTGGCAATTTGGGAATACAGAAAAGCAGAGTAGATTTTCGATTACGGCAGGTATTGTACATAGGGTTTCTAAGACTTTGGCAGCAACACTTGGAGCTGGGTTTGGACACCGAGCACTTTTATGGGAATATACATCATTCAATGCTAATGATACCCAAAAAGACAATGGGTTTGCCAGCGTTGAATCGGTATCATCAACTGGCTTGCAAACAGAGTTTGGAGTTATATGGTATGCGCAACCCCAAATTCCGGTAACCTTTTCTTTTCAAAATATTAATTTTTCATATGTTACCTATTCTGTTGGGGTAGGTATAAAGTTAAAGTCTAAGTAATGAGAGCTAATTTAATTATACTTGGTTTAATGCTTGCTTTGGTTTCGTGTACCAAAGACCCCGAGTTTCCTGCCAATACAAGCAACTATGAAAAGGTGAGTTCTTGGTCGAATTTTTTTGTTCAAAACTCTAATGCTAATTTTTATGAACGAGATAATGCCGTTGTGTTGAGCCTAGGAAAAAAAGCCTACATAATTGGTGGCAATAATTTACCATTTCCTGAAAATAATACCTGGTGTTTTAATCCTGCTTCTAGGTCTATTACTACTTTTGGTACCAATCTTTTTTTGCCTGTTTTAAGTGGGGCTATCGGCTTTACTGTTGGAGATAATATTTGTTATGGAACCGGCGTGGCTAACTCGGGTTTTACCAATTCTTTTTTTGTGAAAAATGCAGTAGAAGGCACAATAAACCCAAGTTGGCGAGCTTTTACTGCTGCTTTTGGCTCAAACGCTACATTCCCTGGCGCAGCAAGAAGTAATGCTGTTACTTTTACGGTTGGGAATAATGTATATGTTGGACTTGGAATTGGCCAATCAGGATATTTGAGAGATTTTTACTGTTTCAATACTGATCTTAAAACTTGGAAGAAGGTGGCAGATTTTATGGGTAGTGGAAGGCAAGATGCCGTATCCTTCGTAATTAATGATAAGGCTTATGTTGGTACAGGTTATAACAACGGATATTTAAAGGATTTTTATGAGTACAATCAGGCTACAGATACGTGGAGAAAAATTGCTGATTTACCAGATAATGGGCGAGATGATGCTGTAGCATTTAGTTTAACAGGTAGGGGCTATGTTGGATTAGGATGGAATGGAACCACAGGTGTATTAAAGGATTTTTGGCAATATAATCCCGCTTCTAATGCTTGGCGCTTAAATACGAGTTTGGCAGACTTGGGTAGGTTTGGTGCCAATGCTTGGGTCATTGATAATGTACCTTATATCGGTTTTGGAAGCAACGGTATTTCAGCCACCGACGAAATATGGAAAGCCAATAAATAAATTATTATTTATCATGGACATCAAAAAGTACATATACTTATTCATTATTACCTTTCTCATCGGATGCTTTTCGCTTACAGCCAAAGAAGACCAAGCGCAAATGCTGGCCAAAAGCAAATCGAACGGCTTTATAGAGAACAAGGGTCAGGTTACAGACCAGCACCATAAACCCAACCCAGCAGTGATGTATTTGCTGAATGGCAATGGCT
>JAJTEN010000046.1 GCA_021298155.1 Sphingobacteriales bacterium | reverse complement strand
GGTAGATAACCACTCATTAGACGGCAGTTGCGATATGGTGCGCAAGCTGTTTCCGGAAGTAAAAATCATTGAAAACAAAGACAATGTTGGCTTTGCTAAAGCCAATAATCAGGCCATTAGATTAGCAAGTGGCAAATACGTTTTGTTGCTAAACCCTGATACGGTAATTGAGGAAGATTGCTTTAGTAAACTCATTCAGTTTATGGATAGCACCCCAGATGCGGGAGCGGTTGGCGTAAAAATGATTGATGGATCAGGCAAGTTTTTACCCGAATCTAAGCGTGGCTTACCTACCCCAGAAGTAGCATTTTATAAATTAAGCGGCTTGGCTGCATTGTTCCCTAAATCTAAAAAGTTTGGCAAGTACCATTTGGGTTTTTTAGACAAAGAAAAAATACACGAAGTAGAGGTATTGGCGGGCGCTTTTATGATGATACGACACGATGTGTTAAAAGAAATTGGCTTGCTAGATGAAGATTATTTTATGTATGGCGAAGACATAGATTTGAGTTATTGCATAAACAAAGCAGGCTTTAAAAACTACTATTTCCCGCATACTACCATTATTCATTACAAGGGCGAAAGCACTAAAAAAACGAGCGTAAATTTTGTATTTACCTTTTACCGTGCCATGGTTATTTTTGCCCAAAAACATTATTCAAAAAAACACGCCCGAAACTTCAGTGCCCTTATACACATAGCCATATATTTAAGAGCTTTTGCTGCTATCTTAAGTCGCTTTGCTTCTAAAGTATTTATTCCACTCCTCGATTTCTCGGTAATATTTTCTTCTTTAGCATTACTGGTTGGCTTTTGGTCGAATCAAAAATACCATACTCCTCTAGCCTACCCTGTTCACATTGTGTATACCAATAGTTTGGTCTATACGCTGCTTTGGTTATTGGGTTTATTTTTAGCTGGCTCTTACAACAAGCGAAAAACCTTTTTAAGTGTAGCCAAGGGAATTGCCTTTGGCACCTTAGCCATTGCTGTATTTTACGCGTTTGTAGATGAAGATTACAGATTCTCTAGGGCCATTATTGTATTGGGTGCCTTTGCGGCCGTTGTTGGCGCTTTTTTAATTAGGGTTTTGTTGTATTATGCCAAGTACAAACGCTGGAGTTTAACCATGGGCAGTCACCTAAAAACCATTATTGTAGGTAATAAACTAGAGGTTGAAAGGGTGCAAGACTTACTCATAAAATCTAAATCTAAAAGCGATTATTTGGGTTATGTTTCGATTGAACCCAATAAAGACGACAGCCATTATTTAGGTGAAGTTAAAGAATTAAAAGAATTGGTAGAATTTTTTGGTGTAGAGGAAATTATTTTTTGTAGTAAAGACTTAGCAGCCTCTCAAATAATTGAGTGGATGGGAAGTAATAGTCACCAAGATATATTGTATAAAATTGTGCCCGAAGAGAGCTTGTTTATTATTGGTAGCAATAACAAAAATACGCCGGGCGATTTTTATACCATAGAAATAAACCTGCAATTGGCAAAGGCTTTTGAACAGCAGAAAAAGCGCGTTTTTGATATTATTGCGAGCATTGTGTTGTTATTACTTTCACCCGTTTTGTTTCCGTTTATTAGAAATCCTAAAAACTTTCTGCCCAATATTTTTGAGGTATTGGCCGGACAAAAAACTTGGGTTGGTTATGCCCATGCAGACAACATAAAACTATTACCCAACATTAAAACGGGCGTGGTAAGCACAACAGATGCGCAACGCAGTAAAAGTCACAACCCGGTAACCATACAAAAACTCAACTTCTTATACGCCAAAGATTACTCGGTAGAAAAAGATTTACTTATTGTAATGAAATCTATTAGAGAGATGGGGAATAACTGATCCCAATTAGCGCAAATGAATTAAAAATTGCAGGTACGATAACATCTTCTCATTCAACAAGGCGGCTTCTTCTACCATTCCCATGTGGGCGGAGTTGCTTAAATAGGCAATATGCGCTATTTGGCATGATGCGGCTTGCTCAAACATAGCTTGTTCTGGAATGAGGCTATCGTATTTACCAACGGCAAAAAATACGGGGATGGTAATCTTGCTTAATATATGCGTTCTATCTGGCCTGTCGCGCATGGCTTTGGCTGCTTCTATGATGCCTTCTGTACTGCTTACTAGAGCTTCTCTTACGGCAGTTTGAGTATGTTCTTTAGAGGCAGGCTCTTTAAACAAAGCAGGAATGAATGTTTCTAAAAAGGGCTCTTTGCCATGCTTGGTAATAAATTCTATTACCTGATTGCGCTTTAACTTACGTTCGTCGGTATCAGCTACTGCAGTGGAATGAATAAGGCCAAGTCCGCGTAAAAATGCTGGAAACAATTCTGCAAAGGCCAAAGCTACATAAGCACCCATGCTGTGGCCCATCAACACGCAATGGCTTAGGTTCAGCCCATCTAGTACTTCTTTTACCTCTTGCGCCATGCCATCTATGCTAATGCCTTTGATGGGTTCGCTTTTGCCAAAGCCGGGCAAGTCTATTGTTATAACCTTACAATGGTCCTTAAAAAACAATACCTGCTCGTTGAAGCAGGTATTGTTTTCGCAGTAACCATGAAGCAGTACCAAGTTTGTATCTCCGGCACCCGCTGAGTGGTAATGCAGCATATTAATAAAATAAGAAGCGGTTATCTTTTACGTTTTTCAATTCTTTTAAAATCTCAAAATAACCATATTCTATACGTTGCTGAATGGCCGTAGATAACTCATTCTTTTGTTGCGTGTAGTCTGAAACTGCTGGAGCAGCATTTATTTTGTTAATTTGATAGGCGTATACAGCAACATCACCCTTAACCGGACCAAGCAATTTGTTTACTTGAGAAGTACCTGCAACAGCACCACCAAAAGTATTGTCTAAACCAACATAAGGAATACTCGCATTATCAAAAGTTAAACCACCTACAGGAGTTACTGCTTGGTTTAATTTAGTACTCAATGCTTCAATGCTAGATGCACCTTCCATAGCTGATTGTAATTTTTCTTGCAATTGCTCAGCCTTTTTATCCTTGATATAGTCAACTTTTACGCGTTCTTTAACTGATTCAAAATTAGCTTTACCTTTTTCACGAATTAAGGTTAAGGTAGCAATTACATACTTATCGCTACTTACAGTCATTACCTCACTTACGTCGCCCACCTTAGCATTGTATGCCCAACGGGTAGCCTCACGGGCGTCATTGTAGCCTGGCAAGAAATTATCTGTTTCACGCACAAATTCAGCAATTCGTTTGGTTAAGCCTTTTTCTTCAGCATTTTTATTAAAATCAGCGGCACTTCTGCTGGCAGCAGCAAACTGACTCGCATCATTGTATGCTGCAGAACTTGTTTTTTCACTAGCACCAATAGCACGTTCTAAAACACCTGCGCATACTAATTTTTTGCTCTTGTCGTCTGTAATTTTAATAACATGGAAACCAAATTGTGTTTTTAAAACAAACTGATCACCTTTTTTGCCATTTTTTACCGCATCATTAAATGCAGGAACCATAGCTCCTTCTGTAAACCAACCCAAGTCTCCGCCTCTATCTTTGGTACCATCTGTACCAAACTCAGCGGCCAATTTACCAAATTCTTCACCTTTACGTACACGAGCCAAAATATCATTTGCCTTTTTCTGAGCAGCGGCAGTATCAGCATCTGTAGCACCTTCTACCCTTATCAAAATATGGCTGGCACGCATACTGAAAACAGAATCTGAAGAAGTACCTGCAATTTTATATATAGTGTATTTACCATTCTCAAAAATTGGCCCAATTACAGAACCAACAGAATCACGGAACAATCGGCTTTGAACCGACTCAGGAAAATCACTTCTTCTTTTTGCTGTTGGGTCGAATTTTACATCGCTGTTAATATCCACATAAGCGGTATCATTATCGGCAGCAGCAAACTGTGCTACTTGATCGAAAGCCCAACGTTGCACTTCCATACTATCTTCTGTAGTTGGAGCAAAATCCCATACAACAAATTCCAATTTACGTGAATTTTCACGCTCTTTGTATTTGTCCATGTTCTTCTTGAAATACGACTTTAAATCACTTTCCTCTGCCACAATAGCTGAATCTGAAATGGTTGAGTAGGCTAAGGCAAGCAAGTTTAAATCTTTAGATTGTGTTCTGGCCGTATATAAATTTTTTGCTTCTAAAGAGGTTGTATAAACACCACGCTTCAACAAATTGGCGTATTTACGTTGCAAGGTTTCAGTCATTAAATAATCCTCAAATTCTCTCCACTGTGCTTTCACAGCCTCATCTGTTCCTTCAGTAACATTTTTTAAATAACGCTTAACTGTGTTCACATCAAAACCTGTTGGTGAATTTGGATCAGTAAATGATTGACGAATTTGCGGGTGGATGTTATTGCCGTAAACCATATCAGCCAATTCTTCTTCACTTACCTCTAAACCAAGTTGACTATATTCTTTAGCCATCATGTAATCATTTAACATTTGATTCCAGGTTTGATCACGCAATTGCGTGCGTGTGGCCTCATCAAGGTTTTCAGATTGTGTTCTTTTTTGGTAATTGTCCAAATTAAACTGAAGTTTATCATCAAACTGCTTCAAGCCAATGCTTTCACCATCAATTTCACCTACGTTGTTAGATGGAGCACCACTGCCACCTCCAAATGAATTTAGTGCGTCTGAAACTACAAACAGACCCAGCGCTATTCCTACTACGCCTATTGCTAAACCTGATCTGTTTCTTATTTTTGTTAATATTGCCATTGTAATATTTTAAGAACGGCGAAAATAAGCGGGTAAAATTCAAAAATCAACACTTATTTTTTTTGTTTTAACAACCAAATAATCAAGTATTTAAAAAATGTCTGAGCCAAAATACGGTAAATTATACCTCATTCCCAACTTCTTAAGCGCCGATAATTCGGATGATTTTATTGCAGAAATGGTGCGCAGATTAGTGCATCATGTAAAAAACTTTGTGGTTGAAAATGAAAAACAAGCACGCGCACTGATAAAAAGATTGCAATTGGCACATCCCCAAAATGAGCTACACATTTTTTTACTCAACGAGCATACGAATGCAATAGAAATCCCCAAATTATTGCAGGCACTAGAAAATAATGATGCGGGTATCATTAGTGATGCCGGACTCCCCTGTGTGGCCGATCCAGGTTCTGCATTAGTGGCCTTGGCTCAAACCAAAAATATTGACGTAATCCCCTTGCCTGGTGGGTCTAGTATGATTATGGCATTGATGGCCAGTGGTTTTAATGGACAACAATTTGCTTTTTCTGGTTATTTGCCAATCGATAAAAATCCAAAAATTAAACGCATCAAAGATATTGAAGCTTTGGCCCACAGAGGTATTACACAAATTTTTATGGAAACACCATACCGCAATAATCAATTACTAACAGAAATTATTGCACAATGTAATCCCCAAAGTAAGCTATGTATTGCATGCAATATTAGTTCAGAAAAAGCTTGGGTTAAGACCAAAACCTTAGCGCAATGGAAAAAAAACCTACCCGAATTGCATAAAATACCCTGTGTATTTGTGATGGGAAACTAATTAGGTAGCGCAATGGTGCAACTTACCATTTTGTGATCGCTAAAATTGAGGGTATTTGTTTGATAGTTATAGCTATTCCAAGCATTATCATGTAATATATAGTCTATCCTAAATGAAGGCATTTTGCCGATATAGGTTCTGCTCATTCCCTTACCCGATTCTCTGAAAGCGTCTTTCATGTTACCCCGAATGGTAAGGTATGAATAGCTTGTGGGTGAATCATTGAAATCCCCACAAAGGATTACCTTGTGTTTGGTATTTTGTAAGCGCTCGCGTATTTTATCTGCCTGCTTTGCCCTTGATTGAAAGGCATACTTTAATTTGGCAAAAATACGGTGAACAGCGCCAATATTCGTGTGCTCTATTTCTTTCAAATTTTCCATGGTTCGATAATCATGTTTGTCGAAAACTATGGATTTTAAATGGGTATTTACAACCCTTATGGTATCTGTATCTACCAAAACATCTGCAAATACGGTGAGGTTATTGTTTTGATTTTCTAATTCTAAAAAACCTTTGTTTACAATTGGGTATCGGGAAAAAATACATACGCCATAGCCTGTCGGAAAAGTGGTACTTAATGCATCTGCATTTACATTATAAAAATGCTTAAACTGCTTAAAAAACCTTTTAAACATAGGCATCTCATAATTACCGCCCAAATTGGCAAACTCCTGCAAACAAATAATATCTGGCTTTATGGTATCCAACATATTAAAAAAATAGCCTGAATCCCCCCCCGCGTAGTCATATGCACCCATATAATGGGTATTAAAATTAATTACATTCAGGGTTCTTTTTGGTTTGGGTTCAGGCAAAGTTTTGGCATTAAATTGAATAAAAGCAGGTGTTTTTAGTAAAGCCAATACCAAGACAACAGTTTGTAGAACATACATTTTTTTCTTGATGAAAACCAAAAAAATTAGGAACATAACATTAGCCAAAAACATAAAGGGAAATGCCAAACCCAAAAATGCTATGGGCCAGAATTCTGCAGGAGAAAAATAAGGCGAAACCAAACCCCCAAATAGAGCTATGGCTAAGCCAATACTAATAGATAAATAGATGTAATGTAAAACTTTCACCTGCACCTATGATTTACTGGCTTTAAATAAAATATCTTTTTCCTTTTGAGATAAACTCTCATAGCCATTTTTTGAGATTTTATCTAAAATAGCATCTATTTCTAGTTGATTAGGCTTGCCTGAAGATGCATTTTTAACAACTTTACTTTTGTGTTTAATGTGCAAATTAGATTTTGGTTTAAACCAAGAACTTACCGCATGATAGATCGCATCTAAAAATCCTGGTATACTACTATTACTGTAGAGTAATTTTATAAATAAATAACCAAAAGCAGCACCTCCAACATGCGCAATGTGGCCACCTGCATTGCCATTTGGAATGCTAATTAAATCCAATAAAACAGAGATCAAAGCAATATACTTTAACCTTACTTGTCCGATTAAAAACAGCTGAATGCTATATTCTGGCAATAAAGTAGCAGAGGCAACCACCAAGGAGAGCACGCCAGCTGATGCACCGAGTGCATATGCATTAGCCACTTGGTTACTAAAAGCGGGAAAAATATTATAGGCAAGCATATAAACCAAACCCCCGAAAACACCTCCAATGATATACGCTTGATACGTTTTACTATTTCCTAAATATTGTTGGAATAAATTGCCCAGCCAATAAAGCCAAAGCATGTTAAACAACAGGTGAAAAAACCCTTCATGTAAAAACATATAACTAAAGATACTCCATGGCTGCCAAATAAAATTAGGAACAGCAGCAGGAAGCATCAACCATTGCATAAAACGTGAAAGCGTATCTGTTTGGTTAAATAAGAAAAAAAATAGGCCAATAAGTGAAAATGTGAAGTAAACTAACACATTTACTAGAATAATTTGAACTACAGCATTCCCTTGCTGAAACTTATATTTTAATTCTTTAAGTAGGGTCATTTTTGCGGATCAAATATACAATTTAAAATCAGGAATTTTTCTCTTACATTGCCACAACTTTTTAAGCCCCTGTATGGCAAGAGTAATCAGGTATTTATAAAGCACATTTACAGCATGAAAAAAAATTACACAACTGGCATTTTTTTGCTACTTTTATTTGCGGCTCAATTTGTTAGGGCTCAAAGTACATTTCCGATGAATGGGGTATCAAACCCGCTCAGTAATTATTTCGCAATTACCCAAGTAAGCATTCAATGTAAACCTGGTGTTCAACTAAAAAATGCAAGCATACTTGTAAGAGATGGAAAAATTGAAGCGATTGGCACGGATATCATGATTCCCAAAGAAGCGCGCATCATAAATGGAAAGGGGAAATATGTATACGCTTCCTTCATTGATTTATTCAGTGATTATGGAACAGAAAATGGAAGTCAACCTATTTCAGGAAGGCCAAATTTTTATGAAAATAACAAAAAGGGAGCTTATGCTTGGAATGATGCAGTTAAAAGTTACCAAGATGCAGCCAGTGTTTTTAAGGTAGACGAGAAGAAAAGTAAAGCTATGCTTGCCGCGGGTTTTGGGGCAAGTTTGACCGCCATACCTGATGGCATTTTTAGAGGGACTGCAAGTTTGGTATTAACTGCCACCGAACATGAACAAAAAATGATGCTGAAGGCAAAAGCGGCAACCCAAATGAGTTTTAATAAAGGTAGTAGCAAACAACCTTATCCAGGCTCTATGATGGGAGTAATTGCACTTATCAGGCAAACCTATTTAGATGCAGATTGGTACAAACAACAAAAAGAGGAGTACTTACTAAATTTAGAAGCCATCAACGCCAGTAAAAATCTGCCAGTCATTTTTGAATCTGAAAACAAACTAGCTGTATTACGCGCAGCTAAAATTGCCAAAGAATTTAATTTAAATTATATTATAAAAGGTAATGGCGACGAGTACCAACGTATTTCTGAAATTAAAGCTACAGGCAATAAATTAATTATTCCACTCAACTTCCCTAAACCATACGAAGTGAGCAATCCGCTTGATGCTTTAAGGATTAATTTAGCCGATTTAAAGCATTGGGAAATGGCGCCTGCAAACGCGGCTAAATTACATCAATCAAATATTCCATTTGCGCTAACTATGCAAGGTTGTTCAGACGCTAAAAGCTTTATACAAAATTTGCAAAAATCAGTTTTATACGGACTTAATCCAGACGCCGCAATTGCCGCACTTACCACCATTCCGGCTGAGTGGTTAGGTATGAATCAACAAATTGGAAGTATTGAAAAAGGTATGTTAGCTAATTTCTTTTTAAGTAATGCGCCAATATTTGAGGCAGACGCTAAAATAATCAGCCATTTTGTGCTCGGAAAAGAATACCGCATTGAACCTGAGCTAAGCTATTTATTAAATGGACATTATACCAGCTCTATTTCAAATGTGGAAACCCATTGGAATATCAAGGAAAAAGATGGAAAATTAAGTGGTAGTATTATAGGTGCCGATACCTTAAAACTGAGTATTCAAGAGGTACAGGGAATCTATACATTTATGTTCGCAGAGGGTAAAAATAGTACATCACAAACGCGTATAAATGCCTGGATTGAGAAATTAGATAGCCAATCTAATCAAATAGTTTCACTGAAAGGAACTGCTTTTACAAGTAAGGGCGAAACCCAACAATTTTATCTGAAATTAGACTCAATTGGTGTGCAAAAAATTAAAAAAGAGAATAAAAATTTACCCAATATAGGTGAGGTGATTTACCCATTTTGTGAATATGGAAATGAACAAATACCAAAAGCAAGCAATATTATTTTTAGAGGAGCTACGGTGTGGACCAATGAAAAAGACAGTATCTTAACAGAAACTGATGTAGCTATTAGTAATGGAAAAATAATAGGCATAGGTAAAAATCTTACACTTGCCAATGCACAAATAATAGATGCCAAAGGTAAATTTTTAACCAATGGGATTATTGATGAACATTCTCATATTGCCATTTACAGGGGAGTTAATGAATGTACGCAAAACAATACTGCTGAAGTTCGCATTGGTGATGCAGTAAATAGCGAAGATATTAATATATACAGACAATTAAGCGGTGGCGTTATTGCATGTCAACAACTACATGGGTCTTGTAATCCAGTTGGTGGCCAAAGTAGCATTATTAAATTACGTTGGGGTAAGGCTCCTGAAGAAATGAAAATCTCTCAAGCAGCTGGATTCATCAAATTTGCATTGGGTGAAAATGTGAAACAAAGTAATTGGGGTATAGAAACAGATCGATTCCCTCAAACACGCATGGGCGTTGAGCAGGTATACTACGATGCATTTATTAGAGCGAGAGAATATGAAGCAGCAAGAAAAGCAAATCCATTGCTTACCCGCAAAGATTTGGAAATGGAAGCAATGCTAGAGATATTAAATAAAAAGCGCTTCATTAGTTGTCATAGTTATGTGCAAAGTGAAATAAATATGTTAATGCACGTGGGCGACAGTCTTGGCTTTACCGTAAATACTTTCACCCATATTTTAGAGGGTTATAAAGTTGCAGATAAAATGAAAAAACATGGTGCAAGCGCGTCTACTTTTGCAGATTGGTGGGCATATAAATTTGAAGTAATCGATGCAATTCCACAAAATGCTGGTATCTTAAACGCAATGGGAGTAGTTACGGCCATTAACAGCGATGATGCAGAAATGGGAAGAAGGCTGAATCAAGAAGCCGCAAAAATTATAAAATATGCAGGTATTAGCGAAATGGATGCTTGGAAAATGGTTACGCTAAACCCAGCTAAAATGCTACACCTTGACCATCAAACTGGAAGTATAAAAGTTGGTAAAGATGCAGATTTAGTATTGTGGTCGCACACTCCATTAAGTATTGAAGCCAAAGCACTTTATACAGTAGTAGATGGGGTAATCTATTTTGATAGAGAAAAAGACAAAGCCTATAGAATGAAGATGGATTTAGAACGCCAACGCTTAATTCAAAAAATGATAGAAGCCAAACAAAATGGGGAAAAAACAGAACAAAAAGTTTCTGAATTAGACCCTGATTATCATTGTGAAGATTTTGAATAAAATAAAAGCCTAAATAAAGAAATTATGACATATTTATTAAAAATTACACGTTGTATCGCATTTGTTTTTATAGGTAGTGTATGCATGGCACAAACCACCATTATCCAAAATGCTACCATACATATTGGCAATGGAAAGCTGATAGAAAATGGCTCAATGGTTATTGAAAAAGATAAAATTGTAGAGGTGGGTCAGAACTTAAAAAACCTGTATAAAAATGCAAAAACCATTGATGCAGCTGGAAAACATATTTATCCCGGACTCATTGCCATGAATAATATTATGGGATTAAATGAAATTGATGCGGTTAGAGCTACCAAAGATTATCAAGAACATGGTGAATTTAATCCAAATGTAAGATCCCAAATTGCCTTTCATACCGATTCTAAAATATTACCCACTGCCATTTATAATGGGGTATTATACACTCAGGCTGTTCCACAAGGCGGCGTAATAAGCGGCAGTAGTAGTGTGCTTAAAACAAAAGCTTGGAATTGGGAAGATGCTACCATTAGAAAAGATGATGGCATCCATTTGCATTGGCCTCAAGTTTCACCAAATAATCCAAAACAAGATGAACTATTAGGTTTGGCCATTCAAGAAATTGAGGAATTTTTTGTAGCAGCAAGTCAATATCAACTGCAAACTAAACCCAAATTTAACGCACGTTTAGCGGCCATGAAAGATCTTCTAAACGGGAAGGTTAATTTGTATTTACATGTTCAGGAAGCGCAAAGTATTGTTCGTTCCGTTGGTTTTTTTAAACAAAACTACCCAAAAATAAAATTGGTTCTTGTGGGCGCACCTGATGCATATTTACTTATTGATTTCCTGAAAAACCATCAAATTCCTGTGGTATTAGGAAACATTCATAGGTTACCAAGTAGAAATGCAGAAGCCATAGACCAACCATATATTACACCTTCTCAATTGGTTCAGGCCGGAATAAAAGTGGCTATTTCATTAGAAGGGAGCTGGGAAGCACGGAATTTAGCTTACCTCGCCGGAACAGCTGCCGCATATGGATTAAGTAAAGAAGATGCCTTAAAAACCATTACGCTTCATGTAGCAGAAATTTTAGAAGTAGATAAACAAATTGGAAGTCTTGAAGTAGGAAAAAATGCCTCATTTATTATTGCTGAGGGAGATTTGTTAGATATGAAAACAAGTAAACTGTGGCGTGCATTTTTAGATGGTGAAGAATTAGATTTAAAAAATGAACAAGTTAAACTTGCAGAAAAATACTTACAGAAATATCAGAAAAAATAAATGCAAATTCAGTTTATTATAGATATTTGTTGCCATTCATGAAAGGTTATATCAAATTTTTACGCTATACGCTCCCATACAAAGGCCTTGCCGCATTAAATATTTTCTTTAATATTTTTTCAATCGTATTTAGCCTATTTTCTATTGCGCTTATTTTTCCTTTTCTCGGACTCCTATTCGGAAAAACTGCATTGGTTACAGTTAAACCTAACTTTGAATTAAGTGCCGAAAGTTTAAGTCAGTTACTCAACTACCAACTCTCAGAAATGATCAGAACAGATGGACCAGAATCTGCACTCATCTTCATTTGTGGCTTACTTATTGGTACTATTTTTTTAAAGAATTTATTTCGCTATTTGGCCTTATTCTTTATGGTTTCGCTGCGCAATAATGTGGTAAGCGACCTCCGAGAATCACTTTATAAACACATCTTGGTATTACCTTTATCCTATTTTAGTGAGGAAAAAAAAGGAGATCTAATTAGTCGCATGAGCAGCGATATTTTACAAATTGAAATTGCGATTATGAGCTCCTTAGAAGCATTATTTAAAGAACCATTAACTATTGTAATATATCTTACCTCGCTTATTATTATTAGTCCGCAATTAACCATTATCGTTTTTGTAACCTTACCTATAA
Source organism: Sphingobacteriales bacterium (assembly GCA_021298155.1). Lineage (GTDB taxonomy): Bacteria > Bacteroidota > Bacteroidia > UKL13-3 > UKL13-3 > B1. The sequence goes on along the minus strand of JAJTEN010000046.1, from coordinate 2,616 downwards.
TGGGCTTATTAATTGGTAGAATTGGTAAAATGCTAAAAAAATATTCGCAACGCGGTCAATCAAAATTTGGCGATTTAGTATCCCTCTATGAAGAAACATTAATGGGAATACGCATCATTAAAGCATTTAACTCACAAGCTTTTTTTATGCGCAGATTCACCAAAGAAAATCGTGCCTATACAGCCATTAATGTAGCAAGTAATAGAACCAGTGATGCCTCTTCCCCTTTATCGGAAACTTTAAGTGTAATTGTGCTTGCCTTCATATTGTGGTTTGGTGGTAAATTAGTGCTTAGCGGTAACGGATTAAACGCTGAAGCATTTATTTTGTTTATTGGTGTTTTCACCCAAATTTTACCTCCAGCCAAATCATTCTCTACCGCATACAGTAATATGCAAAAAGGCTTGGCTTCTTTAGATAGGGTAAATGAAGTATTGAAAAGTGAAGAAATAATTACAGAAAAGTCGCAAGCCAAAGCCATTAGCGGCCTGAACCAACGCATAGAATTTAAAAATGTAAGCTTTAAATATGCCGATGAATACGTACTAAAGGACATTAACTTGGTTATAGAAAAAGGGCAAACAGTTGCTTTGGTTGGACCATCAGGAAGTGGAAAATCTACCCTTACCGATTTGATTCCGCGTTTTTACGACCCCTCGGAAGGGGAAATTTTAATAGACGGCATCAACATCAAAGAATTGCAAATTTTGCCTTTAAGAGGCACTATGGCCATTGTGGCGCAAGAATCTATCTTGTTTAACGATACCATTTATAACAACATTGCTTTTGGAAAAACACAACTTGCCCCAGAACAAGTTGAGCATGCTGCGAAAATTGCCAATGCACACGAGTTTATTGTGCAAACCGAAAAAGGCTATCAAACTAATATTGGTGATAGAGGGAATAAACTGAGTGGCGGACAAAGACAACGTTTAAGCATAGCCAGGGCTATTAATACCAATCCAGATATTCTAATTTTAGATGAAGCTACCAGCGCCCTAGATACAGCCAGCGAAAGATTGGTTCAGGAAGCTTTAAATAATATTATGGAAAATCGCACGACCATTGTTATTGCCCACCGATTAAGCACCATACACAAGGCAGATAAAATTGTAGTGTTGGAAAAAGGATGTATTGTACAAACAGGAACTCACAATGAGCTCATATTAGAACAAGGTTTGTATAAGCAATTACATGATATGCAAAAAATAATGGAGGGTTAGTTTACCACTAATCCAAACACATTTCCTTCCATAGCTGCATGTGGTCTGGATATTTTTCTAACATAAACTGTTTTTTGGCTAATTCAAAATCTTCAAAATCAAAACCAGGTGCTACGGTACAGCCCACTAAACTAAAGGCATCAGGGGTTTCGCATCTCGAACCAAACCAAGATCCTGCGGGAATCAATACTTGGAAAGATTGACCTGCCTCTAGGTCATTACCCAATACATGAACATGCAACTCACCCGCAACATTTAATTCATAAATGTGTAAAGGTGCGCCCGCATAAAAATGCCATAATTCATCACTAGCAATCTTATGCATGGCCGAAAATTGTTTGTGCTGCAATAAGAAATAAATAGCAGTAGAAATGGAACGCTCACCCGCAAACCCAAGTGGTAGATTTTCTGCTTGAATAAACAAGGGTGAACGGTAGGTTTCTTTAAAAGCGCCACCTTCTACATGGGTACTCAGGTTTAACTTTTCAATATAATAATTTGCGTTTTTATGAGACATATAAGATGTTTATGTATTCTAAACAATCAATCATAGTAATCGTTTTGAGTCAACAAGAAAAAGAATAGTTGCGTAAAGATGCTGATGTAAAAATAGTTAAATTCGGTATATTTGTTCTTTTAGATAACCCATGAAAAAATTAAACATTATTTATCCCGCAATCTTTTTTTTATTCCTAATTGGAATAAAATCAAACGTGATGGCTCAGCAAAATATGCGTATTTCTGAGCTAGTAATCGGAGATTCTATCCGATTTCAAAGTACACTTGGATTATTTTATTACGGCTATTATGCTGGAAGTAATGATTCAATATTTAAATACAGCTATCAAGCAAACTTAGAAAACCCGAAAGACGTTAAAGTAAAACAAATTGCTGAAATTCTTTTATTAAACAGAATTACGCCAGTATCAAATGATTTGCCAATTGAAGAAAATAAAAATAGAGATGGCCGGCAAGATATTACCAGCACAGAGAATAATGAAACAACTGAAGGAGAAGCGAATGCAGATATTTTAGAGCCTAAAAAACTTCCTAAAAACAGAAATCAAGCCGCACAAATATTAGCTGGTGGTGGCATGGGCTATGTGGGAGCCTTGGGTGGTGTGTTTGCCGGAGCATTGATAGGTAATATATTCGATTATGGTGGATTTGAAGGGCCCATAGCTGGTGCTATCATTGGATCAATTTCTGGTTCTATTTTAACAAATGCATTTACTGTTTATAAAATAGGTAATACCTCAAGGGTTAAAGGTAAATTTGTACCCACTTTAGTAGGCACAACTATTGGCATGTTGGCAGGCATAATTGTATGGCCAATTAGTCCATTTGTAGCCTCAACAGGTGGTCTAATTGCATTTAATAAATCTAGAAAATT
>JAJTEN010000012.1:52057-58753 GCA_021298155.1 Sphingobacteriales bacterium | reverse complement strand
ACATCGTATGAAAATCTAATTGTTCTTCTGTTGCTTCTAGGTTAAAAAACAAATCAAAAACTGCATCATGAACCTCATCTGGTCTACAGTTTGGCTTATCTACTTTGTTAATTACTACAATAGGCTTTTTTCCTAAGGCCAAAGCTTTTTGGAGCACAAAACGTGTTTGCGGCATCGGACCTTCAAAGGCATCCACTAATAATAAAACGCCATCGGCCATGTTTAATACACGCTCAACCTCGCCGCCAAAGTCACTGTGACCAGGAGTATCAATGATGTTGATTTTAGTGCCTTTGTAATTTACCGAAATGTTTTTGGCTAAAATAGTAATTCCGCGCTCACGCTCTAAATCATTATTGTCGAGAATTAAATCTCCTTTTTCTTGGTTCTCGCGGAAAAGCTGTGTTTGGTGAATAATTTTGTCTACCAAAGTAGTTTTTCCATGATCTACGTGAGCGATAATCGCTATGTTTCTGATATTCTGCATTTTAATCTTAAAAGGGCTGCAAATATAAGGCATTACAGCGTAAATTTAACATTAAATTTTGTGAACGCTCTGGTTTTTAGTTACCAAAATCAACATTCTAAACGCAAAATTTGAAACACGAAAGATTCAATTATGAGCACCCACCGCTAAATTATGAAAGAAAAAAATTATGGTTTATTGGATGGTGGTTTCCAAAGCATCGTGTATTTTTCAATAACAACATAACTCAGGATTTATAGATAATTATAGCTACTTTTGTAGAAGTAAAAATTACTACCATGAAGTATAAATTAATGATTCTTTCACTAGTAGCTAGTTTGTTTTTAAACTACAACGCTTTCGCTCAAAAATCTAAAACAGAAAAGGTAACTTTTAAGGTGTTTGGCAACTGCACGCAATGCAAAGAGCGCATTGAATTAGCTTGCGACCAAAAAGGAATTAAAATGGCAGAGTGGAATATAGATACTAAGGTAATGACAGTGGTTTATAATCCTTCCAAAATTACCCTTGAGAAAATTCATGAATACATTGCCGCTGTTGGGCACGATACCGAGCTTAAAAAAGCAGAGGATAAAGTTTATAAAGATTTACCTGGCTGTTGTTTATTTAGAGAAAATCCAAATACCCACCACGATTAATGCGTAGATTTGGGATTATAGTTTGGTTTTTGTTTTGTTGCTTTACCGCTTGGTCACAACCTGCTACCCTAAAAGGTGTGGTGGTAGAGTCTAATTCTAAAGGTGAAATTGAACCTATTGCAGGTGCTTTGGTATATTGGTTGGGTCAAACCAAACCCGCTGTGACAGACAGCTTGGGTGTTTTTTATATTCCCATTGTGGCCAATAAAAATAGTTTGGTGGTGCAGGCAATGGGCTTTAAAACCGATACTATTTTAGTAAATAACAAAAACACCTTACGGGTGATGATGATTAGTAAACGCAACTTTGAAGATGCCATTGTAAGCTACGAACGAAAATCTACCGAGGTATCTTTTATAGACCCTTGGAAGGTTACTATCATGAACGAGAAGGAGTTGTTTAAAGCGGCTTGCTGCAATCTTTCAGAGAGTTTTGAAACCAACCCCAGCGTAGATGTAGCTTTTAATGATGCACTCACTGGCTCTAAGCAAATTCAGATGCTAGGCTTAGCAGGGCAGTATACGCAAATGAGTGTAGAACAATTGCCCGGCATAAGAGGTATTGCCAGTAATTATGGCTTAAATTATATTCCGGGTACTTGGATTAATGCCATTCAGGTTAGCAAAGGAACAGGCTCTGTGGTAAATGGTTTTGAAAGCATATCGGGGCAAATAAATGTAGAATTGCACAAGCCTACCACCGCAGAAAAAATTTATTTCAATGCATACGGCAGCGAAGGTGGCCGTTATGAAGCCAATTTGGTATTGGCTCAGCAGCCTACCAAGCGTTTTTCGCATGCTTTATTTTTGCATGCCAGTACCTACAGTTTGCGCATGGATCAAAACAAAGATGGCTACTTAGACAATCCTTTAGGCGAGCAAATAAATGCTTTGTATAGGGTTTTGTATGATACCAAAACAGGCTTTATATTAAACGCAAGCATGCAATATGTAAAGGATAAAAAGTGGGGTGGGGAGTTTAACTATGAGGAGGCTAAAAGGTTTGATACCGCCATGCCTTTATATGGTACCCTAGTGGATGCCGAGCGCTTAAATGGAACCTTAAAATGAATGCTAACCGCCAAATTTTTGATAATTACTTCGGGAAAAACATATATCAAGGCACCCAAAATAGTACTTATGCAAACTTCATTTTTCAAGATAAAATAGGTAATCCAAATCACCGCTATAGAATCGGTCTTAGTAGTCAAACCGACAATGTAAGCGAACATTTATTCAACAAAACGCATTATCATTTTCACCGCAATGAGTGGGTTTCGGGCGCATTTGCAGAGTATACCTTCACCTATATGGCCACCTTTACGGCTGTTTTAGGATCAAGAATAGACCACCACAATCTATTTGGCTGGCAATACACGCCTCGCATACACCTGAGGTATGCACCCTGGTCTACCACAGTGATTAGGGCTGCGGCTGGCAAAGGCTGGAGAACGGCCAACCTCCTTGCAGAAAATATGGGTTCGTTAATAAGCAACAGAACCTGGCGCTTTACGCAAGCATTTTCTACCAATAATGCCTACGGTTTTGGACCAGAAGTAGCGTATAATTTCGGTTTGAACCTAAACCATGAATTTAAATTAAATTACCGTAACGGAAGCATTGGTGTAGATTATTATCATACTTATTTTGATAAGCAAGTGGTTGTAGATAAAGATAAAAGTGCGCAAGAAATTAGCTTCTATGCCTTAGATGGAAAATCATATAGCAGAAGCCTGCAAATTCAGTTAGATTATCAGCCCATACGTAGGTTTGATGTACGATTTGCTTACCGTTGGTATGAGGTAATTACGCAGTATGAACAAGCCTTGCGCAGTGTGCCCATGATTGCCAAACACAGGTGGTTTTTAAACCTAGGTTATACTACCAAAAGCAAGTGGAACTTTGATGTAACCAGCAATTGGACTGGCCAAAAGCGTTTGCCAATTACTACTGCTAATCCAATAGAACTGCGGTTAAATGATAATTCAACCGCTTTTTGGTTATGGAACGCTCAAGTTACCAAGTCGTTTAAAAAGTATTTGAGTGTATATGTGGGTGTAGAAAATATCTTCAACTTTCAACAGCCCAATGCCATTTTGGATGGACCAAATCCTTTTGGCAATTATTTTGATGCCAGCTTAATTTGGGGCCCTATCTTTGGAAGAATGGCCTATGTTGGTTTGCGCTTAAAAATATAGGTTCAGACCGATTCGTTTTTAACCAAAACCAATAAGGGTATGTGGCTATGTATGGCCATTTTCTTGCTTAAACTGCTGTGAAATAGCCTGTCGAAAAAGCTTCTATTGTGTTTTGCCATGACCAATAAATCTACATTTTTATCTGCTACATATTGATTTATGGTTGGTACTATCTCTCCCTTTTCTAATTCTACAAAAAACATTTTTGGATAAGAGAATTGGGCTTTGTTTTTCTTGAAAAAGTTGTTTTCTGCATTAAAATATCTATCTGATTCAGATTTCACATGCACTATATCGAGCCTACAATCAAATAGTTCTGCAAAGTAGGTGAGGCGCAACATAGATGGAAACTCTGGTTCGTTATAATCTGTTGCATAAGCAATATGTGTAAGCTCTTTATACACGCTTCCAGTTGGAATAACCATTACCGGTACTTTTGTTTTTGAAACCACAGAAGCGGCATTGCTGCCAAAAAAGATTTCAGCAGCAGCACTTGCTCCAGTTGTCCCTAAAATAATTAAATCTGCCTCTTGTTTTACGGCAAAATCGCAAATTTCATCTGCAACAAATCCGTAATTACTATATGTTTTGTAGCTTACACCAGCATTTTTTAAAAATTGTTCTTCTACTTTCAACAATTGCTCATGCGTATGGTCTTCAATTTCTTTAATAAACATTTGATAGGTTTCTGCCGGCATGGTGGCATCCACCATAGCAACCTGGTTAACATGTAAAATGTGAACAGATGCATTAAGTTTTTTAGCTAACAATAATGCGTACTGCATAGCTTGATTAGCCGCATCTGAAAAATCGGTTGGGATAACAATGTTTGAAATCATACTTTGGCTTGGTTTAAATGAAATTCAAAAATACGCTTAAACAATTATTTTACTGTGATGAAATTGTGATATTTTCCTGATTTTCATCATAGTTTATAGGTTAAATAATTTACAGTTTGCTTGAATAAAAATTTGACATGTTCATTTTGCTTTTTGGAAATGATGCTGCTTTGTTGTTATTTATGCTCCAAAATAATGTAATATATGTCGAGCAAAAACCAACAAACGCCTTTATTTACTTTGGCAGTAGTGTTTTTTTTCTGGGGATTTGTAGCCGCCTCTAATGGTATCTTTATCCCATTTTGTAAAACACATTTTAGTTTAAGTCAGTACGAATCTCAATTAATTGATGCCTCTTTTTATGCTGCCTATTTCTTTGGTAGCTTTTTCTTGTATTATTTCTCACAAATTAATAAACAAGATATTCTCAATAAAATTGGGTTTAAATCTGGTATTATATACGGCTTATTAGCCTCTGTTGTAGGTGCAGGTTTATTGAGTGTTTTTTCTGGTTTAGAGCAGGTTACTTTTAGCATGATTTTAGGCGCTTTTTTTATTATCGCACTTGGATTTTCTTTACAACAAACAGCTGCTAATCCTTTTGTAGTTGCTTTGGGTCCGGTTGAAACAGGTACGCATAGGCTAAATTTTACGGGGGGTGTAAATTCATTAGGAACCCTCCTTGGCCCAATTGTGGTGAGTATTGTATTATTTGGGGCCATTGGTAGTAGCCAACAGGCTACGCTTGCCAATATTAATACCTTATATTTAATTCTAGCAGTGCTTTTTGCATTGGTTGCTTTATTCTTTTTTATGAATAAAAGTTTGCCAAGTATTAACAATAGCGAACAAATTGAGAACAGTACCAAGGCCACTCAAACCTTATTTATTATTGCAATACCAGTTGCTATCTTATTGTTTTTAACTAATTTTCTGCCTGCATTCATTGCAGATAATTTCATTTTCATTTGCTTAGTTGTGATTGTTGGCATTTTACTGTATGCTTTAAGCGCATCTAAAAACAATCCACAAGCATGGGGAGCAATGCACTATCCGCAATTGGTATTAGGTATGTTGGCTATTTTTACGTATGTTGGAGTTGAGGTAACCATTCAAAGCAATATGGGTGCTTTATTGCAGTTGCAAGAGTTTGGGTCGTACGACGAGTCTAAGATATCTAATTTTATCAGTTTGTATTGGGGAAGTCTTATGATTGGAAGGTGGACTGGAGCCGTGAGCGCATTTAATATTTCAAGTAAAATTCGCCAGCTACTAACCTTTGTGGTGCCTTTTGTTGCATTCGGATTTATTTTATTTGTAAATTATTACAGTGGGAATGCCATTGCAGAATTATTGCCATATGCCTTGTGTATTATTGTAGCTGTAGCTGCCTTTTTCTTGGGTAATGAAAAGCCTGCTAAAACCTTATTGCTATTTGCGGTAATTGGAATTATTGGGATGCTGGTAGGCTTGCTAACAACAGTAAATATATCTTTATTTGCCTTCATTAGTGGCGGCTTGGCTTGCAGTATTATGTGGCCAAGTATTTTCTCATTATCTATTGCTGGTTTAGGTAAATATACCTCACAGGGCGCTTCTTTTTTAATTATGATGATATTAGGAGGAGCTATTATACCGCCAATCCAGGGAAAAGTGGCAGACAGTATGGGAATTCATGTTTCTTATTTTATTCCTGTATTGTGCTTTATGTATTTGGCATTTTTTGCTTTGAAAACAAAATCAATTTTGAAAGAGCAGGGTATTTTTGTAGATGATTTACAATCGGGTGGTGGACATTAACCCATAGACCAAACATACATTATGCAGGGAGAGAATTTGCTGGGTATGTTTTAAATTGTTATTTGCTTTGTATTGAGATTGAGGGCAATGCATAAAAAATACCAGAAACTTTTAAAATATATTGCATAATATGCAATTTAGAATAAATTTGCACCTCCTTAAACAAGAGGAATCGGGGTGTAGCGTAGCCTGGTATCGCGCCACATTTGGGATGTGGAGGTCGTAGGTTCGAATCCTGCCACCCCGACAGAAAGCTCAGCAGAAATGCTGAGCTTTTTTTGTTTAGCGATCCAATGTCAGGATCCAGAATGCGATTACCCAATATTTTTGCGCTAACACTTACAAAGCCTTCGCTGCGCTTCGACGTGCTAGCGAGATTACTTCGTGATCCTGAGAGGGAGAGCTTCAAACCAAATACAAGCCTACTGCTCTCCGCTTCGCTTCAAGCAGCGGGCTTTTTTGCGCTAACACTTACAAAGCCTGCGCTGCGCTTCGATTTTGACGTGCTAGCACAAAAAAGCCCGGTCTCAATAACGAGACCAGGCTTTTATTTGTTTTGGCGGAGAGAGCGGGATTCGAACCCGCGGTAGATATTACTACCTACGTCGGTTTAGCAAACCGGTGGTTTCAGCCTCTCACCCATCTCTCCGGACTTAGCTGAATTTGCAATTTAGAGTTTTGCTTCTCGAGAGATTGTTTTGCAGATATTACTACCTACGTTGGTTAGTCCCGCAT
>JAJTEN010000012.1:0-52045 GCA_021298155.1 Sphingobacteriales bacterium | reverse complement strand
ACTACCTACGTTGGTTAGTCCCGCATACCTGCGGGAGTGGTTTCAGCCTCTCACCCATCTCTCCGGACTTAGCTGAATTTTCCTTGTAAGAAACACTTCGTAAAAATCTTGTGTGCTTTTCAAGGACTGCAAATCTATGATTCTAGAACTAATTAGCAATTGCTTTTTTGTTTTTTTTTACGCAAAAACTATTTTTTTAAAATATCTGATTTTGTTGGAAATATAAGTGTCACATAATGAGAAATTTAATGGGTTTTGCGCTATTCTGATCCAATACACTGCAGCAAAAACATATTAAAATTGGTCTAAATGTTGTTGTATTGATTAATCAAATCCCCGTTTTATGTCAAAAGAACTTTCACACAAATACAAAATTAGAGACATCAAAATATTTGGTTCAACAGAATGGCTGGCAAATAATGAAAAGAAATACCGTCAGGTATTTGATGAGGCCGAATGCAGCTTTATCTATTGTGAACTTTCTTTTTTTAATAAATTATTTGATGAGCAAGATTGGACTGCTCGGATTAGCCTAAAATGCGTGAACGATGAGGATGGTAGTGAAATATGCAATTTAACAGCTGATAGAAATATTACGAAAGATGAAAATATTGTTTTTATTCGGGAGGGTTGGGGTGTAAAAAATGCAGGTAACTATTGGAAGAAGGGGATATACAGATGGGAAGCATGGATAGACAATGAATTTGTTGGAGAAAAAGTTTTCTATATCATCGATCTCGGACTCGTTTCAGAAACTGTAAATCCGTTCTTTAAGGTAAATAAAATTAAATTATACGAAGGCTCAGAAAACAACGTTTTGATGCCAGAGCGTAAATATTATTCGGTGTTTAGTAGCGATGAAACACGCTATGTTTGGCTAGAATTAGAATTAGAAAATCTTATTGAAGAGATTGCGATTTGGCCTTGCGAATTGCAATTTTATTTTAATACAAATACAGGTCAATTAAAAGGCGCAATTGACAAGTTATTATTTGTTGATACCAAACAGAAAACGTTTGAATGTACTGTTGGTTGGGGAAACGAATTAAAAGGCACTTGGGGCATAGATACCTATTCCATTAGCGTATTATTTATGGACCAAATTATTGCTACTATACCCTTTGAAGTAGGTACAGCTTTTATTGAGGAAGCACGACCAATTTTACTCAAGCCTAAACCCAAAGAAATAATTAAGGCCGAACCAATGGATGCAAGCATGGAAAAACTCTTGCAAGAATTAGATGCACTTATTGGCTTAGATGAAATTAAAAAGAAGGTTAAAGAATACACTACTTACCTTAACTTTTTAAAAATTAGAAAAGAAAAGGGCTTTGATGATAATGAGCGTATAAATTTGCATGCTGTGTTTACGGGTAATCCAGGTACAGGTAAAACTACCGTGGCAAACATGTTAGGTATGATTTATCATCAAATGGGTTTGCTAAGTAAAGGACATGTATTAGAGGTAGATAGAAGTGATTTAGTTGCAGAGTATATCGGACAAACAGCGCCTAAAACCAAGGAGGCAATTAAAAAAGCACGAGGCGGAATTTTGTTTGTAGATGAAGCCTATGCGCTAGCGAGAAAAAACGATGACTCGAAAGACTTTGGAAAAGAAGCCATAGAAATATTATTAAAAGAGATGAGTGATGGGGAGGGCGACCTAGCAATTATTGTAGCAGGTTATCCCAATGAAATGAATAATTTCTTAGCGTCTAATCCAGGTATGCGGTCTAGGTTCAGTATGTTTTATGATTTTGTAGATTATATTCCTCAAGAATTAATGCAGATTGCAAGATTTACCATGCAAAAACGAGGCGTTTCTTTAAGCACTGGGGCAGAAGAATATTTATATAAAAAATTGGTAGATGCATACAGAAATAGGGATGCAGCATTTGGGAATGCCAGGTATGTAAATACACTCATTGATGAAAGTAAAATGAATATGGGTTTGCGTTTAATGCAAACCCATAACCCTGCCATGTTATCTAATGAAGAAATCTCAACCATTCAAAGTGCAGATATTGAAAGGATTTTTGAAGGGAAGAAAAAAGGCGTGGCAGATATTCCAATTGATGAGGATTTATTAAAACAGGCATTAAATACTTTGCATCATTTGATTGGCTTAGACTCTGTTAAAAATGAGATAGATGAGCTGGTTAAATTAGTGCGTTTTTATAGAGAAATTGGTAAAGATGTACGGCAAAGTTTTTCTTTACATGCTGTGTTTACCGGTAATCCGGGCACTGGTAAAACTACCGTTGCCAGAATTCTAGCCCAAATTTATAAAGCCTTAGGCATTCTAGAGCGTGGCAATTTAGTGGAGTGCGATAGGCAAGCATTAGTAGGCGGATTTGTAGGTCAAACAGCTATTAAAACGGCAGAATTAATTGATAAGGCACAAGGTGGCGTTTTATTTATTGATGAAGCTTATGCACTAAGTGAAGGGGGTGAAAATGATTTTGGAAAAGAAGCCATAGAAACATTGCTCAAAAGAATGGAAGATAATCGGGGTAATTTTATTGTAATTGTTGCCGGTTATACAGAAAATATGCGCAGATTTCTTGAAAGTAACCCAGGTTTGCGCTCCCGTTTTGATAGGGAACTTCATTTTGAAGATTATGGGGCCGAGCAGTTGTTTCAAATTGCCATAAAAATGCTCATCGGTAATAATATTACTCCTAATGAAGCTGCCTCGGGTCATCTGCAGTCTTATTTCTCAGACTTATTTGCCAATCGGAATCAGTATTTTGGGAATGCACGAAATGTGAGGAAAGTAGTAGAAGAAGTGATTAAAAGTCAACATTTACGCTTAGCTAAATTGTCTCAAGCAGAGCGAACCATAGAAATGATAAATACTTTGTACTTGGAGGATGTTCAGCATTTAAAAGTGGTTCCAAATGAACAAGAGCCAAAACGAAATATTGGATTTAAACAGAATGGGTAGCGTGGTTTAATAGCATGGTTTCTATGGTTAATCCCGGACCAAATCCAGCGGTGAAACAGGGTTGATTTGGTGAGTATCCATCTCTGTTTAAAATATTTTGTAGTACAAATAGAATAGTGCTGCTTGAAAGATTTCCTACTTCATTCAACACAGCATAACTGGCGCGTAAATCTGTTTGCGTTAAGCCCAATTCTGCCGATAAATAATCTAAAATTTTCCTCCCGCCAGGATGTATTCCCCAATGTTGAATATTAGTTATTGTGCTGTTTTTTATTGATAAAGCTTCTTCAATAATTGGTTTGATGGAGCTTTGTAGAATTTGTGGAATATAGGCACTCAAAGTCATTAAAAACCCCGTTTCATGAATTTTCCAGGCCATATCTGATTTGCCTTGAGGTACTATTTTTGAGTAAAATGAGTCGATACTAAAATAGGCATTGTGATTGGGCCTTTGTGCACTAACCAAACAGGCTGCTGCCCCATCTGCAAATAATAAATTGGCCGCAATTTGATCGGTATCTTTTGCTTTATTAAAATGTATGGTACATAATTCTACACTTACAATTAATACCCTTGCATGTGGGTCGCTTTGGCAGTAAGCATCTGCAATTTTAAGTGCATGAAAATAGGCATAGCATCCCATAAAATTAACAGAACTTCTGTGTGTGTGCAAAGGTAAATGTAGCGTGTCTATTAGCATTAAATCTAGCCCAGGTGCTGCCATTCCGGTACAAGAAACAGTAATTAGGTGGCTAATTTTTTCTCCTTGCAATGCGTCAAAAGCAGCCTCAGTTGCCAGCGGTAGCGCATGTTTAAAGTAGGTTTCCATACGTTTAGAAACACTTGGCTCATCCTGGTTTATAAATAGTTCCTTGTTTGTTTCGGTTAAATTAAAATCTGGCAAACAACTGTGTCTATTGGCAATGCCACTTCGCTTATACATGAGCATAAGCTTTGCTTTTTCTTCCTCGCTAAAATCATATTGTTCTGCCATATATTGACCCAATTCAATTTGCGGAATTTGAAATTTGGGTAGGCTGGTTTGGATATTATAGAGATATCTCACTGATGTTTTCTAAAATGATGATAAGCAGATAATATAACACTAACGAAATGGATGAGATATTGTTTAAAATCATAGTATACCTATAGTTTGCATACACATCACTTTTCCTAACTTTGTTGTACCACCATGTAAAGAAACTTAAGGGTGGGAAAACGAAAATAATGAATAAATAAAAAAAATGAGATTGGTTTGTATTCAATAAAAAGTACCCCATTATAATGAAAACCATGGTATTCATTAATGCAGAAAAAGCAAATGTTCCTTTTATACCCAATACCCTGCTAAGGGTTAAATCGCCGCTTAATTTGTCTGCCTCGTGTTGGTAAATTTGAGTCATAGGATAAGCTCCTGCTACCATTAAACTGCTAATAATTGCAGGTAATAAGAAGTTGGTCTGACCCAAATTCTCGGGGTAGTTGCTCTGTTGACAAAATAAATAGGTTGAAATATAAGTTATAAAACCTTGGAAAAAAACTACAGTGATGAAGCTAAATAATGGGTATTTTTTTAATCGAATAATTTTCCAACTATAGGCAATAGAGGCAATAATATAACAGGTTATTAAGAGGCATAAAAAGGGATGAATCCAATAACTATAGGCAATGGCAATTAGGTTCAATGCCATGCTAACATATAACAAAGTGTTATTGGGTTGAGGTGGATTACTTAAGCCTCCAATGCTGGTTTTATCTTTATCTTGAAAACTATTAAATCCATTGCTTGCAGGGTATATTAACAGATGCAGTAGGATAAAAAGATGGGTTGATTTTTCTATATCGATGCTTTCTGCATAAGATAAGGCAAATAGAAATACAGGCAATAGGTAAAATGAAAATGGTATTCTAAGTAAAATCAGGAAAGATGGTATTTTCATTGGCTCTTAAAAATTTCTTTAATGTTTCTAAAGGGTTTCTTAAAGTTTTGCTACAAAACAAATATAATCATTTGACAACGTGAAAAAACCATAAAATTTGTAGGGCAATATTTCAAATCTATAGCTTGCAATATAAGCCACTGGTTCCAGAATTTGCTAAATTATCTTACATTCGAAAATAATATCACAGTTATGAATCAAGGAAAATTACCGCATATTTTAATTGCTGAAGACGATAGTACACTCGCAAATTTGTTAAGAGAAAACTTAAAACTTTCGGGCTTTACTACGCAAACTGCCAAAGACGGACTTGAAGCGTTTGAGATATTTAATAAAGAAAAATTTGATATCATTTTATTGGATGTTAATATGCCCAAGAAAAATGGTTTTGAGGTAGCAAGATTAATTAGAGAGGAGGATGCCTATACTCCTTTAGTTTTTCTTACTGCAAATAGCAGTGAAGAGGATAAATTAAAGGGCTTTAATTTAGGAGCAGATGAATACATTACTAAGCCTTTTAGCACGCAAGAATTAGTAGCTAGGTTAAGAGCTATTTTGAAAAGAACTATTCAAGTAATTCCTGATATTATTTTAAAAGAGGAAGTATATGAATTAGCTGGAATGATATTAGATATCCCAAACCGGGTAATTAAACAGGGAACTGTTGAAAGAAGAATAAGTACCACAGAGTGCGATTTATTAAAGCTCTTTGTTAAAAATAAGGGCCAGCTTTTACCCCGCAAGAGTTTGGTATTGCACGTTTGGGGTAGAGACGATTTTTACACTGCGCGTAACCTAGATGTATACATTAATAAATTGCGAAATGTATTAAAAATTAATCCAAATTTAGAGATTGTTAATATCCATGGATCTGGGTTTAAACTCCTTGAAAACGAATTGTAATAGTGCCTAAAATTTTATCTTTATTTCTGGTTTATTACCTGTTTTTATTATCCAGTTTAAGTGGACAAACAGATAGTATAATCTTGCAGAAGCAATTAGAGCAGGGGCTTATCAAACGATACAATGAGCCGAGCCAATCACAAGTTGTTTTTGAGCAAGTATTGGTTCAGGCTAAACAAAAGGGATTAAGTGGGGTTCAGGTGGAAGCCTTAAAACAATTGGCCCAATTAGATATTTTAGCAGCCAGATATGTTAGTGCGAAAGAATTTATTCAGGAGGCTTTATTCATTTGTGAAAGTGTTAATTTGGGTCAGAAAAAAGCGGAGCTTACCTATTTGTTAGCCACAATTTTTCATGCTCAGGGAGATTTTACCAAAGCCTTAGAACGTTACTTAGAATCTTTGCGATTCTTTGAATCACATGCAGATATCATTGGTAGTCTCAATACCTATATGGCGCTGGCAGATTTATATTATAAACAGAATAATTTTTCTAGGGCAATTGATTATAATTTAAAAGCTATTACACTATTTGAAAAGCAAAATGATAAATTTAGGTTATTAAACATATACGAGCAGGTGGGTGCTATGTATGCTAGGCAAAATAAATTTGTAAAGGCAGTTGAATTTTATAAAAAAGCTGAGCGCATATACAAAGACCTAAACAATAAACCGGGTGAAGCAGCTGCTTTAATAAATATGGCTGCTCTTTTTGTTTCGGATGGGAATAACAAAGAGGCCTTAAATAATTATAATAGGGCATACAACCTTGTAGCGCCTATGCATATTGTGCCATTGGAGGTAAGCAGTTTAATTGGTATGGCAAAATTACTTGCCGAAGGGAAAGATTATGAAAAGGCAAATTTGTTTTATAGAAAGGCCATAGCGCTGGCTAAACCTGCCGGATTAAAAATTGAATTGGAAGAGGCTTACCAAGGATTATCTGATGTTTACAAGGGTTTAAACGATCCGGGAACTTCGAAAGCATTTCGTTCTTTGAGTTATGAAATAAAAGATTCGTTATTCAATGATTCCATTTTAAAGCAAACTGCCGATTTGCAATTATTGTATGAAACAGAGAAGAAACAGGCACAAATAGAGTTAATGGGCAAAGAACAAAAACTAAGAAGTTTAGATTTACAACAAGCTAAACAGGAAAAGAATTTTTTTCTTGCCTTATCGGTGCTAATGGCATTGCTTATTTTATTGTTTATTTATTTTATTACTCAAAACAGAATCATTAATAAAAAACTGAGCGCAGGTATGCATGATTTGGCTGCAAAGAATGCAGAGGTAGAAAGTCAAAGAGCCCAGTTAGACCAACTCAATCAGGTGAAAGACCGGTTTTTTTCTATCATTTCACATGATTTAAGAAATAACCTTACCACCATGAAGCTGTATTTTGATTTGGTGTCTGCTCCAAATTACCAAGAAAGTACTTCTGAAATGAGTAAACAAGTGGCTGCATCTGTTCAAAATACGATAGATTTACTTGAAAACTTGTTGGTTTGGGCTTCGGGTCAGATTAAAGGAGTACAGGTTGAACCCAAAAAGGTAAATATTCATAAGTTGGCCGAGTTGAATTGCCAAATGTTAACCAGTATGGCTTTTCAAAAGCAAATTCAATTAACCAATGATACGGATATAGACGCCTGTATTTTAGCCGATGAAAACATGGTAAACTTAATCATTAGAAATCTGCTTTCAAATGCTTTAAAGTTTACACCAGAGGGTGGTTCTGTAAGTATATTATCTCAGGAGGAGCCAGATGTTCATCAAATAATTGTTATAGATAACGGAGTTGGAATTTCGGAAGAACAAAGGCAAACGTTATTTACTGCGCATGCCAATGTAAGTACCCAAGGAACAGCAAATGAGAAAGGTACGGGTTTGGGTTTATTGTTGTGTAAAGAGTTTGTAGAAAAAAATGGGGGCAATATTTGGGTAGAAAGTGAAGAGGGTAAAGGCTCAAGTTTTTATTTTACATTCCCAAAGGCATATTGATAGCTAAATTCAATTTTTTTAAGACCTTTGCCTCAAATTTTACATCATGCGATTTCTCTTATCTTTTGCCTTGTTTTTAGCTTTACTTTGTTCATGTGCTGAACCAAAAATAGATGCCCAAATAATTGAAATAGCCCGCAGAGATTCGGTTATTATGCATGTGCATGATGAGGTGATGCCAAAAATCGCTAAGGTGCTTGCACTCAGAAAACGCATTCAACACAAGATAGATTCGGTCACTTCCACAAATAATTTAGCGCATTTACAAACAGTTTCGTATGCCTTAACCAAGGCAGATGCAGCCATGATGAATTGGATGCGTTCCTACCAAATTCCAGCGAAAAGCGATACGGCTATAGCCTACCTAAAAACACAGGAAATAGAAATTAACCGCATAAGTGCAGCCATTTATGAAAGCATACAGCTGGCAGATTCAACTTTAAAAACCATAGCGCCATGAGATATCTAATTTTTGCAATAAGTCTATACCTATTGGTGGCTTGCAATCAAAATAAAACTTTGCCAATATTAGGTGAAAAATCACCTATCGATAGTACCTATGCCACAGTGCCTCCCTTTGTATTGGTGAATCAAGATGGAGATACCATTACGGAAGCTTTTGTGAAAGGAAAAATTTATGTGGCGGATTTCTTTTTCACCTCTTGTCCAACCATCTGCCCCATTATGAAAAAAGAAATGTTGCGCGTGTATCAGCAGATTAAGGGTGATCCTGCTTTTGTTTTATTGTCGCATACGATTGATCCAGAATTTGACAGTATTCCGCTTTTAAAGGAATATGCGAGTCGTTTGGGTTCAGACGGAAAACAATGGCAATTTTTAACCGGTAACAGGGAGCAGATTTATGAGTTGGCTGAAAAAGGCTATTATGCCACAGCTATGCCTGATAGCACTGAGCCTGGAGGCTATGTTCATAGCGGTGGCTTTATTTTAGTTGACCCAAAAAGCAGGGTAAGGGGAGTGTATAACGGCACTGATGCCAAAGAAGTAGATCAGTTAATTGAAGATTTATTTATTCTTAAATCTGAAAAGCCATGAGATTGTTGATGTGTATTTCTTGTATACTTTTTCTTTATGCTTGCTCTGATGCGGAGTTGTCTAGTATGCAGCAAATACATACTGGTGCCAAATTATATGAATTACATTGCAGTAATTGTCATCAAGCAGATGGAAGCGGATTAGCTATGCTTATTCCACCCCTGAAGCAGTCAGATTATTTGCTGAAGCATGCCAAGAACTTACCTTGTATGATTAGGCATGGCATGCAAGGAGAAATTCAGGTAAATGGCAAAACATATAACCAAAAAATGCCTGCAAACGATAAGTTAAATGAACAAGACGTGTTAGCTATTTGTCTATATGTGTTGCAAAAATTCCCAGAAAACCCCGTTTCATTGCATTCAGATAGTCTGATAAAATCTATCCAAAATTGCCCATCTAATTCTCATTAAGTTTTTGGGAATTCATAATTTAATCCTAAGTTTGCCAACCCAAATTTTAAACTATCATTATGATTATTGGCGTTCCAAAAGAAATTAAAAACAATGAAAACCGCGTGGGTTTAACTCCAGCAGGTATTTCGGCCTTTGTAAAAGCAGGCCATCCGGTATTTGTTCAATCTACTGCTGGAATAGGCAGTGGTTTTAGCGACCAAGAATATTCAAATGCAGGTGCTACTATTTTAGCTACTATTGAAGAGGTTTACGCCAAAGCGGAGATGATTGTGAAGGTAAAAGAACCAATTGCTTCTGAGTATTCTTTAATTAAAGAGAATCAATTATTATTTACCTATTTCCATTTTGCCAGTTATGAACCATTAACCATGGCTATGATTGAGCGTAAAGCCGTGTGTTTGGCATATGAAACCGTAGAAAAGAAAGATCGCTCACTTCCGTTATTGGTTCCTATGAGTGAGGTTGCTGGTAGAATGAGTATTCAAGAAGGTGCCAAATACCTAGAAAAGCCAATGGGTGGAAGAGGTATTTTATTAGGTGGTGTACCAGGTGTTAAACCTGCTCAAGTATTAATTTTAGGTGGTGGTATTGTTGGTACACAAGCAGCTAAAATGGCTGCTGGTATGGCTGCAGATGTTACCATTATGGATATTTCTATTCCACGTTTACGTGAATTAGATGATATTCTTCCTGCTAATGTAAAAACAGTATACTCAAACGAATACAATATCCGTGAAGCCATTAAAACAGCCGATTTAATTATTGGTGCCGTTTTAATACCAGGTGCCAAAGCACCGCACTTAATTACACGCGACATGTTAAAGGAAATGCGTCCGGGTACTGTATTAGTAGATGTGGCCGTTGATCAAGGTGGTTGCATTGAAACCTGTAAGCCTACCACACACGAAAACCCAACCTATGAGATTGATGGAATTATTCATTATTGTGTGGCTAATATGCCTGGAGCTGTTCCATATACCTCTACCTTGGCTTTAACAAATGCTACATTGCCGTATGCCTTGCAACTAGCCAATAAAGGTTGGAAACAAGCTTGTATAGATAATGAAGAATTGCGTTTAGGTTTAAATGTAGTAAATGGAAAAGTAGTATATAAAGGCGTATCTGATGCCTTTAATTTGCCATACAGTGCGGTAAGTGAAGTGCTATAATCTTTTTTTATAAGATCATTTGAGTAAGGGCGGGTGAAAATCTGCCCTTACTTGTTTAAATAGCGATATCAATCATCGAACACAAAGACAAACTGAAAGATGCATTGCGTAAATATGTGCCAGAAGCGGCACTAAATTTATGCGTAGAGCTTATTATGACTCATCGCATGCATTTGCATATTGAAGTAGAGCGAAAAGGGCGTTACGGTGATTATACGCCACATTCAGGTAAGGGTTCTCGTATTTCAATAAACCATAATTTAAGTCCTTTTGAGTTCTTAATTACCTTTATACATGAATTGGCTCACCATACAAGTTTTTTAAAGTACGGAGCCAATCACGAGCCTCATGGCGCAGAATGGAAAGCAGAGTATAAGCGATGCATGCAACCGTTTTTTGATTTAGACATTTTTCCATATGATTTGAAGTCGGCTCTAGCCAAGCATATGCAAAATCCAAAATATACGCAAGCAGCAGACCTTCAATTATTGCAGGTGTTAAAAAAGTATGATGAGCGCAAAGCACATATCTTAACCCTATCACAATTATCTGATGGGACGCTTTTTAGCATGAAGTCGAATCCCATGCTGCTGCGGCGAATTAAATTATTAAGAACCTATGTATTGTGTGAAAACCCGCAAACCAACATACGGTATAAAGTACACGCCATGGTTGAGGTAAATAGGGTAGAGCAGATATAAAGGCAATACTATCGTAACCTTATAAAGTTATGTCTAACTCCAACTCTTTTCCTGCTCTAATAATAAGCACTTTGGTTTGCAAACCTTTTTCCAGTTTGCCTAGCGTTTCCATGTAATCATCCATACTCTGGATAGTAAATTGGTGGAGTTTAATAATAACATCACCCCTTTTGATGCCGGCAATGGCAGCAGGTTTTCCTTCTGTAGTGCCATCAACTTTTACCCCTTTTCCCTCAAATAAATAATCGGGCATAATGCCTAATGTTACTTTAAAGGTAGTTGTTGATGCCATACTTTCTTTGGTTTTGGTGAATGCTAATTTAGATTGCTTATCTAATTTACCAACTAAGGTATAGATATATTTAATGATTTGTAAAGTGCCCGGTAAATGAATAAGCTCCCAATCATCGCTCGGTTTGTGGTAGTCTGCATGATTTCCTGTAAAGAAATGTAATACAGGTATTCCTACATTATAAAAGCTAGTATGATCACTCGCCCCAGTTCCACTTGGGTCGTATTTTACTTTTATATCGTTTGTATTAATGTTTGGTAAAATACTGTCCCAGCGGGGAGAGGTGCCAGAACCGCTGATTGAAAAACTCTTTTTAATGGTATCTAGCCTGCCAACCATATCCATATTTATCATATAGTTTATCTGACTAAGTGGAATGGTAGGATGATCAACAAAATAGTGTGAACCCAAGAGGCCTTGTTCTTCTCCGCTAAAAGCAATAAATAAATAGTTGTGGCTTCGGTATGGAGATTTTTGTAATAATTCTGCCAATTCAATTAATGCAGCGGTTCCACTGGCATTATCATCTGCTCCATTGTGTATTTGGGGTTTTTCATTTTGTTGTTTGCGGTAGGTAGAGCCACCTAACTCATTATACCCTAAATGATCATAATGTGCGCCAATAACAACCGTTTGCGGAGCTTTGTGGTTGATGTATCCAATTACGTTATGTCCCTCTAATTTTATTCCAGCAGTATCTATATTCAGGCTAATTTTTGCATTCACAAATTGGGATGAATCTACTGAAGCTGCTTTGCCTAGAAAGTAGATGGGTACCGACTTAAATGGAGCTTTTACAATAGGTTTAAAGTCGGGTTCGATTATTTCATCGTGGGTATTTATGATAATAATTCCTGATGCCCCCTTTTGAATGGCGTTTGTTATTTTGGTTTCTAAATCTGATACAGTGGCAAGCTTTGCATGGGGATTGTTAAAATCGGGGTGACCCAATCGCATCACTACAATTTTCCCTTTTACACTTTTGATGTTTGCATAATCATTCACCCCTAAATCTGGTGCTTCAATACCGTAACCAACCCAAATACATTTTCCTTCTTCTTTGCCAGGTTTACTCATAGAAAGTGGGAAGTTTCTACTGGGGTTTATTTGAAGGAAGTTTAGTTTTCCTTGTTTATTCTCAATGATTAGTTCTCCTTTTTTACAGACTATTTTTTGCAGGTAAAATCTTTGCAAATACCCATCATCACCTTTGGGTAGAATATTTAACGATTGAAAATTTTCTACAATAAATTCATACGCAATTTTTTCACCCCTACTGCCCATTAGTCGGCCTTCTAAATGGTCGTCTGCCAGGTATGAAATATTATGTTCTAAAGATTTTAACACATCGGTTTCTGCTTTGGGCAAGTTTTGGGCATGGCTTGAACCGAAACCCAAAATTAGGAGACTAATTACGCTTAAGGATTTAGAGAAATAGTTCATATAATATTTTAAAAAAAACAATGGATGCAAAAGAGGCAAAAGTGAGGCGAATCATTTTATGTGAGGTTTTCTGAGAGGTATTTACGCCAATGGGTGCAAATATAAAAGTACTTAAAATAAGCGGCGCAACAATGGGTAAAACGATGTATCCAATTTGATAGGAACTAATAATTTGTTTGGGCGTATCTGTTAAGTTATAAATACCCATGGCGATAGCAAAAAAAGGAATTACCCCATTTGAAATGGAGCTAGCTTTCTTTATGGGTTGTTTAAATAGGTCTGTAAAAATAGGTGTCATTACCACTCCGCCACCCAAGCCTGAGAATGCGGTTACAATACCAGCAAAAAAGCCTGTGCCTCCAAAATAAATTGCTTTATCATTTATTAATTCCTCATTATTTATTTTCGGTTTGGTTAAATACATTTTGCTTACAATGAGGAGCAGCATACTGCCGAAAACATAGTTGAAAATAGTTTTATCATACCAGGTTCCTGATTTTATTAGATACGTAATTAGTAAAGCAGATACAATCCCGGGTAAGGCTGTTTGGATGATTTGTTTGGGGTAAAAATTGCCGTTTTTATACTGATAATAACTTGACACACTTCCCGAAAAAATGATGGTAAATAAAGAATTAGCTAAGATAGTTTTAACTAAAATATCAGAGTGTATCCCCAACTTTTTTAAATAGTATTCTATTACAGGAATATAAATAATGCCACCTCCAACACCCAAAAATCCAGATAGAAAGGCTGCTACACCGCCAAAAATAAAGAGTATTAAGTAATCTATGGTCTCCAATTAGTTATTTTTTGGGGTTGATAGGTGGATTTAATATTTCCTGATACCTGACTGGATTTTGGAGTATATTGAGCGCTTCAGTTATTTCTAAATCATGCGCAAAAGAGGCTTCAATTCTTCCTTTTTGAAAATAATATCGTTTAACAATTTCTTCTTCCAACAAAGAGATAATTTCTAGTTTATTTTTGTCTAAATCTGCTTGTTTATCACGTTTTAGTTGTGTTTTCATGCTTTCATAGGAAGCTTTAATCGCATCAAAATATTTTTCTTGCTCGGCTTTCTTTTTCAGTTCTTCCAAGCTTTTTTCTGTTTGGGTGCTATAATCCAAATCTTTTGATTCTGCCATTTTTTTGAAGGCTTCAAAATCTGCATTACTCAATGAAAATAATTTTGGCTCTACAATGCTATCATGAGAATTGCGGTATTGGGTTGCAAAATCAAAAATAAGTTGTTTGGCTAATAAACTTTGGGTAATTTGGGAATAGGGTTTCAGTTCTACCTTGATATCTGGGTCTATACCACCCCCATCAAATACCTTTCTGCCATTTTTAGTTTTAAACTCTTTTTTTAGGGAATCTGCAACAGAACCAACACTACCATCTTCGTTTCTGTGACTATAATCTAGTGCCTGTATGCACCTTCCACTTGGGGTATAATATTTTGCTGTTGTTATTTTAATTTGGGTATTATAAGCAAGTGGGCGTGTGCTTTGAACAAGCCCTTTACCAAAACTTCTTTGTCCGATCACAATACCTCTATCCAGATCTTGTATCGTTCCAGAAACAATTTCAGAGGCAGAAGCAGATCCTCTATTAACGAGCACTGCAATTGGAATAACAGGATCTGTAGCGCCAATGGTTGTTTCATAACTTTTATCCCATTCACTAACTTTACCTCGCGTAAAAACCACTTGTTGTCCTTGCGGCACAAATACATTTACAATGTTAACTGCTTCGTTTAATAAACCTCCAGGGTTCCCGCGTAAGTCTAAAATGACTTGTTTTATACCTTGTTTTTTAAGTGATACCAAAGCATCACGAACTTCCTTTCCTGCATCTTGGGTAAAGCCTGTTAGTTTAATATAGCCTGTTTCTGGGTTTATTAAACCAAAATAAGGTACGTTTTTAACCTTTATTTCTTCCCGTACAATTGTTTTTTGCAATTCTTGACCATTGCGCTTGATTACAAGTTTTAAAGCAGTTCCAGCTTGTCCTTTTAGTAGTTTACTTACATCAGAAGTACTCTTTCCTTTGATGTCTTTTCCATCTACGTTTAGGATAATATCTCCTGCCCTTAAATCTGCTTTGTAGGCCGGATATCCCTCATACGGATCGGTAATAACCACATAATCATCTTTCTGGCCAATTTGTGAACCTACACCACCATATTGGCCAGTCATTTGATATCTAAAATCTTCGGCTTCGGCCTCACTAATAAAATTAGTATAGGGGTCGAGCGTCTTGAGCATTTCATCAATTGCCTTTTTATTCAGTTTACCTGCGTCTATGCCATCTACATAGTAGGTGTTAATTTCTCTAAAAACAGAGGCGTATAGTTCTAAGTTTTTAGCTATTTCAAAATAATTGTCGCCAATTTTAAAAGATAATAATCCAATTAAAGTGAGCGATAGAAGAATATACCAGCGGAATTTTTTAGCAAACATTTTCATTTCGGGTTCAAATTAAGCTTTAAAATGTAAAACGTAATTATCCGCAAAAAATTTTTGCTTATTAGGCTTATGAACAGAGTTAAAACTAGGGCAGTGGGTCGTGTCCGTGCGACCCCCAAGGATGGCAACGTGCAATTCTCTTTAGGCCGAGCCAAAATCCTTTTAAAGGTCCGTATTTTTGAAGCGCTTGAATACTATATTCACTGCAAGTGGGTGTATACCTGCAAGCATTTGGTAATAGGGGTGAAATAACCAATTGGTAACATTTAATGAGCCAAATGAGCGGCAGGCTTAGGATTTTTTTGAAGTTCACTGATTAATCTTTGAATGGCTTTAACAAAAAAAGGCTGATGTGTATGAAAATTTAAATCTTCTGCGCTTACCCAATTTATAGAAAGGGTTATTGGCGTTTGCTGTTCTGCCAGGTATTGAATGAGAGGAGTTTTGTTGAGGCGATATAATTCTTTGAGTAGGCGTTTTCGCCTATTTCTCTCTGCTGCCGTTTTTAGCTTCTTTTTTGAGCTAACAAAGAGTACTGAACAGAAGGATTCTTGCGGAGATTCAACAAATTGAAAGGAAAATCTAAAACCATGCAGCAGAAATGCGGGACATTGTTTGGTAAACAAGGCGTCTATTAAAACCTTTTTACTCAAGCGTTCAGATTTACCTAATGTATGCTTCAATTGACCTAGTTTTCAAACGATATAAATAAAAAATCCCGTACCAGTAAAACTGTTCGGGAAATTTCTGTTTAAGAATATATATGCCTTATTGTTAAGGCAGCATTCTATTAATGCTTATGACGTTTTTCGTCAGAAACAGTTAATTTTTTACGACCACGTGCTCTACGGGCTTTAATTACTTTTCTGCCAGACGCGCTAGCCATTCTTTCGCGGAAGCCATGTTTGTTCTTACGCTTTTTTATCGATGGGTTAAATGTTGGTTGAGCCATTGCCTTAAATTTTTAGGACTGCGAAAATATGTATAATTTTTGGGATGACAAATCTTTTTTGTGAAAAAGATTAAAAAAAAGACAAAAAAAAAGAGCCCCGAAGGATCGGAACTCTTTTTTCTTTTAACTTCTACTAAGGATTACTTAGTTTCAGCAGCTGGAGCAGTCTCAGCAGCAGGAGCAGCTTCAGCAGCAACTGCAGTTGTGTCTTGAACCATAGCAGCTTCTAAAGCAGCTAAAGAATCTGCGTTACGTTGAGCAGCTTCGATTGAATCTTGAACTCTTTTTTCTTCAGCTTTCTTTTTTTCTTCAGCAGAAGGACCACAAGCTACGATAGCCAACATAGCAGAAGCGGCAAGGATTGATAATACTTTTTTCATTTTACTTGTTTTTAAATTGTTAATTTCTAAAATCGTTTGCAAATTTACTAGTAATTTTCTCTTTTACAAGTTTTTTTACTTTTTTCTGAAATAAATTGTTATTGGAACACCTGAAAAGTCATATTCTTCGCGGATTTTATTCTCAATATATCTTTTGTAGCTATCGCTAACATATTGAGGAAGATTGCAGAAAAACACAAATTTCGGACTCTTACCCGGTAATTGGGTGGCGTATTTGATACTTATAAATTTACCTTTCACAGATGGAGGCGGATAGGCAGCAATAATTTGCTCAACAAATTCATTAAGCTTGGAGGTAGTTATTCTTCTGGTTCTATTTTCATAAACTTCCATAGCTACTTCCACGGCTCTATGAATTCTTTGTTTTTCTATGGCTGATGTAAAGATGATGGGCACATCATCAAATGGTTGAAGCTTTTCTTTAATTTGTAATTCAAAGTTCCTTGCCGTATTGGTTTCCTTGGCCATAAGGTCCCATTTATTTACCAAAATAACGAGTCCTTTCCCATTTTTTACGGCCAAACTAACCAGATTTAAATCTTGTTGGTCAAGTCCCAATTGTGCATCCAAGACTAAGATGGCAATATCGCAATTTTCTAGGGCTCTGAGCGAGCGCATTACAGAATAGAACTCGATGTCTTCATTTACCTTTTTCTTTCTTCTGATACCTGCTGTATCAACCAGTAAAAATTCTTTACCGTAAAATTTGTAATGTGAATTAATGGTGTCTCTGGTGGTTCCTGCAATATCTGTTACAATATTTCTTTCTTCGCCTAATAAAGCATTAACTAAAGATGATTTACCTACATTCGGTCTGCCTACCACTGCAATTTTTGGAATTTCTTCCGCGTCTTCAGTAATCACTAGGTCTTCTGCTGGAATTAAAGAAACAATTTGGTCGAGTAAATCCCCGGTTCCGCTACCACTGCCAGACGAAATGCAAAATAAATTATCGAATCCTAAACTGTAGAACTCGTAAGAATCATGTTCTTTTTCGAAAGTATCACATTTATTTACCACCACTAAAGTGGGTTTTTTGCTTCTGCGCAAAAGATTGGCAAAAGCTGAATCTAGGTCGGTAATACCCGTTTGCACGTCTACCATAAAGAGTATCACATCTGCTTCATCAATGGCTATTTTAACCTGATCACGAATTGCTGTTTCAAAAATATCTGTGCTATTGTGCACATATCCACCAGTATCGATTAATACAAATTCTCTATTTTGCCATTCAGCTTTTCCATAATGACGGTCTCTGGTAACCCCACTAAAATCATCTACAATGGCTTTAAACTCGCCCATTAATCGATTAAATAAGGTTGATTTACCAACATTTGGTCGGCCTACAATTGCAACAATATTGCCCATTTTCTAGTTATTGAACCTGCAAAATTAGACAAAAAATACCATAACTGTTTGTTTTAAGTCTTATTTGCCCAATTCAATTAAATTTACAAGCAATCTGTATGCTCCAGGAACGCCTGCGGGAAGTTCTCTAAAGAAAACCAAACCAGTATAAATAAAGTTGCCTTTTCCATATTTTCCAATGATTAAACTGCCATTGCTTGGTTTGGCATTGGGATCAGCCATACTAAAAATGTTTTCATACTTAGCGTCAATTTCCCCGGCCTGGTAAATACTTCTTTCTTGGATCCAACCTTCAAAATCTTTTTCGCTAAGTTGATTAGGTGTTTGAAGAACTGGGTGTTTTGGGTTTTCAAAAATAACCTTGGCATTTTCATCTGTGATGCGTTCGCGGGTAATTTTAAAAGGGTACGGACCAATATCTCCTTTAAACGGACCCGCAAAACTGTTTGTGTTGTATTGCACAATTAAATTGCCGCCATTGGCCACAAATTCCATTAATTTTTGCTTGAAAATACTCAGTTTTTCGTTCGTATTATAGGCTCTTACCCCGGTAATAATCGTTTCAAATTCATTTAAATTCCCAATTCTGATTTGCTCATCACTGATGGTATTAATCTCGTACCCAATTTGCGTTAACCCAGATGGAATCTCGTCGCCAGCGCCAGGTATGTACCCAATTTTCTTTACTTTTCTATTGGCATCTAACTTAACTAATTTTATCTCTGCAGTTGGAAACAATACCTGGGTAGGTATGTGGTCATAACTAATTTCTTTAAAGCCTTGGTGGTAAGTTTTACCTTCAATTATTAGTTCAAACCTTACTTTTCCTGTAGTACTATTGACTGGGGCTTTAACATAAAACAACACCTCTTTTTCTGTGAATTTTTTATCCAATTCAAAGGGTACTTCGCATGAAATGGCATCTGTTTTTATTGCATTATCGCTGCTTATTTTCCAGGCTTCTGGGAATATAGCACGCACAATTCCCCTTACCTTGTCTTTACCTGCCTTGATGCTAATTTTTATGTTTTTAGTGGCCGTATCATTACAAACCAATGTATTGTTTACTACATTTACCATGGCCGGTGGTGTGATCATTAGATTTCTATAAAATTCACCTTTTTCTGGATTTGTAAATTTATACATCACAGGCACTTGGTAGCTTATTTTTTGGTTCAATATGCTCAAATCAAATTGAACAGTATAGCCCGACTGGAGTGCGTATGGAATGCCAATTTCGGTTTGATGCATAACAAATTTGTTGCTTTCAATGTCTTGGTTCAGCCAGAACATGGAAGAGGGTTTCGTATTTTCGCAAATTTTTATTGCGAATAAGTGAGTTTGTGGTTTGTTTATCAGCAGTTCACTTGTTATTTGTTGCGTTGCCGCTTGGGTAAGGCAATTTTGGTCTGAACCAATATTTTGTATAGTAATTTGATGTAATTCAACTTTGGTTCGACTACGATTGAGGCTGTTTACTTTTATTTTAATTGAATCTCCAACAGCAAATAGGGCGCTGTTTTCTGAAACAGCTTCTAAAAATAGGCCATTTACACTTAAGATTGTTTTTATGATATGCTGGTACTTGTAGCCATAATCTTCATCTGTTAATTGGGATTGTATGGCAAGTGCTTGAAGGAGTTTTTGTGTGCAAGCCGTATAATTTTTTGACTGATAGGCGTTGGCTGCCTGTGTGATGAGTTTCTTGCGTTTTCTTGCAAGGGGTGATTGAGAATAGGTTAAATCTATGCCTTGAAACAAACTATTAAGCTGCGTGGTATCTCCTTTTAATGGCTTAAAATATTCTAACATTTCTCCTCTTTGTTTGCTACTTCCAAAACCCTGACTGCTATGCATACTTCTGCTCTCTGCAGCTATTTCTCCGTAGCTTTTTCCTAATGCAGAGTTAAATCCGCCAACATCTTCTACAATGCATCCACTCATATCTGCATTGGGGTTCCAAAATCGGGCTGCGCTGTTGTATAATAATCTTTTGGGTTGCCAAATATTAACTGTTTTGAGTTGCTTTGGGTAACGAGTAGGATCGCCTGCTGCATCAAATGCTTCTTCTGCAAGAATAGCCGAAGCAGTGTGATGGCCGTGACCGCCACTACCATCTGTTGCAAATCTGGTAATAATAATATCGGGCCTAAACTTTCTGATAATGTATACTACATCTCCTAAAATTTCTTCTTTATTCCATTTGTCGAATGTTTCAGTGGCACTTTTACTGTATCCAAAATCAAATGCTCGGGTAAAAAATTGTTCGGCACCATCTATTTTACGCGCAGCAAGGAGTTCCTGACTTCTTATAACTCCTAATTCTGTCCCTTGTTCTGAACCAATTAAATTTTGCCCGCCATCTCCGCGTGTTAAACTGAGATAACCAGTTCTTACACATTTTTCATTCACTAACCAAGAAATTAAACGGGTGTTTTCATCATCTGGATGGGCGGCAATGTATAGTACTTTAGCTGTATTGGTTAGTTTTTTGAATTCTGTTTCTAATTCTCCGCTACTGTATGATTTAGGTGTTTGCGCATGGGTGCTTATATGTATATAGAATAATAAAAGTAGTATAAAAGTGCATTTATTAGGCATATGTGATTAGTGTTTTACTAAGCGAATATGCCAAAATATTCTTCAATTTTTTTATCTCTTTAATAATTCTTTACAATTGGTATAATTTGGCTGACATATTTCTTTTACCTTATTTTGAGCCATGGCAAACTTATTAATAACAGAAATTAGCTCGCTTGCAGGTATCATTGAAAATGGTGCATTAAAACTAAAGGGCGCAGAAATGGCGCAATTTCATGCGATAGCAGATGCTTGGTTATGGATAGAAAATGGAAAAATTAGTGATTATGGCGAAATGCGCAATTTAGATAGCTCCAGATTTGAATCCATTGCCCATAATCGCATTTCAGCCAAAGATAGGTTTGTGCTGCCCTGCTTTGTTGATTCCCATACGCATATAGTTTTTGCCAAAACAAGGGAAGAAGAATTTGTTATGCGAATAAAAGGCAAAACGTATGAAGAGATTGCAGAGTCGGGGGGAGGGATTTTAAACTCAGCTAAGCGCTTGCAAGAAATGAGTGAAGATGAATTATTTGTTCAAGCCAAACAGCGTTTATGGGATTTGATTGCTTTTGGAACAGGAGCCATTGAAATAAAAAGTGGATATGGATTAACTGTAGTAGATGAGTTAAAAATGCTTAGAGTTATTAAACGATTGAAGGCCATTTCTCCCATTCCAATTAAAGCAACTTTTTTGGGCGCGCATGCTATTCCTTCAGCCTATAAAGCGAATCGAGCAGACTATATTCGTTTGATTATTGAGGAAATGTTGCCAGCAGTGCATGCCGAAAATTTAGCCGATTATATGGATGTGTTTTGTGATCAAGGATTTTTTACTCCAACTGAAACAGATGCCTTACTTGAGGCGGCAAAATCGTATGGATTGAAAGCAAAAATTCATGGCAATGAGTTGGGTTATACAGGGGGCGTTCAGGCAGCTGTTCGAAATCATGCGCTAAGTGTAGATCATTTAGAATATACAGGTGATGATGAGATAAAATGTTTACTTCAAAGCGATACGATGCCAGTGGCATTGCCCGGCTGTTCATTCTTTTTGGGTATTCCATATGCGCCGCTCAGAAAAATGATAGATGCTGGTTTGCCAGTTTGCTTGGCGAGTGATTTTAATCCAGGTAGCACACCTAATGGAAGAATGGGTTTTGTAGTAGCTTTAGCCTGCACTCAAATGAAGCTGAGTCCGGAAGAAGCTTTAAATGCAACAACGATAAATGGGGCATACGCGTTAGAGCTTAGTCATGAAATTGGCTCTATTACCAGGGGTAAAAGAGCCAATGTGTTTATCACAAAGCCAATGTCGTCTTTGGCAATAATGCCCTATTATTTTGGCGTTGATCAAGTATCCAAAGTAATCATCAACGGTGAAGTATTTGATTCACATTAAACCCGAACTAAGCGTCTAATTTAATCAATCGAAGCAATTCTTCGCGGGTTTTTCCGTCTAAAAATTTACCACTAAATTCGCTAGTTATAGTACTACTTGTAATGTCTTGGACACCTCTCATGGCAACACACATGTGATCTGCTTCAATAATTACAGCAACATCTTCTGTAGCTAAAGCCTCTTTTAACATATTTACAATTTGAACGGTCATGCGTTCTTGTACTTGTGGTCTTTGTGCAAAATACCTAACTATTCTATTGAGTTTAGATAATCCAACTACTTTACCATTGGGTATGTAAGCTACGTGAGCCTTACCAATAATTGGAACAAAATGATGTTCACATACGCTATGAAAAGAGATGTTTTTTTCTATCAGCATATTTTTATACTGATATTTATTTTCGAATAGTTTGGCTGCTGGAATATTTTTTGGGTTCAGACCCTTAAACATTTCAGTAACGTACATTTTAGCCACACGATGTGGCGTGCCGCTTAATGAATCATCATTTAGGTCTAAGCCTAAAATAAGCATTATCTCCTTAAAATGCTTTTCAATCAGTTCAATTTTTAATTCATCATCCAAAGCAAAAGCATCTTCGCGAATGGGTGTTTCCATTGAAAAACCTACATGATTTTCACCGATTTCTTCGGCATGCATGTTCTTAATTTCCGTTGTATTCAACGAAGTTTCTTTCTGTTTCATATAATATTACTTTCAGATGTTTTATATTGTTCAATTTGCTTTTTAAAATTTGCCATATCACAACGGCGAGGTTTTCTGTACTCGGATTTAAGGATTTAAATTCCTCACAATCTAAATTTAAATTTTTATGGTCGAATCTATCTTCTATTTCTTCTTTAATTAAATTGCTCAGCCACTTCATGTCTATAAAATAACCAGAGACTGGATCAATATCTCCGGTTATACTCACAATTAAATCATAATTATGCCCATGAAAATTTGGGTTGTTGCAATGTCCAAAAAACTGTTTGTTATCTTCATCACTCCACTGCGAAACATGCAACCTGTGTGCCGCGTTGAAATGTGCTTTTCTTGATACTGTTATTTCCATTGTAGCTACAAACTTAACTTTATATTGGTAAAAGCTAAGTATTATTCTGTTTATTTATTTTTGTTGTGTTTAATATAATAAGCAAAAAGTTTAACAAAAGTTTTTGTAGTAATCAAATTTAGTATCTTAATTATGATGAAAAACAGGTTTAATTGTCAGTTTAACTTAAAAATGAATTAAAAATTTGCCTATAAAAAGCAATTATTTAAATCAGAATTTTTTATTTATAAATTTAAAATGCACAAAATTAAATAGTTATGGTTTGTTTAATGAAAATCAAATAAAATTAAACAAAAATATTTGCATTCTACTTATTAATGTACATACATTTGTTTAACATTTATAAAAAACAATTAAACAATATGACTTCTATAGATTTTAAAAAAATGGTTCAGAAAGAAGCAAAGCCACTCAGGCATTACGCTTATCAGTTAACCCGAAATGTAGAAGATACCAATGATCTTGTGCAAGAAACGATGTTAAAAGCGTACACCTACCAAGATAAGTTTGAGAATGGCACGAATCTGAAAGGATGGTTATATACCATCATGAAAAATACATTTATTAATAACTACCGAAGAATGGTCAAGAGAAATACCTTTATTGATCAAACTGATAATGATTTTTATTTGGATAGTGTTGCCCCTTTGGTAAAAAATGAAGGCGAGCAAGGTTTTCTGAGAAAAGATATTGAAACAGCAATTGGTGAATTACCTGTGAATCTACAGAAGCCATTCACGATGAATGTGAAAGGGTTTAAATACCACGAGATTGCTGAAATATTGAATATTCCAATTGGTACAGTGAAAACAAGGATTTTTGTTGCGCGCAGACAATTGCGCGATGCATTGGCGTCATACGGAGCCATGTATGGATATTCTGTAGAAAAAGAGGTTGCTTAATATTTTATTTGCTGCACAAAAAAGCGATTTGCCTGCAAATCGCTTTTTTTTTATCCTTTTATTTGGCAAATTGCAAAAATCTTAACAACTAAAATTATGAAAAAACTATTCTTTTTGTTTACTTTCATCTTAGCCTATACGATTTCTTTTGCCCAATTTGGAAATTTTAAAAAGAAAGAAGAACTCGAGAAATTTAAAGATACACGCTTAGTTGTTGTATTGTTTGAAGATAGCGCTTATAGTGCATCTATTATCGCTGCGGTAGAGAGATATTGGTCGTATACAGGCTTCGAATTTGCGCAGGACTATGAGCTGGCCAACTATAAAAAAGGAGATTATGCATTCCTTTATTTTAGTAAGTCTAAAGGATCAAAAATTAAGGCAAAAGTTTGTAGCTCGGAAGAAGATATGAATGCTTTTGTAATCACTAAGAAATTTAGTCGTAGGGTTCAGCCAGATAATTTATTAGCCTATGGTTTTTGCAGCAATGCAATTGATACTAATGACTGGGCCGCTGAAACAACACGTGCAGTGCAACTTTTGAATAACTATTTTAATGCGGCAATTCAGGTGCAGAAAAACAGTGAATTGAGTGCTAGTAGTATGATGACAAATTATCCATCAGATAAGTCGCAATTGGTAGATAAAAAATTGCTGATTGAAGACAAACAATTGGAGTTAAAAGGTAAGGAAGATGCTATGACATTGTACGATGGCGATGTGGAAGAAGTAGATGGAGATGAAATTCGAAAAGTTATAAAGTGGCAAGACAATGGTTTTGCTTATTTTTATTATTCAAAAGATGAAAAATTTTGCAATAAACTCGTTGTAAGTGCTGCGAATAGTGAACTTATGTATTTCGCTAATACTAGTCCAGCCAACTGTAAATGCAATGCAAAAGATTTAAAGGCTCTGAAGCTGATAAAAGATAAAGCAATAAAAGGCGGTGGAAATTAACTAATCAATCCCCCAGCAATCGAATAAAGCATTTATATAAACATTCTCTTCTTTCTCCATTTTCTTATCAGCCATAACCACCTGCATGGCAAATGCGATAAATGTATTGCGGTCTTTCTCGCTCGCGATAGCATAAAATTGTTCGGCAGTTTCGGTAAAATGTTGCAATCTTTCTTCCTCTGGACATGCTCTTATAAATGCTTGTTCTTTTATAATGTCAATTGCTTCATTAAAATTTTCTTCTAAAAAGTTTATGATTACCGAACTTTCAGCGCTTTGAATATTTCCATCTACCAAACTTAACATCATAAGAATATGGAAACCAGCCTCTGTTTTGTTCATTTTGCTAATAAATTGTGTAGGCATATTTTCTGTTTCAATTAAGGAGGAAAAATAAGTTTATTCCGTTTAAATGCAAATATTTTCTCTTTCCTTAATCTTTAATTGATTAATGCTATTCAATTTAAGTTTTGAATCCTACATTCGTACACAAAATAATCTATAAAAATGAATCACTCAGAATTTAAATTTGGTACGCGAGCCATTCATGCAGGTCAGGAACCTGATCCAACCACAGGTGCTGTAATGACGCCCATTTATCAAACAAGTACCTATTGGCAAGAAAGTCCAGGTAAACACAAAGGGTATGCCTATGCCAGAGGAAAGAATCCTACACGCTCTGCCTTAGAAAACTGTTTGGCATCGCTGGAAAATGCCAAGTATGGTTTGTGTTTTAGTAGCGGAATGGGAGCAACTGATGCCGTAATCAAAATGCTTAAGCCCGGAGATGAGGTGATTACTGGCAACGATTTGTATGGTGGCACTTATCGCATGTTTACTAAGGTTTTTGCTAATTATGGTATTAAATTTCATTTCATTGATTTAAGTAATCCTCAAAATATAATTCCTTATATTACCGATCATACTAAATTGTTGTGGGTAGAAACACCTACTAACCCAACGATGCAAATTGTGGATATAGCCTCTTGTTCAGCTATTGCTAAGGCCCATCATATTACTTTTGCAGTAGATAATACTTTTGCATCTCCTTATTTGCAAAATCCACTAGATTTAGGTGCAGATATTGTAATGCATAGTGTTACCAAATATTTGGGTGGACACAGTGATGTTGTTATGGGAGCTCTATTAACGAGTAATGATGCATTGTATGAACGTTTGGCTTTTATACATAATTCATGTGGTGCAACGCCAGGACCAATGGATAGTTTCTTGGTGTTACGTGGATTAAAAACCTTGCATTTACGAATGAAAGCACACTGTGAAAATGGTAAACAGGTGGCTCTATTTTTACAGAATCATCCTGCCATTGAGAAGGTATATTGGCCAGGTTTTACAGATCATCCCAATCATGCCATTGCCAAACAACAAATGCGCGATTTTGGAGGGATGATTTCTATTGTACTTAAAAATGCAGACTTGCAAAAAACCTTTAAAATTGCCTCGGCTTTTAAAGTATTTACACTAGCAGAAAGTTTAGGCGGAGTTGAAAGTTTAATTAATCATCCGGCTACCATGACGCATGCTTCCATTCCAAAGGAAGAAAGAGAGAAAGCTGGCGTAGTTGATAATTTATTACGACTAAGCGTAGGTGTGGAAGATATAGAAGATATATTGCAGGACTTGAAAATGGTTTTGGGAGCATAAACTCTTAATTTTTACTTAAAATTTGCATAGCCCCGCCCCAAAAAGGCGGGGCTGTTTTTTTATTATTTGTAATTGATTATTTTTTTTTATAATTTTAATTTATGAAAATGATAGGTAAACTATCTTTTTTATAAAGTGTGTAAAACAAACCAAAAACTATTATAATGAAAAACTTTCTACAAAACGAGTCTTTTCGAGCCAATCACTTGGCAGCTACAATGCGTTTAAAATGGCCCACGCGAATGTGCGAAAGCTTTAATTTTAAACAGCTAAAATCAGTGGTTTTTTTGGTGCTTATGATGTTGATGGCTGTTCAGCATTCCTATTCACAATGTTATACCACGCCAAATTATTGCACAGCTATTACAGCTGCAAATAATGCAAATTTTGGTATGGGGATTCAGCGGGTTATTTTAGGAACCTCAGTCACTCCTTCTCAGATTAGTAATTTTACTACTGCTGGTCAGGGTACTCAGATCTATTTTGATTATACCAATCAAATAGTACGAGCTGCTGCTGGTGATTCAGTTTATTTTACGGTTAGAGGTGGAAACAGTAATCAGACTTTATTTAGAATATACATCGATTACGATAATAATGGAACATTTGCAACTACTGCTCCAGAGTTGGTATTTACTTCACCCAATTTAACAGTTGTGAATACAGATGTTAGTGGTAGCTTTATTTTACCAACTACGCTTACTGCTGGTGTATACCGCATTCGTGTAGCAAGTGATGGTCAAGGCTTAATTCCCCAGCCTTGTGGACCATTAACGTATTCAGCAGAATACGAAGATTATACTTTATTAGTGCCAGCTAGCACACCAGATTTAATGTCGGGAAAAATTACTTCACCTGCTGCACCTTTGGTTGGAAATAATACAGTTGCCTTTAATTTTACAAATATTTCAACCACCACCATTACAAGTGTGGATGTATATTATCAATTAAATAATAATACACCTGTCTTTCAGTCTTTAAGTTCTTTGTCGATTGCTCCAGGAGCTACCTATACGGCTACTTTTACCACCTTACTTTCTTTGCCTTCAACAGGATCTTATAATTTGCGGGCGTGGACAGATAATCCGAACTTTTTAGGTAATAATACTCCCGCCAATGATACTATTTGTAGGTCTATGGTAACTTACTGCTCTGCCCCATTATCCGGCACATACACCATTAACCCTACGGGTACAGCCATTAATAATTTTACAAGATTTGGAGCAGCTGATTCAGCCTTAATTGCTTGTGGCGTTTCTGGGCCTGTGGAAATCAATGTAACACCGGGTATCTATAATGAAAACTTAATTATTCCAGCTATTCCTGGAGCATCAGCAACCAATACCATCAAATTCTTTGGTGGAGGAGCAACCTTGCAATTTAACTGCGATGCCAATAATATTTCTGTAATTAGGTTACAAGGGGCTAAGCATGTAACCATTGATAGTTTAAATATTAGAACCACTAATGCTAATTTTGGATGGGGCGTTCATTTCTTTCAAAATGCAGATTCTAATGTAATTCGCAGATCTGTTATTGACATTTCAACCGTTACTTCATCTACTGCAAATAATTCAGCAGGCATTGTATTTTCAAATAGTACATCATCAAATAATACAAGTGGTGCAAATGGAAGGTTCAATACCATTGAATTGAATACCATAAAAGGACACCCAACATCATCGGGCATGTATTACGGTATTGTAGGTTATCCTCAAGCATCTGGAACTACCTGGTCTTACAATAGATTTTTATACAATAGAATTGAAAACTTCTTTTACGCCGGTGTAAATTGGCAATTTGGAAATAGGACAGTCTTCCGTGGAAATACCATTACAAGACCCACAAAAACTTCATTTACTACCACGTATGCTTTTTATTTAAATAGTACTGCTCGTTTAGATACGTTTGATGCAAATATTATTACCAATCTGTTTGGAGGTTCACCAACCACCACTACTCCTATGTTTTTATTTTATGGGATAAATTATTCTGGATCGTCTACAGAGCCGTGTATTTTTACCAATAATCTCGCCTATAATTTAAATGGTAATGGACAGCAGTTTGGATTTTATTTCTTAACAAGCTTTAATCATAGAATATATAATAACACCTTCAATTTTGATTATGCAGCATCTACAAGTACAAATCAAACACAGGGTTTATATTGGACAGGTGGAACTTCTACTTCTAGTTTTCTAGATTTTAGAAACAATATCATAAGCATAACCAAAGGTGGTTCAGGAGCTAAGCATGCATTGTTTTCAACGGGTTCTTGGGCAACGGGAGCCACTATTAATAACAATGCGTATTTTAGTAATTCAACAGGATACAACTTAGTCAATTATTTGGGTGTTGATTACCCATCGCTGTCATCTTGGAAAACAGCTTTCCCTATATTCGACCAACAGAGTAATTCGTTTTCTCCAAATTATGTAAATGCAAGTACTGCCAATTTCTCTCCACAAGATGGAGCATATAATGGTGCAGGTGCAAATGTAATTGCTACTGTACCTTTTGATGTTGCCAACACACCTAGGGCATTGCCAATGGATATTGGCGCATTTGAGGCAAGTCCGATTGCACTAGATGCAGCCATGGATCAAATTGTAATGCCTGCAGCGCCATACGC
The DNA here is from genome assembly GCA_021298155.1 of Sphingobacteriales bacterium. GTDB lineage: Bacteria > Bacteroidota > Bacteroidia > UKL13-3 > UKL13-3 > B1. The sequence continues at coordinate 22,772 of JAJTEN010000012.1, read as the reverse complement.
TGCTGGGAATAAGGCAATCTTCGTAAAAATAAGAAATGCAGGGCAAAACCTGATAACCAGTGCCACTATTAACTGGACCTTAAACGGGGTGGCACAAACACCAATTAGTTTCACAGATAGTTTATTTGGTGGAACCGTGAGTAATAACATTTTCTTAGATTCGGTGGCAATTGCTTCTAATAGCTTATATCGAATAGTAGCTACTATAAGTAATCCAAATGGTGTAACTGACCCAAATGCTGCTAATAATGAAGTATCAGGCATCACCGCATCTAGTGTATCTGGAGTAATTACCATCAACAATGCGGCTACTCCGGGTGTTGGTGTATTTACAAACTTTACAGATTTTGCTACCTTGCTTCAAATTGGTGGATTAGGTGGGGCTGTTACTGCAAATGTAACTACCGGAAGTGGGCCGTATACCGAACAAGTAATGTTTACCCAATTTCCGGGAACCAGTGCCGCAAACACTGTTACAATTAATGGAAATGGAGCTACACTTCAGTTTAACAATATAAGTAATGGTAGTATAGGTATTTTTAATTTAGTAGGTACAGATTATTGTACCATTAATAACTTAAGAATTGTAAGTTTAAATTCGAGCCAAGGCGTAGGAGTAATTTTAACTGCAGGAGCTAATTTTAACACCATACAGAATTGTACTATTGATATTGGTTCTGTGTTGGGTGGTTCTAACTCTGCCGGTATTGCTATTACAGGAGCTCTAAATAGTCCAACCGCAACCGGAAATAATGGTACCAATAACTTAATTCAAAATAACTCAATTGTGGGTAACAGCACAGGTGGTCCATATTTTGGAATTTCGTATTGCCCAACAAACACTACTAATGGTCCAAATACATTTAACGTTATTAAAAATAATGATTTAAGAGATTTTACAGTATATGGAATGTATATGATGTATACATCTGGTTCAACCATCTCCGGTAATGTGATGTGGCGACCAACTAAAGCGTCTCCAACTACTTTTTATGGAATCTATGGTGTAAATGGTATGGCTCAAGATACCATTGAAAATAATGTGATAAAACAGCCATTCCAGATGCAACAAACAACTACTGGTACTTTTTATGGGTATTATTTTATTGCTACTAATACACAGGCTACACGACCTATTATTTTTAGAAATAACTTAATGTATGATATTAAGTTTAATGGTACCTTATATGGATATTACCAGCAAAGTGTAAACAATATACGTATATACAATAACACCTTTGATGTTGATCATGCAGCGAGCACGTCTACTGGAGTTACGTATTTATATTATAATTCTGGATCGCCAACTGGTTTAATTATTAGAAATAATATTTGGGGTTTGAACCGAGGAGGTTCAGGTGCTAAATATGTATATTATTTACAAACCACTGGAGCAGGTTATACAATTAATAATAATAATGTGTATTTGAGAGTGCCTGCAGGTAGTACTAATAATTTTGTTGGGTTTCATGCAAGTAATCAAACCACTTGGGCTGCCTGGAGAGCTGTAAATGCCAATGCATATGATCAACAAGGTGTATTTGCAAATCCTATGTTTAGATTTAGTGTTAATCCTGAATATTATATGCCAGGCAATGACTCATTAAATAATGTGGGTTTCAATACACCAGATGTACCAAGAGATTATACCGGTGCATTAAGAACTTCTACTCCTGATATTGGTGCTTATGAATTCTCTGTACCAGGAGCTGATGCGGCACTAACAAGATTTATAGCTCCAACTAGTCCACTTTCTCTTGGTGTACAAAACGTACAAGTTATGGTAAAGAGTTTTGGAACAGCTGCATTAACGAGTGCAAATTTAGATTGGACAGTTAATGGTACTGCGCAAACGCCTAATATATGGACAGGTAGCATAGGTTTTGGCGATAGTTCTGCTATGATTTTAGGTTCATACAACTTTGCAAACCCTGGATTTTATAAAATTAAAGCATGGTCATCAAATCCTAATACAGTATCTGATAGTTTTCCTTTAAATGATACCATTAATGTAACGGTATGTACTCCTTTAGCAGGGAACTATTATGTAAACCCAGCAGTAACTCCGAATGATACAATTTTTAATAGTTTAGTTGCTTTTTCGCAAACTGCACAACTATGCGGGGTTGCTGGTCCAATTACAGTGAATATTGTACCGGGAGTTTATAATGGTTCAATTGCCTTTAACGGCGTAGCGCCAGGAATGAGTGCAATAAATAGTATTACTATTGTTGGGGCAGATACAGCCACCACAAGAATTGTTCATAATGGTTCGGGACAAAGAGCAACGATTTTAATGAATGGTGCGAAACACATTCATTTTAGGAATTTGAGTATTGAAAATTCTGCATCCTCAGGTGGAGGTTTCGGAATATTATACATGAATGCTGCTGACAGTAATAGTGTGGTAAGGTGCGCAGTGAAAACATCGCTATTAACCACTGGTTTTACATCGTTTGCTCCTATTGTTTCTAGTTCCAATAATATGAATGTTAACAATGCTGGAAATAATGCAAATTATTTGCTCATTGATAGCTGTACTTTAGTTGGAGGGTATTATGGTGTTAACTTATTTAATAATTCAACACCTAGAGCAAATGGTAATGTTATTAGAAATTCGGTATTTATTAATCCTTTTTATTATGGTGTATTTGCTTATTGGCAAAATGGCATTATCATGGATAATAATGTTATTATCAATGCTGGAAATGGGGTGAATACTTTCGCTTCTCCATTGTATACCTATCAGTGTGATAATGGTATTAGAATCACCAGAAATAGAATGTACGGACAAGCTGGTGGATATGGTATTTATATGTTTGGAAATATTGGTACTAGTTCTTCAAGAAATATTATTGCCAATAACATGATTCAGATCGGCCAAGCCTCTTTTACTTCTTATGGAATCTATGATGGAGGTTCAAATACCTTTACAGATATCGCTCATAATACAGTAAACAATACCTCTGCTGATGCATCTTATGTAAGCTGTGCATTATATTACAATTACAATAATGCCGCAACAGCTAATAATGCTAGAATCGTAAATAATATTTTTACCTCACCAAATGGTGCAATGGCATTGTGGTGTACAAATACAGCTGCATTAAGTGCGAGCTCTATGCTAATTAATCATAATGTATATAATTCGCCATCTGCCTATCCTTTCCGTATTGCAAATACAATTTTTCCTACCTTGGCTACCTATAGATTTGCGATGGCACCATTTATTACGAATATTGATACCAATAGTATTTGGACATTGCCAACCTACTTCTCGGCCACTAATCTAAGAACAATTAGTCCTTCTATAGATAGTATGGGCATGCCATTAGCAACGGTGCCAACAGATATTGATGGCGTAACAAGAAATGCCACAGCACCAGATCCAGGTGTAAACGAATTCTCTCGCCCAACAGAAGATGCAGGTGCTATCGCTATTTTAACACCAAGTAAGCCGGTTCAGCCAGGTTTAACAAATGTAGTTGTGGTAGTTCAAAATTTTGGATTAAATACCATTACCAGTTTAAACGTGAGCTATGCTGTTGATACTTTAGTAAGAACACTTACCTATACGGGTTCAATTGCACCTGGAGCTACAGATACCGTTGAATTTGATTCTACTAGTGGCCCATCAGGAGCCAATCAAAGATTTAACTTCACCGGCGGTTTAGTGAATATGAAAGCATACACCAGCAATCCAAATACGGTAGCTGATTTGCAAAATTTAAATGACACCACCTCAACAAGCTTCTGTGGCGCTTTAAATGGTAATTATACTATAAATCCAAGTGGTACGGGTCCAAATAACTTTTTAACCATCGCAGATGCTGTGAATAGGTTAACCTGCGGTGGTGTTACTGGAAACGTAACATTCAATATTTCTAATGGAACCTATACAGGCCAGATAGATATTACAACCATTGCAGGTACTAATTCGAATGCAAAGGTATTGTTTAAATCTGCATCAAATAATGCTGCTGGCGTTATCATTACCTCTGCTAATGCCACTTCATTAGATAATTATACCATTAGATTAAGAGGAGCTGGTTTTGTTAATTTTGAACACTTAACTGTTCGTAATACAAATGCTACTTTTGCGAGAGTAGTATCTATTAACAAGTTTGCTACCAATAATACAAATACCAATAATATCAGTTTTAGAAACTGTATTTTGGAGGGAGTTACTACCACCAGTACAGCAGATCAATTTGCTGTAGTATTTGGTCCAAATGGAGATAATGCCACTGAACTATCTTTTGTAAAAAATGAATTTAGATTTGGTTCTTACTCTATTTATTTAGGTGGTCAAAATATCATTAATCAATACACACCAGGCTTAGTAATCGACTCTAACTTCATAAATCAACCATATTGGTCGGGTATCTATTTGTTGAGCAGAAATAACCCTAAAGTGAGAGATAATAAAGTAAATCCAAGTCCTTCATATGGTTATTATGGATTATTCTTTAGTGGTATTTCTGGAAATGTAGAAGTTACAGGAAATGATATTCAGAGTCCAGCAGGTTATTACGGAATATATGCTGCACAAGTAAATTACTATGGGGAGGCAGGTTTAGCTATGTTTAGTAATAATGTAGTAAACATGACCAGTTCAAATACCCAATATGGAATTTTTTATGCAAATGGGTCTAATACCTATTTCATGAACAATACACTTCGCTTAACTTCTCCAACTACATCGTATGCTTTGTATATTCAAGGAAATACTACGAGTCCAACCGTTCCTCAAATTGTGGCAACGTCAAACTTAAGAATCGTAAATAATATTTTATATTGCCCAAGCAGTTATGCAATTTACTACGCAAACTTCGCCGCAACCAGCGGAACAAGTCAGGCCGATAATAATTTATATTATTCTACTGGGGCAAACTTTGCCTTTGTGAATGGTTTAAACTATGCGCCAAGCACTATTTATACCACTTTTAGAAATGCAGTAAATGTAAATACAGATAGAAGGTCTTTATTAGCAGATATGACCTTTACATCCAGCACTGATTTGAAGCCTGCTGTAAATAATGCAATGGCCTGGGCTGCTAATGGCCGCGCACAACAAACCATGTTTGTACCTAGAGATATTACCGGAGCAAATAGAAGTACCTTAGTTAGAACGGGTGCACCTGATATAGGCGCATTTGAGTTTACACCAACAGTAAATCCAGCACCAATGACTATCACTGGAAGTATTGGTGGAGGAAATACCCAGCGTATGATTTCATACGGAGATACTGTTGCTACTTTGGTTTGGGGGTATAGTGGAACCTTACCAACTGCCATCAGTGGAACTTACCATACAGGTGCAGTTGTGTCTGATCCAACCAATAATGGGAATAATCCAAATGCAGAGATTATGGATGTATTTTGGAGAATCACGCCAAGTGGTGGTTCATTATATGCTTATGATGTTACCTTTACTTTTGATCCAAATATGTTGGGTACTGTGCCATTTATGAGTGATTTAAAACTCGCACAAAAAACATCTGCTGCAGCAGGAACTTGGAAGCATTTTGGCGCAAGTATGACTGCAGTAGACTCTGTAAACTACAGGTTTGGTGTTGCAGGTATGAGCAATGATTTAGGAGATTTTACAGGAACTACCGACCTTGCTCCATTGCCTGTAACTTTATCTAAGTTTGAAGCCATGCGAAATGGTGAGGATGCTTTATTAATTTGGAATACAGTGAGTGAATTGAATAGCAAGCTATTTGAGGTAGAACGCGCAGAAGATGGAAAGCGTTTTGTGAAGATTGGTGAAATAGCCGCCGCAGGTAATTCTAATAAATCACTAACCTATCAGTTTGATGACAAAAATGCAGTTCAAATTTTTGATGGTAAGCATGTATATTACAGATTGAAAATGATAGACAGAGACGGAAGCTTTGCGTATTCTCCTGCTCGCTTGCTAGATTTTACAGGCGAAATAGCGGAGGAAATAATTGTATATCCAAATCCGTTTAAAGACCAAATTAACCTAGGTTTTGCACTTTCAGAAAACGCGGCGGTATCAATTGAAATAGTAGATTTATTTGGAAAAGTTGCGTACAAAGGCCAATTAAATCAGATAGCTGGAGGTGCAGGGATTACGGTATCTGCCTTGCATAAATTGGCTTCAGGCATTTATGTGATAAAGGTTTCAAAAGGAGAAACAACAATTACCCGAAAGTTAATCAAAGATTAATTCAACTTAAACGTAGGCTGGTTCATTTTTAAACCAGCCTACGTTTTAAATAGGCACATCTTTTTGGGTGAAACACCTGTTTTAATAAAAATTTAAGTAAGAGTTATTGGTATTGCGACAGAACTAAAGTATTTTTGGAACGGAAATTGTAATATCAAACAAGTAAAAAACTATAACCAAGATGAAAAAATTTATTTTAACCGCTATGATCGCTTTTGGAGGTTTATTCACTGCAAGCGCTCAAACTCCAGATGTGCAACCTGATGGTAAAGTTGCTGAAATCAAATTTGAGAAGGAGACACATGATTTCGGAAATATTCCACAAGGAGTTCCAGCAACGTATGAATTCGTTTTCAAAAACACAGGTAAAACACCTTTAATCGTTACTAATGCTGCTGCAAGTTGTGGTTGTACTACACCTGAGTGGACAAAAGAGCCTATTAAGCCAGGCAAAACAGGAACTGTAAAAGCTACCTACAATGCGGCTTCACCTGGCCCGTTCACCAAAAGTGTAACCGTAGTAAGTAATGCTAAAAATTCTACAGTAATCCTTTACCTAAAAGGAGATGTAAAACCTGCAGATAGCAAGTAAAAAAAATTAATATTTTAAAGCCTGCATAAATTATATTTGTGCAGGCTTTTTTATGTAACGTTATGAAAAATAGTATTCTTTTATTTGTATTTTTAAGTATCAGTTTGTTGGGTTTAGCCCAAAATGGAACTGAACCAAAACCAGTAATTGAGTTCGAGGCTGTGGAGCACGATTTTGGTAAAATTTATGATGGTAAACCTGTGTCTCATGAGTTTAAATTTACCAACAAAGGAAAAGCTCCGCTATTATTGAGTAATGTTCAACCCGCCTGTGGTTGTACTACCCCAGAGTGGCCAAGAGAGCCAATTATGCCAGGGGAGAAGGCTAAAATAAAAGCTATTTACAATGCAGGTAGCTACAGAGGTGTATTTTCAAAGGGAATCACTGTGCAGTCTAATTCGGCCAGTGGCAATGTTCAATTAACGATAAAAGGGAGTGTATTAGATACGCCAAAAGAACCAAAATCTCCCGTAAAATTGGATGTTGGAGGAGGTTTTTAACGCAAATCTATCACTTCAACTCCTGGATATTTTTTAGGGTCGAACACAAATTTTTTGTCTTCAAATTTTAGATTTGGAACTTGATTGGTGACATTATACGTATGAATGGTGCCGTTCTTTTCAAATACTTGCGTGCTTAATACGGTTTGATTTGTTTTATCAACAGTCACCTTCAGTTTAAAATATTTCTTCTTTTTGTCTTTTGGGGTAAGCTCTAAAAACACCAATTCTTTATTTGCTTCTTTTTTATTATCAATAATCTTGTACATAAAACCTCTACCATACATGGTAAAAATATCGTCTAAACGAATTGCACCTTCTTTAGGCGAATAATCGCTAACCTGTACCTCATTTACCTCTCTGCTATAGGTCCAAATGGTCTTATTATCACAAATAATCAGTTGATTAGCAATATCCAAAGTAAACTTGTTGCCCTTTATTAAGATGTGACCCACTTGTTTCTCCTGACTTTTTTGTTGTTTATTTTCAATCGTATAAACGAAATCTGCCTTTATGCTTTTGAATTCTTTGTATCTTTTACTAATTCGATCCATTAACTTTTCAGCATCATTTCCTTTGCTTTTTTGGGCATATGCAGGAATCATTAAAAATAGCGTCAAACAGATTAATAATATTTTTTTCACGTGGCAAAGGTTTAATAATAATTGATTTAAGATGAAAAATTTAATGAATGGTTTAAAGTCATATTTTGTGCCAAACTAGGCTTAGCGTAAATTTTTAAGTAATTCTTCTAATTCCATTTCGGTTTTGCAGATCACCTCCCTGGCTTTACTTCCCTTGAATGGTCCAACAATTCCTGCTTTTTCGAGCTGATCAATTAATCTGCCTGCTCTATTATAGCCTAAGTTTAATCTTCTTTGGATAAGTGAGGTTGAGCCTTGTTGATGCATCACAATTAGCTTAGCTGCTTCTTCAAACAAACTATCGCGGTTATCATGGTCAAATCCCTCGCTTGGACCCATGTCTTCATTTTCGGTTTGAACCAAAGGTAATTCGTATGGTTCTCTGCCTTGCTGACTCCCAATAAACTCCGTAATTTTTTCAACTTCTGGTGTATCCACAAAAGCACATTGCAACCTAATTAGGTCATTTCCATTACTAAATAACATATCTCCTTTACCAATTAATTGATCTGCGCCATTGGCATCTAGAATGGTTCTCGAGTCGATTTTTTGAGATACCCTGAAGGCTACACGGGCAGGGAAATTTGCTTTAATTGTTCCGGTGATAATGTTTACACTTGGTCTTTGCGTAGCCAAGATAAGGTGTATGCCTATGGCTCTTGCTAATTGGGCTAAGCGTGCAATAGGATGTTCAACTTCCTTACCGGCTGTCATCATTAAATCTGCAAGCTCATCTATTACAACTACAATATAAGGTAAGTAACGGTGTTTAATTTTATCTGTTGGTGCAAGTCGTCTACTTATGAATTTTGCGTTGTATTCTTTTAAATTTCTTACTTGCGCATCTTTCAACAAATCATACCTGTCGTCCATTTCTTGGCATAAAGAATTTAAGGTATGAATAACCAATTTGGTATCAGTAATAATTGCATCTTGGTCGCCAGGTATTTTGGCTAAAAAATGGCGTTCAATGGTTTTATAAATATTTAATTCTACCTTTTTTGGGTCAACCAAAACAAATTTAATTTGTGAAGGATGCTTTTTAAAGAGGAGCGATGCAAGCACTGCGTTGAGTCCAACCGACTTTCCCTGACCTGTAGCACCAGCCATAAGCATGTGAGGCATTTTTGCTAAATCTGTTACAAAAACCTCATTGCTAATGGTTTTCCCGAAGGCGATAGGGAGATCCATTTCGGCATGAATAAACTTAGGTGATGCCAATACAGAGCGCATACTAACCATGGCAGGATTTGTATTAGGCACCTCAATACCAATTGTACCGCGCCCTGGAATAGGTGCAATAATACGAATGCCCAATGCGGCCAAACTAAGTGCAATATCGTCTTCTAAATTTTTAATTTTTGCAATTCGAACCCCATCCTGCGGGATAATTTCGTATAAGGTTACAGTGGGCCCGATGGTAGCTGAAATTTTCTTGATACCAATACCATAATTTTTCAGCGTATCCTCAATCATCCTTGTTTTCTCGCTAAGTTCAGCACTTTCTACTTTAGCTTTATTGTCGCCATAGTCGTTTAAGAGATCTATCGAAGGGTATTGGTAGTGACTAAAATCTAGGGTTGGGTCGTACGGATGATCGAGTCCGCTATGCACCAATCCTGCATTTTCATCCGTTAATTCTTCCTCCACTATTTCTTGCACTTCAATGATTAAGCCACTATCTGTTTTTAATTGTTCTTGTTTTTCAATTACAACTGGCTCAATCTTTTCTATTTCAGCAATAGGTTCAATAACGAATGTATCTTCACTTATTGCTTCTTCTTCAATGGGCTGATTTATGGTGATTTCGAGTGGTTCAGTTTGATGATTTGGAATAGGTTCAGGGGCATCGATATCTGTTTTTTCTGTGAGCACAAAATCATCTAAGTTAATAGGGAGCTCATCAATTGGTTTTGCTACTTCATCCTGGATTTGATTGTTATAGGAAATTTCATTTTCAATGCCTTGGGTTTGAGCTGGTGTGTCTTCTATATTTGATAGTGCTTTTGGGGCATAGAATTTAATATTGAATACTGCAATCAAAAAAATGAATAAGTAGGCCAACAAGGCAAATCCAACACCCATTGTACCCAGTAGGCCTTTTAAATACAAGAATCCATAATACCCAAAAGATCCGCCAAGAATGGGCGAGTTTTCATGGAACAAAAATGCCATGAGTAAAGAAACCCAAATGCCTATAAAGAAACTATATTTTAATGTTTTGCTGAACGATAAAGGTTGCAATCTGGTAAGCAGTAGAATGCCAAACAAAAAGAAAATGAGTACAAAGGCAAAAGAGGCAATACCAAAACCTTTATATATAAATACATAGCTGATCCAAGCGCCTAATGTACCTAAGATATTGTCAGCCAATACCGGGTTGGTCTCAGTAAGCATGCCCCAAGAGATGGATTGAACCAAACTTTGGTCGTTTTCCCAACTGGCAAAAAATGAAATGCATGAAACAAATAAGAAAACGGATAAAAAAGTAAAAAATATCCCAACAGATTTTAAGAATCGCTCATCTTTAATAAATCGCAAATACCTTCCAGATTCTTGGTTTTCAGCGGTTTTTTGTTTTTTAGATTTGGGTTCAACCTGCGCATCTTTTTCTGGAAATTCTTTTATATCTCCAAAAATTATTTTATTTTCTTTTATTTCTTTTGCCATTTCCTAAGCTTACGAAATTAACTTTTTACAAATACATTTAACAGAAAAATAAGCAACAATTCAACGCTTTCCATAAATTGTTTATTTTAAGAAAATAAATTTGGTAAAATCCCTTATTTTCGAGGAAATTTTGACTACATGAACGAAGTAATTGTATTGTTTTTAGAGATTACAAAATATCTCATTCCGGCCCTTATTGTATTTATTATTACCTACTATCAATTTAAGATTTTCTTTGATACAGAGTATGAAAAACGCATGATGGATTTAAAATCTGAACAAATTAAAACCATGCAACCCTTGCGTTTACAAGCGTATGAGCGTTGCATCCTGCTAATGGAAAGAATGAGCCCGGAAAGTTTGGTAATGCGCACCCACAAGCCTGGTGTGAGTGCTTCTCAATTAAAAATGGAGCTTATTTCGGCGATTAATTCAGAGTATAACCATAATTTATCGCAACAATTATATGTTTCGGCTCAAGCATGGCAAGTGATACGTGTAGTGAAGGAAGAAATGATTAACCTAATCAATACAGCATACTCAGATTTGGGTCCAAATGCAGTTGGTTTAGATTTAAGTAAAGCCATTTTTGAGCAATTAATAAACATTGAAGTAGTGCCAACGCACAAAGCTTTGGGCTTCATAAAAAAAGAATTTGATTTGGTATTTGGATAATTTTCAGAGAATGAGTGAAAGAAATTTTGAGACGGATTCTGGGATTCTAATTAAAGAATTATATACTGGATTGGGCAACCAAGAGTTGCCAGGAGAATTTCCCTATACACGTGGTGTGCAAAAGGATATGTATAGAGGAAGGTTATGGACTATGCGTCAATACGCAGGATTTAGCACGGCAGAGGAAAGTAATAAGCGCTATAAATATTTATTGGCAAATGGCACAATGGGTTTAAGTGTTGCCTTTGATTTGCCCACACAAATTGGATATGATAGTGACCATGCTATGAGCGAAGGAGAGGTAGGGAAAGTGGGTGTTGCAATCGACTCTTTGCAAGATATGGAGGTTTTATTTGATGGCATTGAATTAGAAAAAATTACTACATCAATGACCATTAATGCAACCGCTTCAACCTTGTTGGCATTTTACATTGCATTAGCTAAAAAGCAAGGAGCGGATATCAAAAAAATTAGCGGAACCATACAAAATGATATCTTAAAAGAATATGCCGCGAGAGGCACTTATATTTATCCGCCAAAACCTAGCATGCGCATCATTACAGATATCTTTGAGTATTGCAGCAAGGAAGTGCCAAAGTGGAATACCATTTCAATCTCTGGGTATCACATTAGAGAAGCAGGTTCAACAGCAGTGCAAGAAATTGCTTTTACGCTTGCCAATGCTAAATCATATTTAAAAGCGGCACAAGCAAAAGGGTTAGATATAGATGTATTTGGACAAAGACTCTCGTTTTTTTTCAATGCCCACAATAACTTTTTTGAGGAGATAGCTAAATTTAGAGCTGCACGCAGAATGTGGGCAAAAATGGCCAAAGATATGGGCGCAACAAATCCTAAGGCAATGATGCTGCGGTTTCATACCCAAACCGGAGGCGCAACTTTACAAGCCCAACAACCAGAAAACAATATCATGCGTGTTACCCTGCAAGCGCTTGCAGCGGTTATGGGTGGTACACAAAGCTTGCATACCAATGGGTTTGATGAAGCTTTGAGTTTACCTACCGAGGCTGCGGCTAGAACTGCCTTGCGCACGCAACAAATTATTGCCTATGAAAGTGGTGTTGTGGATACGGTAGATCCAATGGGAGGTAGTTATTTTGTGGAAGAGCTTACCAATCAAATAGAAGCTGCTGCATGGGATTATATAGCCAAGATTGATGCTATGGGAGGTTCTGTATCGGCTATTGAACAGGGATATATGCAGAAGGAAATAGCGAACGCTTCTTATCAATACCAAATGAATATTGAAAAAGGCAGTAAAGTGATTGTTGGGGTAAATCAATTTAATGCCGAGCAAGATGTTATGCCTCCAATCATGCGGGTAGATGATAGCATCAGAATTGGACAAATGGAGCGTCTAAAGCAACTCAGGGCAAATAGAAATAATGACAAAGTAACAGCTGGCTTGAACCAAATTAGTGAGGCGGCAAAGAATGGAACTAATCTTATGCCTTTGCTCGTAGATGCTGTAGAAAACTATACCACCTTGGGTGAAATTGCCGACACCTTACGCAACGTGTTTGGAGAATACAAAGCCTAAATAAGACTATGAAAAGGAAAATGAGAAAACTTGTTTCTGTTTCCCTTTTATTCTTGCTATGTGCTTGTCAAAGTAATTTTCATCTTGTAAAACTCTCACATCAATCGGTTTCCATCATGCCCGATACGGGAGTACTTTTGGATCAAACCGTTTTACGTATAATTGAACCTTATAAGCTAAAACTTGATAGCCAAATGAACCAAAGGATAATGGTGGCTTCTCAAGATTTGGTGAAAGAAAACCCGGAAGGTTCTCTTGGAAACATGGTTTGCGATGAGTTAATGCAATATGCTTTTGCCAAGGGGTTGCAAGTTGATTTGTGTGTGCTCAATTCGGGTGGACTCAGAATCCCAACTATTTATAAAGGTGATATATATATCAGCACAATTTTTGAGTTATTGCCATTTGATAATGAGCTGGTGGTTCTAGATGTAACTGGAGATCAATTAGAAGCCTTTTTAAATGTAGTAGCAGCCAATGGTGGTTGGCCTGTATCTGGTATACGCATGAAAATTGGTAACACTAAAGCCCAAGATATTCAATTTACCAATGGAAAACCGTTTGAACACCAAAAGGTATACCGATTGCTAACGAGTGATTACCTTGCCGGGGGTGGCGATATGGCTTCCATGTTAAAGAATCCGTTGAATTATGAAAGCGTTTCGGTCATGCTTCGCACAGCTTTAAATTGAGCAATTGAAAAATAACTTTTACGAAGGAGAAACTTTGCAAGCCATAAAAGATGGAAGAATTACAAAAGAGTAGCAGAAAAGCATTTATCAAACAAACCTTATATTTAGTAGGTTTTGGTGCTTTAGCCAACACCCCTGTAAAAGTTTTGGCCAATGCAAAACCTAAAGTGTTAAGCATTTTGCATACCAATGATTGGCATAGTAGAATTGAGCCTTTTCCCTCTGCAGATAAGAAGTTGGGAGGAAAAGGAGGTGCAGCGGCAAGGGCATCTTTCATTGCAAAATGCAGAAAAGAAAAAGGTGAAATTTTACTCCTAGACGCGGGAGATATTTTTCAAGGAACTCCTTATTTTAATTTTTTTGGAGGTGAGCTAGAATATAAACTCATGAGTGAAATGGGTTATGATTGTGTAACCTTAGGTAATCATGATTTTGATGCGGGGATACCTGGTTTGCTAAAACAATTGCCACATGCGCAATTTGATATCGTGAACGCCAATTATGATTTTTCTAAGTCGCCACTTAAAGAAAAGGTACAACCATATAAAATTTATCGCAAACAGGGCTTGAAGATTGGTGTGTTTGGTCTTGGAATAGCATTAGATGGTTTGGTGCCAGCTAAATTATATGGAGAAATAAAATACAATGATCCCATTCAAGTGGCAAATAAAATGGCCGAAACACTGAAATGGAAGCACAAGTGTGATTTGGTTATTTGCTTATCACATTTGGGTTATAAATATAATTCTACAAAAGTTTGCGACGAAATATTAGCCACTCAAACTGCGCATATTGATTTAATTATTGGTGGACATACCCATACCTTTTTGCCAGAGCCTGTGTTTTACACCAATGTTATCAACAAAAAAGTATGTGTAAATCAAGTGGGTTGGGCTGGACTCCAACTAGGAGCGCTTACATACACTTTTGAACCTTTTGTTAACACTGTAAAAGAGCCTACTAGTTCCGTGTCGGAGCTAATAAACCTTGAAAATTAATTATTGTTACTAAATTATTAATGTCTGTAGTACATTGTTAATGCTGGGATTTTTGACGCTTATCAATTATTTGTTAAATTTTTGTTTAGTGTTAATTTATCACAACCAAAAATTTTTTTTCGAACATAAATTAAGAGTGTTAAAAATCAGTGTGTAATTTTTTTAAACCACATTTTATCAAAAAAATATGTTGAAAAGATTTTGATGTGTGAACTTTTTTAGTCATTTTTACATTCGATATGAAGGAGAATATAATGATTGAAAAAACATGTGAAGATGTTTGGAATGGAATACTGAAGCTTATTCAAGATAATGTTCCGGCCCAAAGCTTCAAAACATGGTTCGAGCCTATTAAACCCATTAAATTAGATAACAAAGTTTTAACTATCCAAGTTCCCAGTCAGTTTTTCTACGAATGGTTAGAAGAGCACTATGTTAGCTTGTTAAAGAAAACTTTAAAACAAGAACTTGGCGTAGGGGCGAGGTTAGAATACAATATCATTGTAGAAAACGGAACGGCCAATTCAACACCATATGTGGTAAATATACCGGGCAGTAGTAGTTCAAAATCTGATTTACAGCAAACCAGTGTTGGGATCAATCTGAATCCAAGCATCAAAAATCCGTTTATTATACCTGGTATCAAGAAAATGAATATTGATAGTAACTTGAATCCAAGTTTAACTTTCGATAATTTTATAGAAGGAGATTGTAATAGGTTAGCAAGGAGTGCTGGTATTGCGGTGGCAAATAAGCCAGGTGGAACCTCTTTTAATCCACTTATGATTTTTAGTGAAACAGGTTTAGGTAAAACGCATTTGGTTCACGCCATAGGTAATTTAATTAAACAAAATAGTCGCACCAAAATTGTAGTATATGTTCCGGTAGAAAAGTTCATGAATCAGTTTGTAGATGCGATACGAAACAATTCTAACCAAGATTTTATTAATTACTATCAGCAAATAGATGTGCTGATTGTAGATGATGTTCAATTTTTAGAAAACAAACAAAAGACTCAGGAAATATTTTTTACTATATTTAATCATTTGCACCAACAGGGTAAGCAAATTATCTTAACCTCAGACAGAGCGCCTAAAGATTTAAAAGGCATGGATGAGCGTTTATTGAGTAGATTTAAATGGGGACTATCAGCCGATTTGCAAACGCCAGATTTTGAAACGCGTTTAGCCATATTGGAACATATGATGTATAATGATGGTATCACTTTACATCGTGAAGTGGTAGAGTATGTTTCGCACAATATAAATACCAATGTGCGCGAATTACAGGGTGCTTTAGTGAGTTTGTTGGCTCAGGCTAGTTTAAACCGTAAGGAGGTTAACATTGAGTTGGCTAAGCAAATTTTAAAGAATTTTGTAAAGAACAATACCCGTGAAATTTCGATTGAGTATATCCAAAAATTAGTTTGTGATTATTTTACCATTCCAGTTGAGCAGGTAAAATCTAAAACGCGTAAGCGTGAGATAGTGCAGGCGCGCCAAATCTCTATGTTTTACGCCAAAGATTTAACCAAGTCGTCTTTAAAAACAATTGGTATGCATTTTGGAGGCAGAGATCACTCTACGGTTATTCACGCTTGTCAGACGGTTAATGATTTAATGGAAACCGACAAGAAGTTTAAAGCCGATATAGATGAAATAGGCAAACGCATTAAAATGAATTTAGTTTAAAATAAAAAAGTCCCGTAGTTTCTATCGGGACTTTTTTTATAATACATAAAAAATTATTCATGGAAATAGCAATGGTAGTGGCTGCCGATGAGCAAAATGGAATCGGCATTGACAATAAATTATTGTGTCATTTGCCCAATGATTTAAAATATTTTAAGCGAATTACCTCTGGTTATGCCGTGCTTATGGGGCGTAAAACCTATGATTCTATTGGCAAACCTTTGCCCAATAGAACCAATTTAATTCTCAGTAAAACGGCCAAAGAAATAGAGGGTTGCCAGGTGTTTACGAGTTTTGATGCTGTTTTAGATTTTGCCAAACAAGCACAAGTAGAGAAGCTTTTTATTATTGGTGGCGATAGTATTTATAAGCAGGCTTTGCCTTTGTGTAATAAGGTTTATCTTACGCGTATTCACCATACATTTAAAGCAGATGCCTTTTTTGTAGAATTAAATGCTTCAGCGTTTGCACTCTCGCGTGCTGAACATCATGATGCAGATGAAAAAAATGCGTATCCACATACGTTTGAAGTATACGAACGCATTATATTTGCCTCATGATACATATCCTCTTAATTGGCTCTGGAGGCAGAGAACATGCATTTGCACAGGCTTTAGCGAAAAGTCCAAACTGCAAACAATTATACATTATGCCGGGCAATGCAGGCACTAGTCAGCATGGTATTAATGTTTCTATAGATGTAAATCAGTTTCATTTGGTTGGGCAATTTTGTCTCGATAATCAAATTAGTTTATTGGTTGTAGGTCCGGAAGACCCGCTTGTTAAAGGCTTAAGAGATTTCTTTATGGCCGATCCAAAACTGGCAGGAATAGCTTTTGTGGGTCCGGATAAGGCTGGCGCACAAATGGAAGGTAGTAAAGATTGGAGTAAGAAGTTTATGCAGAAATACGGCATTCCAACCGCTGCATACCAAACCTTTACTCAAAATACGCTGGAAGAAGGATTGGCGTATTTAGAAAACCATAGCTTGCCTATTGTGCTTAAAGCCGATGGATTGGCTGCCGGAAAGGGTGTGTTAATATGCCATTCGGTAGAGGAAGCACAAGCTGAGTTGAAAGAAATGATTGCCGCGCAAAAGTTTGGTTCGGCCAGTGAAAAAGTGGTGGTAGAGGAGTTTTTGCAAGGTATTGAGCTTTCTGTTTTTGTACTCTGCGATGGTAAAAATTATGTATTACTGCCAAGCGCTAAAGATTATAAGCGAATAGGTGAGGGCGATACAGGCCTCAATACAGGCGGCATGGGAGCTATTAGTCCGGTACCATTTGCCAATGCAGCATTTCTACAAAAAGTAGAAACCCAAATAGTATCTAAAACTTTGGCGGGCCTACAAGCAGAGGGTATTCATTATGTTGGGTTTATTTTTGTGGGACTCATGAATGTAAATGGTGAACCGAAAGTTATAGAATATAATAGCCGCATGGGCGATCCAGAAACCGAGGTTGTTTTGCCGCGTATTCAAAACGACATGGTAGAACTAATGATGGCAGCAGGCACAGGTAAGTTAAATGAGGTGAAGATTGAAATAGATGAGCGAACAGCTGTAACCGTAATGCTGGTTTCTAAAGGTTACCCAGAGGTGTTTGAGCGCGGTAAAGTAATGAGTGGAATGGATTCTGTTGTGGGTTCTACTTTATTTCATGCCGGTACTAAATTAAGTGAAGCCGGCGAGTTACTGAGCAATGGCGGCAGGGTAATGGCTATAACTTCATTGGGTTCAAACATACAAGAAGCCTTGAACCTAAGCTTGCAAAATGCAGAGCGGATAAGCTACGAAAACAAATATTACCGCAAAGACATTGGCTTTGAATTTTTGTAGTAGATTGGGTGTAAAACAAAAAAGCTAGTTTCAATTCTGAAACTAGCTTTTTTGTTTGGTTTGAATACTACTATTTCTTCTTTGCTTTTCCTGGCTTGTAATCTGGTAACGCTTTGATTTCTGCTTGTAATTTTTCGTTATTACGCATGTAGGCATCATCATTATCTGCCTTGGCTAACTCATATGATTTAGCACTGGTTTCTAATGCACCGTTGTAATCTTTTAAACCTTTTTGGATTTTGGCTTTTAATAACCAAACCCAATAAGCTTTCGGATTAGCTTCAACAGCTTTGTTAATCCAAGTTAAAGCTTGGTTTAGGTCTTTATTGTTTTCGTAAAAATAATTGGCTGCGCCATAGTACGGACGCGTATCTTTATTCATTACGGTTTCTATTTGCTTACTTAAGCGCTCATCGTAATTGCTTTTGATACTTAATTTTACTTGCGTTTGCTCCCATTTCATAATTAAATCGGCCGCATCATTACGCATATTATTTAACTCAATGGTAAAGGTTTCTACAAATTGATTTAACTGCTCTGTTTTTACGTTAAAACGAGCAGCATCATTGGCCTCTTGGTATGCATCTGCGCTAGTTACATTTAGATCTTTGGTAAAAACAACTGTCCACTCATTGGCATTTGGAAATGAAACAATACCGTATTTACCCGCTTTTAACTCCATGCCATTCACAAATACATCTTCGCCAAAAGTAATGGTGGTGGCCGAGTTTGCGCCAGTTCTCCAGAACTTACCGAAAGGAACAACATCCCCAAAAACTTTTCTACCACGTGCAGACGGACGTGCATAGTTAATGTCTATTTTGGAGGTGGCAAAGTTTTGGCTAATGCTTGCAGCCGGACTAGGTTGTGGAAATGGAATGCTTTGGGCTTGGGCTGAACCTACTAATAATACGGTAGCAAGCGCGCTTAATAAGAATAATTTTTTCATGTATTCAGATGTTTAATATGTGCAATTTATCTTTTAAAACCCAAATAAATAACTTTAGTTTTGAACCCGTATGAAAAATAGCGATTTAAAAAATTCGGTTTTGGCGCGTATGCAAAGCATTTTACAAACACCCATTCAAAAAGGTTTAGATGTTTTTATAGCAGATACGGCGCGTGTTTTTGGGAGGGTAATATTGGGCAATGAAGTGTCTGTTTGGTTTGGTGCAGTAATTCGTGGCGATGCAGATGAGATTCACATTGGCCATAAAAGCAATGTGCAAGAAAATGCCGTAATTCATGTAGATCCGGGTTATCCAGTGGTAATTGGCGAAGAATGTATAATTGGTCATGGTGCCATTGTACACGGCGCACAAATGGGAAACAATGTTTTGGTAGGCATGCATGCCACTATTTTAAATGGCGCCAAGATTGGTAACTTTTGCATTATTGGCGCCCATGCATTGGTTACAGAAGGCATGCAAATACCAGATTACAGCATAGTAATGGGTTCGCCCGCTAAGGTAGCAAAGCAATTGAGCGAAGCGCATATCCAAAAAGTAAAACGCAATGCACAAGCCTATGTAGAGTTATCTAAGGAGTATATCAAACATTATAAAACAAGTAGCTAATTCCTGCTTATTTCAACCAAATCTTTGGCCAATTTACTCCCCAGCGCAACACCCATTCCGTTAAGGCGAACCGCCATACTTTGGCGCTCGCTAATTCTCTTAACAAGCGGGGTTTTGTCTGAACCAAATGCCATTATTCCGCTCCAGTTATGCTCCATTTCGAAGGGCGTTTCTGGTAAAATTAATTCTTTTAAATAATACTGTAAAGCATCTAATATCTTTTGGTTCGACCCAAACGCTGTGGTGTTTTCTCGAGCAAAATCGAGGTTTCTGCCGCCTCCGAATATAATTCTGTTTTGGTAGTTTCTAAAGTAATAATACCCTTCATCAAAGAAGAATATACCTTTCACTTTTAAGTTGGGAATGGGCGTCGTTACTATAACTTGTCCGCGACCAGGTTCTAATTCTATACCCGGCAACAGTTCTTTAGTAAATGCGTTGGTACAAAAAAATACATGTTTGGCTTTAAAGTCTATTGTTTTGGTTTGAACCAACACATTTTCTGGGTTCTCCTGCACGTTTAACACCTGAGCACCCGTGATGATGCTTACGCCTAATTTTTGCGCGTAACAAATAAGAGCTTGCATCATTTTTCCGGTGTCTAATTGTCCTTCCACTTCGTTTTTTATCACCGTTTTTACCAAGTGTTGGTTCAGCCCAAATTGCTTGGCAGCTTGGGGTTGTAGCGTGAAAAGAGACTTGTTAAAATGGGCGAAAAGTAACTGGTTCATGTAGTCTAATTGATTTATAAACACATCATCTTTACCTGTTAAAACCAACTCATACCCACCATTAGATTCGTATGCAATGGCATCATCGCCCAATCTATTGCGCAGTATTTGCAGGCCTTGCCAGCGATTGAGTGTGAGTTGCATAAAAGCATCTTCGCCCATGAGGGCAATGTCTGCACAATTTTCGCTTAGCGAGCCAATGCAGGCAAAGCCCGCATTTTTGGTGGAAGCGCCGCTGGGTAACAAACCCTTTTCGAGTATTAAGACAGATTTATGCGGGCACTTTTCTTTTATTTCGCAAGCAGCAGACATGCCCGTAATGCCCGCACCAATGATAATGTAATCGTAATTTGTAAACGTGTTTTTTTCCCAGAAGCTGAGCATAGAATGTTGCTTTATTTTGCTTCAAGAATCTATAATTTTACTGATTCAAACAAAAAGATTTTTCGCTTCACTGCGTTGCGCTTAAAATGACATGCTTTCTAATCGCCAACTATTTTAAAATTAGTTTATTCCAATCGCTGGCTTATCTTTGTGGCGCGGTTTCACTAATTTTATCGAAACCCACTGCAGAGTAGCTAGCTTAGATTCTTTATTTTCGTGGGCCCATTCTGCCCAATATTTTTTATGACAACATTTGATCAGCTCAACTTGGTTGAGCCCATTTTAAAGGCCTTAAAGGCCGAAGGCTACACTACGCCAACTCCTATCCAACAACAAGCCATCCCCATTTTATTGCAAGGTAAAGATTTGCTAGGTTGTGCTCAAACCGGAACCGGAAAAACAGCAGCGTTTGCCATTCCTATCCTTCAGCTTTTGTATAAGCAGTCGCAGCAAATTACAGAAAAACGCAAGAAAATTAAAGCACTTATTCTAACGCCAACCAGAGAATTAGCCATTCAAATTGAAGAGAGTTTTATAGCTTATGGTAAACATACCGGACTAAAGCCAACTGTTATATTTGGAGGTGTTTCGCAACATGCACAAGTAGATAGGTTGAACCGAGGCGTAGATATACTCATTGCCACTCCGGGTCGTTTATTAGACCTCATGCAACAAGGTTTTGTTCATTTAAATGAATTGCAGTTTTTTGTATTGGACGAAGCCGATCGTATGCTAGATATGGGCTTTGTGAACGATGTAAAGAAAGTAATTGCTAAGTTACCACACAAACGTCATTCTCTATTTTTCTCGGCTACAATGCCACCGGTTATTCAAAGTTTGGCCGATAGTATTTTGCATCATCCTTCAAAGGTAGAAGTAACGCCTGTTTCATCTACAGCAGATACCATTGTTCAGTCGCTATTCTATGTTAGCAAATCAGATAAAAAACGATTGCTAATTCATTTATTGGAAACCGAAAAAATGAATTCTGTTTTGGTTTTTACGCGTACCAAACATGGGGCAGATAGGGTAGTAAAAGACCTCGATAAAGCCGGCATAAAAGCAGCTGCCATCCATGGTAATAAATCTCAAAATGCGCGACAAGCAGCCTTGAGCGATTTTAAGTCGGGTAAAATAAAAGTATTATTGGCCACAGATATTGCTTCACGTGGTATCGATATTGATGCCTTATCGCATGTAATTAATTTTGAATTGCCTAATGTGCCAGAAACATACGTGCATCGAATTGGTAGAACGGGTAGAGCCGGATTTGATGGCATAGCTTTCTCATTTTGCGATGAAGAAGAATTTGGTGAACTAAAAGACATTCAAAAGCTAATAGGCAAACAAATTCCGGTTAACGAAACTCATCCTTTTGTGTTAGATACCCGCTACGTAGAAAGCGTTCCTTCTTCGGTTCGAACCAAACCCAAAAAGCAATTGCCACCGCATAATAAGCCTTCCAGAAGAAAGCCCGCGCATAAAAGAAAAGTGTAGTTGGGAATTATGAATAATTAAAAAAGGGGAAACTGGTTTAGCAGTTTCCCCTTTTTTAATTAGCGTCATCAACTATGGACCATGGTCTATGGACTATGGTCCTCTTCTATATATTTTTAACCCTCACCCTATGCGGCGATACATCACCCAAGCGCTGTTTTTTGTTCTCTTCATATTCTGAGTAATTTCCTTCAAAATAGTAAATCTGACTATCGCCTTCGAAGGCTAAAATATGTGTGGCAATTCTATCTATAAACCACCTATCGTGGGAAATTACCACCACGCAGCCAGCAAAGTTTTCGATAGCTTCTTCCAAAGCACGCAAGGTGTTTACGTCTATATCATTGGTAGGCTCATCCAGTAACAATACGTTGCCACCTTGTTTAAGCGCCATGGCCAAATGCACACGGTTGCGCTCCCCACCAGATAATACGCCAACTTTTTTACTTTGGTCGGTGCCACTAAAATTAAACTTTGAAATATAGGCACGGGCATTTACTTGTTTGCCGCCCACTATCATGGTT